>JABDIV010000043.1 GCA_013003555.1 Flavobacteriaceae bacterium
ATCTAATTGTCTCAGCCATAAAATGCTATAATATCAATTACTTACGGTTCACCTCTTGAAAATTCTGATAAAAATAGAATATCCCAAACATAAACCTGTGTTTTATTTCATTTATCTTATTCCTCGAATTCTTCCTTCAGTATGCGTATTACCTCCTGAATGGTTTCTTCTTCCAAATCGGTTCGTTTAACAAGATCACCTATTTCTTGCTCAAGGACGCTTTTAGCTGTATCTAGTCCTGCCTTCGAGAATTCCTTAATGATCCAGTCTTCTATTTCATCTGAGAACTCCGAAAGTTCAACATCTTCTTCAACACCTTCTCTAAATACGTCGATCTCATAGCCTGTTAATCGTCCTGCCAATCGAATGTTATGCCCTCCTCGGCCTATAGCTTTACTCACTTCTTCAGGCTTCAGTATAACCTCAGCACGCTTAGTTTCATCATCGATCTTTATCGAGGTTACCCGTGCCGGGCTTAGGGCCCTGGAAATATAGAGTTGGGTGTTATTTGTAAAGTTTATTACATCGATATTTTCATTGCCCAATTCACGAACGATCCCGTGAATTCGAGATCCTTTCATACCCACACAGGCTCCTACTGGATCAATTCGATCATCGTAAGAATCAACAGAAACCTTCGCCTTTTCTCCTGGAATACGCACGACATTTTTTACCGTAATTAAGCCATCGAAAACTTCAGGGATTTCTTGTTCAAATAATTTCTCAAGAAATTCAGGAGCCGTTCTTGACATAATGATCGATGGTTTACTTCCTTTTAACTCAACACTTTCAATAACACCCCGTACATTTTCTCCCTTTCTGAAAAAATCGGATGGGATTTGCTTGTCTTTCGGAAGGATAATCTCATTCCCATCATCATCAAGTAAAATAATCGCTCTGTGCCTAATGTGATGAACCTCGGCCGAATATATCTCACCGACTAGGTCTTTAAACTGCTTGTAAATATTAGTATTATCGTGTTCATGGATCTTCGAGATCAGGTTTTGCCTTAATGCTAAAATCGCGCGACGTCCCAGATCCATCAATTTTACCTCCTCGGAAACATCTTCACCCACTTCAAAATCGGGCTCAATCTTCCTGGCATCAGTTATGGAGATCTCCTGATTGGGCTCTTCAACTTCTCCGTCGGCCACAACCACACGATTTCGCCATATTTCAAGGTCACCCTTATCAGGGTTAATAATGATATCAAAATTGTCGTCATCGCCAAATTTCTTTTTCAATGCATTTCTGAATACGTCTTCAAGGATGGCCATCAAAGTCACCCTGTCGATTAATTTGTCATCTTTAAATTCAGAAAACGATTCGATTAACGCGAGATTTTCCATAATTCTTCTGTTAGAATTTTATCTTAACTTTTGCTTTTTCTATGTCCTTATAATTTAGCACAGCTTCTTTCTTCACCGTAACTTTTCCTTTTCCTATCGGCTTGGGTTCTCTTACTTTCCAATTCAGAGTTATTCCGGTTTCATCGGCACTGACTAATTCAGCAACGATATGTTCGTTAGCCGTTGTTGTCACCTCAAGTGACCTGCCAATGTTTTTTTTGTATTGCCGAACATGCTCCAACGGTGAGTTGGCTCCTGCTGAGGTAACTTCAAGTGAAAAGTCAATTTCATCACGATCAAGTTCACCTTCGATTTGACGACTTATAAATACGCAATCATCTACAACAACACCCTTATCAGCATCAATGACTACTCTAATCTTATTGGACTCATCGACAATTAAATCGATTAAAAACAAATCAGGCCTGCTTTTCAGGGCTGCTTCGAGTGCCGATTGTACAATGTCCACTAACATTTTTTGTATAAAAAGAGGGGACTTTTCGTCCCCTCAATTAATCTTTTTCTTACAACAGTGCAAATATACAACATTTATAATGACATTCACAAGGTGTTAAGACTCAATTTTTTTCTAATTTTAGGGCGACTAACATCTTCCAACATAATGAAAAAAATTCTTGTCCCCACCGATTTTTCAGAACAGGCTGAAAATGCGCTTAAGGTTGCTGCCCAACTCGCCAGAGAATATGATGCCGAAATTTATTTACTGCATTTATTAGAACTACCGCTTCACCAAATCGATGCACTGAGCGGTCACAGCGATCTTCCTGAAGCAATGTTTTTTATGAAACTTGCCCAAAAACGATTTCAGGACGTCCTTGCTAAAGAATATCTCGAGGGAATAACAGTTAATGAAACTGTAGAATTCCACCAATCATTCAGTCACATTGTTGATGTTTGCGAAGAGAAAAAAATCGACCTTATCGTGATGGGTTCTCACGGGGTTAGCGGGATTAAAGAAATGTTTATCGGATCGAACACGGAGAAGGTCGTCAGGACAGCAACAGTGCCGGTTCTTGTGATTAAGAAACCTCACGATCATTTCGAAGTTAACGATTTTGTGTTTGCATCAGATTTCAATAAGGATAGTGCAGAAACATACAAACAGGCTGCATTCTTAGCCAGTTCGTTCAATGCCCAGCTGCATCTGGTCATGGTTAATACTCCTAATAATTTCTTAACCACGGCCGAGGCTAATAAACGGATAGCCATGTTTACCGATGATTCCGATTATGAAAATTATTCTGTTACCATTTATAACGATGAAACTGTCGAGACGGGAATTTTAAACTTTTCACAAAGCATCGATGCCGATCTCATTGGAATCAGCACACACGGTCGTCAGGGAATTGCCCATTTCTTCAATGGAAGTATTAGTGAAGACCTTGTAAATCATGCCGAACGCCCGGTCGTAACATTCAGGATTTGAAATGGCTGTAATTCCATTAGTTAAAAAAATCATGGTCTTAATTAAAAACCGGGGTGGCTGTTAAATTTTAGTTGCCTTCGAAGGCACCCTCCGTTCGGCTCAGGACAAATCCCCTGAAACGGCAGAGGCCTTGTATGCTGAGAGGCAGGATCTCGCCCGAATTCAATAATATTTTTTCCAAAAAAAATCCCGAATCAAAATTCGGGATCATATAAATAATTTGTTGGCCCACTAGGGCTCGAACCTAGACTCTTCTGGACCAAAACCAGACGTGTTGCCAGTTACACCATGGGCCAATGCATTTAGCGATTGCAAATTTAGAACAAAGTTTGATTCAGGCAAACATTTTATTTTAAAATAAGCCCGATTACTTAACGTTTACTTAAAAACTTCAGCTGTAATGTAATTATTGCTAAATTCGCCACGAACAATTACGATTAAATATGATGACAAACAAAGCATTTAAAAAATGGAACACCATTTTAGGCTGGTTCGTTTTTTTTGTAGCTCTTGTTACCTATGCTTTGTGCGTAGAGCCTACGGTTAGTTTTTGGGATGCAGGTGAATATATTCTAACCTCATCCAAACTCCAGGTTGGTCACCCGCCAGGTGCTCCATTTTTTCAAATGCTCGGAGCTTTCTTTTCCATTTTTGCCACCGATCCTTCTCAGATCGGCATGATGCTTAACATGATGAGTGCGGTTGCAAGTGCCTTTACGATTTTGTTTATGTTCTGGTCGATCTCCCTGCTGCTTAAGAATCTCGTTGTCAAAAAAGATACTCTAAAATTGGGTCAGGGTCAAGCCATTCTCGGTTCTTCTCTCGTTGGAAGCCTGGCATTTACCTTCACGGATTCGTTCTGGTTCAACGCTGTCGAAACCGAAGTATATGCTATGGCGACACTCTTAATGGCCTTGATGTTCTATCTCGGTCTAAAATGGGAGCAGGACATGCACAAGCCAAGAGGAAACAGATGGCTGATATTGATCGCGTTTATTACCGGGTTATCATTTGGTGTGCATTTTATGGGCTTGTTGACCATCCCTGCAATCGGCCTGATCTATTTCTTTAAGAACTACAAACCTGTTACCGTAAAAAACTTCATCGTTGCCAATATTGTGGTTGTTGGTATTTTAGCTTTTATTTTCAAATTATTGCTCCCATCGACATTGAAAATATTCAGCTGGATGGAGGTGACTATGGTGAATTCGGTTGGCCTTCCATTTCATTCAGGCACGGTTATTTGTGGGATAATTTTAATTGCCCTGTTTTATTACGGTCTCAAGCAAAGTCGAAAGAAGGGGCTCAAATGGGTAAATACTTTAATTCTTTGTGTGCTGTTCATTTTTGTCGGATTTTCCTCATGGCTCATGCTGCCCATTCGTGCCAATGCCGATGTCGTTATCAATGAGAACGATCCGTCAAGTGCAAGAGAACTTTTGGCCTATTATAATCTTGAACAATACCCGAAAACCCACTTATTCTATGGCCCGCAATTCACCAACCAATACGGTGGACTTGATGAAAACAAACCCTATGTTGATGATAAGCCTAAGTATGAAAAAGACTATGAGAAAGGTGAATATATAATTGTTAACGATTATGAGGGCGCCAATTATAATTACAACAGCAAGCATGCATCTGTTTTGCCGAGGATGTGGAGTGAAGAACACGCCGAGAATTATATCAAATTGTTCACCGGCTACATCGATTTCCAGATCAAACCGGAATACAGAATGCAAAATGAGCTTCGACAGGTTGTAAATGACTTCAAATCGAATATGTCTCAAGGACTTGTTGATTATGAGGACTATAGTCGTTTTTTAAATCAGTTTCGGGAATATATAGAAGTTGACAAACCATCGTTCGGGCATAATCTTGCCTACTTACTCGAATATCAGTTTGGCTATATGTATTGGCGATATTTTATGTGGAATTTTGTTGGGAGGCAAGATGATGTTCAGGGTAAATACGATCTACATGGAAATTGGCTAAGTGGCATTAATTTTATCGATGAACGTTCAATCGGTTACAGCCAGGATAATCTGCCGAGTGATGTAAAAAACAATAAGGCCAGAAACACCTATTATTTTCTCCCACTCATCCTGGGATTAATAGGCCTGTTATTTGTTTATAACACCAACAGGAAATGGTTCTGGGTTTTATTGGTTTTCTTTCTTTTTACCGGAATGGCCATTCAGTTCTATACCAATGTAAGACCTTTTGAACCTCGAGAGCGCGATTATTCTGTCGTTGGTTCATTCTATGTTTTTTCAATCTGGATCGGTATTGGAGTTTATGCATTATTTAATGCCTTTCGGGAAAAATTAGAATCGAAATTCCTGGTGCCTGCCATCACCTTAATTTGCCTGGTGCTCGTTCCGGGTATTCTGGCATCTCAGAATTGGGGCGATCACGACCGTTCAGGCAGGGAAACAGCACATGCCATGGCGGTCAAGTATCTTGAATCTTGTCAACCCAATGCCATTTTGTTTTCTATCGGTGACAACGACTCCTTCCCCTTATGGTATGCACAAGAAATCGAAGGAATACGAACCGATGTTCGGGTAGTGAATACAAGCCTTTTCCAAACCGATTGGTACATCGATCAAATGAAAAGAAAAGCTTATGAAAGCGACCCGATTCCGTCAAAACTGACCCATGAGAAATACAGATATGGGACCAGAGATTATATCATGAAACAGGTCATTACCGAAGACACTTTAGATATTAACGAATTCTTGAATTTCATCACAAGCGATAATCCAAAAACAAAGTATAAATACATTTTAAATCAGCAAGGATATAGCGATTCAGATATTAACGCTATGCTTGAAGCAGGTCAGATGCAACGACAAGCCCTGTCTTACAATTATTTACCTACAGAGTTCATTAGCATCCCTGTCGATAAGGAAGTTGTGTTAAGAAATGGAATTGTCGCTGAAAAAGATGCCGATCTAATCGTGCCAAAAATCGATATAAAGCTCACCGGCAGCGGACTGGCGAAAAACAGATTGCTCATGCTGGATGTTGTGGCCAATAACAATTGGGAACGGCCCATCTATTTCACCGGTGGCGCCTTTGGTGCCGATGATTATATCTGGATGAAGGATTACCTGCAACTGGATGGTTTATGTTACAAGCTCGTGCCGATCAAAACACCGGTTGATAAGGCCAATCCTTTTGATATGGGTCGGGTTAATTCCGATGTCATGTACGATATGGTTAAAAACTGGAACTGGGGAAATAGCGGTGACCCATCGATATACCACGATGTGGAAACCAGAAAGAACGGGATAACATACAGAGGTAACCTTGCCAGGCTTATCGAACAATTGCTCAAGGAAGAGCAATTGGACAAGGCAGAAGAAATCGCCGATCTTGCCATGGAAAAAATGCCCGTTAATATTTTTGAATACTATACCTTGCTTGAACCATATATCATTGCATATTATGAAGTAGGATCGGCTGATAAAGCCCGCGATTTATTTTCAGAGGTTAGCCTAAAATACCAGGAAAAACTCGAATATTATAGCAGTTTAAATATTGATGATCAAGAAACCCTTTTCGAGGAAATTTACGTTGATATTGAACGGTACAGAAGTCTGGTCGATGCTGTAATTGTCAATGATGAGGATTCTGAGTATGCAAAAGCACAAATGTTATCCTTTAATAATCATCTTCGGTTGTTCAGTCATTTCCTGGGTGAGGACGATCTTGAAGACATGAGTGAAGACCGGGATCTTCCCGTAGACACCAACGCAATTGAACCAATTGACTGATACCGTGAGCCTTGCACCTGTTAAAACACCTTCATGGCTTAAACGTATTGCACCACATTTGATATGGCATATTCCAACGACTGAAAAATCGGTTTATTTAACTTTTGATGATGGCCCTACGCCAGGAGTAACCGATTGGACACTTGATCTGCTTCAAAAGTATAGGGCGAATGCAACTTTTTTTTGTGTGGGCAGCCAGGTAGCGAAATATCCAGAGCTTTTTGAACGAATCCAACAAGAAGGACACAGCGTTGGAAATCATAGCGAGAATCATTTAAAAGGCTGGTCAACACCGACTTTAAAATATGTAGATGATGTGTCTCGGGCGTCAAAATTAATCCGGTCTAAATTGTTTCGTCCGCCTTACGGACAAATAAGGCCTACCCAGGTTGAAGCACTCAAGGATAAGGGATTTGATATTGTAATGTGGAGCATTCTCTCTAAGGATTGGGATCAAAAAATTAATGAGGAGACCTGTGCAAATAACGTCATTGATAATACCACTGCAGGCGATATTATTGTTTTTCATGATAGTCTTAAAGCTAGAAGAAATTTGAAATATGCCCTGCCATTGGTTCTCGAGGATTTAATGAGCAAAGGGTTCGAGTTTAAATGTATTCCTGAACCAATCCGATAAGAGTGTTGGCATCGAGTTCACCGCTTTGACGCCATTTCATTTCACCGTTCTTATAGATGATAAGGGTTGGCAAGCCTTTTATGCGAAGTGCTTCAGCTAATTCTTTGTTCTTCTCAACATCTATTTTAATAACTTTCGCCTTATCCCCCAAGGCGGCTGCGACGTCTCGTAAAACAGCATGCATTGCCGTTGATTCGTCATTCCATTCGGTGAAAAAGTCAAGCAAAACCGGTATATCGACATCGATAAGTTCCCCAAATTTTGACATAGGTTAAACTTTTAAGTGAAATGCACTACTACAAATATAACATTTCCTGTTAATTAAGCTTCTTTTGACCGTTTTTTCAATTCTATAACCGATATCTCAGGCCATATCCCAACACGTCCAGGAAAAGCCAGGTATCCAAAGCCACGATTGACATTTATATATTGACCAAATTTTTCATAAATCCCGGCCCATTGCTTATAACGCCATTTTACCGGGCTCCATTTGAACAATCCCGGAATTTCAATTCCAAATTGCATCCCATGAGTATGCCCACTCAAAGTCAGGTGAAAATGATAATCGTCATCAACAACCTCAGCCTCCCAATGCGAGGGATCATGACTCAATAATATTTTAAAATCATCCTTATCAATAGATTCAACGGCTTTTTTCAGGTCGCCTGCCTTTTTAAAACCGCCTTTACCCCAGTTTTCCACACCGACTATGGCAAGACGCTGACCATCTCTTTCTATATAACGATGCTCATTAAGAAGCAGGTCAAATCCAATGTCCTTTTGAATGATTTTTAAATCTTCCAAGTTTTTCTTTTTAGCATCTTCACTTTCCCAACGGATGTAATCTCCATAATCGTGATTTCCCAATATTGAATACATGCCATCCTTAGTCTCAAGCTTTTTAAACATCTCGACATATGGCTCCATTTCTTCAGCCCTGTTATTAACCATATCGCCGGTAAAAAGAAGAACATCACTTTTCTGTGAATTGATCAGATCGATCGCATAATCAACCTTACTCGGATTGTCAAAACTTCCCGAATGTATGTCGCTAATCTGAGTTAACCTGTAACCATCAAATGCATCAGGTAGGTCATCGAAATAAAGCGTATAATTGAGAACCCTGAAATTATATTTTCCCCTTGAAATGCCATACAAAAATGACGCAAATGGGATCGCAGCCAGGCTTAGAGCTATTTGAGACAGGAACCTTCTTCTGCTATCTAATGACCCTCCATTTTCCGTCCCTATTCGAATATCGTTCTTAAGTCCAAACGAAAATACCCGCCAAACGTCCTCCCCGATCATTATGGTTAGCAGGACTAATTTCGGAACCATAATGGTGATTAGAAATGCGAAGGCATAACCATGAGATTGAGAAAAACCGTCACTACGACTAAATCCATAATAGTGATAAACAAAGTTGCCAATTACCATTAAGCTGATCAGCCAGTATACTAAGTGAATCCAATTGTTCTTGGTAACCGTCTTTAAAGCTTGAAAAGCATAAAGATCGATCACACCAAAAATCACTAAAAAAATAAGCCAGCGAATCATTGTTCAATTTTGATAGGCAAAGATATTAATTCACCAAAGGACTTATCTTATCAAAGTGTTAAACATTCTGTTGTTTTAAGTAAACATTTCCCTTTTAAAAGCCGCGATAACTGAACGATCTGAGTGAATTTTAATCGATTTAATAACATGATCTTCTATGGGACGAGCCGAGCTATGCAATTCTTTAAATCCAGACTCTTTAAATTGATTAACCTGTTCAGGTCTCAACCCGCCGCCTGGCATAATGATAAGTTTATTGCCAACTGCCTCCTGCAATGATTTTAAGCTATCTAATCCATCGATTGCCCTTGCCTTGCCCCCAGATGTTAAGATCCGCTTAACACCTATGGCTCCCAATGAATGAGCTGCAGACTGTTTATCATTGACCAGGTCGAAAGCCCTATGAAACGTAAATGGTAATGGCAATGCAGAATCCACCAGTTTGGCTGTTCGCTTTATATCAATGGAATTGTCGAGATTAAGAACCCCCGATACTATTCCATGGCAACCGGCTGATTTCACGAATTCTATTGTCTCTAACATCCGATTGAATTCCATTTCGGAATACACAAAATTGCCAGATCGTGGTCGAACGAGGATAAAAACCGGGATGTCTAATCGTTTTAAAACAGTTTTAATGGTTTTCTTACGTGGCGTTAAGCCGTCGAGATAAAGATCCCGACACAATTCGATTCGATCGGCTTCACCGGCCTGGGCATTGAGAGCCGATTCAATAGTTGCGGCACAAACTTCAAGCTTCATCCTATTGAATGATAATTTCGTCAATAAAGGTCCATGCCGGATTACCCTCTCCCTGATATCCTTTCGAAATGATTCCATAACCCGGTATAAGTAATTCGATAAATCGAACCTCTCCTGAAATCGGTATATTAACAGGCACAATCGTTAAACCTTCCGAATCAATACTAACCGTTTTTTCACTGCGATCGGTTCTTATTGTAATCATTTTCGGAGCATAAACCCACTGCCCCATGGCATTGAACAAACGCGTGGATACACTCTGAATAGCTGTTGGTTTATCGAACTCAATTCGAATATTTAGATTCTCACCCCAGAAGCCAAGCCATTCTGAATCCCCGTAGCGTGTATCGCTGCCGATAATTCCGTTTGTCAAAGCTCGAATTCCACCCGCATTATAGGCCTTATGCGGTTCAACATTGATAGTTGGTTCTTTTCCAAATCCTATGTGTCGTTTTATCTCTTGTGTGAAAACAGAACCAATTTGATTTCCCTTGTCAAAAACGGCGGCCTGTACAATAATATCCCCATCGATTTTAATTGGTTCTGAATATAAAATGGATCCTGAATTTGGTGCCTGGCCATCAGTGGTATAGCGAATTGTTTTAGACTTTGATTCGGTTTCTAAACTATAAAATCCCATTCCATCTGTGAATTTTATTTGGCCATTTATCTCGAACAAATGGTTGGCATAATTAATATCCAATGCCTTTAAACGATTGTGAAATCGCTCTACACGTGATACAAAATCTGAATAGTTTTTTAAATCCTTTGCAGACCAAACCACTTCACTCATTGCAAGAATCCTGGGAAAAACCATATATTCTACCTGTTTCGCCTCCCGCATATATTCTGTCCATACGTTCCCCTGTGCACCTAATACAAATTGAGTCTCCGCCTCATTCAATTCCTCAGGAATCGGTTCAAAATCATAGACTTTTCTCAATGGTAAAAAGCCCCCTATTGCCAGAGGTTCATCTTGTGATTCTGACTGGTAATAATCAAAATAACAATGTGAGGTCGGACTTAAAATGACATCGTGATTCATCTTTGCTGCTTTGACTGCCCCACCAATACCCCGCCAGGACATAACGGTTGCATTAGGAGCGAGCCCGCCTTCCAAAATCTCATCCCAACCGATTATTTGACGGTTATTTTGATTTAAATACTTTTCAATTCTCGAAATGAAATAGGCTTGTAATTCATGTTCATCCTTAAGGTTTTCATCCCTGATCCTCTTTTGACATGCTGCGCACTTTTCCCAATTCGTCTTGGGCGCCTCGTCACCCCCAATATGAATATAAGTACTCGGAAATAACCCCATGACCTCATCGAGGACGGTTTCCAGAAATTCAAACGTTTCTTCTTTTGAACAATAAATGGTTTCAAAAACACCCCATTTCGTTGCCACGTCCACCGACTCTCCCGTACAACCCAACTCAGGATAGGCAGCAATGACAGACTGTGAATGACCCGGCATTTCAATTTCAGGAATTATTGTAATAAAACGTTTTTGGGCATAAGCAACGATCTCTCTTATTTCATCCTGTGTATAATATCCACCATAAACCGTATCATCGAATCTCTGCGGCTGATCATTATAATGACCGATCAGAGTTTCATTTCTGAAGGAAGCAACTTCGTTAAGTTTGGGATAACTTTTGATCTCAACCCGCCATCCCTGGTCCTCGGTGAGATGCCAGTGGAAGGTGTTAAACTTTAACAGCGCGAGGGCATCGATATATTTCTTAATGAATTCAACCGGAAAGAAATGCCGACCAACGTCTAAATGCATCCCACGGTATTTAAATCGCGGCGAATCGGAAATAGACACACAAGGAACGGCAATTGCAGCCGCTTTCAGGTTAGCATTTTCTAATTTCTCAGTCATTAATTGCCTTAAAGTCTGAACAGCATAGAATGCTCCTTTAGCATTTTTAGCTGCAATGATAATCCCATCCGGTTTCACATCCAGACGATAGCCCTCCTCCGGGTCTATTTGATCATCTTTTAAAAAGGATATCGACTGCCCTTTTGATTTAAAATCAAGACGAACCCCTGAACCAAAAAAGATATAATCCGTTAGAAAATTTGCAGCCGGCATCAATTCAGGATCGCTCATTATGGCGGTATTTTTATCTACAACAAACCGCCCCTCAACTTGGGTTAAAACATTGGGCCTTGGTATCAGGGTGATTTCGGCCGGATCATTTTTTATCTTATCACATGATATGCTTAAAAAGCAAAAAACCAGGACTATTAAAAATTTCTTGAAAGGCATTTTAGTATATTAGTTGCACTAAAGTTAGGCAACTAATTTAATGAAATACATACTCTCCATTTTTTTTATCAGCTTCCTAATAGTTGGTTGTGATCAACCAGAACCTCTTCAACCCGCCAAAAAGGATAAAGCTCTTATCTCTTATGTTAATCCCTTTATCGGTACCGGTGGTCATGGTCATACTTATCCCGGGGCAACTATGCCGTTTGGAATGATGCAATTGAGTCCGGACACCCGTTTAGATGGTTGGGACGGCTGTTCGGGATATCATTACTCCGATTCATTTATTTACGGCTTTTCACACACCCATTTGAGTGGAACAGGTGTTAGCGATTATGGTGATATTTTACTTATGCCCACGAATTCTATTGAATTCAATAACGGGGCCGATGGACAGTTGGGTTACCGCGCACCTTTCTCTCATGAAAATGAATGGGCAGAACCCGGATATTATAAGGTACATTTAGAATCAACGAATATCGATGTCGAATTAACCGTTTCCGAAAGAAGCGGCATACATCGCTACACCTTTCCCGATGATACACCGCAGATCCTGATCATCGATCTGGACCATCGCGATGAGGTTTTGGATTCGAAGGCAGACACCTTGTCAAAACATGAACTCACCGGTTACCGTCATTCAAAAGCCTGGGCTACTAATCAGTTGCTATTTTATAATATCCAATTTTCCAAGCCTTTCAAGTTCATGGCGAAGTTTGAAGACAAGAGTAAGAAAAAAGGCGTGAAGTTAGCACTAGAATTTGAATCTTCAACAGGATCAACCCTTGAGGTTAAAGTCGGTATTTCGGCGGTGGACGAAGCCGGAGCCAAGGAAAATCTTCAACAGGAGATCGGTTCAAAATCTTTTGAAGAAATCAGAACCCTGGCCCAAAATGCCTGGGAACAGCAACTGGAGAAAATTACTGTAGAAAGTACAGATTCCGATCAAAAGCATATTTTTTATACGGCCATGTACCATAGTATGCTTGCTCCAAACCTTTACCAGGATGTTGATGGCCGATATCGGGGGATGGACCTGAAGATACATCAGGCAGAAGATTTCAACTATTATACCGTCTTTTCATTATGGGATACCTATAGGGCAGCCCATCCGCTTTACACAATTATCGAACAGCAACGCACCAATGATTTTATAAAAACCTTTCTGGCGAAATATGACGAGGGTGGTATTATGCCCATCTGGGACCTTTCTGGTTGTTATACCGGTTGTATGATAGGTTATCATGCTGTTCCTGTTATTGCTGATGCCTTTCTTAAAGGGATCAAAGACTATGATGCTAACAAAGCCCTGGAAGCCATGAAGCATAGTGCCGATCAAGATCATCTGGGATTAAAGGCCTATAAGACTTTTGGATTTATTCCGGTTGAGGAAGAGAGCGAATCGGTATCGAAAACATTGGAATATGCTTATGATGACTGGAGCATTGCACAAATGGCAAAGGCTTTGAACAGAGATGACGACTATAAATCCTATCTGAAAAGAGCCCAAAATTACAAGAACATCTACGATCCCGAATCGGGTTTTATGCGCGGTCGTTTCCGAAATGCATGGTTTGCACCTTTTGATCCTTATGAGGTTAATTTCAATTATACCGAGGCCAATGCCTGGCAATACAGCCTTTATGTGCCACAAGATATCTCAGGCTTTATCAGGCTGATCGGAGGAAAATCGATGTTAGAAAGTAAATTGGACGAACTTTTTTCAGCAGATAATGAAAC
>JABDIV010000063.1 GCA_013003555.1 Flavobacteriaceae bacterium
GGCGTTTGATATGGCACAAAAAAAGAAAGTCGGAATTATTGTAAAAATTCCGTTGGATTCCGGTTGGCTTTCAGGAAAATATAACGCCGATAGTTTATTTAATGATATACGAAATCGATGGTCAAGAACTGATATTAAAACAAGAGCTGCCTTAATAGAGCGAATAAAAACTATTATCGGTTATGAAGAAGATCTGCCGCAAACAGCCATTTCGTTTTGCCTGGCGTATGAAGCTGTTTCAACAGTTATTCCCGGGAACACTACTATCGACCAGTTAAACGCCAACATCAAAAGTGTCCATGCGCCCATTTCAACAAAATTGGTTAAAAGATTGGAGGCGTTTTATGAAAATGAAGTGAAGGCGCTCCATCTACCATGGTGATGACTGTTTCAGTTTCCAATAAATACTAACATTGACCAAACTCCTCGTTTAATGCCGGATTTGTTTATTATTTAAGAATGGTCCGCAATATATTCCAGGATAAACCAGTATCATCATTGTTCTTATTTTTATAGAACATCCGGAAGGGTTTTGACTTTCAAAAGCATCGGCCTTTTGTTAACTTCATTAATTACGAATTACAATACTGTTCCGTAACAATTTGTATTTTTAACGTTGCCGAAGAAACCACAAAACACTATGATTAAAATCAATATCACGAAAATAACCCTTGCTCAAATAATAGCAGTGCTTATTTTTCTTTTATCATTCGAAAATTACGCGCAAAACCAATCCATTGATTCGCCTGCAAACATTGTAATTTCTGAAGATTTAGAAATCATCCTGGGTGAATGGACCGGATCATTAACCTATATCGATTATGGTTCAAATAAGCCCTATACCATGCCTGCAAATCTGAGCGTAAAAAAAGGAAAAAATAAAAATCAGCTTTTGCTTTACAACATCTATCCTAATGAACCTAAAGCTAATAGTAAAGATAAAATTACCCTATCAAAAAAGGGTGATCGATTAAACAATAAAATGATCATTTCAAGGGAAAAGTTATCGAACGGGCAAGTTCAGATCACAACCGAATATTTCGGTAAGGACAACAACAAGAAAGCCACCATTCGAAATATATATCTCCTTGGTAAAAATCAGTTTATCATAAAGAAGGAAGTTAGATTTGAGAATTCCGATGAATGGCTGAAAAGAAATGAATACAATTTTAAGAGATAAGATATTCCATCATTTAAAAAAATATTTTTACTTCGCATCGAAATTGAAATATCTGAACTTCAGAAATTACATAAAATCTATTAGTCTCATTAATATGCCGACTGAAACAAATCAATTCTGTCCGTATGATTGTTATGCGATTAAGAAGCAGGATAAAGATTGCAGTATGAAAGTAATAACCGTTTTACCATGATAAAGATGAATAGACTTAAGTATTCGATTGATATATATGCCCTAATCTCAACATACAATCACAGAAAATGAATCAACATAATACGCCATTAGCCCATCGTATAGAAGAACTAATAAAACAACAGACCGAGGTTGGAATTGTGGCCGATTATTTTGCTTCAAATAATCAGCATCCGAATATTTATTATGTTCCAATCGGTTCGGATAATACATTTATATGTCAGGTAAATCCAATGCGTGATCCTGCTAAACGAGCGGTTTTAAAAAAAGGTAAAAAAGGCTGTTTTTTATGCGAGGAAAATATGCCCGATGAGGAGATCGGGATACAATTAGATCAGAACTGGAAGATGTATCCTAATCCGAGACCCTATGAAAAGAATCATACCGTTTTGGTTTTAATGAAGACGGAAAATTATCACCCGTTTCAAATAATTGATAACAAAGATTATCTTACTAAAGCCATTGACATTATATGGCAACTCGGTTATGAAGAAAAAAGATCCGATTTTAATTTAACCTTTAATTCAATAAAAGCAGGAGCATCATCCCGGCATTTTCACTACCAAATTTTTGAATGCGATCTTCCAATTCTGAATTTTCCGGTTGATTTTAAAAAGGACGGCCCTGTAAAAGTTGGTGATATTCCCGAGTATCCGGCAAGCGTTTATGTCATCGAAGGAAAAGATAAGGGCGTTATTTCATCTGAAGTATGGCTAATATTAGATAAATTAAACACCTATGGTAATCGTTATATACCATATGTAATACTATTCAAGGTAGTAGATGGGAATATCCGCGTTTATATCTTTCCGCGTAATGCCGAAATACCGGCAGATTTTGATTCCGATTTAATCAATACCAAGTTCGGTGTCTGTGAAATGTCAGGTATGACCATAGTTTATAACGATTCTATGGCTAAAAAGATAGACCTGAAATTATTTGAAAAATCTTTAAAAGCCGCATCTAACCGTTCAATTTTAAAAGCGATAAATTCTTTTGACTAAATCTTATACTTTTTTAATTACCCTTTTGGTAATCTTTGGCTTTTCTTGTTCCCATGCCCAGGATTGGGCTAACCTGAAGCGATATTAAGAGGAGAATGGAGAAATAATACCAGTCATAAAAATTTTGGGTTTAGCGGAGTACCTGGCTTGGTAATTATCGATAAAAAAGGACATATCCGACTTAAACATGAAGGGTATAATCAAGCGGAAAATTTAAAAAATACGTTGATTCCCTTACTTGTTGAGCTGTTAAATAAATAAAAATACTTTAAGAATTGCAGTATTGTTAAGGACAAGTTGTTGTCGTAAAATTCATTAGATTAGTCAGATAAATTTTCAGTAAATCTAATTAATGAAACTCGCTGAAACCGGATCAATCTCAAAATTGGTTACTTACTTTTAATATCACATCATGAAAAAGTTATTTATTGTTTCATTCCTTATCCTTGTAATCATAGGCTGCAATAACGCACCAAAAGAAATAAACCTAGAAAAGGCAATTGACAAAACATGGTGGAAGGAAGGTATTCTCTACCAGATATATCCTCAGAGTTTTAAGGATACAAATGGTGATGGATTTGGAGATTTCAAAGGTGTAACAGAAGGATTGGATTATTTGGAAAGCCTTGGGATTTCGATGGTCTGGATGAATCCATTTTTTCAATCACCACTTGTAGATAACGGCTACGACGTTAGTGATTACAAAGAAATTCACCCACGTTATGGCAACATGGAAGATTTCGACGCCATGCTTGCAGGCATGCATGAGCGCGGTATAAAATTTGTCCTTGATGTGGTGGTAAACCATAGCAGTAACGAACATGAATGGTTCAAACAATCAAGAAGTTCGAGAGACAATCCTTATCGCGAATATTATCACTGGTGGCCAGCCGAAAACGGAGAACCGCCATACCGGCATAGTTTATTTGATCCGGAAGGGGCCTGGGAATACGATGCTCTAACCGATGCGTATTACCTCCATACTTTTGCCGAAGAGCAGCCCGATTTGAATTGGGAGAATCCAAAAGTGCGGCAGGAGGTTTATGATATCATGAGATTCTGGGCCGATAAGGGTGTTGATGGATTCAGAATGGATGCATTTCAATTTGCAAGTAAGGACACAACATTCCCGGAATGGCCTGAAGGACATGAAAAAGATTTTATCAAGTGGTATGGCATGAGACCGCAATTGCATGACTACCTGAAAGAAATGTATGATGAGGTGATCAGTCAATATGATGTCTTTGCGGTGTCTGAAGGCGCTGGAAGTACTTTCCAGGATGCGCATGATCTGGTAGATAGCGACCGAAATGAGCTTCAAATGGCTTACCATTTTGAGACCGTTGATATGTCAAGAACACCTGATGGCTATACCCTGGATGAATTCAGGGAAGTCTTTTCACGCTGGGATAAAGCCTTTGCCGAAGAAGGATGGATTGCGATATTTCTTTCGAACCATGACAATTCAAGATTGGTATCAAGGTTTGGAAATGACAATCCCGAATTCAGAACTGTTTCTACTCAAATGCTAAATACCTTTCTTCTTAGTATGAGAGGAACGCCATACACCTACTACGGTGATGAATTGGGTATGACCAATATCGATATGCCAACCATTGAAGAGTACGTCGATATAGACGCAATTGGCAAATACAAGTCAGCTGTGGCTGCCGGTGATGATCTTGATGAATTCATGAATGAACTGAATTACAGCTCTCGTGAAAACGGACGAACACCTATGCAATGGAATGATTCTGAGAATGCCGGTTTCACGAACGGTACACCTTGGAAAAGAGTAAATGAAAATTATACAATTATAAATGTCGAAGCCCAGGAAAAGGATCAGAATAGCGTCTTAAACCATTTTCGGAGAATGGCAAAACTAAGAAATGAAAACAATGTTCTTGTTTATGGCGAATATCAATTACTTCTGGAAGAACATCCTGATATATATGCCTATACCAGGGAACTTGGCGATGAAAAATGGTTGGTGCTTTTGAATTTTTCCGAATCGAATTCAAACATTGAATTACCCGAACTCGATGGTATCGATACGGCAAAGATCAATAATTACGACGATGTTCTCTTAGATGGAAATAGCATGGAAATGCTGCCATACCAGGCGATTATTTTTTCATTAAAGTAAAGAGATTCATGTCATCACGAATGTTGAGAAATAATTGAAGACTTGATCTTTATAAACGAGGTATCCTGCATCAATTTTAAAAAAAGGACTATAAATATCGCCTGGTTTTAAATAGTTAAGATAAAAAAAAAATGGCTCATATATTTAAAAATGAAATTCTGGAAATCCACATCGACAGTCCCGATGAAGGCTATAACTTTTCAAGATTCGACTGGACCGGCAAAATTGGAACGGTCAAGTTTAAAAATGCCTTTTTAACTGTAACCGAAAAGATCGATGGCCGGGCTGAACATCTTTATGGAAAGGGATTTTGTAATGAATTTGGAATCGACACTGCTTTAGGCTTTGATGACGCAAAGAATGGTGATTGGTTTCACAAGATCGGGATTGGGTTGCTCAGAAAAAATGGCGATGCATATGATTTCAATAACACTTACGAGATTAAACCGGCCCGGTTTAAAACTACTGTTGAATCCGAAAAACTTATAATCGAATGTTTTTCAGATGATTATAACGGATATTCCTATGTGTTAAAAAAAGAGATCTCGATAAACAAAAATAAATTTTCAATTAAATATCTCCTGAAAAATACGGGAGAAAAAAAAATCGTCACCGATGAATATAACCATAATTTCATGGCTATGGATAAGGAACTAATGGGTCCCGATTATAAGATGCGATTTTCGTTTCAATTAAAACCAGGACAGTTTGGAGAAGCTGTAAATCCTGAACAAAAAATCGTTATGGGACCAGATATGTTGACCTTTAACGGTACACCTGAAGAACAATTCTTCTATAGCAATATTTCAGGCGATGAACTTGTAGACCCCGAATGGGAATTAATAAACCTAAGAAACAAACTCAGGATTCGCGAATCCGTTAGTTTTCAAACAAATAAAATAAACCTCTGGGGATGGAAACATGTAATCTGTCCCGAATTATTTATCAGATTGTCTATTAATCCGGGACAATCTGCAGAATGGTCGCGATACTACACTATCGATTCATTTTAATTACCGGACCTACCCCCTTTTTAATTATCGAGTTTTTTTGCAATATTCATTTTTATAATTTAACTTTGTATTTCAAAGTACTTTTATATGAAAGAAAAATATCTTGACGATCTGAAGGAGATCAAAGACATTATGAATCGATCCTCTCGCTTTATTTCATTGAATGGAGCTTCCGGGATCTCGGTTGGCATCATTGCACTTATCGGAGCTTATTTTGCAAATTCTAAGGTCTTTAATGAGTTAGGGAATCTCGATTTAAAGGCGATTGAAATACCTCAGGAGTCTTTGAATAATTTGATCCTTATCGCTGTTGGCACCCTCGTTTTAGCCATATTGGCAGCCATTTATTTCACCACAAAAGAGACCAAAAAAAGGAATCAAAAAATATGGGACATGCAAACGAAACGACTGGTCATTAATATATCTATTCCTCTTGTTACCGGCGGTGTAATATGTCTTTACTTCTTACTAAAAGGTTATATCGTTTTAATGGCCCCGTTTACCATGATTTTTCATGGTCTCGCCCTTGTTAATGCCAGCCAGTATACCTTAAAAGAAATTAGAATATTGGGGCTTTTATTTATTATAATCGGCTTGTTGGCCATGTTATTTTTAAATCTTGGTCTGTTGTTTTGGGCAATCGGGTTCGGACTTCTTCATATTTTATATGGTCTATTCATGCAATTGAAAACTAAGTCGTGAAGGAACTACTGAAGGATTTAGATAAGGCGTTTGAGAATAAAATTCGGATAGGTATCATGTCGGCGCTCTACGTGAACAAATATCTTGATTTCAATACCCTTAAGAATTTGTTAGGTGTGACAGATGGCAACCTGGCCAGCCATTTGAAATACCTTGAAAAAAGTGAGTATGTGGTTTACATGAAAGAGTTTTTAGATAGAAAGCCTAATACAAAATATTTTGCTACTCCCCTGGGAAAAAAGGCATTTAAAAAACATATCAATGCGATTGAGCAATTACTGAAATGAAAAACAAGATTAAAGACAACATTGGAAACCCGGAACAACTGGAACAATTATACCGGGCTGATAAGAAGGGATTTGAAAAAGCTTTTCTTGAAATCTATCCTCAAATTTCAGATTATACGATTTCGGACTTTTGGAAAACGCGCTTGGAATTTAAGTCAGAAAAAGAGGAGGCTGTCAGGATTAAAAGAAAGGATATACTTCTTTTGATTGTGGCCTGTCTGGTTACAGGTCTTTTGATTAAAATACCCCAGTTGTTTGATATCGATTTGGTCAAATCATTTTTTTATGAAAAAAATACCGGTCTTATTACTTTATTCGGCCTGTCTTTATATGCCTTCCTAACCAAGGATGCTCTTAAAATTAAACATGTACTTATTTCGGCAGCGGTTTTTATCGTGTCTGCCATCTATATAAATATATTGCCATCAACCGAAACCAGTGATTCCGTTGTACTGGCATTTATTCATCTCCCACTGATGATATGGTGCCTGTATGGATTAATTTTTATTGACTTTGATTCCCGGGAAAAGATTAAACGCATGGACTATATCAAGTATAATGGTGACCTGGCTGTGTTATTAGCATTAATAGCAATTGCCGGTGGAATATTGACTGCCCTGACCATTGGTCTGTTTTCGGCCATAGAAATAAATATTGAGGATTTTTATTTTGAACATATTGTTATTTGGGGCCTGGTATCTGCACCTATTGTAGCCACTTACATCGTTCGAAAATTTCCTTTTGTAGTCAATAATATCGCTCCTATAATTGCCAATATCTTTAGTCCGCTTGTATTGATAACCCTGATTATTTACCTGGTTAGCATTCCGATTAGCGGCAAAGATCCTTACAATGACAGGGATTTCTTAATCGTATTCAACCTCATGCTCCTGGGTGTTATGGCAATTATCGTTTTTTCAGTTTCGGAAATTTCGATTAAGCGAAAACAACGCTTTACCGAACGGATTCTGCTTGCACTTACTATTGTTACCTTGATCATTGACCTTGTGGCCCTATCGGCCATCGTTTATCGTCTCGGCGAATTTGGTTTTACCCCAAACCGAACCGTTGTACTTGGTTCAAATCTTCTGATTTTTGGAAATTTAATTCTCATCCTGATTGATCTGTACCGGGTTAACTTTAAAAATAAAAAACTAAATCATGTTGAATTAACCATTGCTAGATATTTGCCGGTTTACGCAGTCTGGACAATTTTTGTGGTTTTTGGACTTCCCCTTCTTTATGGATTAAAATAAATTGTAATCATTTGAAACAAAATCCGGCATCCTTTAAATAATTAAATTATGAAACTAAGAATTCTGATTATCCTCTTGCTATTTTATGGTTTAGCCTGTAAACATGAAAATGGCGAAACACCGGTTTCTACGAATACAGAGACCTTAACTCAAATGGAATTTGATAAGGAAAAATGGCGCGTAAAGGATGGCAAAGATTATCCATACAGGGACCAAATGCTCAACGCCGTAATCTACAACGACTCAATCCGGGACCTCAATAGAGCGGAAATTATAGAACTGCTCGGGGAGCCTTCATATTACAGGGACGACAAGAATTTTTTGTATTACCGAATCAATGAAACCAATATCGGATTCTGGACCTTACACACAAAAACAATGGTGATAAAACTAACCGATAAAAACATCGTCGAATGGATTAAGATCCATGAATGATTTTAGGGAATCCGAAACCTATTTATAGTTTATCAACCAAAACCTTATAGTTCGGATCTTCCAGGACATTGACATCGATGATTTTGTCGGCGTTCTGCAATAATTTCTGACAGTCCTTACTCAAATGCCGCAAATGCACGCGTTTGCCTACTTTAACATACCGCTCAGTTAGTTTATTAAGCGCTTCTATTGCCGACATATCCACCACCCGACTTTCTCTAAAATCGATAATTACCTCGTCAGGATCATTTAAAACATCAAACTTTTCATTGAAGGTTGAGACCGATCCAAAAAACAATGGTCCGTAAATTTCATAGTGCCTTATCCCGTGTTCATCAATCGACTTTCGCGCCCGTATGCGTTTTGCATTATCCCATGCAAATACCAATGCTGCGATAATAACACCAATAAGCACGGCCAATGCCAGGTTGTGAAGAATGGCGGTAACAAGGGTAACCAGGACCATAACAAAAATATCAGACTTGGGCATTTTATTTATCGTTCGTATACTCGCCCATTCAAAGGTACCGATTGCAACCATGATCATCAGGCCGGTTAAGGCAGCCATAGGTAATCGTTCAACTAATCCGGCACCAAACATTACAAAAATCAATAAGGCAACCGCCGCAACTATACCAGACAATCGCGCTCTTGCTCCTGATGAAATGTTAATCAAACTCTGACCGATCATTGCACAGCCTCCCATGCCTGAAAAAACACCGGATAGAATATTTGCTGTGCCCTGGGCTACCGCTTCCTTATTACCTCTCCCGCGAGTTTCAGTTATTTCATCGATAATATTTAAAGTCAGTAAGCTCTCTATTAAACCAACACCGGCCATAACCGCTGCATATGGAAAAATCAGCCCTAAAGTTTCAAAATTAAACGGTACTACTGGTATATGAAATGGTGGGAATCCACCCTGGATGGAAGCGATATCTCCAACCGATTTTGTATCTATTCCAAAGCCTATCACAATACCGAAAACAACAAGTATTGCTACAAGTGAAGATGGTATTGCTTTGGTTAGTTTTGGCAGACCCCAGATAATCAACATGGTGAGAAAAACCAAACCAAGTAAAATATAAAGTGCTTCCCCGGTTAACCAATTTCCAGACACATCTTTAAATTGATCGAGTTGCGACATAAAAATGATAATTGCCAGTCCGTTAACGAATCCAAAAATGACAGGATGCGGCACCAATCGCATCAATTTTCCCAACCTGAATACACCGGCTAATATTTGGATAATTCCGGCGAGAACAACCGCAGCGAATACATATTCGGGGCCATGGGAAATTGCCAATCCGGCAATTACAACCGCAACAGCGCCAGTGGCTCCAGATATCATTCCGGGCCGACCTCCGAATACCGCCGTAACTAATCCCATAACAAATGCGGCATAAAGTCCGGTTAATGGCGACAAGCCGGCAATCAATGCAAAGGCAACAGCTTCAGGAACAAGAGCCAGGGCAACTGTTAGACCCGAAAGAACTTCTGTTCTAAATTCTACCTTTTGTTTAAAATCGAATAGGTTTAAATATTTTTTCATTTAATATCATTTATAAGTGTTGCCACTCATATGGTTGTTTTTACTAGCAAATAATTTGATTTTCACTCGATTAAGAGTTACGAGAAAATGGTCAAGCTCCAAAATAAGAAGCGATCACTGGTAGTTTAGGGTTATATTTTAGAACTTACCGTTAATAATTTTGAAGCCGCAAAGAAAAGCTATTTTTATAAATTGAAAAAGGAAAAAATAGAGTGTTTAAAAAACAACTAATGAAGAGCGGGTTCTTACTTAATCGAGGGTTACCTCTATTTTAACGCTTAGCCCCATATCTAAAAATTGATTACATTTAGTTAACTAATAACCAGAAATTATAATTCCACAGGAAAATTTTTTGATTAATCCTGCCATGAGTCATTAATCACTCTCGCAATCAATCACATAAGGTCATGAGATATACATTGTCAAATACGATTAACAAACCATTGGATGAGGTTATCACCAAGTTCAAGGACGAAGAAGCTGTCAAAATGTGGATGGAAGGCTTACAAAAAATTGAACGGATATCTGGGACTCCACATGAAGAAGGCGCCAAAAGCGATTTTTACTTTCTTCATAAAAACAGGAAGATGAAAATATCAGAAACTATTTTAGAATCAAATCTTCCGGATCAAATAAAATTTGCCTATCACAGTCCAATGGGATATAACGAGGTAGAAATGCAATTTGAAGAAACAGGTGAAAACAATGTAAGACAGACCAATAACAGCTATTTCGAACTGAAAGGACTCATGAAAATTTTTGGGTTTCTGTTTAAAGGTATGTTTAAAAAACAGTCCTTAAAGTATATGACCGATTTCAAAAATTATTGCGAGCAATAAATATTTAATTCTGAATTCTTTAAATCTGATTATCAAAAGCTGACCGAATGATGCCTGACACACTATAGGTTTCTAATCCATTAATCTTAATGATTCAAAAAAACGCACCCTGGCACTTTCTGCTGTTGCTCATTTTAGCCGGAGAGTCGGTATTTATTCTTCCATTTGTTCTTTCACGGGTCTTCAGACCTACGGTGCTGGACGCCTTTAATCTCGATAATTTCCAGTTAGGACTGTGCTTCTCTGTTTATGGCATTGTAGCTTTGGTTTCTTATCTGATTGGAGGTCCACTGGCCGATAAGTTTCCTCCCAGAAAATTGATTGCCCTGGCTCTCTGGATGACGGCTTTAGGTGGGCTTGTCTATGCGACCTTTCCGAGTTATACCGTGTTAAAAATACTTTATGGTTATTGGGGTTTTACAACCATTTTTCTGTTTTGGGCACCTATGATCAAGGCGACCCGGATTTGGGGTGGTTCTAACTCTCAAGGTAAAGCATTCGGTTTTTTAGATGGCGGACGAGGCTTGGTTGGGGCCCTATTCGGAGCGATGGGCGTGTTTATTTTTTCGTTCTTCATTACTTCTGATGTTTCCACGGTGACTGTTTCAGAAAGCCGGGCAGCCTTTAAACAGGTGATCCTCGTTTCATCAGCCATCGTTGTGTTGGTGGGAATATTGGTTTGGTTTTTTATGAAACTGGACCGGAAAACGGAACAGGAGATCGTTCTTGAAAAAATAACCTTCTCGCAAATTAAGGAAGTGTTGCAACTGCCCTCTGTATGGTTATTGATGATCATAATTCTCTGTGCTTATGTTGGCTATAAAATCACGGATGTGTTTTCGTTATATGCCCAGGATGTGATGTTGTATGACCAGGTTCAATCAGCCTCGGTAGGTACTTTTTTACTCTTTATCCGCCCTGTCATAGGGGTCCTGATCGGGATATTGGCAGACCGTTCTCAAATCACGTTCTGGCTGGTTGTCAGTTTTATTGTTTCTTGCTTCGGAGCTTTATTGTTCGCACTTGGCATTATTTCAGCTTCAGCAACGGCCTTGTTTTTTATATCGATATTAATCGTCGCCTCTGGCGTATATGCAGCACGATCTCTTTATTTCGCGGTGATGGCTCGAGGTCGAATCCCTATAGTCCTCACCGGAACGGCTGTTGGTATTATTTCCCTCATAGGTTATACTCCTGATATTTTTGCAGGGCCAGCCATGGGATACCTCCTTGAAAATTCACCTGGTGCACAGGGGCATCAGCATGTCTTCTGGATGTTGGCAATATTTTCATTAATAGGCGTCATTGCGTCCTGGTGCTATTACCGATTGTATCGAATAAAGAATAAACACTGATTCAGGATAATATTTGAAAAACCATAGTCTCTCATATAAGGCCTTGTTCACCTGATCAAATCATGAAGAAATTAGTACTTCCTATAATCGTTATATCCCAGTTTTGCTGCACATCATTATGGTTTGCCAGTAATGGTGTCATGGATGATCTTGTCGCGAATTTTAATCTGGTGGCAAGCGCTTTGGGACACCTGACCTCGGCTGTTCAATTCGGGTTTATTACAGGAACATTATCTTTTGCGATCCTTACAATAGCCGATCGATTTTCACCTTCAAAAGTATTCTTGATCAGTGCAATTTTTGGTGCTGTTTTTAATGCTGGCGTTATATCGGACGGCAATGGATTAATGTCAATTCTTATACTTCGGTTTTTAACGGGCTTTTTTCTTGCCGGTATCTACCCGGTCGGTATGAAGATAGCAGCCGATTATTTTGACAAGGGTCTTGGAAAGTCGTTGGGATTTCTAGTCGGTGCCCTCGTAGTCGGAACAGCCTTTCCGCATTTATTAAAAGAGTTGACGGGTGTATTCCGATGGGAATCTGTAATCATCGCAACCTCAATTCTCGCTGTTTTAGGTGGATTGCTGATGGCCGTTTTCGTGCCGGACGGACCTTATCGTAAGGCTGGCTCAGGCATCGATCTCAAAGCTTTCTTTAAGGTATTTCGGAATTCGGAATTTCGATCGGCAGCATTTGGGTATTTCGGACATATGTGGGAACTCTATGCCTTCTGGGCATTTGTTCCAGTCATATTGCAAAACTATTTTGAGCGTCATCTGCAAACCGATAATAACATTTCAGCATTGTCCTTTCTTATAATAGGAATTGGAGGACTGGCATGTGTAATTGGAGGTTATCTGGCTCAATCATTGGGAGAAAAACGAATCGCGACAAGCGCATTATTACTGTCCTGCATCTGCTGTCTCATTTCGCCATTAATGTTTACAGTGCCTTCGGAAACGACTTTTGTTCTATTTCTGCTATTCTGGGGTATGGTAGTAATTGCAGACTCGCCACTATTCTCAACATTGGTCGCTCGAAATGCCATTCCGGAATTTAAAGGAACTGCACTGACCATAGTAAATTGTCTGGGATTCGCCATAACCATTCTCAGCATCCAACTTATCAATGGAATAAGACAACTTACCGATTCAAATATGATTTATATGATCCTGGCCGCAGGACCTGTATTGGGTCTGATAGCCTTGGTTAGAAAAACAAAAAGCGATTCCTGTAACAGTGGTTAACATTTGATATCATTAATTATAGAGGAAGATGAAAAAATTTATCAGGCAATATCCGGTATGGTCCTTTCTAATAATAAACTACTTTATTTCATGGACCTTCTTATATCCGAGTTATAGAATCATTGAGAATGCAGGCCAAATTACCCCAATGGCTCTTATCGGATTAGTTGGCGCCTACGGTCCTACTGTAGCCGCGCTTATCGTTCAGTATATCATAGACAAAAACCAATTCAAAACACTGATAAAGAAATTAATTAAAGTTAGAGCTACGTTTAAAATCATTGCGTTCGTCATTATCGCACCAATCGTATTCTATTGTTTAGCCTACCTTCTGTCGGCTGCAGTCTATGATGAAGCATTAAATTTTAATTTGGTCTACGCTATATCAAATATTCCGTTTTGGTTTCTAGCCGCTCTGCCCTTTGGTCCGATGGGAGAAGAATTGGGTTGGCGGGGTTTTATGTTGCCTAAACTATTAGAAAATAATTCGGTTTATAAAAGCACTATCTATGTGGGACTGGCCTGGGGTATCTGGCATTTGGCCTCCTTTACCTTTCCGGGTGCGGCCATTCCCGATTTTTTTGATGTTTCAATAGGGACAATCCTTCTTTACTTTTTGAATACAATTGCTTTGAGTTTTGTTTTTACTTATGTCTATTTAAAGACAAAAGGAAGTGTTTTTTATGCCATCTTGCTTCATGCTTTCTTTAACGCAGCTGCAAATATCACCTCTGATTTTTTCGATGAGCCGACTAAATCTTCATTTCTGATTTCAGCTTATATAGTTAATATCATTCTTGCCGGATTATGCGGATTATTTTTAATTCGAAATTACCGATCAGAAAAGATCCTTCCTGAAAACCGGTGATCATCCGGAATTATAACATGATTAATTTATTAATATCTTGTAACCTCAACTTTAAAGATCGAACTTACTTATATGTCAATTTCTCCTGAAATTCCGGTTACCTTCGCCTGTGGTGCCACCATGAAAAACAGGTTTATGCTGGCGCCGCTCACCAATCAACAAAGTCATGAAGATGGTCGCCTGTCAGATGACGAGTTTCAATGGCTTACCATGCGCGCCAAAGGACAATTTGGCCTGGTGATGACCTGCGCTGCACATGTTCAGGCGGTAGGAAAGGGATTTTCGGGTCAATTGGGAATCTTCTCAGACAATCACATCGAAGGGCATCAAACTTTATCAGCAGGAATTAAAGCCCATGGCAGCCTGGCTGTGATTCAACTGCATCATGCGGGAATGCGCTCCCCCGCCGAATTGATTAAAACCTCTCCGGTTTGTCCCTCAGACAATTTAAAATATGGCGCTCGCGGCCTCTCCCTTAACGAAGTTATCCAACTCAGGGATAATTTTATTCAGGCGGCAGTCAGAGCTCAAAAAAGCGGATATGATGGAGTTGAAATCCACGGTGCTCATGGCTATATTTTGAGCCAGTTCTTAAGTCCGGAAATCAATCGCAGAGCCGATAATTATGGTGGATCCCTGAAAAATAGATCTCGTATTCTGTTTGAAATAATCAATGGTATCCGTGCGGCATGCGGTGACAAATTCCTACTCGGGATCAGGCTCTCTCCGGAAAAATTTGGCATGAAATTACCCGAAATTAAAGATTTGTGCCAGCGCTTGATTGATGAAGCTAAGGTAGACTTTATCGATATATCACTTTGGGATGTTTTTAAACTTCCTGAAGACCAACACCATCAAAACCAAACCCTGTTAGAACATTTCACGAATCTCGATTTTAACCGCGTAAAACTGACTGTTGCGGGAAAAATCAAAAATTCAAAGGATGTCAGAACAATCCTTGAGGCTGGTGTAGACTTTGTAACCATCGGACGATCGGCAATCCTGCATCATGACTTTCCGATGAAGGTCATGGCAAATCCCGAATTTGAGCCTGTGGAAATTCCGGTGACTAAAAGGTATCTTCGAAATGAAGGCCTTGGAGAACGTTTTATAGATTACCTGAAAAGATGGCCTGATTTTGTTGAGAAAGACGACACAGATCGGCATAATCGATCTTAATCGTGACGACATGGATTGTAAAAACTGTAGTCATACCTATGATGGAAAATTTTGTCCGAATTGCGGTCAGAATAGTCGTGCCAATAAAAAATTGGTGTTTTCAGAACTGGTAAACGATTTCTTCGACAATGTCTTCAATGTAAATAAGGGTCTCCCCTATACTTTTTTTAACCTTATCGTAAATCCGGGTATGGTTGGAAGAGCTTATATATTGGGCAAAAGAAAACGTTTCACCAATCCGGTTCGGTATTTAATTATCGCGGTGGCGATCCAGGCTTTTATTGACTATTGGTTTATTCATCCCGAGCTTACCGAACAACCTGACTTTTTTTACTTTTCATTTCTTACAGAAAGAATTAATGATAATATGGCGATTTGGAATCATACCCTCGCCACAAAATATGCCTTTATTCATAACATATCAATGATCCTGATATTTCCGATGGCCTTTTTAGTCCTGTTCAAAAAGTATGGATTCAATTTTACCGAATTGTTAACTGTGAATTTTTATTATTTCTCAACGGGTTTGATCTTGACCATTTCCACCATTCTGATATTTGACCAGATCATTATGATAAATCTACCTGTACCCTTTATTATTATGGTTACACTTGGTTATGTGGTTTGGTCGAATATGAAATTTTTTGATTCGGTTAGTTTTTGGGAGCGTTTACTGAAAGTAGTTTTAGCACTTTTTATTTTTATGATTATTCGCGTTTTCTTCGTGGTTTATGTCTTGAGTATTATCTTTCCTGTAATATAATCATCCTGATCTGACTGAGCTCTATTACAACAAATTATCAGTCCTCAAACACCTTTTCAGATTGGTCTGATTTTCACTATTTCTCAACATTAATATTTGAAAATTCACTACCTTAGAATAAGCGCTAAAGGTGTAAATAATTTATTATGGAAATAATTGAAAATGTGAGTCAATGGCTGAATGATCACCCTGTCACATCAAGTATTTTTAAATATTTAATCTGGGCTGTATTTATATTTTTAGGAATTGCCTTTTTAAGGCGCCTGTTAAGACGCAAATTACCGGACACCTCTGTCAGGTATAAGTCTCAAAAAGCAGTAGAATTTTTCGGATATGTTTTACTCGTTATAGTAACGATTTCATTTTTCACCGGAAGCATCAAAGATTTTGCCTTGGCGATCGGGCTGCTTACAGCCGGTATTACGATTACGTTGCAAGAGTTAATTTTAAGCATAGCAGGTTCCTTTTATATTTTCCTGGTCGGCGTATACAAGCCTGGCGATAGAATTGAAATTAATAACATCAAGGGCGATGTAATCGATATCGACAGTATATATACAACTATGATGGAGATAGGTGAATGGGTAACGAGTGATAATTATAGCGGACGAATTGTGAAATTAAGCAATGCATTCGTTTTTAAAGGACCGGTTTATAACTATTCAAAGGATTTTCCATTTGTTTGGGACGAATTTAATCTTCCCATCAGATATGGATCTGACTTGGAGTTAGCTAAAAAAATAGTTGTTCAAATCGCCTCAGAAACCTTGTCGGAATTCGTGGCAAATTCGAAGTCGCGGTGGAATCAGGTCGTCGATAAATATTATATCGAAAACGCGCTGGTTGACCCAACTCTCGCGATAAGCCTGACCGACAATTGGGTGCAATTCAATCTTCGGTATATCGTTGACTATAAAAAAAGAAGATTTACCAAGCACATTTTAAATGAACGAATCGGACAAGAAATTCAAAAAACTGAAGGTAAAGTTAAGTTAGCATCGGCAACCTTTGAAATTGTCGACATTCCAACAATCCAGGTGAAGGGAGAATAATAATGCCTCATAGAATGTAGAGGGACAGTTGTACTCCCGTCAATTAAACATGAGTCGATGTATCTTTTTTAGTTGGCTTTCTAATTCTCCCAATACTTATTTTATGCAAAATTTTACTATTTTTAAAATCATACCATTTACGCTTTCAAAGGGCTGAACTGGAATAAAACATTATAAGAGCCTAAAACGATAGTATGAAGAATATACTGGTTTCAATAGATTTTAATACGGACGAAAACCTTTTGCTAGATCATGCCTATCAACTGGCCAAAGCTTTTGGCTCAAAGGTTTGGATCCTGCATATAGCAGCACCAAATCCTGATTTTGTGGGTTTTAAAGCAGGCCCCCAATTTATGAGAGATATGCGTGCCTCAGAACTCAGAAAAGAACATAAGACACTCCAGAATTATGCCCTTGAACTCAAGGCTAAAGGAATTGACACCGAAGCGCTTTTAATTCAAGGTCCGACCATTGAAATGCTTTTGGAAGAAACTGAAAAATTAAATATCGACCTGTTTATAATCGGGCATCATGAACATAGTTTTCTGTATAAATTATTTGTTGGAAGCGTTTCCGATAAGATCATTCAAAAATCTAAAATACCTTTGCTTATCATTCCTTTGGAATGATCAAAACATAATTAATGATCAACCGTATTAGAGAAAGATCAATAAAGCATTTGAAAATTTAATTAAAAGGATTCAAGGGTTTTCAGGAAGCACACCGATTATTGACCCATCCCCTCATTCTCATTAAAATTCATGGAAAATACACATCAAATCGCAAATCGCTTCAGAGAGGTTATACTCGATGGCAAATGGATAGCCAACACCAATTATCGAAAGCAGTTATCAGATCTAAGCTGGCAACAGGCCACAGCTAAAATTGGTTCATTAAATACAATTGCTGTTTTGGCATTTCATATAAACTACTATATCGCGGGCGTTTTAAATGTTTTTGAAGGTGGAGATCTTGAAATACGGGATAAATTTAGTTTCGACATGCCCGAGATCAATTCCAAAGCTGAATGGGATATGCTCTTAAATGATATGTGGTCGAATGCCGAAAGGTTCGCAAACCTTATTGAGCGGATGCCAAATCACAAATTAGACGATGTTTTTGTAAAGAAAGAATATGGCAATTACAGAAGAAATATCCAGGGAATAATCGAACATAGTTATTATCACCTGGGTCAAATTTCTCTTATTAAAAAGTTGATCCTTGAATCTGAAAAAGAATCATAGAGCCTATGGTCTAATATACCTATACCATATTTTTTAACCGATTCTGAAGTGAAATTATCAACTAAAAATGTATCTCAATTAAAACTAAAACTTTGGTTTAACGCATATTTAATACTTCCCCCCTTAAAAATTTATAACTTTAGTATTGAATAGTACCATCATGCATTTTACAGAATGTTTGATATCGAAATTTTAAAGCATAAATCATTTACCCGTTTTCAATGATTAAGAATATCCTGATTATAGGTTTCATCCTATTCCAATTTACAGGTCAAAGCCAGGGAATTACCGGCAATATTTCCAATTCATCAACCGATCAGCGGCAGACTTCTAATTTTCGTTGGATGAATGCTTTGAATAATGATATGAGTTCATTGGAATCTTGCTATACGAGCAATCCGATTAAGGTATTTTTAGATGCAACCGTCGTTGAATCAATAAACGGAATTAAAGATCATTACAAATCAAATTCTATAAAAATTGACAGCATCTGGACGACATTCAAAATTAAAGCCAATAACATCTATAACTATGAAATAGGCGGCTTTAAATCGGGAAAAGAAATCTTTATGCACCTGATAATCACCGATAGTTCAAAGGATGACAAACGAACTTTCGAATTCATTGCCAGATCCTCCCATGTTCAACCCCATGATGAAGAATTGAACACCCGAAGAAAAAAATGGGTTGAATTGTGCAATATGCACAATGCCGGAAATTTGGTTCGTGAATTATATCATAATCCATCAGTATATTACAGCCATAGACCACCAACTACCGATCGGGAAGCACTCATTTCTGAATATGGCTATATGAATAATCCGGGCTATAGCCTGAAATTAAGTCCGATTCATATCGAAACCGTTACAGAAAATCTGGCTTTTGAAATCGGACAATGTGAAGGATCCTATAACGGGAAATACATTTTAATTTGGAGGAAAGATCCCGTTACTGGCTGGAAAATTTTAGTTGATTCAAATATTTAAATAAAATACTTCAATACACTGTTAATCAATGAAGTTAAAAATTGCACTTGTTCAAGAAAGTCCGTTTTTCTTCGACAAAGAAAAGACAATAAAAAAGGTTGAAAAATTAACGGCTCATTATGCTAAAGAAGGCAGCCAGCTTATCGTTTTTCCGGAGTCGTTTATTCCGGGTTATCCAAGGGGATTTACATTTGGTGCAACAATAGGAAGTCGGACAAAAGAAGGCCGGGAATTATTCTCTGAATATTATAAAAACAGTATCGATTGTTCCGGAGAAGATCTGCAACGCCTTGAAAAACTTTCAAAATCTCAGAATATATATCTGGTTATAGGAATAACTGAAAAGGATGAATTGAGTGGTAGCCTGTATTGTTCAATGGCTTATATATCTCCTGAATCAGGCCTGTTAGGGGTACACCGCAAAATCAAGCCTACAGGCACCGAACGCATTGTCTGGGGAGAAGCAGGCGGTGAATTTTTAGTCACCTTCAATACAAAAATCGGTAAACTCGGTGGACTAATCTGCTGGGAAAACTATATGCCCCTGGCAAGAATGGCGATGTATAGAAAAGGGGTTGAAATCTATATGGCTCCTACAGCTGACGCTCGTGATGAATGGATCTCAACGATGAAACACATTGCATTAGAGGGACGTTGCTTTGTTTTAGGTTGTAATCAGTTTTTCACCAAATCGATGTATCCTGAAAAATATAAAGCACTAGTCCAGGATGAACCCGAAATTATGTGCCGGGGCGGAAGCATTATTGTATCCCCTCTTGGAAAAGTTATCGCGGGTCCATTATTCGATAAACCAGGTGTCTTGACGACCGAGATAGATCTGGATGAGGTCAGCCAAAGTAAGCTTGACTTTGATGTTATCGGACATTATGCACGACATGACATTTTTAAATTAGACATATTGGATCAACCCGAGATAACGGATGAATAAGAATGATTTATGAAAAATTCAATAATTACTTTAGTTCTAACCTTAACATTTTTTTGTTGTCAATCCCAAAAGAAAAATAGTAATGCACCTGTTGGAGGACCATGCGAAGGATGCGAGGCTGTTTTTGAATATGGAAAAAGAGCTCTGAAGGCTATAGATACCTTGCCGGGCTTCCATCAGAATGAACCGAAGCTCAAGATCACAGGGACCGTCTTTAAAAAAGACGGACGTGAACCGGCTGAAAATGTCATTCTATATATCTATCATACCAATCGAAAGGGTATTTATGAAACCCGAGGAGATGAAACCGGGTGGGGACGACGACATGGCTATATTCGCGGCTGGATAAAGACCGGCAAGGACGGGCGTTATACATTTTACACCTTCCGGCCTGCCTCCTATCCCGACAGAAGCGAGCCCGAACACATTCATATCTACATCAAAGAACCCGGTAAAAATGAGTACTACATCGATGATATTTTATTTGATGATGACCCCTTATTAACAGCTTCAGAACGAAGTAAACGACCAAATCGTGGGGGATCGGGAATTATTAGACCTCAGCCTGGAGGCGGTTTATTCGTCATTGACCGCGATATTACACTTGGCCTGAACATTCCCCATTATGACTGATGAGTTTAAGATTTCACCTTTAAGAATTCTATAGTATTACTTTGATGAAAATGAAATGTTTTTCTTCCGTTTATTATACTTCAATCTTTGTCGTCCTTTTGTCCTGCGGCGAAGATGATGTTGATTGCTCTGCAGTTTTACCGCCACCCAATTGGTTTGAAATCGGTTTTTTTGATACACAGGGAAATGCGCTTATTGGCAGTGTATATCAACAAGAAGAATTTCGCTTGTATAATGACAACACAGAATTGCTTCTCAGGCCTGTGCCATTTGGCGATCCGGAAAGACTGCAGGTTATATTCAGCAATATTCAGTCAAATATTGAATATTATATTGAACTCACCGCAACCGACACTGACACACTACATTTTAACTATGAAACGATTAATGGCCCCTGTTTCAGCTTTTCAAATCTTACAGAAGTGATTTTTAACGGACGAACAATAGAATTTGAAGACGATTCAAGGATCGATCTGATAAAATGAGAATTGTATTTATAAATTCATTCTAAATGGGACGGTTTCAAAAAGCACCATGAATATTGATAAAAATTCAGTAGTTTTAATAGGTTAATCCAGTCATCAACTTGTAAACCAGCTTTTTTAACCGGGCTATTAAAATCGTAACAACATGAAACTCCCAATTTTCAAAAGACAAATGAAGCCGCCACAAACAAAAACCATGACATGCAAACAGCTCGGAGGTGCATGTGATCTGGAATTTCATGCAGAAACCTACGATGATATAGCAGAATTAAGTAAGAAGCATGGTTTTGAGATGTTTCAAAAGGGTGATGAACCACATCTTGCTGCTATGGCGAAAATGCAGGAGATCATGCGTAATCCCGATGATATGAAGCAGTGGTTTGAAGCGAAAAGACGCGAGTTTAATGCGTTACCCTATGATTCAATATAATGAGGATTTTAGAGTTCATTATCCTCACAAAATTTCCTTACTCATGTAACTCTGAGAGCGAAATCAACAATCGATTTGGCCTTGAACCCAAACTATCCGGTAAATGGAATACCGAGGCTTTCGATGAGGAATTGCATGAGTGGCGTGAGTTAAGCGACAACGGTTGGAAGTGCTTTGACGTTTTTTGAATCATGAGCAAGCACCAATATAGAATTTATGTAGTCGAACTATCCAAACGGGTGTACACAGAAAACCATCGGTTCAGGGCCGCCAATCCACAGTTTAACGGCGTGCTGGAATGCTTGTATGTAGGCATGACCAGCAAAACACCGAAAGAACGCTTTTTACAACATAAAACAGGGTATCGCAATAAAAAAGGCCATAAACTGTCATCAAACATCGTTGAAAAATATGGCAGCTACCTGAGACCGAGTCTGTACAACCATATCCCGCCATTAACCACCAGAGCCCAAGCTCTGAAAATGGAAGAAAAAGTTGCTCTTGAACTTCGTCGACAACGCTACGCTGTATGGTATAATTGATTATTGGACTTAGCTTTTGTAAATTCGGGTTCGACTAAAGATTTTTAAACGAGAAATGAATAGATTAAGGTCCGTTTATGTTCTGCTTATTTGTGTTCAGTTTTTAATGATCACATCCTGCCGGCAGCAGACTAAATCCAGTGTTACAATTACGGTTGCAACAGCGTCTAATATGCAGTTTGCCATGAAGGAAATTGCAGAAGCATTTACATCTCAATCAGGAATTGAATGCGAATTGATTGTTGGCTCGTCCGGGAAGCTAACAGCACAAATAACAGAAGGTGCACCCTATGATGTGTTTGTTTCAGCCGATATAAAATACCCCAATGAGTTGTATAAAATCGGTAGAATTATCGGTCAACCAAAAATTTATGCAAGGGGGAAATTGGTGTTGTGGACAATGGCAGAAGGTCTTTCCCCGGAATTGAATAGTCTCACCTCCGTGAATATTAAACATATTGCCATTGCTAATCCAAAAAATGCGCCCTATGGGAAAGCGGCTATTGAAGTGCTCCAGAGGAACGGACTTCTCGATTCAGTAAAACATAAGCTGGTTTATGGTGAAAGTATTTCTCAAACCAATCAATTCATCATTTCGAGATCGGCTGAGCTGGGATTTACAGCAATGGCCGTTGTTCAATCAACAGAAATGAAAAATAAGGGCAAATGGATGAATATTTCAACCGACCACTATTCACCCATCGACCAAGGCGTTGTGGTGATAAAGCGAGACGAAAACCATCTTGCACAGTCTTCGGCATTTGTCGATTTTCTTTTTTCGGATAAGGCCGTGAAAATCCTTGAAAATTTTGGATATTCGACCAGTGAATAAAATTAATGGACATATTGAGAATATCGAGGTTTGCGACGGATTATCAATAGCCTCAGTAAGAGCGGACGCTAATTTACTGTTAAAAGCCATTGTTATCGAAACTCCCGAAACCGTGCCTTATTTGAAGATTGGTCATAAAATCACACTCGTCTTTAAAGAAACTGAGGTTATTATCGCTACTGGAGATGTCCTTTCAATCAGTCTCCAAAACAAAATTCCGGCGTCTATTCAAAACCTGACAATTGGTAAATTATTATGTCGGTTAGAGCTGAACACCTCAGTTGGTAAAGTTGTTTCGATCATCAGTTCAAATGCGGTAAAACAATTGGGCCTAACAAAGGGTACGTCGGTTACCGCAATGATCAAGTTAAATGAAGTCATGCTTTCAGAGATATGAATTGGGATCCATTAATACTAACCTTCAAACTCGCCTTAGTAACTACTCTGTTGTTGTTGGTTCTGTCTATACCCCTGTCTTATTGGTTGGCAAATACGCGATCCCGCACAAAACCAATTATTGAGACCTTGATCAGTATGCCGCTCGTATTACCGCCAACGGTTTTGGGATTTTATTTTTTACTGGCCTTTAGTCCGGGTAATGCCTTCGGCGAATGGATAAATGACTGGCTCGGACTTAAGCTGGTGTTTTCTTTTCCCGGATTAGTCGTGGCCTCGATCTTATACAGCTTACCATTTATGGTTCATCCCATTCAATCGGGTCTTTCAGGCTTGCCTTCTTCCCTCTCGGAAGCGGCCTTCGTTATGGGAAAATCAAAATGGACAACATTATTCAAGGTTCAACTCCCGCAAATAAAGGCATCATTGCTTACCGGTATCGTGCTTTCATTCGCCCATACCGTGGGAGAATTTGGTGTGGTTTTAATGATCGGTGGAAATATTCCCGGAGAGACGCGTGTGGCCTCCATTGCGATATACGACGAGGTCGAAGCTCTAAATTATGATGCGGCGAATTTTTACTCCTTAATTTTAATTGCGATCACATTCGTTATCCTTCTTCTCGTATATCTGGTTAATGGCAAATACATAAGACGATTTTGGCGATGATAAAGATAGATATCCATAAAGCTTTACAAGCCGCGGAAGGTGAGATGAATCTTGAGATCGACCTGCAGATAGAACAAGGCCAATTGATAACCATGTACGGGGAATCAGGTGCCGGTAAAACCTCGACTCTAAGAATTCTCTCGGGCTTGATGAAACCCGATTCCGGACGAATACTCGTAAATGAAACAGCCTGGTTTGATTCAAAAACTGGCATATCACTAAAACCTCAAAAACGCAAAATAGGGTTCGTTTTCCAGGATTATGCCTTGTTTCCCAATATGACAGTAAAAGAGAATCTTGAATTTGCCTTACAGAAAGGGCAGGGAAAAAATAAAATTTCAGAATTGATTGAAATTACCGAGTTGGGTGGCTTGAAGGACAGGAAACCCGATAGTCTTTCAGGTGGTCAAAAACAACGAGTTGCATTGGCAAGGGCATTGGTCCAACAACCCGAACTGCTGTTGTTGGATGAACCACTTGCGGCACTAGATCCGAAAATCAGGCGCAAATTACAGGACTATATTTTAAAAGTGCATCGGGAGTTTAAGCTGACGACCATTTTGGTTAGCCATGATATTGGAGAGATCATAAAGCTATCTGATATGGTTTGCATTCTTGAAAAAGGTAAAATAACACGACTGGGTGCTCCCGAAGATGTCTTTATAAATAAGCAAATAAGCGGGAAATTCAAATTTACCGGTGATGTCCTTAAAATTCAAAAGGAAGATGTCATATACATTGTTACGGTTGGGATTCAATCGAATGTTGTGAAGGTAGTCGCGCAGGAAGATGAAATCCATAACTTGTCAGTTGGTGATAAGGTAGTCGTAGCATCAAAAGCCTTTAATCCCATTCTATACAAAATAGATTCTACCAAAAAAGGCCCTGAATGATCACGACGGTTTTACTCGATTAGTGCTATCTGTTTTTTATCGAGGCAAAATGTACTGCTATAACATTGTTTTAAAGTCGCTGAAACCAATTTGAAGAAGCCGAAGACAATAATTTTAGATTTAGAGAGAAAGATTATATTGTTTTTTCCAGTAAACCCTTGTGAAATAACCTTGAACAGATTGTACTTTCTGATGAAAAACTCAAATACCCCTACTTTTTAGTTTAACTTAGGTGAACTTTGAATTGATGATTTTCGATGCATGTCAGTATTTACATCAAAACGGGAAAAACGATTATGGGTTAGTGTTTTGCTCATCTTAACAGCTATTTACTCGACTCTCGGTTTAGCGGGAGAATTAGCTGCTTTTCTACGTTCAAGAGCTCAACTTGATAAAGTATACATCGCCTGTTTTAGCATTGTTGTAATTGTTTTAATCGGATTGGCCATAATAAATAAAACCCGGGCGCTTCTAATCTTTACCGGGCTAGGCCTTTTGGCAGTATATACCATGGTTATTGTAAGAATGGGATTAAGCCCAGAAGAACGCACCCATTTATTTGAATACGCCTTAGTCGGAATTCTGATTTATTTAGCATTAAAAGAACGGAAAAAAACTAAATCTTTGAATAAATCACCATTCTGGATGGCAATCGTGATAACACTCCTTCTAGGCTGGTTAGACGAAGGTATTCAGGCAATGATCCCCAACAGGGTCTATGACATCAGAGATGTTGGCTTTAATGCTATTGCCGGAATATCAGGTATCTTTTCAATGGCAATATTAAATGGGTTAAAACGAAAACTTAAATCGAGTAAAGTTTAATTAAAAGGATAGGCTTTATTACAGTCAACCTATAAAGTTTTTTAATACCTTCGTAGTGAATCCCACCTTAAACAAGCCTGCTATTTTCTTTCAAAATTGATCAACTTATTAAATTACTTTTTCGATGCATAAAATTATTTCAATTGCAGTAACTGTTTTAACCATCATCAGTATAAATGGGCAAAATGACAACAGGCTTAATGGAGTAGATAAAGATTTAGAGGCCATTATGGAAGCCACCATGGCGCCGGGATTTGCCGTTGCTGTAGTTGAAAAAGACAAAGTTGTATTCGCCCGGGGTTTTGGTTATCGCGATATGGAAAATAAAATCGAAGGTGATGCCAACACTCTCTATGCGATCGGATCATGCTCAAAGGCGTTTACATCGGCTGTCCTTGGTCAATTGCGGGAGGAGGGAAAATTGTCGCTCGACGACAGCCCGATTAAACATATTCCCGAATTGCGCTTCTTCGACGATGATTTAAATAACAATATTAATATTAGGGATTTAATGTCGCATCGAACGGGTTTACCGAGACATGACTACTCCTGGTACCTCTTCCCTACCTTCGACAAGGATAGTTTGTTACAGCGTATTCAATACCAGGAACCGTTTACCGGACTTCGACAGCGATGGTATTACAACAACTTCATGTTTTTAACCCAGGGTGTTATCGCCGAACGGCTGACGGGGAAAAGCTGGGAAGACAACATTAAAGACCGTTTCTTTAAACCATTGGGCATGACGCGCTCAAATACAACCATTGATGAACTTGAGCAAAGCTCGAATGCGGCACTCGGCTATGAACTTAAGCAAGACAGTACATTACGGAAAATGGACTATTACCGTATCGCCGGGATGCGTCCCGCGGGAAGTATCAACAGTAGTGTTAATGATATGAGTAAGTGGCTCATCAGCTGGATCAATAAAGGAAAGTATAAGGATACCGAGATTTTGCCTGACAATTATAGAACCGAGGCCATATCCTCACAAATGGTGGTTGGACCCGGACTGCCCGATGATGAAATTCCCGATGCTCACATGAGCAATTACGGCTATGGATGGTTTCTATCATCTTACAAAGGTCATTATCGTGTTGAGCACGGCGGCAATATCGATGGATTCTCGGCCAGCACATCATTCTTTCCAAGTGACAGCATTGGAATTGTAGTGCTTGCAAACCAGAACGGTTCCTCCGTTCCGGGTCTGGTAAGAAATACGATGGCCGACAGGATGTTAGGTGTTAAACGAACCGATTGGCTTGATCGATACGTCAAACGAATTGAAAAAAGTAAAAAGGAACAAAAGGAGGCCGAAACGAACTCCGATGAGTCTAAAGTTGATAATACAAGGCCTTCCCATATCGTCAATGAATATACCGGATCCTATGCCAATCCCGGTTATGGAAAATTTGAAATCAATGTTAAGAATGATTCTCTGTTCGCTTTGTTTAAACTGAAGAAGTTTTATTTAAATCACGTGCATTACGATATTTTTGAGCCTTTGGAAGTGACCGACGAGGGAATAGATACCACAAATACAGGCGGCTTACGTATTAATTTCCTGACCAATGACGGCGGCGATATCTCGTATGCCCGAATGAAGATTGAACCAACAATAGATCCTATCGAATTCAAGCGAACACCGAGTATCATCGAAGTTGATAAAAAACTGCTCGAACGCTATGTCGGTGACTATGAATTAGGTGGTATGACTGTCAAAATTTATTTAAAAAATGACGAAATTCTGTATCTCTTTGTTGAAGGCCAACCAGAATATGAATTATTAGCAACAGCAAAGCATAAATTTTCATTCAAGATCCTGGATGGATTTAAAGTGGAATTTGTTGATTCTGAGAATGAAAAAATTCAGGAAATGATTGTCATTCAGCCAAACGGCACCTTTAAGGCCACGCGGAAACAATAGACCATTTTAATTTAAAGGATCGCGGCATATCCTCTTAATCAGGTGGATTGACCTGATTTTATATGAACTTTTATGAATTTGTCTATATTTATCGGCAAACTGTCTGATAAACCGACAAATCTCGTGAATTTGACTATCCTCCTTAGGACCGGAAAAGGATTTAATAAGTATACTATTGGAATACTGTCATTATTGTTTTCCATTAATATGGCATTTAGCCAGTCTGGAGAATTCAGCCTGGATGATTTTTATAGAGACAATTCTGAACTGAAGACTAAATCCGATAGTATATTCAATACATTAAATGATAAACAACGGGTAGGTCAAATGATATTCGCTTCCATCGGAACCCTGGGCCGATCTGAAGTCTATGCTAAGAACCTAATCGGTCAGGATCGCGTTGGTGGTTTTGTTATTTTGAAGGGTAGCAAGGCAAGTCATGCTGAATTAATCAGAAGCCTGAACAGACTGTCGGAAACGATAAATTACATCCGACCCATGTTCAGCATCGATGCCGAACCCAGTCTTTTCGAGGGACGGATGCAAGGTTCGTTGAAAATGAAAAATACGATAGAAATTGCTAGTTCTCGAGAAGCCGACTCTGTTGCGAAACTCATTGCTCAGGACATAAAATCGATAGGCATACACCAAAATTATGCACCGGTCGTGGATATCAGTCCAAATAACGAAGCCATTAAAAGTCGAAGTTTTGGCTCAGACGCGAAGCTAGTGATCGACATGTCAAACGCGTTCATCAAAGGTACGCAGGCTTGTGAAGTTGTGGCAACGGCAAAACACTTTCCCGGACATGGACTCGTTCAAGGTGACACCCATAAAAATACCGTTTTTATCGATGGCGAAATGATGGAAGTCGACAATTATATCCCCTTGATAAAAGAAGGTGTCTTATCGATTATGGTAGCTCATATCGAAGTGAAGAACAATTCAAAATATGACACAGAAGGACTTCCGGCCTCTTGCTCGCCAGTTATTGTAAAGGAACTGCTCAAAGAACAACTTGGATTCAAAGGATTGATAATCACCGATGCCCTTAATATGGAAGCTGTCAAAAAAATTGGAAACCCGGCTCTCAAGGCATCGATGGCAGGCTGCGATATAATTCTGATGCCGGATGATGAAGCCCAGGCTGTAAACGATATTCTTACCCAAATGGCGACTAATTTGCAATATCGAAAACAGGTATATGAATCGGTGAAGAAAATTTTACGGATGAAAATTTGCCTTGGGATAATTGATTAATTTTTTAGTGAACCGGAGTTTGATATGAAACAAACCGTTTTCTCAAAAGTGATTTGGATGGTATATGGCTTCCTCATTCTGAGTGCCATAATAGCCATTTTAAATGCCTTGGTTGAAATTTATTTTCATTACGGACTCGCACATGACTTTTTACTTTTCCATTTTAAATATTACATACCAACATTTACGATGGCAATTTACGCCATCGCTGTAATAATTGGCATGTTCTTTATTTCAAGGCATTTTCAATCGGAGGAGAAATTTGCTCATAAGGAGGTCAGGATCGTCCCCTTTGTTGTCGTTTTGATCCTAGCGTTCATCCTTGGGCCATTAACGCGATATTTTTCATTCAGAAAGTTGGATCAGTCGTACGCCGACCTCTCGAGAACAGACTACTTAAGTTCGGTTGATTTTGCAATGATCGATCAGATAATTGAACAATCAATTCTTCTGGCCGGTATAATGAGTATAAGCGCCCTGGCACTTTTCTGTTTATGGAATTTGAGAAAATCAAGTCGATAAAGAAAATCTGAGTTACATCGGTATACCATAAAAATAGTATTGATCGATATTGGTCTCACAACTTGCTTTAAAAACTAAAATCACAAGAATGCCGATTATTAAGAGAATCACGACCAGTCGATTAAAGCGGTTTTTATATAACCAATTTATTCTTCCCAAAGCATTTAATATAACAAAGATAAAAGCCGCGACTGCTGCAATAAGAGATGGAACAAAGAACGAACTCTCTCGATATCGTTTCAATACATGCGCGTAATCATCATTGCACAAATACGTCATTAATTTAATGAATCGGCTTACAGTAGGTTGATGAATATAATAGTCTTCCTCGGCAAACCCTTTGAGTAAGCGGCGTACATCACTGCCATTTGGATCGATTTCACCTTGTTCAATATCGGTAGCTATCTGCCGTGCCAATGCCGCTAATAAGACGACACCTTTTTCTCGATTTGAATCCCTTAAGGCATCATGACTCAGGCTTCTCCCAATATCAAATGCTTCAAACATTTCTTTGATACCGTAAACGCTATAATCGAAATCACTCAATTCTTGAGCGCTCAAATATCGCAATTCAGATGGTTGGTCATCAGTAAAAGAAGTACTCCAGATTAAACACAGGAAATATAACGGGAATAGGATGTAGTGAAGATGAGTCCTCATAAACGCACGAACGATTAGTCCTCCAAATAATACACCAGGAGATTGTTGGCCCGTTCTATCGTGCCTGCTTTAATCATTGCGCCAGGCCTTAAATTAACCAGGTTTTCACCATTGAATGCATGGAGAATATCTTTACTTCCGGTATCTAAATTCAACAGGTATTCTACCTCATAGCCACGATCTGATAAGAGATCAAGAGCTTCCCCGGCCGCATGCATTAAATAATCATTTTTCGGTATGTCGATAATAATATGGCGTAGATTCTCATTTTTTTTAACCACACCCAGGAATCGTCGCGATCTATCATTTTTACCATGATAGGGTTGCTCGAACCGGGAAGGATCGGAATTATGACGTGAATAGACCAATTGGGTTTGAAAGGCGGAGAGTTTATTCTCATCGATCCAACTAAAAAACTTGAAGACATCATAGGGCTCTTCACGCGGATTATAATGCATATAGGCGTAACCGCAACAGTTTTCATCACAATTTATTCTGGGCATATCCAGGTCATAAACGATCATCTTATCCATACTCTCATTATGTGAATTAACAACCACGATTCCGTCCATGACCTGATTGGGCATCTTATTCAAAATTTGACCGTTATCGGCACAAAATCCAATAGGTTTCCCATCTACCATCACCGCCGAGGCGAACGAGGCGGAGGTTGCGAGCAAAACTTTCTTTTGAGACTGTAATTCCTTTAATTTTTTATACGGCTGGTCAGCAAAAAAAGCCGTTTTAATCGATTTACAATTTGACTCACCAATACAAAATTCAAATAATCCATATTGTTGATCCTCAATATGATTAGTACTAATAACGTAATCACCTTCAAAAAAAGACTGCCCCCAGCCGGAAAGAACTGAGAATAACATCACAATCAAAACAACAGCTAATGATTGATTCGTGTATCGCCTTTCCCCAAAAATCGGGACGGTAATTAAATGTGAAAATTGTTCCATTTAGTTTTTACTCGTGTATTGTGCATAAAATACATGTTAGATTTATTTAAGCAAAAAAAATGGGATAATGTCCGAAAATCAGCGGTTGAACGATCCTAATCAAAGATTATATTCGGTTAAAACTCTAAAGTATAAACTTTGTATCTTTAGGATCACAGCCTAATCTGATCAAAAATTCTATGCGTTTATTTAGCATGAAACCGTATTTTTTAGTCCTATTACTTTTGCTTATGAGTATTGATGTATCAAATGCACAAACCAAACGGGTGCGCGATTACGGCATTGAAATTGGTATATTGAAACCCGGCCCCCTCAACGCTATCACCGATGTGAAAGGTGTTGCAGTTGGTCACTCGACTCGTATTGAAGGTGATAATATTCGTACCGGTGTAACGGCTATTTTGCCGCATAATGGCAATATCTTTCAACAAAAAGTTCCCGCAGCGATCTATATCGGGAATGGATTCGGGAAACTTGCCGGTTATACACAGGTTAAAGAATTGGGCAACCTCGAAACCCCAATTATTCTCACGAATACCTTAAGCGTCAGCTCTGCCATCGATGCCGTGGTCGCATATACCCTCAATCAACCCGGTAACGAAGAGGTGCGCTCTGTAAATGCTGTTGTTGGAGAAACAAACGATGGCTGGTTAAATGATATACGCGGACGACATGTTAAAGAAGAGCATGTTCTGGAAGCGATTAAAGATGCTTCAACAGCCAACGTTAAAGAAGGAAATGTTGGGGCGGGAACAGGTACAATTTGCTTTGGTTATAAAGGCGGAATTGGAACCGCATCTCGTGTTCTTCCCGAAAAACTCGGTGCCTATACACTCGGAGTTCTGGTACAAACAAATTTCGGCGGGGTGTTCGAGCTTAACGGTGTTCCTATTGCCAAAGAGTTAAATAATATTCCTGAGAGTTACAGCTATGATGTAGATGGATCTTGCATGATAGTTGTTATAACAGATGCACCATTGGATTCGCGAAATCTGGAACGCCTGGCCAAGCGTGCTATGCTCGGTCTAGCAAAAACAGGTGGCATCGCTTCCAACGGTAGTGGAGATTATGTGATCGCGGTTTCTGTAGCCGAATCGAATCGAATATCTTATTCAAGCAACGAATCATATAATAGTATTCATTTACTTAGAAATGAAAATGTTAGTCCATTATTTTTAGCTTGTATTGAAGCGACCGAAGAAGCTATTTTGAATTCCTTGTTTGCCGCTGAAAATATGACGGGAAGAGATGGCCATCAAATAGATGCATTACCGATTGAACAGGTCTTAAAACTGTTAAAAAAATATAACCGGTTAAAGGAACGGAAAGAGTAAATTAAAATTCAAATTACCTAAACTTTAATAAAGAAATGAGAACCAGATATCTTTTTATTATTACTACACTTCTTCATGGATTAATCACTGCACAAAATTATATCGGTGATCCTGCTGAGATAGATAAAATCCTTTCAAATATTACCGCATTTTCACAGTCTTTAATGGATTCAAAATACGAAGCAATTGCCAACGCCTATACCTCAGATGGCAAGCTTTTCCCAAATAATAACGATATTATCTCTGGCAGACAAGCCATTCTAGATTATTGGACGCCTTCTAACGGAGCCAATACCTTTTATCATAAGATTAGTCCGGAAGAGATCAAAATACTCGGTGAAGAGGCTTATGATTATGGCTATTATGAAGGAAAAACCAAATTACCCAATGGTGATATGAGCGCTTGGCGCGGCAAGTATGTTATTATTTGGCGTAAAGAAAATGACAACTGGAAGATCTACCTCGATATATGGAACCGGATAAAAGATTAAACTAAAGCTATTGAACAGATGAAAGCAATCGATGGGATAATCATAAGTTGTGTTGTAATAGCCCTCATTATTGGTGCGGGATTTATCTATCCAGGTCAAGGGCAAGAGCTGATCGCTTATAAATCTTCGGGCATAAGCGGAATTTTTAAACGTGTCTTGGTCTTTGCCATCCCTGGTGCTTTTATTTTGTTCGGCATCCGTTTTTTTATTTTTCAATTATTGGTTCGAGAGGAAGATATTCCTTCAACCTGGCGGCTTTTGTTCGGAAGTTGCATTTTTGCACTCATCCCTTCAATTCTTGGATCTCTTTATTTTTTTCAATACAGCTAAACGCAATAATTACAAGAAGACGGTCCTTTTGGCAGCTGAAGTTCGCAACAGTTTCCGCGTTTTTTGTATCTTTTATCTCGTCTAACCAATAACCAGCCCTTCTATGAAATTAGGTGCCTTTTCCGTGAGTTTAAGTGTTAAAGATATCAATGCATCAAAATCATTTTATGAATCCCTTGGATTTAAGGTTTTTGCTGGGGAAATCGAACGAAACTACCTGATTTTAAAGAATGGCAATGCGCTTATTGGTCTTTTTCAAGGGATGTTCGAAAACAACATCCTGACGTTCAATCCGGGTTGGGATGAAAACGCTGAACCCATTCCAGGTTTTGATGATGTTCGTGAAATTCAGAAACACCTGAAATCAAAAGGTATAAAGCTCTTAAGTGAAGCCGATGAATCGACTGAGGGGCCGGCCAGTCTTATGGTAACAGATCCTGATGGAAATACAATTTTATTAGATCAACATGTCTAACTCAAATATAATTGTTAGTTAAAGCAATACTAAACTATGAAGCAGGATCCGGTAAATTATTGGGAACAATTTGAACGGCTGGAGCGACTCATTAAAGCTTCCGAATTAAAGGCCGGACTCATTTTTTCGTTTCACGGTCTCATCCTCGGACTGTTCTTTGATCGTGTCCATACGTTTCAACCCATTTTAGAACGAAGTAATTTTTTTGCAATCGCAGTTGGTATATGGATATTGTTCGTCTTGATATCAATATTTTTTGCTGTAAAATGTTTTATCCCCAGAATGGAACTTAATTATGATACGAATGTCTTTTTTTTCGGGGATGCCATCAATGAATTTGAAAATGAAAAATCATTTTCTGAAGCTTTTATGAAAGTTTGTGGTGATGAAGAGCAATTGTATGAACAACTGTCTGAACAGATTCATGTTGAAAGTAAAATCATCAATTATAAATTTCGATATGTAAAACGATCGATCATCTTTATGTCCCTAAGCCTGATGGTTGCTCTTCCAATTATCATCCTTGTCCTGGTTAATGTTTTCTGATAGAAAATCAATTGATGAAATAGATGGCCATCTCACCATGGTTTTTTACTTTGATCTGTCCTCGATATTCGCGATTAAAATCCTCCTTAATTAGCTTATACGTATATTTTGAAATGTTTATTTTTCCCGGCACTGAATTATTTACCATGTTTGATTGTTATGGTTGATTAATAAATATTCTACCCAATGCTATAGAACCTTATAAAATGTGAGCTGATTGCTAGGCTAATAAGGAGTAAGATTAATACGAGAGAGTATGTAAAATGTATGACTAGATACTAATTTCTATGAGATTATATTTTATTTGATGGAAATGGCAGCAAAACAATTTAACTTTACGCATCTAATAATTTCAAAATGGGGAAAGCATCAAAAGAAGCCATGGATCAACTTTTAAGTCGACCCCATGTTTTTTTCTGGCTTAGTATACCATTTGTCCTTATCATCGGCTATTATGGCAATGAGCAATTCAGTTTGAATTTTTTTGACACTTATTATGTGTCATCGAGCCGCTCTATAGCCATCTATATCAGTCTTGGATTTGCGTTTTTCGGATTGATCTACCATAGGTTTTTAAGGTCAGGATACCGTCTGAAGAAATGGCTTACCCTTATTCATATGTTCTGTACCTTAGATATGGCTATTTTGTTCTGGCTATGCCATGTCTGGTATTCCAATACAAAGGATGGCATGAATAGCTCCATCGATTTTAATACAGTCTTTCTGGTTTTGCTCACTATAATTGGGTTCGGACAACTCATTTTTATCCTTCATATTCTTTCTTTGCGTTTAGGAAAATCAAGTTCATCATCCGAATAATTCGTTATATTTGATCAAAACTCATAACATGCCAACTCAAATCAATATTAAAATCGAACATGCTCTTTTTGGAATTCAGGGCAAAACAATTGATGTCACTGCAGCGGCTCAAGAAGCTCTTGAAGGTGATGATTTAACAATTTCAGTGAAACGATTAGGAATTGAAGACCCGGCTCCGGGCGAAACAAAATTTTTCGCGGTATCAGCCAAAATAAAAATCGATGACAACGATCCCTATGATTTCCATTACATTGGGAAGGATTACGAAACCATTGATTTTGTTGTGTAGCATTAACGTTTGACGGTTACAAAGTTAGCAAAGCTGCAGCCAGCTTGCTGGCCGATAAAATAGCTCAGGATTTACTGCTGGTCACTTTCCGACGTTTAAGGCGATTTAAAAGTTTTTTTGTTTTTGTTTCGATTGCGGAATTCACGTAGTACATTTTCATCATTCCCTTATTTTTAACGGCGATTTCTCCGCGATATTCGCAATCAAAATCCGGTTTGATTATCTCATATGTATTATCAGATATATTGATCTTACCCGGATCTGAATTGGTTTCCATTCTAGAAGCGATGTTAACCGTATCGCCCCAGATATCGTAGGCAAACTTTTTAGTTCCGACCACACCGGCCACTACGGGTCCCGTATTTATGCCAATCCGAACATTAAACTTCGTGAGATCAAGATCGTTGCCTTGTTTTGATTGTTCAACAAATTCTAATATTTCAAGGGCGGCCAGAACAACCATCTTCGGATGATCTAATGTGGGATATGGGAGTCCGCCGGCACACATATATGCATCGCCCACCGTTTTTATTTTTTCAAGTCCGTATTTCTCAATAATCCTGTCAAAATTGGAAAAATAGAAATCGACTGCTTTAACCAGGTCTTCAGGAGGCAAATTGTCGGCATAATGTGTAAAACCAAGGAAATCTGTAAAGAGAACGGTTACTGAGTTGAATTTCTTTGCCTGAACATGGCCACTCGCCTTTAATTCCTCGGCTGTTTCTTCAGGAAGTATGTTCAGCAACAAATTATCGGAGCGGTCGCGTTCTTCGGCAATGATCTTGTTTGTTTTTTTAACAAATATAAATCGTCGATACAGCACAACAGACAGCACAATTACCAGGAAAGCTCCAATAATCGACATCCATATTAACCGCTGCTGACTTTCTATCGCGCTTTCCATGACCACCTTTTCGGTTCGCATGTTTTGGAAAAAATCCATTGAATCATTGCGCCATGCTGCCAATTGCAACTGATAATCATCGTATACCTGTTGATAATTACCGGCGGCTTCAGCGTTACCTTCCTTCTCTTCAATTTGGGCAAGCACAAGGCTTGCTTCAGCAATATTTTTTTTCTGATCTTCAGCCCTGGCAAAATTCAGACTCTCATCAGCAAATTTTCTGGCTAAAGTGAGGTTGTTTTCGTTCAAATATAATTTGGCAAGCACAGCTTGATATTCGGCTGTTGCATATCCATATCCCGATTCTGTTAATAATCGTATCGCTTCATAGAGCTTTTCCCTGGCCTCTTCATTCCGGCCTTCAAGAGCAAGAATTTTACCACGATTCCCGTTGATCACAACAATTCCAATCTCATGATCCTCTTTTTCAAAAATCTCTTCAGCCTCGTCGAAATAGAAACTTGCGCGATCTAACTTATTATTGTTCAGATAAGAGTTACCGGCATTGTAGAGTGCTATTCCTAAATTAAAAACATCCTTTGTTGAACGAAGCAGAGAGATACCTTTTTCAAAGTAATAGTCTGCATTTACAAAATCATAATATTGAGAACACGCATTCGCTATGGAGATTGCTGCGAGTCCTTGCCCCTTTAAATAATCGGCTTTAATAGCAGCATTTTCGCATTCCATGAATGACACATAAGCATCATATACACGTCCCTTTATAATGTAATTTTCACCGAGTTGCCTATAACCACGGTATAAATAGATGTTATTATTTTGTTTCGTTGACCTCCTTATCAACTCTTCCGCATAGGCTATTGATAAGTCGATGTCCGTTTCATTATAAGCGAGATCATTATAAAGTTTTAACAGATCCTCCCCCTGTTTAATATTGCTTTTCAATATTTGTGTAAGGCTGTCGGCTTTTTTTTGATCTTGAGCTTGGGCAGCAAAAGGACATAGGACAACATAACACCATATTAAGAAAACGGCAGACTTAAGTCTCATGCTAACAAATGATTAGTTATTTCCTTTCAGAATTGGATCAATCTCAAAAAACAACTTTGGTCCCGTTTTCGGTTTGACTGAAAATAATATATTATAATAATAGAGTTTGTCTTGAATATCAGCGTTTTTTACCCTGGCCATAACTTTTCCACTTTTTCCGGCAAAGACCTTTTTAATAAAAAAATCGTCGGTTGATGGACCTGTAAATTTCATCTCAATCTGTTCAATCGCTACCGAATAGCCTGCTTCATCTGAGTTCACATCGACTTCAACATCCCATGTTACCATTTTATTTTTAAAAACCTTTGATTGAAAACTGGGGATTCCGGGACCTGAAGTTGTTGGTGCCCCTTGATTATCATTAAGTTGACAATTGGCGAGGATAACATTTGGATCATTGTTCTGTGGATCCCCATACAGGCCTTGAGCCGTAACAAATAACGTGATCTTGGTGTCTTTTGGATCCAGATTTTGATGAGTAGCACATCCAACCAGAATAGTTATAATTACTATCCCTGATAATAAATTTTTCATGAGTATAATTTTAGCTATCGGCAAAACACCGACAGGGTTGATTAATAGCATCAAATTGGGGCGATTCTGCATAAAACATAACAACAAAATCCGAAAGGGTAAGCTAGGTAGTTCGC
>JABDIV010000101.1 GCA_013003555.1 Flavobacteriaceae bacterium
CCTGGATCCTTCTCATATTTAATTAAAACAACACAACAATTTCGACTTGTGCCAGATCGGACTGGATTTAAATTATGACGGTTTGATGGTAGAAACCCATCATGATCCTGAAAATGCTTGGAGTGATGCGGCTCAGCAGATCACACCTGCCTCTTTGATCCAATATATGGATGATCTCAAAGTAAGAAAGGAGATCGGAGACGACGCCGAATTCAATAATAAAATCAATACGTTGCGAACGAAGATCGATGTGATCGATCATCAGCTGATTGAGATTTTAGGGAAGCGTATGATCGTGGCCAATGATATTGGAACCTTAAAAAAGGACCACAATGTGGCGGTCTTACAAACCAAGCGATGGAATGAGATCCTTGGTAAAATGATCCTTGAAGGTGAAGAGCGTAATTTAAGCGAAGAATTTGTTCTTAGAATGTTTAAGGCCATTCACCAGGAGTCGATCAATCACCAGGAGAAGATTATAAATCCATAGAAAATGCCCGTATAAACGGGCATTTTTTAATTAATACAGCCTCCAATCAAATGATTAAAATTTGAAACTTCCTCCGGCGGTAAATCCAACAGTCATCATCTCGTGCCGATAATTATCTTCCTGATAATCGATTCCCAAAGCTTGAATTCCGAAATTGAGAGCAAACCAATCGCAAAAATTATAGGTCCCAATAGCGTTGATTCGCCAGCTCAGTTCAGATCCCCAGCCAAACCCGCCAAGATCTCCACGTAGGAGAAATCCCCATAAGTCAGATAAAATTTGAAGTCGGGCTCCCAGGAAAAGATCGTTTGTATTGATTGAACGGTTAAATTCCTCAATTCCGGCAATGGTTAAACGATTGTCTGATCTGGTGTTTCGCCACCCTGCAAGTGCATCCACCAGAAAACTATCTTCGGTATTAAAAAGATTAAAACCTCCACCTAATTCTGTTACCCATTGATCAACAAATAATCTGGTGGGTGTTGGCTCCGTATCCAGAAATCCATCTTTATCCGAGTTGAAATAGGAAACATCACCTATAATATAAAAACGGCCTTTCTTCGCTTCTAGATGCAAAGAACCTGTAAGTTCAACGCTGTCGCGTATGTCTGAGAAATCGGCATTGACTGGTTCCGGCGAGATCTGCCTAAAACTTGTCTCGGCACGAAAACCTGAAAGCCAGACGTAAGGAGTTGCAGTAAAAGACCATCCCTCTTGCTCCTTTTCATTTGAAATACTCGTCTCTGGCTGAGCTACGGAATTTAAAACCAGGAGAAATGCGAAAAGGAAGAATAAATTTATTTTTTTCATAGCAATAAGGTTTGAAAGTGTTATTAAGTCAATTTTGGGATCCTTATGATCATTTTTCTTTTTCCTAAAAATAATGAAATACACTTAAATAGTTTTGAGTTAGTTCAAAAGAAAACCAAAAAAAAAGCTCGCAGAAGCGAGCTTTTAAATTTTGTATTGGAAACTGATTTTTAATCCTGTTTGGTATAAGCCAATCGTCGGGATGCCTTACGCATGAGTACATTTATAAGATCTTCAGCACTGCTTCCAATACTTCCTCTTACCTTTTTGTTATAATTCCACAATAATACACCATCACTGGCATTGTGAACGCTCATATTAACAACGGCGTTGTTTGTGCTTCCCCAAAAGCCAACCAGAAGACCTAGAGCTGCAGAAGCACCTTCAGACATGGGTTTATTGGTTTCAAACTCTCCGGAAATTATGGCGTCAACTTCCAAAATTTCTGCTAATTCCTGAGGTGTGTAATTGGTAATATTATCGTAATTGATATCGTTTCTTGCCAGCAATGCAGTAGTCGTTTTAGGGTCCTGAACCTCTATGGCTTCCATTTTTCCTCGTTTTTTTCGTTTAAGGAACCAGGAATACATTGCGGTTTGGATACCTTCTCCTTCAGCTTTTTCGAGACGGTCTAATTGCTCTGGGGTCATATCTTTCATCTGCTTAGGCCTAAGAGTGACTTGAGTTTTGAAGGGAACCACAGCTATGATTTTATGATCTTCAGCAATTGCGTCAAACTCCGGGTTAACATACAGATTTGTTTGGGCGTTTAGACCAGAATATGAAAGGCAAATAAACAAAATAAGTAGTATTTTTTTCATGATTAGATTTTTAAATTAATGAGCGAATATAGATAAATTTCATGGTGATAAAGATGAATTTTTAATTTACTTTTGAATGCTTATGACAGGCCAAGTTTATAAATCGACAGGAAGCTGGTATACCGTTAAAACTCTTAACGGAAAGGTCTATGAATGCCGTATAAAAGGTAAGTTTCGCATAGAGGGTATCAAGAGTACGAATCCGATTGCGGTAGGCGACTTTGTTGAGTTTGATCTGGAAACCAAAAGCGATAAGGAAACCGGGATCATCAAACGTATTGATGAAAGGAAAAATTATATCGTCAGGAAATCGGTAAAGTTATCTGCTCAAACCCATATCATCGCCAGTAATATCGACCAGGTTTTTCTTTTGATCAC
>JABDIV010000116.1 GCA_013003555.1 Flavobacteriaceae bacterium
CGATAGCATTTACTTCAAGATTAGATAATTCGGGTTGATATAATTCACCAAATGCTTCGGCGTCGTCCTGCAAACCTGATTGTCTATAGGCACCGACTCGACTGTTATCGGGATTACTATCGCCTGAACCCAGAGCGCTACCAACAATAAATGTCCAGTCCTGTAAAAAATAAGGCGTCCAGTTGATAAGATAACTCCGGGCCGAGCCGTTTACGCCGTTTATTTCCCTTCCAACCACTTCTGACAGGCCAGCCGAAGGGTCGTCAAATTCGTATAAGGTTTCCGTACCCCTGACTATGGCTTTATGTAATTCGAACTCAAAAAGGCCTATAGTCACGAACTCAAGTTCACCGAAATAACTCAGGCCGCTCCATCTTAGATCGGCATCTTCTTCATCTATTTTTTCGACGTTCTCAAATCCACCAATGACAGAAGCACGAGAATCATCCGACTGATCCAGATGGTACAATGTGAATGAATGACCGGCCGACACTTCCCAGTCGAGGCTGAAGAATCGCCGCTCTACCGACTTTTGCTGCGGATCAATAAAGTCAACTGCGGTGGATTCTCGGGCCTGCTCTTCTGTAAGCCCAAGCATCAACTCGAAATCGTCGAATATTGATTCCAGACGTATACCATCGAGCTCTTCATCCCACCATAAAAACCAGTCGCTGCGGCTGGCAAACTCCATCCGCCCGACGTTAAATTCAGATTTGACGGTATCGCCAAAAAAGTAGCCAAGACCTATTTCCTTTCTCTCAAAACCAGAAACATCTTCTTTGAGGTTTGTTGTCTCTAGCGTCTCGGTTTCATCGATAAAAGCACCGACAAAGAACAGGTAGAGGCTGTCATTAATTTGATATTCGAGATCAACCTGGAGTTCAAAGTCTTGTTCAATCAATCGGTCTTCCGCCGGATCATCACCGAGGGTAACGCCCTGCTGTGCAGAGCGTTCCATTAAAAATTCAAAACTGTAGTCAATGGAGCCGATATTGTTTGCGAAAACCGAACAGGATTGAACAGGTAATAAGAAGAAAAAGATAAGAAATCGTATTCGCATAACTCAACCCTCAGTGAATCTTCAGACAAATAAAATAGTATTTCCCGGAGGCCAGGAACTTATGAGGATGAGTTTTTAGCTTCCGCCTGGCTCGAGCCGGCCATATCCACAAGCTTAATAAAGTTGAGGGCAAAACAAAAACTGGTGTAATCATAGCAAAATAAAAACCTGTCGGAAACCAAATTCATTACGTCCTGAAATTAAATTCTCATCAAAAAGGGGCAGGTCGTGCTATGTCTTTTATATAGAATTTTCAGTCATCGATATGCACTTTTATAATTTCTCCGTCGAGGTTAATGATGGCTTCCAGGTTTTCACCTCCGTGTTTAAAATCAACTTCGTAAATTCTTTTCTGCCTGTAGGTTTCTTTTTCGATTTCAGTGATTCTGGCGCCGGGATAGGCCTTCTCGATAATATTTCTGACCTCTTGCTTACTGAGCGCAAGTGCCGTGTTACTGGCAATAAAAAAACCCGGAAACAAAAAAATCCACTTGGCCACCCGTAGAGACTCCTTAAAGGCACGATCAGCCTGTATGTTACAGCAATTACCCGTTTTATTTAATTCCTCAGCATAATCTCAGCAATCTATCAGCTTAGAATCAGTCCTCTATTTTAATATTTCCTACGTCAGGATAAAACCTGTAGTAACCCCAATCTTAATTAGGAGATAACAAAATGCATAGTTTAAAACCACATTTGCTATTCTTTACCACAGCGCTTTTTAGCAGCAGTTTCATCGCCATGGCGGATGTTGATATCCCATTCGACGAGGCTGAGCTTTTCTTTGAACTGAACGATACCGATGGCGACCTTGGTAT
>JABDIV010000030.1 GCA_013003555.1 Flavobacteriaceae bacterium
CAGCCTTCGTTCGATCTATCCTTGCAAAGCACGTCCTCAGCCATTATCCATTTTTTCAGGTCATTAAGAGCTTTTTCTGATTTATTTTTATTCCTGGTGTATTTTAAAAATTGTAATCGTCGCGGTACACACAGATGGCAAAACACATGCTTTTCTTGAAGTCGCTCAATATCTTCCCAAACGAATTGTTCTGCATTTTGCATCCAGGGGATATCGATATTGTACTTCTCAAGAATTCCAAGTAAAGGTGCTGTTGTGCTCAAGGCAGCCCATTCTTTAACGGTTTTAAAATGCTCTGCACAGGGATAATCACTTTTCGGCCGCAACATCCATGGAATTCCTCCCTTGTCTGTTGTAACACTTTCGAAATATGGCATGAAATCATTTAAAATGATGTCTTTGGTGAGATAGCCGATCTCGTCTAATGTCTCAAGAGCCATAATGCTGAAAAGCGGTTGACTTTCTGGTGAGGCTGTATCAGGTTCCATGCCATGACCAAATCCTCCATCGGAATTCCGATAAGCGTAAACGGCATGAAAAACACCTTCCGGAGCATCATTTTCAAAATGAAACTGAAACAAACGTCTTTCTATCATTCTGGCATTGGTCAACAAGAAGTTCCTGGCTTTTGTAAACTTAGTTTTGGATAGTTTCATTTAAGAGTGATTCAATTTGTACTCAACTGCCCATTATTCAGATATCAATAAAGACCGCTTATTGGCAAACATAGATCTGTTTTTCAGATTTATCATTAAACGCTTCGTCTTCAAACCCTCCGAACTTATGGATAATATTAAATCCATGCTGTTCAAGATATGCATCTAATTCCTGGGGAAAAAACAGTCGCATATCCAGATTTTGAACAGAGTTGAACTCACCATTGATAAAATAATGCCATTCAACGCGGTTGATCTGAGTGCTGCTTTCATATCGCATGGTCTCCTTTATCATAACGTCTCTTCCATCATTGGTTGAATAATTCGAAATTTCTTTTGGTTCTCGTTCACCCTCAACTATAAATTTAATGTTAGGATTAAAGCAATCTAACAGAAACAAACCTCCTTCTTTGAGATGATTTTTAACAACCTGAAGGGTTTTGAACAAATCTTCATTTTTATATAAATGGTGGATTGAATTAAATGGAATAAAAATGAGGTCGTATAGTTCCGGCAAATCTAGAGTCCTGATATCGGCTTCGATAAACTTAGCATCTAATCCGTCTTCTGAAGCTTTTACTTTTGCCTTTTCAAGCATAGAAGGCATGTAATCAACCCCGGTTATATCATATCCATCCTTTGCAATTGGAAGCGTAAGTCGGCCTGTACCACAACAAAGTTCAAGTATTCTGGCACTCTTATTTTCAGGCATCCACCGCTTGTAAAATTTCAAATCGGTCAGAAAAGTATTCATGCCATCATAGATATTCGCATCATAAATTAAATCGCCAACCATATAATTATCTGTCATCTATATCCTCGAATTAATTAGAATCAATATTCTGTAAATTATCAGTCCTTATTAGCAGTGAATCATTCCGCACATATAAAATGTTCTAGTTCTTTATGCCCAGAAAATCGTCTAACAGAGCATAAAACTTCTCAGGTTCCTCCAGGTAGGGGTTATGCGCACTTTTTTCAAACATTTCAAATCTTGCTTGTGGCATGAAGGTTTTGTATTGCACCGCGAATTCGGGAGTTGAAACGCCATCATAGCGACCGGCTATGATTAGTGTTTTGGCACTCACATCCTTCAGCAACCTGCGGTAATCCTGATTGATCATACTTCCGCTCACATCGAAGTCTCCATCCGGTCCAATTATCGTGGCATATACATCAGCTGCCCAGCCCCTGTACTTTTCCTTAGGCACATTTTGTATTAATTCAGTATTATGGTAATAAACGTACTTAGTAGGAAAATCGCCATATACATCTTGCAAAGGTTTATCTGTAGACAGGTAACCTAATGCTCTCAAGGAGTCAACTGTTTTCCATTTCTCTGGAAAATGAGTTTTTGCATAGTGATTATAACTATCGCAATTTGCCTGCCACATGGCACCACTATGAAAGCCATTGATCAAAACCATTTTGTCCACTCTATCGGGATATTTAATGGCATAACCTTGGGCCGGAACTGTCCCGTAGGAATGTCCTACTAAGGATATTTTCTCCAACTTCAAATAGATTCTGATCTTCTCTATCATTTCAACATCCGCTTCAACGGAATATTCTTTGACATCCCTGGCATCATCGGAAAGACCTCTGCCTAACCAGTCAAAAAATACGGCTTTGTGGGTTTTGTAATAATGCCCGAAACTACCCTGCATATAATCATGGGAATTTCCCGGGCCTCCCGGTAAAAAGAATATAGGATCACCTTCTCCTTTCACTTCAAGATGAATGTTATATCCATCAATTTGAATCTTTTCTCCTTCATACTTGTCGAATATTTCCGGATCGATTTGCGCATTTAGAAAAGGAGATAAAAAAAACAGTAATGCGAGTAGAGAATATGCATTCATATTAATGTTGTAGAAAAATTAGTTCGATTTGAAGTTAACAATTATTTGGTAATGATTACCAACCTGGGATATAAAAGACATTTGCCAATATGGTTTTCAAACAAACTTGTCTTTAACCTATTTATTTTTCATGTGTTTTAAATATGAAAACAATTAATGAAGTAATTTTCGTATCTTAAGATTATGAATATTCCGGAAGAATCTTTTGAAATAATTGTTATAATAATTTTAGTCAGTGTAGCTATGGCTTTAGTTAATAGCTGGACCAGAAGTGGTAGAAATTTCCGGAGTCGTAGAAATAAAAAGGCGAGGAAGCAGTATTGATCAATAAAAATGTCGAGGCCCTTCAGTAAAACTTTCATTTCCATTTTCACAAATGACCGCTGTTAAACGTGCCCAACTTCACATTGCTCAGGCTTCAATAATGACTAACTTCCTAATTTCAGGATTCTTCGTGCACCTTGAATGACAATCAAGAAAACAATTGTACCAATAACCAGATCAGGTTTATTTGAATTTAACCAGTTCACCAGCAATCCTGCTATAATCACCCCTGAATTTATAATCACATCATTGGAGGTGAAAATCATACTCGCTTTCATATGAGCCTCATCCTTGGATTTGGATTTATTGAGTAAATAAAGACAGACGGCATTGGCAACTAAAGCAAATAAGGAAACAACGATCATTGTTTTGAAATTTGGAAGATTCTCTTCTCCAAAAAAACGTCTCAGCACTTCAATAAAACCAATTACAGCTAATAGAATTTGAAAGTATCCGGCAATTTTAGCAACGCGTTTCTTTCTGATCAAAGGTCCACCAACAGCAATTAAACTCAACCCATAAACAAATGAGTCGGCAAGCATGTCAAGGCTATCTGCAACCAAACCCATGGATTTAGAAAGCAAGCCTGTTGTCATTTCTATTAAGAAGAATGTAAAATTTATGGCCAGGACAGCCCACAGCAGTCTACTTTGATTGGATTTATCGGAGAAATCAGTTTTTGAAGATTCCTCGGTACTGATTTTCCGAGCACCAAGGTTTAGGGATATTAAAGCCTGTTCTATTTGGTCTAACTGCTTTGAATGATAAACTGATAAGATACGCTGAGAAAGATCGAATTCGAGATGATCGATACCAGTCAATTCATCGAGTTTCAATCGGATTAAGTTCTCTTCCGAAGGGCAATCCATCTTTGGGATT
>JABDIV010000054.1 GCA_013003555.1 Flavobacteriaceae bacterium
GAGCCGTTAACCACCCCTTCCAGGAAAAGCTTAATATCCGAAACCCCGTAGTTTTTAAATTTAATGGTAAGAAATCCATCTGCCTCCAGCCGGAGTTCAGGCTGCCAGTCCAGGGTTCCATATTTAAGGAAAAATCCACTACTATACGAACTATACTTAGGATTGTAAAATCGTTTTTCAGGCTCAAAAGCCATCGGGATTTCATAAGTGCTATAATCAGGTTTTGAGTTGTACTTTGCTCTGCGGTAAGGGTCAGTCACGATTTTGATGACGCCCGCACCTCCGTACATTCCGTAACCTTGCCCCATAGGATTTATTTCTATATAATCTATTATATTCAATTGATACTGGTAGAGAATGCTGTAATCGAACAACAAAAAGCCATCCAAAAATATTGCGGGTCTATTACTGCCACTGGTGCTCGGAATCCTTGATGCTATTATGAATTCCCCGGAAGCTTCATTGACAACATATCCTCTTGTGCTAAGATAAGTACTGAGGAATTGGTTTCTTTTGGGATCGTTGTCTTCAAAGATGTCGATTTCGCCCATGGTTTTACTGCTGAGTTGCTCCAGTCGGGTTTGGGTTCGGTCTTCAACTACCGTGACCCCTTCCAGTTGTTGAACTCTGTCAAGGCTTTCGAATGAAATCTGGGAAAAATCTGACTCTTGTGGGCCTTCCGAGGTCCGTTCAGGAAGGCGCTTAAACATATCCAACTTCAGATCGGGTATTGCTGAAGGTTTAAATTGAACAAAAATTTTCGGAACAATGGGTTTTCCTTTTTTATCGTATTGTGAAATCATCAGTTTTTCATCCTTGAAAGGATAAAACAAGTCCGACGAAAATTCACGATTATTCTGATCCAGTTCCAGGGCTTGTGCAGGATAGAATTCTGTGGGGAAAATATAAATTTGACTATCCTCCCTTTGATTAAGGCTTACCTTGAACATCAATCCTTTTTCAAAATCAAAAAGCGATTTTGGCGATTTGTTAAAAATCGTATTCCATTGATAGCTACTC
>JABDIV010000072.1 GCA_013003555.1 Flavobacteriaceae bacterium
CATTTGTTCATTCCTATGTTTGAAGGCTATGCAATTCTTGAAACAAATATCGGCATCGTATTCTTGATCTGCATTTAACCAATCGAACACGTCTACAATCTGCGAAGCATCTTCAAAAGAAGACCATTCGGTTTTAACGATTCTTTTCAAACTGAGAATCTCCAATTCGTTAACGTTATTGTCTGAAGCGGCAATAGCATAGAATAATTTACCAAGATTCTGGTAAAATTCGACTGTGTTTTCTGTTGTTGAGCCCATAATTATCAAAGCTAAACGAATTGCAGTTAATCAATTATGATATAAATCATTATTAATGAAAATAAGTGTAATTTTAGGATTCATGCCTTATTCGATAATTTATTTAATTCATTGATGTTCAAACAAGACCAAGATATTTTCAATGTGCTGCTAGGAGCGGTCTCAGAGGGTGTTATTATAGTCGATGAAAACCAGGACATAGTTGAAGTAAATCAATCTGCCCTGAAAATGTTCGGGTACAAAAAAGGTGAACTCATAAAAAACCCCCTCAATATCCTTATACCTAGAAACTATCACGCAGATCATGGCAAACATGTAAAAGGTTTCATGAAAAAACAAACGCGCCGTCGGATGGGCCAGGGGCGTGATATCTTTGGAGCTAGAAAGGATGGAACGACATTTCCTGTTGAAGCTGGCCTAAATCCTTTTTCGATATACGACAAGAACTATGTCATGGCATTGGTCATTGATATTACTGTTCGTAAAGCGGCAGAACAAGAACTGAAACATTGGTCCAAGATATTCAATCAATCATTGAATGAGATATACATTTTCAAAACTGATGACTTAAAATTCGTGAATGTAAATTCAGGGGCCTTGAACAATATGGGCTATAGTCTTGAGGAATTCAAGAAAATGACTCCTTCAGACATCAAGCCAGAATATACAAAGACACAGTTCAAGAGCATCCTACAACCGTTATTGAAAGGCATTGAGGAGAAATTGGTGTTTGAAACCATTCATAAAAGAAAAGATGGCACGACCTATCCGGTTGAGGTCCATTTACAACCATCAAATCTTGGCAATCAGCAAGTTTTCGTTGCCATAATTTTGGACATTACAGTGCGGAAGAATTATACAAATGAGTTGGAGAACACTGTTGAACAACGAACAAAGGAGCTTCAGATCGCACTTGATAAAGAAAAGGAACTCAACGATTTAAAAACAAAGTTCTTATCGATGGTATCGCATGAATTCAAGACACCATTAAGTGGTATTCTTACTTCATCAATGCTTCTTGGTAAGTATAAAC
>JABDIV010000075.1 GCA_013003555.1 Flavobacteriaceae bacterium
CCTTCAGTTATAGTCCACCCGATATAAGAAGGCAATACAACTTTAGCGGAAGGATGTTTTGACTTATAAGCTTCCAATACGGCTTGCCAGGCATCACGAGCACGAGGGTAGGTGCTGATCTCTCTTCGGAAATTCGATTTGATATTTGCCTTCTTTGCTATCATATTGTACTCAAAACCTGGGTTTCTGACCATTCATTAACGCAATGGGCCAAATATCTCATATCCTCATCATCATAACGGAAATCGATATGTATGTTAAAAAAGTATTTCCATTCCGATCGCAGATCATTATCAGGCCAGAGGTTGGCAGGATAGATGTTTTTCTGAATACAGAAGGTTTTAAAATCTTTAAAGCTCGCTTCGTCCTTAAACAAAAGCAATAATCCAAAAGGTATATAGCCTTCACGATTAACGATTTGAAAATGCGAGGAAGGTTTGATAAGCTCCAGGACTGTCTGTAGATTTTCAGATTTAACCACATTGATATCGAGAGAGATATAATGCTCGAGAGCCTCATATAGCTCAGGATTTGGCCTTACATAGCTGTTTGATTCAGTAATTTGAGCTTCTCCTGCGCTTAAAAGATTAAGATACGATTTCTTATCACCCTTGTCATCTTTCAAAAATGATCGTTTCTTGTTAATAGATTGACTTAGGATGATATGGGCATCTTCAATGGCTTCATCTGCTTTCGTTTCGTAATAGGGTTCCTCAAGCATAGAGCCGGGCCTCCAGGCAACACCACCTCCTGAAACCGGATAGGATTTTCTAACGGAAGCCAGGCAATAATCGGCTTGGCTATTCAGACATTGCTGCGTTAGCCAGCCATGTGAATGGTCTTCAATAATAATCGGCCGATCCTGGTTCTGGGGATCATAATCATAATTGAACAAACCCCAGTAGTTATTAAGGACGATCACATCGCCTTTTTTGGCGAAATCCTGAAAATTAAATTTAGTTTGATATTCGAATGGATTGATATAATAATATTTGATTGTATCGTAATTGCGCTCGAGGAAACCGGTTACATTATGGCAGTAATATTCAGGGATCCATATATGCTTTACGTCCTTCGAACGATGGATTTCTTCAAGTATGGCCAAAAAGGCACTCCTTCCGGAGCTGTAAAGGGTATAATGGTCTTCTAACTCGATCTTATTATCGGCTAGGGCCTTATATTCTTTATCCTCGGAATTAAGCTTGTAAAAGGAAGAACCAATTTCTCTTTTCACACTTATAAATTTTCTTTTCATTATAAGGCCGGGGGGTTATTTTTTAACCTGGACCTTTACATTCTTGAATGCCGGCATGTTGTCATTTTCTGAAGCATTAACATCCTTCCTGGTCAAAACCTTTTCAATCGTCATTAAAATGATCTTAAGGTCCAGCAGGAATGACTGGTTGTCAACATACCAAACATCATATTCAAATTTCTGTTCCCAGCTGATGGCATTTCTTCCATTAACCTGGGCCCAGCCAGTAATTCCCGACATCACTTCGTGACGCCTGGCTTGAGTTTCGTTATAAAGGGGAAGATACTCAATATGAAGAGGACGCGGACCAACCAGGCTCATATCGCCTTTTATAATATTGATCAGCTGTGGGATTTCATCAAGTGAATATTTCCTGATAAACCAACCAAATTTTGTTATACGCATATGAAACGGTAGAAACTCACCATGCTCATCTTTCTTCTCGTTCATAGTCTTAAACTTGATGATCTTGAAAACCCTTTCATTCTTACCGGGTCTCGACTGCTTAAAGAAAGGTTTGCCATTATGTTCAATCATCAAAATGATAAGAATAACGATAAAAACAGGTGAAGCTATGATCAAACCGATCAGCGCCGCAAAAAAATCGAAAAAGGGTTTGATAACCTTAGGATACATCTTCAGAAATTTCAGTTGATTTGTAAAGCTTTAACAGCTCACTCCAAATATAAGTTTGCTGATAGTTTTCTACAATATTTTCTCTTGCAACTGTTTGCATTTCTCGACGTGTTGCAGCGTCCTTCGCAAGCAGTATCATGGCGTCCAGAATGGCCCGACTGTCTTTGGTCGGGATGATAATACCATTGAGCTGATTTTTAATGATTTCATTACATCCGTTAATGTCGGTTACTATAGCTGGAACGCCCATGGCGCCTGCCTGTAGCACCACATTTGGAAATCCTTCCCTGTAAGTTGGAAAGACAAACACATCGGCCATGGATAAAAAAGGCCTGACATCATCCTGCCATCCGGCCGAAATAATCCCTGGATTATCCGATATGATTTTTTCGGTAGCAGGGTCTAAAGGATCGAGTTCGGTCTCTCGTTTTCCTACTAAAACCAATTTACCGTTCATCCCCAGTTTGCTGAATTTGTCAAACGCTTCCACCAACTCATTGATGCCTTTGTCTTTTACCAGTCTTCCTATATAAACCATGACGAGCTCGTCTTCGGAAATACCAAGATCAGATCTTAGTTTATTGGTTTGATCTTCCGAAATCAGAGTCGGGTCAAAATGGTTAACATCAATACCATTGGAACTTCCTTTACCAATCACCTTGAGTTTTTCCGGTTTTGCAAAGCCTTCATCGATAATGATCTGCCGTTGCCCATTTGAATTTGGAAATACTTTTGTGGCAAATTTATAGGTCAGTTTTTCAACCAGGTTCAGCACTTTTCTTTTAAGTCCGGTTGCTTCCAGCAATGGCATACCAGCTACGGTATGATAACGATGCTTTACTCCAGCCAGCCATGCGGCCATCATACCAACAATTCCGGCTTTTGGGGTATGTGTATGAACGATGAATGGTTTTTCCTTCCGAAGAAAACGATACAACTGAAAAACGGCTTTAATATCTTTAACCGGAGATATGGTCCGGGTCATCTCAATTCCATGAGTCCGTATCCCTTCCTGTAGTTCCACTTCCTTTAATTCCTTCAATGTACTGGCCACACCAACGATCTCGTAGTGCTGGTTCATAAAACGTAATTGCCCTCTTAGTAACACTTTTAAAGAGGAGGGAACCGTCGTAATGCGAATGATTTTCTTCAATAGATTAAAACAGAATTGAACATTAATAATTTCAGCTCAAATATATGGCCTTATACCATTTCTGAAAACAAAAGAAGGTCCAAACTTTGAAGGTGTTATCTACCTTGCCTTCCAGGTGGTTTCTTACCAATTTAATTACATGCTCTTCATTAAAGAGGTTTTGATCCTTCAGAAAATCCGGTTCTATATAGCTTTCCAACTCAGAACACAACCCTTCGCGTAACCAATCACCAACCGGAACACCAAATCCGCGTTTCGATTTATCAAGAAATCCTTCAGGAAATACATCTTTAAACGCTTCTTTTAAAAGGTATTTTTTATTCCATCCTTTTAAGAGGTAATTCTCAGGCAGTGAGAGCGTAAACTGCAACAGGTCACGATTGAGGAAAGGCGCACGGCATTCCAAAGAATTCAGCATGCTCGTCCGGTCAACCTTAACCAACATATCACCCTCAAGGCTCATATGCAAATCGATCAATTGATATTCGTTCAGGGAAGTGGGATTGCTAATCCCGGAAACCCCGGCATAATACTCAAAAAGATGCTTCTGTTGCTGTTCTGGTTTCATCAGCTCTTTCAGAGAAGGTTCGGTCATACCCAGCGAAATAATATCCCAATAATACTGACCTGAATAATCTACAGATTCCAGGGCACGCAAGATCTTATATCGTTTTCCCCTGTTGTCATCTTTAGTTTGAAGCAGGGGTGATGCTAGCTTTTTAACAGACTGATGCAGAAACTTCGGCATTAGCCCTGTATATCGGGCATTTAGCTTGCCCATATAATATTTATTGTATCCGCCAAAAATCTCATCTCCGCCATCGCCGGTTAATGCCACCTTTACAAAATCGGAGGTTTTCTTCGACACAAGGAAGGTAGGCAAAGCAGAGGAGTCGGCAAAAGGCTCATCAAAATTGAGCAAAATATCACTTACGTTTTCTTTCAGGTCATTTTCACTGATAATGAATTCGTGGTGATTGCTGTTGATCATATTGGCAACCGTTCTCGACTTATCACTTTCATCGAACGATTTTTTGGTAAACCCTATGGAAAAGGTATCGATCTTGGTTGAGCTATGTTCTGCCAGGCAGAATGATACCACGGAAGAATCCACACCACCAGATAGGAATGTCCCGATGGGTACATCGGAGACCGAACGGCTGACCACACTATTATAAACGCGTTCCCTGGCTTCTTTCCTGGCTTCATCCAGGCTTATTTCAACTTTCTCTCTATTGAAATCCTGGTGTATAGGAAGAATTTTTAACTCAAAATTTTTCAAATCGTATTCCAGTATCCTGTTGGGCTCCAGTTTGTGGATGCCTTCATATATGGAATAGGGCGCAGGAATATAAGTCAGACGGAAATAAAGGTTTAAAGCGGATTTAGAAATTGCAGGTTTCGAACCAAGTCCCAGGATTAAGGATTTCAATTCAGAAGCCCAGATGAATTCCTCACCATTATGGGTATAGTATAATGGTTTCTCGCCAAAGAAATCACGAGCGATAATGATCTTCTGCTTATTCCTGTCGTAAATACTAAAGCCATACATGCCATCTAGCTCCTTAAAAGCTTCCGGGCCATGCTGCTCATAAAGCCTTAAAATAACCTCGGTATCACTTGTAGTTTTAAATGAGATATTATCTTTTAAAAGCTTTTCTTTCAGCTGTTTATAATTATATATTTCACCATTGAATACTATGGTGATCTGGCCATCATCGGAATGCATGGGTTGATGCCCTGTACTTAAATCGATAATAGAAAGTCGCTGCATGCCCATAGCCAAAGAATAGGTGGTTTCCTCCGTACTGAAAATACCCTGGTCATCTGGTCCACGATGATAAATGGCAGCATTCATAGCCCCAAGTGTTTGTTTTAAACGCTCTTCTGCCTGTCCTGCCTTATATAGATATCCGTTTATGCCGCACATGCCGTCAGTATATTTATTCTATTCATTTATTTTTTCTAATTCATCAATGTAAAATTGCTGCAACGATTTTACGTTGTTTTCAATATCATAGGAACCCTTAACGATCTGATCTTTGGTATTCTCCCTTTGGTAAGGAAAAGAATCCAGAATTCGTTTAGCCCAGAATTCGGGTGTTTCGTTTAAGGATATGAATTCCATCAAATCTGTCATTACCATTTCCCTGGTAATATTGGCCGAGGCCTTGATCACCAGTCCGGAAGCCTGTGCTTCAATTAGAGTAAGAGGCAGGCCTTCATTAGTTGAAGGGAAGAGGAAAACATCCATGGCCTGAAGCACATCAGGAACATCATTACGAAGGCCAAGCACATGAACATCTTCAGGTAGGTCATAGTCCACTAAGCGTTGCAGCTCTTTTTTCGCGTAAGCTCCAACCAAAACCAGGGCCGTATTTTCCCTAAGTTTTCTCAGAGCCATATAGGTGTTAAGGATAAAGCCATGGTTTTTTTCAGGCACAAAGTTCCCGACATGACCTACAACGAGTTTTTCACTAACATTTAAACGCTCTTTCATCAATTGCGATTTGTCTGCATCATAAACAAACACATCGGTATCAATGGCATTATTCAAAAGTTGAACCTTGTCTATATTTCTTTTACCATAGAGCCAAACGCCGGCTTTTCCCCCACAGGAGAAATAATGATTGGCGTTTCGTGTAATCCCGGATTTCATGACATTCTGAACAGCAAATCGCGCCGCAAATTTCAGACTATGCCTGTCTTTAGAAAATGGATTCAGGTTTAAGCTATACAGGCTGGTATGGCTATGGGCAATCCGAACAGGAACCTTATGTTTTCTAGCCGCCCGAAGCACAAAGACACTCAGTGCATTGATATGCGAATGAACAATTTTGTATTCCTGGTGGTCGCTAAAGAATTTATCGAGGGATTTCAAATATGGAGACAGCTGATGAATCCTGATCTTAGGCATTCTGTATATCTTGCCTCCAAGGGCTTCAATCTCATCATCGAAAATACCTCTTTCTTCGCGATGAAGCATAAAATCAAACTGAACCCTGCTGCGATCAATATTACGGTAATAGTTCATGATCATGGTTTCAGCGCCGCCTCGATTCATGATTGTTAATACCTGTAATATCCTGATAGGTTCAGTCATTCTACTCAATACTGTTAGGATTATTTGTTGATCAGCTGTTTAAACAATGCCTCATATTTATTTATGATAATATCGCTGTGAAATTTCTTCATAACACTGCTACGGACTGCTTCTGGTTTAAAATGATAGTCCTTATAGATGCTGTTAAGCTTTTCCACATATTCATCTTCAGTATCTACAATATAGCCGTTAATACCTTCCTCAATAATTTCTATCAACCCGCCTGGTGCTGGGTAAGCTAAAATTGGTGTGCCAACAGCAGCGCTTTCAAGCACCGCATTAGGGAATCCTTCGGTATAAGAACCCAAGAGGAAGACGTGGCTATCTGTCAGGTACTTATCTACTTCCGAAGTATACTCGATATAGGTAACCTTATTTCTAAGCCCTTCGGATTCAAGCAGGCTGAGGATTTTATCCCGGTCCGGACCATTGCCGATTATGGTATAATGATATGGAAACTCTAATCGCTTGAGAATACTAATCAAACGCTCATGGCCCTTTTCGGCAGAGATCCTTCCAATGGTGATCAGTTTCATTTCAGAACGATCAGCGATAGTTGATTTTAGCTTGAAACTATCGGTAATCGGATTATGAATTATAGTTATTTTATCATAATCAAACCTATAGGTTGTTTTGATATCCTCTACCATATGATCGGACTGGCAAATTACGGCATCCACATATTTGAAACGATGTTTAGACATCCACATAAAGGGGTTGAACTTAACATTGGCATGTTCCCGCATCACGCTCAACACTGTCACTTCTCTGGCTACAAATTTAATTTTTGGAAATACCCAGGACAGGTAAGCGCCCATAGTATTGAGATGGCCAACTGCAGTAATGACCACATCTGGTTTCTCCCGGCGAAGGAATTTATAGAAATCGATAAATCCATGCAGTATCCTGTCCTTTCCAAAGAAAGTAGTGGACAGGCCGGTAAGATCATAAGCGGCATCTTTTTCATGACCAAATATCACAAAAGACACCTTAAAAGTCGTCCGGTCAATATTCCTGGCCAGAAAAGACAGCACACGTTCAGCGCCTCCGGGAAGGAGGTTAGCAGAGGCTATGACCAGATGTATCTTTTCTTTACTCATTTAACCTTGACTTTGTTCCAATTTATAACATTTGAATTCTTCCAATGAAAACCGGAGACCATTGTAAAAACCGTCTAAAAACACGGCCAGCTATAAAATCGGGCTTAAAGATAATTATTGTTTTCCGATCATTTGATAGCCGCTAATCTAAGTCGATAATTTATAAATACTGGCTTTCAGACTATCTTTTCGGACTAGCTGTTAAATAATTCAGATAATCTGGTTTGGAATTCAACTTGCATATAATAATCTCAATATGGAAATGGAAAAATGTCTAATTTAGCCCAGCCTGTTAAAAGGAAAGACTAGGAGTTCGATAAGCTTACAGACCATTCATTTTATGTATTTATGAAAGAGTATAAACGATTAAAAAATCCTATAATATTCATCGGTACTGGAAGGTCTGGAACTACCATAATTTCTGAAATGGTTAGTCGGCATCGTGATTTGGCATATGTCAGTAATTATAGTGAAAAAAGTCCTTCAAATGTATCTGTCAATGTAGCCAGGCGATTATTCGACAATAGGTTTTATAGAATATTCGGACAAAAAAAGCAGCTCAATAAAGTTTCACTCATAAATAAATTTGCTTTTAAACCCAGTGAAGCATACAGGATGTGGGAATATCTAAGCGGTAATGAAATAAATTTTTCAAGAGATTTTTTGATTGATAAACCCATCACCGAAGAAAGGATAGATTTTATAAGGAGCTATTTTGATTCAATGGTAAAATTTCAAAACAGAAAACGATTAGTGTTCAAAATAACCGGCCCTTCGCGAATCACGTATCTGTCCAAAATTTTCCCAGACGCCATTTTTATTCACCTTAAAAGAAGTTATATCCCAACGATAGCGTCGTTTTTAAAAATTGATTTTTGGAAAACAAGAGGCGCTCATAAATTATGGTGGACGGGTGTTTACTCTGATGAAGAAAAAAAATGGGTATCCGAAAATGCGAATAACGAGGCCTTAGTTACGGCCTTTCAATTAAAAAAACTCAATGATATCGCCGAGCTTGAAGTAAAAAAAGTTCAACCAAATTATCTTGAAGTTCATTATGAGCAATTCGTTCAAGATCCGGAAGAAGAAATCAATCGGATTATAGAATTTACAGCCCTTGCTTCATTCGACGTAAAAAAGCAATTGGAAGACATAAAAATATTCAATAGAAATAAGAAGGATTCAGAGTATTTCAATGAATCTGATTTAAAGGAAATTTATAAGATTTTAGAGGGGTAATAATGCACAAGGTATTTTATCTGTTTGAGCAGATAAACTAATGAACCCAACTACGTTCAAGTCTCAAGCTCAGAAGTTTTATCAAACCCAGCAGTGCTGTTATTTATACTTATTTTGAAAACCTGCCACTATAATTATTAAGAAAGACTTTAAGCAGATTTCTTGTTAGACAAAAAGATATTGGCGTACAGCAGGCTGTCGAAAAATGCCACTGCTATAAGCATCGATCGGTTAAAATAAATACGGCTTGTTACAAGTCCTTCGAATACAATTAAAATGATAAAGATCAAGTAGTAGAATTGATCATGTTTAAACGAAAGTTTAAAGCCATAAACGATATAAAGCAAATATAAAATCAGGGCTAAAACCCCAAAATTAACTGCCAAATACAAATAATAATTATGTGTACTTAATGAGTTGAATTTTTTATCAGAACTATATCCGGTTCCATGACCCATGGGTTTATCCTTAAAATCATTCCAGTATTTGATCAATAATGCGCCTCTACCACCAAACTGAACGTCTTCCGATGTAAAATTTTGATCTGATTCTCCTATTAAAAGATCAAGACGTTCACCCGCTGCACCTCGTGTAAATGCAGGAAAGTTTTCCTTAATAACACCTGCGAAGAAAACCAGTCCGACGTACAATCCGGCAAATAGGAAGGCCAGTTTAAAAAAGCTGATAAAAAGTTTGGAGGGATTGACCTTGAATTTAGTGTCCCAGTTGTTTACAGCTCCGAAAATTAGAATAAGTATTACCGAGACTATACCACTTCGTGACATGGTTAAGAAAACTGTAACTACCATAAGGACTATAATCAGTAACCTTTTGGTTTTTAATCGATGTAAAAATACCAAAATGCCAAGCGCCAAAAACTTCATCGAGGAGGCTGCCTGATTGGGGTTTTCACCGAAACCACCTTTTCTTACTAAATCAACAAGCTTAACATCATATTTAGGCAGGCCAATAAAGAAATCATACCATACACTGCCAGCAAGAATTATAAAGGACAGGAACACCACCATAAAGGTCAGTTTATTGCTCTCTGTCCTGAAGAATTGAACTAAAAACAAATAGAGTAGGATAGTAAAGAGACTTAAAACAATTTCCTCGAGTAAAACATCCTGTGATGCCATTGAAAATGCTGAATATACGATGGCGAATAATAATACCGCAATGAAAAATTTGGAGGAATGGGTCTGAAATATATCCAGGACCTTTACCGGTGGGTATTTAAGGATGGCCAGTACCAAAAACAATGGGATAAGGAATTCGGCCGGTGGAACCGGAATAATATCTATCCTATATAAAAATATGTCCGCAAAGGATGCAAATAGGATAATTAAGACTGCAATAATATATTTCATATGAACCTTGCGGTTGAACTATTATTTAAATTTTGCTTTTATTAGTCCGTATATTCTTTTGACCAAATCTTTAAATCCTTTGCTAAAAAACGCCAAAACTGAAAAGTATATGACTGAAAACAGCAAGCCTGCTTTTAGCATATTAACTAACATGAGCAGCAAATTAGGACTTTTATCGATGTCTACAGAACCTGTAATGAAATAATAAATGGCACAGGTCAGTGCTAAATAGAAAATATGAAGCCCAAAGCCCTTCCAATATATCCAATGACTTATCCTGAAACCATACTCAAACATATAATACGGTCGCCATATCATGCTTATCAGGAACTGACTGATTAAGGTGCCCAGGAACACACCTACAACGCCATATTTTATCACAAAGATTATAGATAAGCCCAGGTTAATTACACTTTGAGCAACGGGTGACCATGTATCTGCATATAGTCCATAAGCTTGTTTAAAACTATCTACAGGCTGCCTTACCTGGAGCATAAAGAAAATGGCAATGAGTATTAACAGTATATAATGGGAGAGCAAGTATTTTTCACCCAGCCAGATACTGATAAAACTATCGAAACTCACATAGAGCAAAACAGATGAGCAACCGGCTAAAAAGAAGCGCAGTGCCATAAACTCCCAAAACACCTTTAGCATGTTTTTAAGATCATTCTCGGCAACCAGGTTCCCAACGCTGGCATTTGTACCCTGAAACAGTTTACTGACAAGGATGTTTACATTATTCAAAACCATTTGGTAGTTCCCTACAAAGGCCACCGTAGCCGGATTGATAAAGGAAAATATTATAATGTTGTCTGTACTATTGGTTACAAACGAGCCGAGTTTGTGAAAGCTGATTTGCTTTATTTTCGCGAGCAAATCCCTGTTATT
>JABDIV010000086.1 GCA_013003555.1 Flavobacteriaceae bacterium
TAGTGACGGCCCAGGTGACAACCCTGGCTTTCGCAGATGATCATGTGATCGAGGCCACGGCAACGGGTCTTGGAGAGTATGAGTTCAGTTTAGATGATGGTCCCTGGCAGACCAGTGGCACCTTTACGGGTGTATCGGCGGGTGATCATGTGGTTACAGCCCGCGATATCAGAGGCTGTGGTATCGGGATAGCAGAGGTGTTGGTGATCGACTACCCGTTATTCTTCACACCCAATGGTGATGGCTACCACGACAGCTGGAACATTACAGGTATTCGGGGCCTTATAGACGCAAAAATTTATATATTTGACAGATACGGCAAGTTGCTCAAGCAGCTTAATCCGGACGGAGAAGGATGGAATGGGACCTATAACGGGGAGCTCATGCCATCGGATGATTACTGGTTCTCTATTTATTATTTAGAACGTGGTAATGAAGCTGGAAAAGAATTTAGAGCCCATTTTACCTTGAAAAGATAAGTTTATGAATTTAAAAACCTTTGTCCTTATTGCATTGATGGCAGTGATTTCACCACTGTCGTTTTCACAAGAAGGCCTTCCGATATATTCAGATTATCTCACAGATAATTATTATCTCATTCACCCGTCAATGGCCGGGGTTGCTAACTGTGGGAAGTTACGTTTAACGGCCCGACAACAGTGGTTTGGTCAGGATGATGCACCAAATTTACAAACCTTAAGTGCCCATAGCAGATTGGGTGATGGTCCCTCAGGTTTAGGAGCAATTGTCTATAACGATAAAAATGGTTTTCACTCCCAGGTGGGGGCTTATCTCACATATGCTCATCACATAATGTTCTCCAGAAACACAATTGATTTGAGTATGCTTTCATTCGGTTTAAGTGCGGGATTCATTCAATATAAATTGGATGAGACTTCCTTTTTATCCGAAGGATTTGATCCAATTATTGCAGGGATTGAGCAGAGTGCGACCAATTTTAATATTGATTTTGGATTTTCCTATCACTTTATAGATTTCTATGCTCATGCCACGGTAAAGAATATTCTTAATAATGAAGGGATTAACTTTAATGAACAAGGATTGAGTTTCGATAATTTGCGGACCTACCTGGTGTCTTCCGGTTATGTATTTAAAAAAATCAATAGCGAGTATGCATGGGAGCCATCCATCATGTTTATGTATCGTGATGCCACTAAGGAATCATCGATCGATATTAATTTCAAGGGATATAAGGAAATGGATTTTGGAACCCTCTGGGCCGGACTGTCTTACCGACGGAGTTTTGATGGTGCAGAGTTTCTTGATGGCACGGGTGTTAGTACTCAAAAACTTCAATATTTTACACCCTTTGTTGGAGTGAATTATAAGAACTTCGTTTTTGCCTATACATATTCCTATCAGGCGAATTCGGTTGTATTTGATAACGGCGGATTTCATCAAATAACATTCGGTCTTAATTTTAATTGTCGACGAGAAAAGTACGACTGTGAATGTCCGAGTGTAAACTAAATATAAAAGGCTCCTGAAAAGGAGCCTTTCTTTTTACCATTCGTAATTTTTTTCTCTGGCTTGTGTTTTTATAGCCTTTACCATAGCGCTTTCTAATCCGTTGCCCGATTCTTCTTGTTGCCGTGCAATAAAGGCCCTGCGTTTTTTGTTGAGCTCTTGTATTTCATTCTGAATAGCAAGCCGTTCGTTTTTTCTGGCCTCAACAAAGGCTTTGATTTCCCCGGATGATTTCCCTTGAAGTTCTTTTGGAAGAGCCCTCTCCTCCAATTCTTCGATGTCAACGATTTTCTCTTCAACGGCGTCAACAAGATCCCAGCTTGAATTTTTATAAAGATGTGAACTCTTACTCACTGTACGACTTACCGCATTTCCCCGGCTATAGTTTCCCGCATTCAAATCTTGCTCATTTTGAAGAGCTTGTTTCTGTGAGCCAAGAGAACCATAGGAGATATAGGTCTTATTAAGTTTTATGTTTAATTTCAGAATAGCGTCATCAAACGGTGATGCGATATGCACGGTTGCCTTGTTGTGATTTATAGCCATGTAGTCACCACCTGTCAGATCTGCCCCATCTTTCCAATAACTTCCGATTCCCTGATTGTAGTCACCGCAGTAAATCGTATTGATGGTAACTTCTTTTTCCTTAGCATTTACAGCTGCATCTCTGTAGTTCACCCGCCCTTGGGTAAACGGCTCATTTCCCGCGATAAAAATAAGTTTGAGATCGTCGGGATTTGAACCCCATTTCAACTGATTTAGTGAGCTTTGTATCACATGGCCGCAAAATTCGCTTCCACCATTTGTCGTTAATGAGAATAAGGCCTTCGAAATGTCATCAAGGTCTTCACTGAAATCAATAACCTGGCGAATATAACCATCGGATGCTTCCAGGCCATCGTTGCCATATTCATAAAGTGCGATTTTCAGGTCTGGCCTTTTTCCCTTGCATCTAGCATAAGAGAGTTCATTGACGATTTCCCATAGTTGAGCTTTTGCCTGATCGATTAGACCATCCATACTGTTGCTGGTATCCAGAAGTAATGCTACCTTAATATATTGATTTTCCGGATGATGATCAGTTGCAATTGCTTCCTTTTCTGAATAGTTGGGAAAATAATTTCCATAGCTCGCAGTAAAGCTGACCAGGGTGACTAATAAGAATAATTTTGATAATGTTTTCATGATATATTGCGTTTTTTGATTATTTCCAGCCTGTAACTTAGGGTGGTTTTTTTTGAATAAAAATGAGAAATGAGTGAACGGTCATTTTCAATGAGTGAACGATCCGGATAGGTTTTTTAAGTGGTATATTCCCTTGTTTTGGGCCTTCATTTCAGGTTTGTCACATTTTATTTAACCGCCTAAAGTATGTAAGTTTACGGTAGAGCTTATTTTGATGACATATAGATCTTTTTATACTTGCTTTCTAATCTTCCTCTGTGGAATCTCCATATTATTTGGGCAGGAGACTTCAGCCGATAAGAAAGCGGAAACCTTTATTATTCGGGGTCTGGTTATCGAAAATGGGTCGTATAGCCCCATTCCTAACGCCAACATTCAGGTGAACGGCGGTGCTTATACCACGACCGATAATCAGGGCGAGTTCAGAATTGCGGTTAAGCTCAATGACGAACTAATCATTAAGCACTCTGATTTTGAAACAGTTTACCATACCATCAGCACCAATGAACGCATAACCGTGAAGGTTGACCCAGGGTTGAATAATCTATCATCGCCAACAAGCCGAATGAGTAACTATACATCGAGGCAAAGTTTTATGGCGCTTATCGATTCAGCCGACACCTATTTAAAGAAAGATGCCGAAAAGAGTATCCAATTTATTACCGAAGCGTTGGGAGTTTCAAGTTCGTCATCACAAAATGCCGATGCCTACGAGACCCTGGGAGATGTATATTTTCATTGGAATCAATATGATCTGGCAATAACAAATTTTAGAATAAGCCTTCAAAATGTGCAGCGACTTGAGGTACAGCTAAAATTGGCCAATGCTTTTGCCCGGAATAATAATTTCCAGGAAAGTTTATCCTTGTATCGATCGATGGATTCCACGCAATTTTCTAATTGGCAGAAAGTAATATGGTTTGAAGGTATGGGAGACGTTTATTATGAAATCCAGGATTATGACCAGTCCATATCGAGTTATCTGAAGGGATTAAAAGTTGCACAAGATCATTTGATCACTCCGAAAGTTACCGATCTAAATTCTAAGATCGCCCAGACATATGATGCTATGGGATCATTGGAAGTGGCAGAAGATTATTTTGAAAAGTCATTAGACCTGGCCACTCAGGAAAATAAAAAGCGAGGCTTAGAGGAAAAGGTCAAGGTTGCTGATTTTCAGAATAAAAGTCAAAAATATGAGGCTGAAATTCAAAACAGGCAGGAGGCATTAAACGATATTCAGGATATTGAATCCGATTCTATTCTTAGCAACGAAAGCGCTCTAACCTCTCAAAAACAAAATTATAAGATCGGAAATGCCTATTTCCTAAAGAATGATTTTAAAAACGCCATTCCTTATTTGGAAAAAAGTATCACGGAGGCGGAAGAACGGGAAGATCTCGTTGTTCAAAAAGACGCAACAAGGAAATTATCGGAAGTCTATCGGGATGCCGGTGATTTTGACAAGGCCATGAAGGCCTATAATGCCTATATCGATATCGTTGATGAATTGTATTCACGGAAAGAGCAGGAGATCATTCAGGCAGCGCGATTTCGACAAGACCTGTCAGATAAACAAAGCCGAATTTCAAGCCTGGAATCTGACCGGGCTCTGTCAGCAACCAAATATGAGTTGTCTTTAGAACGTAATAAGCGTCAACAGTTAATTATTTATTCACTTATCGGCGGTGTATTGCTGCTTTTGAGTGCGGGTTACTTTATGTACAAGTCTATCCGCCAGCAAAAACTGGCCAACAATTTACTCGCCCTAAAATCGCTGAGAAGTCAGATGAATCCGCATTTTATTTTTAATGCCTTGAATTCGGTGAATAGTTTTATTGCATTAAACGATGAACGTACCGCTAACCAATATTTATCAGATTTTTCGCTTTTGATGAGAGCGGTTTTGGAGAACAGTGAAGAAGACTTTATTCCTTTGTCAAAAGAAATCGAATTGATTGAATTGTACGCGCGTCTCGAACATTTTAGATTCAAGGATCGATTTGAATATAAGTTTAATATCGGTGACAATGTTCAGATTGAAGCATTTAAAATTCCGCCTATGCTGCTTCAACCCTATATAGAAAATGCGGTTTGGCACGGACTTAGATACAAAAAGGAAAAGGGAGTCCTTTCGATTAATATCGATCAACAAAAGACCGATGAAATAAACATAACCATTAGTGATAATGGCATCGGACGCGAGCGATCGAAAGCGATGAAAACCGAAAACCAGAAAAAACACAATTCGAAAGGATTAGGTAACATTAAAAAGCGTGTAGCCATTCTTAATACCATGTACAAGGATAAAGTTGACATAGCGATAAGTGATTTATCAGAAAACGAAGATAGAGGCACAAAGGTTGTTGTAACGCTAAAAAAGATTAAATGAAGTTAAGATCTATTATTGTTGAGGACGAGGAGACCAGCAGAGATATTCTAAGGAATTATCTTCAAAAGTATTGTCCGAATGTAAAGATTGTTGGTGAAGCCGATAATATTGAAAACGCCTTTCAACTTATAGAAAAGCACGAGCTAGATCTGGTTTTTCTCGATGTTGAAATGCCTTATGGCAATGCCTTCGATTTGCTGGATCGCGTTGGGGATCGTACTTTCGAAACCATTATCGTGACTGCTTATAATCAATATGCGATCGACGCGTTGAATGCGCATGCGTCTTATTATCTTATGAAACCAATTTCCATTGAAGACCTGATCAAAGCCGTTGATTATGTTGGAGAAATCAAGTCGAAGGAAAATGCCCTCCAGGATCAGGTCCTGGTTCCTAACACCAATGTGGTAAATGGGAAGATCACCATTCCGCAGCAAGATGGATTTGAAGTACTCGATACATCTCATATTTTATATTGTAAAGCCGACGATAATTATACCGAGATTTTCCTGAACAACAATAAGAAAAAACTGGTGAGTAAAACCTTAAAATATTTTGAAGAAGCCCTTGATGATAGCGGGTTTGCAAGGGTGCATAAAAGTTATCTCGTCAATGTCAATGAGGTTGTTAAGTACCGGAAAGGTAAAGGTGGAAGCGTTGTTCTGAGCAATGGCAAGGAAGTCATGGTTTCTGCCTCAAGAAAGGCTGAATTCTTATCATATTTTAAATAACGCAGATCATATGCCAATTATTAAATCAGTTCAGGGGGTGTATCCCCAGATTCCGGAAGATTGTTTTATTGCCGATAACGCTACTGTCGTTGGAGATGTCACCATGGGACAACATTGCAGCATCTGGTTTAATGCAGTGATTCGGGGTGATGTTCACTTTATCAAAATCGGAAATAAGGTAAACATTCAGGATGGTGCTGTTATTCATGCTACATATCAAACATCGCCCACAACTATTGGAAATAATGTTTCAATAGGCCACAATGCTATCGTTCATGGCTGTACAATTCATGATAATGTTCTTATTGGTATGGGTAGCATTGTAATGGACGACTGTATCGTTGAAAGCAATAGTATTATCGCTGCCGGTGCAGTGCTTACCAAAGGCACCCGTGTTGAATCCGGAAGTATTTATGCCGGCATTCCGGCAAAAAAAATTAAGGATATAAGTGAAGAACTCATTTCGGGAGAGATCGATCGAATAGCCGAAAATTATATCACCTATTCTTCCTGGTTCAGAACCGAATAGCTGTATTATCATGAAATTTCAATCGGTGAGATATTATATGAGCAGCTAGTTTACACTTTAATCGTTTTGATCGTTTCGATAAGTTCTTCAGTTGACTTTATATTGTCGAACATTTTATCAGTAATTACTGGACGCAAACCTGAAGAATCATCCTGAAGCACAATAGGGTAATCAAAGTGTTGTTGGCCGTATTGCAATTCAAACTCATCGATATGATAGAAGAGCATTTCCATATCAACCGATTTTTGAAATGCTTTCCAGGCCTTTTTTTCTGAAAACGTGTCGAATGTGAGAGCGCATAAGCGGCATGCGTAAGTTGAAGGGCTCAATAATTTATGAGCACTGTCGAGAATGGCATGTATCATGCCTGATTTCGCGTTATAGACAAAAATTAGTTTCATGTAAAAATTTGGTCCGTTAAAAAACCAATAACTTACATGGGTTAGAAGGATAAATATTTGGGGTCACTAAAATCACCGACCAGGGCCTGTAACACCCTTGTGCTGCCGTTTGTAAAAAATTCAAGTTTCGGATTTGAAGTTTTATTATTGAGTAAATTATGTTGTTGAAGTACGGCCTTTGTTTGTCGGGCCACGGCTTCACCTGAATCGATGATTTTAACCGAAGGCGGCAATATATCAAGCAATAATGGAATCAGGTAAGGGTAGTGGGTGCATCCCAGGACCAGGTAGTCAATTTGAGCATTAAGCATGGGCTCCATATATCGATTTAGTAAATCACGCATTGCATCAGACTCGAGTAAGCCCGATTCAATGAGTTCGACTATGCCATCGCCATGTTGTTCAATTACGTTTACATCGGTCGCAAATTGACCTGATGTTTGATTAAAAAGCGAACTGCTCAAGGTGCCTTTGGTAGCCAGAATACCGATGGCGTTTGTTTTGGTATTCAATGCGGCGGGTTTTATGGCCGGTTCGATTCCGATAAAAGGCAGTTTATAATTTTTTCTGAGGAAATCAATGGCATTGGTAGTAGCTGTATTGCAGGCAACGACTACAATCTTACACCCTTTTTGAATAAGGAGTTCCGAGTTTTTTACACAAAGTTCAATAATTTGTTCTTTGCTTTTCAAACCATAAGGTGCATTGACACTGTCGGCCAGGTAAATCGTGTTTTCATATGGAAGCATCGCATGGATTTCCTTCCAAATCGAAGTTCCCCCTACACCGGAATCAAATATACCTATCGGCTGTACACTCATTGTTACAAAAATAAAAAAGCTGCCTGGGAAATCAGACAGCTTTGAAATCTTATTTTATAGTTCTTTAATTAGAACCCAAGTTCCTTTTTAACATCCGGAAGAAGGTCCTTGCCATCAGCCAGAATAACGCCTTGACCTGCGGTAGAATCAAGAACATAGTTAAAGCCTTGAGCCGTAGCTACCTTAACCACAGCGTCCTTTGCTTGTTTGAGAATTGGTTCGAGCAATTCCGCTTCTTTTTTTGCCAAATCCTGCTGGGCTTGCGCCTGGTACTGACGAATACTTTGCTCCATACCTTGTACTTCTTGCATTCGTTTGGTGTTCTCTTCGTCGGTTTTCGTCGAAGCTTCTGCATCGTATTGCTTTACTTTATTCTGCAATTCGGTTGCCATCGTTTGTATATCGGTTTCGTAGGTCTTAGCCAACTTCTCAAGTTCTGCTCTAGCATTCTGCATAGCAGGCATTGCCTCAACCAACTCTTGAGTATTGATGTGTGCAACTTTGCTCTGAGCACTCATAAAACTCGTTCCGATAACTAACGCAGTTACAAATAATAGGGTCTTTAATAGTTTCATTTTAAATTAATTACGTTATAAATTGTTATTTTTATTTCAGATCTAAAGACCTGAACTGTCTTTCTTCTTTTGTGCTTCGAGTTTTTCTTTTCTAGCTTTTTCCCGAGCTTCTAATATTTTCTTTTTCTTTTCTTCAAGAGCCTTTTTCCGTGCTTCCTTCGCACTTAATTTCTTTGGCGGTTCCTCGGTTTTAGCATCCTTTACCGGCTCTGCTTTATCTCCGGCCTTCTTCGCGGTACTGTCAACATCTTTCTTTCCTTTGGCTGCTTCACGCTCCTTTAATTTTTCTTCACGTGCCATGGCTCTTTCTTCAAGAATCTTTTGTCGTTTCGCTTCGATTTCCTGTTTTTTCTGCTCACGAGCTTCGATTTGTGCGTTTCGCCTGGCTTCTATTTCCTCTTCACGCGCTTTTTTCTTGTCCTGCAAATCCTGCTCTCTTGCTTCCCGCTCTTCGTTGATCTCCGGGATGAGCTCTTCATCTTCAGCAGCTTTTCGTTCTTTTTTATTTTGAACTTGACGTCGTTTAGATGATCGTGTTATAGATCTTAAAACCTGTTCGCTGATATCGAATCGATCAGCTGAATATAACATTACAACATCGGCAGATTTATCGAAAATGAAATCATAATTTCTATTTGTGGCAATTTCTTGCACAGCTGTAAAAATCTGATCCTGAACAGGCTGCATAAGCTGCTTTCTTTGAATCATAAGATCGCCATTGGGTCCGAATCGTTTTTGCTGGTAATCCAGAATTTCATTTTCTTCAATATCGATCTCCTCCTGTCGTTCTGCTATAAGTTCCTTGGTAAGAAGGACACTTTCACTGCTCAATTGTTGTTTTTTTTGCTCAACCTTACTCAGTCGTTCTTCAATCTCGGTTTTCCAGCGTTGAACTTTATCATCGAGTTGCACAGTGGCATCCTGATATTCCGGAACATTTTCAAGAATATATTCGGTGTCGATATATCCGATTCGAATGTTGCTTCGTTGTGCCAGGGACGAGAAGCTGATAAGGGATGTTAAAGCCAGTAAAAAAAGAACTTTTGTTTTCATCCGTATATGATTATCAATCGTTGGTTTCATGTTAGATCTATAATTCATGACGGCTAAAAGTTAACGATTCCGTCATAATGCGTTATTATTCTTCAAATTAACGAAATATTCTCGATAAAATTTTAACGCCATTCCTAAATCGTCAAGGTCCGTACTGAAAATATCGTGCCAAACTAAAATCTCTGGCCAATAATAAAATGCGTTTCCCAACCATTCTTTTGAGTAAGACCAGGTAAAGGATCGAAGCCGTGTCCGAAATCTATACCCAGCAATCCAAAGGCCGGCATAAAAATTCGAACGCCAAGACCAGCTGAGCGCTTAATATCGAACGGATTATAATCCCTGAAAGAATTATAGGAGGCGCCGCCCTCAAGAAAGGCCAGCGCATATATTTTTGCCTGTGCACCAAGAGTAACCGGATATCGCAATTCAAGTGAAAATTTATTGTATATAGTACTTCCATCCTGGGAGGATAAGGATTGGTTTGGATAACCTCTCAAGGCGATAACCTCTCGACCATCAAGAGCAAAATTTCCAAGACCATCTCCACCTAAGAAAAACCGTTCAAATGGCACAACACCCCGGTCGCTGTTATAAGCTCCAAGATACCCGAATTCAACACTCGGTCGCAATACCAATTCATCGATAACTCGGGTAAACCATTCACCTTTAAATTTAACTTTATAAAATTCCAACCAATTGAATCGTTCCTGATCGATGTCTGCAATTCGTTCTGTAGCATCTGTATTGTTTGGATCACTTTCGAGTTCTTCAACCAAACTTTCCCGCTCCAGGCGTAAAGCTTTATAGTCTCTGCCGTCGAAGGAGGAATAAGGTAATGTGAATTTAACCGAGGCACTGAAATTCGAACCGCTGGTTGGATAAATAGGGTCGATGGCCGTATTATTCCGGCTTAATCCAAGGGTAAATGACAGGTTGTTTGACGAACCGTTTCCAAAGGTAAATAAACCGGTGTTGTAATTCTTCAGATCATAATGCTGAAATCCAACAGCACTGGAGAATAAAAAGTAGTCATCGGGAACGGTTAACTGTTTGGCAAGGCCAACTGAAATCCCCGTAATGTTAAATCGCCTGTCCTTATCGGCGTTACGAGTAATAGGGTCAAACAGGAATTGTTTGGTATGAGATAAAGAGGTTGAAAACTGAACAGGTTTCTCACCGCCAAGCCAGGGCTCAATAAAAGAAAAGCTATAGGTTTGAAAAAACCTGCTTGCCTGCAAACGCAGGGATAAAGTCTGCCCATCCCCCATAGGGATTGGTTTATAAGCCTCTTTATTAAAAATATCTTTAATGGCGAAATTATTGAACGACAAACCCAGGGTTCCAATGAAACCGCCTCCGCCGTAACCGCCTTGTAATTCAATTTGGCTCGAACCGCGTTCAACGACGCTGTACTCGACATCTACCGTTCCATCGGTGGGGCTTGCATTCTTAATGTTGGGAGAGATCTGTTGAGCGTCAAAAAATCCCATCTGTCCCAATTCCCTGAAGGAGCGAAGAACATTTGATTTTGAATACAACTGTCCCGGACGCGTTCTTAGGGCGCGGTAAATCACATGGTCATTGGTCGTTTCATTTCCGGTTACCGTTACGTTGTTAAAATAAGCCGGTTTTCCTTCAGTAATCCGTATCTCGAGATCAATAACGTTCCCATCTGCACTTACTTCAACGGGCGTAACCGTTGAAAATAAGTAACCGCTGTTCTGATAGAGGTTGGTAAGATCATCAGTGTCGGGATTTTCGTTGTCCTGAACACGTTTTTCAAGTTCAACCCCGTTATAGGTGTCGCCTTCGTTGATCCTGAGAACCTGTCGCAATTGCTGATCGGTATATACTGTATTACCCAGGAAATCGATCTTACCGAAGGTATATTTTTCACCTTCTTCAACCTTAATATTGATCGAAATGGTATTGTTCTGGTTATTAATAATCGAATCTGAAATTATACGAGCATCACGGAAGCCATTCTCCTTGTATTTATCGACCACTTTGGTCAGGTCTTCCTCAAAATCGGCCTCGATGTATTTTGATCGTTTAAGAACTCGTATAGGATTCTTCCGTTTGGTATTTTTCATGGCCTTTCTCAATTTTTTAGCGCTGACCTTCTCGGCTCCAATAAAATTGATATCCTTTACCTTAATCTTATTTCCCCTGTCAATATTGATAACCATATTAACACGGCTCTTTTGAAGCGAATCTACGACCTCAGTTGTCGCAATATTCACGTTAGCATCAAAGAATCCCTTCTTTCGGTATGAATTTTCAAGGTAATTCTTAGTAGTGGTAATCAGGTTTTCAGTAACCTTAACACCTGGCTGAAGTTTATTTTCCTTGATTATACCTGCGATTTTTTTCTTTTTCACACCTTTGATTGTCACTTCCTTAAGTTCGGGTAAATCAATCAATTCAATTTCAAGATAGACTGATTTATCTTCAATCTTGCTGGCATATATATTTATACTGCTAAAAAGATTTGACGCCCATAACTTTTTAATCGCTGCACTTATCTTCTCACCGGGTAGATTTACCTCCTGATCTTTTCTTAAACCCGAGTAAGTGATCACTGTTTGTGAGCTAAAGGATGTATTGCCCGAAACTGCAATGTCGGCAATGGTATACTTCGTCAGATCGTCGGCCAGTGGCTCTTGTGCAATGACCGGTTGGGTCAATAGAAGGCCAATGCAAAATATGAAGGAAGTAATTGTTGTTTTCAATAGATTGTAATTAGGTAAGTTGCTCACTGGTTTTTCCAAATCGTCGCTCTCGGTTTTGATAATTTACTATGGCCTCATAGAGATCTTCCTTCCCGAAATCGGGCCAGAGAACGTCGGTAAAATATAATTCAGCGTATGCAATTTGCCATAAAAGAAAGTTGCTAATACGCTGCTCACCACTGGTTCTTATCAAGAGATCGACGTCTGGTAAATTTCGCGTGTAAAGATGCTCATTTATTATGTATTCGTCAATTTTTTCAGGTGAAATTATATTATTTTTAACTTTAGTGGAAATCGCCTTGAAGGCACTCACAATTTCATCTCTTGACCCATAGCTTAAAGCGAGGGTCAAGGTCATGCGAGAATTGGATTTTGTTTTCTCAATAACGTCATTGAGTTCGCTGAATACTTTTTTTGGCAAGGCGTCTAAGTTTCCAATAGCAGATAATTTTATATCGTTGTCTATCAGGGTATTGATTTCTTTTTTTAAGGACGAGATCAATAACTTCATAAGGGTTTGAACCTCTATTTTGGGTCGATTCCAATTCTCTGTGGAAAAAGCATATAGGGTTAAATTTTCAATACCGATTTCGGCGCAACATTCGGTTATCTCTCTTACAGACCTGGTGCCGCGTTCATGACCGAACACCCTGAACTTACCTCGCTGTTTGGCCCATCGACCATTGCCATCCATAATGATGGCTATGTGTTTGGGTAAACGATCGGTATTAATGGCGCTTAGATTAGACATATTAAAAATTGCAGTAACAAGGACGTCGTCCAAATGTATAGGTAAGTGTTAGCCCTGTAAAGGTGTACCAATCGTTATTGTTTAAATTTCCGAACCGAAAATCGATTAATTCTTTTGAATCGGGAAAGCTGCCGTCTAACTCGTCTGAAAACGTATATCGGGCACCAATTTCAGCGGCAAGTACAAGATGGTCTGAAATCGTCATTTTAAAGCCGACCACTAAGGGAATACCATAAGCATAACTACTGGTGCTTTCCGAACGTTGAATCCCATTCCTGAAATAATAGTTGTCATGATAGGCAACCGATATGCCTGAATACAAATAGGGGGTCGAGATTGTTTCGCCATTATGCATATCAAAATCAATAAAAGTGAATTCCATCCCTGCAGACAGTTCTATAAAGCTGTTGTTTGTGTAGGAATAGCCCCGCTCTTTTCTTCTAGGATCATCCGATTTCGAATCGAGAGCTTCCAACTCACTGTAAATAAGAGAAACACGCCAGGCGTGCCTCGGACTCCTATTCCATTTAAGAATACCACCTAAAGCCAACTGATTGGGGTTCACATATTTCGTGGAACCAACATCAGAAATCAGGTTACTGCCCCCGGCAAATATCCCGACCTCATAGATCTGAGACGAACTTATCTGGCTAAACAGTATACAAATCAACAACAGTATTGAATACCTCATAAAAACTCAAAAGTTTGCAAATATAATAAATCTCAAGAGCCTATTATAATTTGCGTTACAGTATTACGATTAACAACTTTTGGGTGGTTTTATTGCCTTTTGTAAGGCCAGAATCGCATTCCCTAGGCTACTTTAAGACATTAAAAATCAACCCTAATTGCGTTTGTCTTCACCCCAAAGCAATTTTTTTCTTAAGGTTTCTAAAAAGCTCTCATGTTTAAGCTCGAGCATCTTAATATTAAAGGCGGCCTTTTTAATGTGAATTATCGTGTCATTGTGCAGTGATGCCAACCGTGAATCTAGCGAGACCAGAAAGTGATCCTCGCGGCCACTAACACGAAGTTGAATCTTGGTTGAATCCGGGATAATCAATGGTCTGGCATTGAGGTTGTGTGGTGCTATTGGGGTTATCACGAAATTATCAGCTTCAGGCATGATGACCGGGCCTCCGCAACTTAAGGAATAACCGGTCGATCCGGTTGGTGTTGAAATAATCAAGCCATCGGCCCAATAGGAAGTCAGGTATTCCCCGTTTAAAAAGGTTTCAACCGTGATCATGGAGGTTGTGTTCTTCCGACTAACGGCAATCTCGTTTAATGCAAAATTTAAGGAATCGAAATCACCGGTATCGGGATCGGTTGAAATAGTGATGGCCGACCGTTCTGAAATTTTATATTTTCCATTAAAGATGTCATCAAGGGCAAGTTCTAGATTTTCTTTTTGAATGGTTGCCAGAAACCCAAGCCTTCCCGTATTGATACCTACAATCGGAATATTTAAATCATGTACATAGGCTGCCGATCGTAAAATCGTACCATCTCCTCCAATACTGATCAACAGGTCAAAGCTTTTATCGAGATGTTCAAATACCTTAAAAGAGGAGTCTAAAACCACGTCATGTTCTTTTTGAATGGCTTCAAAAAAATGCTGCTCTATGAAAACATCAACCCGACGTTTTTTCAAACTATCGAATAATAGTTGAACAGGTCTTTCCGAGTTTTTCGGGTAGAATTGTCCGTATATGGCTATTCTCATCGGTTAGAGGTTAAGATATTTCTTCAAATAATCTGAACGTTCCTTAAGGTTTTCCAAAAGAATATCTTCATGATGCCCCGAAACGATATTATATCCGTATCGTCTGAAGGTTTGAATGATTTCATTTAATCCGCTCTGTCCTATTTTTATGGTAATCTGAACCATGTCATTTTCCACCTTCGAAATAAAAGCGCCATAAAGTCTCGCATTGTTTGATTCGACGATCTGGCTGATCTGACTAAATGAATAATCGTTTAATCCTTTTTCAATTAATAGGACAGCTCCTGCCTCGGCGAAAAAAGGCGTTTCATTGAAAAGAGCGATTATATCATGAAGTTCATAATATCCCATATAGGCAGCATTTTGATCAAGTACGGGCATAATATTGGTATCGTTTCGTGCAAAGGCTTCCAGCACGTCTAACCACGCCGTTTCGGGCCTAACGAAAAATCCTTCAAGCGAATACAGGTAGGACTCCAAGGTTTTATCAGCCTCGAAGCAATGGGCATCGGTTTCAGATATGCTCCCAATAAACACCTTATCTTTTTTTACCGGGATGTGCGAATAAGTGAGTTGACTGAAGAGCTGTTGGGCATCAGAAATATTATCTGTAACCGATAAGGGATTGATATCATTAATGATGTAATCTCTAAGTGTCATAACAGGGGGTATATATGATGCAAATTAATTAAATTTTAGTACAATTAGCCTAAGCAAGTTCGTATTTTTGCCAATCATAATTCAGAGCAATGGCCAAATTAAGTGTCAATATCAATAAGGTAGCTACTTTACGAAATTCAAGGGGAGGTGATTACCCGAATGTTGTCGAATTTGCAAAGGATATTCAGCGGTTTGGAGCAGAGGGAGTAACCATTCATCCAAGGCCTGATGAGCGACATATTCGGTATCAGGATGCCTACGACCTCAAACCTGAGGTTTATACCGAATTCAATATTGAAGGAAATCCGATTGAAAAATTCGTCGAAATGATACTGGAAATAAAACCGACCCAGGTGACTTTAGTGCCTGATGCCATTGATGCAATTACGTCGAACGCAGGTTGGGACACCATTACGAATAAATCATTTCTTTATGATATCATAAGCACTTTTAAGGCAAATGGCATAAGAACATCAATCTTTCTCGATCCTGATCTAAAGCAGGTTGAAGGGGCAAAACAAACTGGAGCCGATCGTATTGAACTTTATACAGAAGAATATGCACGTCAATATAAAAAAGGTAACAAACATGCAATCAAACCCTATGTTGAAGCGGCGGCATTGGCCGGTGAATTCGGACTGGGTGTGAATGCCGGCCATGACCTTTCACTGGATAATATCGAATTCTTTAAGCAGGAGATCCCCGGCTTACTTGAAGTTTCAATCGGCCATGCACTCATTGCTGAAAGCTTATACCTTGGTATTGAAAATGTTATCAATATGTATTTGAACAAATTGAAATTCTGATGCTGCATTCCTTGATTATGGGGGAGGGATCCCCGTTTATTATCCTTCACGGATTTCTTGGTATGAGTGACAATTGGAAGACACATGCTAAGCGAATCGCTTCACTTGGCTTTCGAGTTCATATGATAGATCAACGCAATCATGGCAGAAGTTTTCATGACCCAACCTTTAATTATGATGTGATGGTAGACGATCTCAAGGCTTACTGCGATCATCACAAGCTAGATAATTTTGTGCTCCTCGGTCATTCAATGGGAGGAAAGACGGCGATGCTCTTTTCAGCAAAGCATTCGGAATACGTTCACCAGTTGATAATTAATGATATTTCACCGCGATTCTATCCGGTTCACCATGATCGCATCCTGAAAGGATTGAATGAAATGGATTTTGATCGGATTATATCACGAGGAATGGCTGATGAATTCTTATTGTCATATGTTCCTGAAGATTCCGTTCGCCAGTTTTTATTAAAGAACTTATTTTGGAAAGAAAAAGGCAAGCTTGGTTTCCGATTTAATCTGGAGGCCTTAACCGATCAGATTGAAGAAGTTGGCGAAGCTTTACCATGGCAACTGATTGTTGATGTTGAGACACTTTTTGTTCGTGGCGATCGATCGGAATATGTCAGTGATGATGATGCCGAATTGATTCATGCCCAATTTCCGAATTCAAGAGTGGAAACGATTAAAGATGCGGGCCATTGGGTTCATGCCGATAATCCTGATGGTTTTTTCGAAGCCATCAGAGCTTTCGTAGTATAAATTTTTATTACATTCGTAAACAACAGCTTAAGATGAAATTTCTCGTAAAACTTATTATTAGTGCGGTAGCCATCTTTATTTTGGCGAAAGTACTTCCCGGGGTTACACTTGACCCGCCTTATACAACAGCAATAGTTGTGGCGATTGTCCTGGTTCTTTTAAATGCTCTGGTAAAACCGATTCTAATTATATTGACGCTTCCGATAACCATTGTAACATTAGGGCTTTTTCTCTTGATTATAAATGCTCTCATTATTCTACTGGCCGATAAATTGATTGATGGTTTTGGGGTGAGTAGCTTTTGGACTGCCATACTCTTTAGCATACTGCTGTCCATTCTTCAGTCGGTTCTTCACGCGTTGATAAAAGAGGATAAGAAGTAAGTATAAATACAAGGGCATAGCAGTTTGCTGGCATTTAAATTTATTGTACTTTTGCAGCCGTATTTTCAAGATGAATTATGAATATCACCAGAGAAAACATCGACAATCTTAATGCGATTGTGAAAGTTGACATCGCGAAGGAAGATTACAGCGAAAAAGTAGATCGTATCTTAACCGACTATCGCCGAACAGCTAATATACCGGGTTTTAGAAAAGGCCATGTCCCAATGGGGATGGTTAAAAAGCAGTATGGTAAGGCCGTTTTGATCGATGAGGTTAATAAATTATTACAGGACGCGCTTGGCAAGTACCTTGTTGAGGAAAAACTCGACGTTCTTGGTAATCCTCTCCCGAAGTCGCAGGAAAACCTTGATTGGGAAGCCGACAATTTCACCTTTGAATTTGAGTTGGGATTGGCTCCGGAGTTTGAAGTGAATTTAAACGGTAAAAAACCCATCATTCATTATAAAATCCTTGCCGATAAAAAAATGGTTGATAATCAGGTTGAGCATCTTCAGAAACAATTTGGGACTCTCATCGCAAAAGATATTGTTGAGGATGACGATGAAATAACAGGCCTTTTTAAAAATGAAGAGGCTGGTATTGAAAATTCAACCACCTTAACTCTCGATAAGATTAAAGGAAAGGCGAATCTCAAGAAATTATTAGGAGCTAAGCCAGGAAATGTAATCAACTTAAAGACCAAAGGCCTTTTTAATGATGATCATGATTTAACTCATTTTTTGAAAGTGGCTCATGACGATGCCCATGGTCTTGATGTTGAGGTTGAATTTACGATTAATGAGGTGAATAAAAGGCAACTTGCCGATCTCGACCAGGAATTGTTCGATAAATTATACGGCCCCGGAGTAATTAACAGCGTGACAGAATTAAAAGAACGCATTAAGGAAGACGCAGAAAAACAATTTGTGCAGCAATCAGATCAGAAACTATTGAATGATGTAACCGAAAGCTTAGTTGAAAATACCAAGTTTGATCTTCCGGCAGGATTTCTGCAGAAGTGGATTCAAACGGCAGGCGAAGAGGCTATGGATGAAAACCAGGCTAAAGATGAGTATGAGAAATCTGAGAAGGGGATGCGATATCAGCTCATTGAAGGCAAGCTAATTGAGGCACACGACCTTCAGATTAAATATGAGGATATAAAGGCTTTCGCTACAGAAATGATTAAGGGGCAAATGGCCCAGTTTGGTCAAATGAATCCAACGGAAGAGGAGTTGGAAGAAATCACGAATCGCGTTTTATCAAACCAGGACGAAATTAAGCGTATTTCCGAGCAGTTGATGAGCCAAAAATTGCTCAACCTATATAAGGAAAAGGCAAATTTGAAATTGAAAGAATTGACTTATGAAAAATTTGTCAAGGAAGTTTACGGATAAGAAATTGTACATATATAAAAAAAGCGCTTTTAACGAAGCGCTTTTTTTTATACAATCGGATTAAACTGAAGTTTAGGTGAAAGCTTTTTCTTTTTCTTCTGAATTTGTTGCATTTCACAAAGTATCTTATCCAGCATTCTCACGGCTTTATTGATGTAATATCCTTTGTTAAGCATGACACATTCTGCGCGTTGTGCCATGGCGGCATCGGTAATCTCAGAGCGGGTTGGCACACCTTTCTTGGCAAGATTTTCCAAAACCTGTGTAGCCCAGATATTGGGGATATGGGCGGCTTCACATATGCTTAACATTTCTTCCTGAATGATCGCGAATTTCTTCCAACCGGTTTCTATAGCCAAATCACCCCGCGCAATCATCACACCAACCGGATAATTCTGCATGGCTGTTAAAAGAATAGATGGCAGATTTTTATAGGCTTCGAGGGTTTCAATCTTAAGAATAATCCCAATATCGGCTTGTAATTCCTTTAAGGCCTGTAATAGATCTAAAACGTCTTCTCTCGAATTCACAAACGAAAAATTCACCATATCGGCATGTTTGGCGATAAATTTTAAATCGACACGATCCTTTTCTGTTAAACCATTGATATTAAGTACACTATTCGGGAAATTAATCCCTTTCCCTGCTCTTAATTTACCACCCTTCTTCTTGGTTGTTGTTATTTCAATGAGGGCATGATCATTATGCACGGCCTTAACGATACCCTCAATTTTACCATCATTAAAAAAAACGAGATCATTCTCTTTGATATCGGGAAAAATTTGAGGTTCTGTACACGAAATATGAGCAATTTGAGTGACATTACCCGATTCATCTTTTAAAGCCGGTTCTCCCGGAATCGGACTTCTGTCAAGTCGTAATAGATCCCCTTCAAACAAGAAAATCACCTCTTCAAGTGGTAATAGTTCATGAACGGTGTGAATTTCAACCTGGGATTTCTTTTCAAGGAAAACATTCAGTAAGGTATCGCTGGTAACAAAAGCTGAATCACTGCAGCTTGCCCAACGTCCTATACCTTCTGAAGATTCTATGGTAAAACGACATTTCTTATTCCTGGCATCCATAAAGATGATGTAGGATCCTGCCTTGGTTTTGTTAAGCCATTTTTTATTCACGGGTACCGCCGCATCATATTCAACGTTGCCTGCCGGAATTATACCGTAAGGGGCCAACCAGATTTTGGCCGGACGAATGACTTGTCCGAGCTCGTTTTTATTTGGTTTGATATGGATAACTTTGGGTCCCGGTTTCATCGATCCGGTTCTAATTTTCGGTCCACCAAGATCCATAGCTATCTTACAGTCCTGGTTATACGATCTTATATGATCGACGATGCTCTTCCAGATCATTTCATCGTCATGCGCACAATTGATTCGGGCAACATTCATCCCGAGATCTATAAGAGTCTGCACAAATTCAGGCTGCTCGGCTGCTGAATTGGGTTGAGTAACCATAATACGAACACTTCGCTTTCTGGGTTTATCACCAAACAATGCAGCAGAGTGCCGTTTGATTAACATCTGGGCTTCTTCATGTGTTATATAACCAGATTTGTAATCGAAATCCTGATTTTGTAATAATTTGCTGACTATCAATCGCAACCCAACAAGGTTTTGAAGAATCTGGCCTTCAATTTGAGTAGAAATGGGAATTCCCAATTCTTGCCATTCATTATCAAGAGTTGTAATGTTAAAGGATCTGAGGGCCAGGTAATGAATAAGGTTTCTGGCACTTTCTTTGTAGTTGGGATGAACACGGTTGATCTCATCCTCATATTTGGCCTCAAACAGATCAATTCGGCTAAAGATCTGGTCGATTTGAGTGCTGATTTTCTCTAGTACTTCATGTTGTAAAATCATGACTCATATTTTATACAAAAGTACGCTATTTAAAGCTGTTTCAGGTGGTTAGAGGATTAAAAAATTATCATTATTTCAGATTGAAGCATTTAAAGAATAAGTTAGTATCTTTACACAATTCAATTAAAAGACCTAGTAAAAAAGTTAGAATGGATTACGGAAAAGAATTCGAAAAATTTGCCATAAAAGACCAGGGAATTAGTAGTACCTATTACAATAAGATTATCAGTAGCATGTATCCGGTAGGGCTGACGCCTAATATAATCGAGGAACGTCAAATGAATATTGCAATTTTTGACGTGTTTTCCCGTTTGATGATGGACCGTATCATTTTTATGGGTACAGGTATTAATGATCAGGTAGCCAATATTATTCAGGCGCAATTGCTGTTCCTGGAGAGTACTGACTCATCAAAGGATATACAGATTTATGTAAATTCACCTGGCGGAAGTGTATATGCCGGATTGGGCATTTATGACACTATGCAATTGATCAAGCCAGACGTAGCAACTATATGTACAGGTATGGCGGCCTCTATGGGTGCGGTATTACTCTGTGCCGGTGAGAAAGGAAAACGAAGTGGGTTAACTCATTCTCGTGTTATGATTCACCAGCCTTTAGGTGGTGCGCAAGGACAGGCGAGTGATATTGAAATCACCGCCCGTGAGATTTTGATATTAAAAGAAGAACTGTACAAAATAATCAGTAATCATACAGGCCAGTCATACGACAAGGTCTATTCCGATGGTGATCGGGATTACTGGATGAAATCAGAAAAAGCCCTCGAATACGGAATGATCGATGAGATTTTGTCTCGCGATTAAGAATTTAACCAAAAAAGCAAACCATGGCTAAAGAAGACTTAGAATGCTCCTTTTGTGGTAGAAAAAAACCTGAGACCAATTTATTAATCGCAGGCCTTGATGCACATATTTGTGATCGGTGTATCGAACAGGCCCATGGTATCGTAATTGAGGAGTCAAAGCAGATGGACAGTGGCGATCTTTCTGCCGAACTCATGTTGCGTAAACCGCCCCAGATAAAAGCATTTCTTGATGAATATATCATAGGCCAGGAGCATACCAAGCGCGTGATGTCAGTAGCTGTTTACAATCACTATAAACGATTGCTTCAGGCAACAGGCGATGATGATATTGAAATTCAAAAGAGTAATATCATCATGGTTGGTCAAACCGGAACCGGAAAGACATTGATGGCCAAAACGATTGCCAGGATGCTGAATGTACCCCTTGCAATTGTTGATGCCACAGTATTAACAGAAGCGGGATATGTTGGTGAGGATGTTGAAAGTATTTTAACGCGACTTTTACAAGCGGCCGATTATAATCTCGAAAAAGCACAACGCGGTATCGTTTTTATCGATGAGATCGACAAAATTGCACGAAAGAGTGATAACCCCTCCATTACGAGAGATGTTTCCGGAGAAGGCGTACAACAGGCGCTATTGAAACTCTTGGAAGGAACGGTTGTTAATGTTCCACCAAAGGGTGGAAGAAAGCATCCGGATCAAAAATTTATCGAGGTTGATACCGAGAACATCTTGTTTATAGCCGGAGGCGCTTTTGATGGACTTGAGCGTCATATCTCGAGACGCCTTAATATGTCAGCTATCGGCTATAAGGCATCTCATGAAGACGAAACACTTGATAAAGACAATCTCCTGCAATATGTTATTCCAAAAGATCTTAAGGACTTTGGTTTAATACCTGAAATAATTGGAAGATTGCCGGTTCTTACCTATATGAACCCATTGGATTCAAATACCTTGAGAGCCATTCTTACCGAACCCAAGAATGCTATAGTAAAGCAGTACAAAAAGTTGTTTAAAATGGATGACATCGATCTTTCGTTTTCTGAAGGTGCCTTGGAATTCATTGTCGCTAAAGCCATAGAATACAAATTGGGTGCCAGAGGATTGCGTTCACTATGTGAAGAGGTGCTGACCGATGCGATGTTTAGCCTGCCTGGCAGTGGTGAAACCAAACTGAGCGTGACGAAAAATTACGCAGAGGGTAAACTTTCCAAAACAACCTTGAAAAAGTTAAAAGCGGTTTCTTAAAAAGATTGGACTTAAAAAAATAAAAACCACCTCATCCAGGTGGTTTTTTAATTCCAGCTGATTATCGAGCGAAGATCTCAATTGTTAGGGGTACCATTACCGAGATCCCCGGGTTATTTTGAAGACACGTTTATAATATTATCTCTGATTACTCAAGTGATCAACTCACATTATTTAGTGTTGATATTAGATGTAAAGTAATAAATATTGTACCACTATAATTCAGAGGGGTATCTCCATTGGGGATCTCAATAAAAGGGTGCTTACAATTCTGAGGGAAGAATGTGAGCGTTTCAGCTTAATATAATATGCCAAAAGCAATCGTTAGAGTAGGGGTAATTACTTCGGTGTTAACGCTAAAAGTAGATTTATAAATTTAAAAATAAAAGTTGGCCGGTGCTATTTTAGATAAAAACCGCCCAAAATTCGATAACTGTCTTTTCGAATCAATTTTTTTCGATAAACGAAAGCTTTTATTGATTTAATTCGAGTAATTCGTCTATATATATTCGATCATTTGATAATCGCGGAACTTTATGTTGTCCGCCAAGTTTATCATTCTGCTTAAGCCAGTCGTAAAACAACTTTGGCCGAGCCATGTGAACAGTTGGCTTATTGAGGGTGATGTTATTATAGCGTTTGGCTTCGTAGTCGGAATTCAGTTCCATAAGTGCATTATCCAATCGATGGTTGAAATCCTCAATATCTTTTGGAGCTTTTTTGAATTCGATCAACCATTCGTGAGCTCCTTTTTCTTTTCCTTTCATAAAGATCGGGGCAGCTGTAAAATCAACGATTTCCGATTTTGTCTGCTGACATACCTGCTTCAGGGCATCCTCGGCATTCTCGATGATGAGTTCTTCACCGAAAACATTGATGTGGTGTTTGGTTCTGCCTGATACTTTAATACGATATGGTTTGATTGAGGTAAATCGCACGGTATCGCCGATCTTATAACGCCAGAGGCCCGCATTGGTCGTAATAACTACCGCATAGATCTTGTCTTTCTCAACCTCGCTCAGTGGGATAACTTTTTCTTCGGGACTGTTGTAGGTATCCATAGGAATGAACTCATAAAAAATACCATAGTCGAGCATCAACAGTAATTCGCTTGAATCGTTTTGATCCTGAATAGCAAAAAATCCTTCCGAGGCGTTATAAATTTCATAATACTTAAAGTCAGGCCGCGGTAATATGGTTTTGTACTGATCGATGTATGGCACAAAACTAACTCCACCGTGAAAGTAAACTTCCAGGTTAGGCCAGACTTCAAACAGGTTACTTTTCTTAGATGTCTCTAAAACGTGATTCAGAAGGACGAGCATCCAGGAGGGAACGCCGGCGAGACTCGTTACATTTTCAAGTATGGTTTCATCAACAATGGCCTGCATTTTGTATTCCCAGTCGCTCATGAGAGAAACTTTATTGCTAGGCGTACTGCTGAACTCTGCCCAAAAAGGCATGTTATCGATCAGGATAGCAGACAAATCACCGAAAATTGTTCCATTTTCTTTGTATAACTCCTTGCTACCGCCAAGGCGAAGGCTTTTACCAGTAAACAGCTGGGAATTTTCGTTATTATTCAAATACATGCAGAGCAAATCCTTGCCTGCAGCATAGTGACAATCTTCCAGGGAATCTGAACTGACGGGGATGAATTTACTTTTGGCATTGGTCGTTCCGCTCGATTTTGCGAACCATTTTATCGGTTTCGGCCAAAATATATTTTGTTCGCCTCGCCGGGAACGTTCGATAAGCTTTTCAAATCCTTCATATGTCGAAATAGGAACCCGTTCTGAAAAAGTCGTATAGTCTTTGATGGAACCAAAGTCGTATCGCTTACCAATTTCGGTATCTCTGGCCTCATCGATAAGATCTAAAAGCAATTCGTTTTGCACTTCGTGCGGATATTTGAGAAAAAGTTCGATCTGATGAAAACGCTTTTTCAAAAACCACGAAGCAATAGAATTGACCAGAGGAATTGGCATAGATTAATTATATTTACTAGCAACTAAAAATATAAAAAATCTTTTTATGCTGTATCAAGGTGTTTTAACAAAAATGCAGACCTATTCTTCTGTACCGGTACAGTATTACTTGATATTCGAAAACGATTTTATCAATGTGAACCAACTGCTTGGCAAAACCATTACCATCAAACTGGTAGGGTATCAGTGTTTAAATTGTGGATTAGATCGTGAAATATACCGACAGGGTTTTTGCCGGACATGCTTTTTCGACATTCCTCAGGCCGCCGATTGGGTAATGCGACCCGAGCTGAGCAAAGCGCATTTAAATGAAGAAGACCGGGATCTTGAATATGAAAAGAAGGTTCAGTTGCAACCGCATGTGGTTTACCTGGCAAATTCAAGCAACGTTAAAGTCGGGGTAACCCGGAAAAGCCAGGTGCCGACCCGGTGGATTGATCAGGGCGCACATGAGGCCATTGAAATCGTAGAGGTTCCTAACCGTTATCTGGCGGGCATTACAGAGGTGGCCTTAAAAGATCATGTTAGCGACAAGACCAATTGGCGAAATATGCTGAAGCATGACGTAAAAGACGAAGATCTGGTAAGCTGGCGTGAGCGATTAAAAGGTTTTATTCCCGATGAAGCTAAAGACTACTATATCGAATCAAATACCGAAACACAGCTCGACTTCCCGGTGAATCGTTATCCGAAAAAACCTAAAAGTCTGAATTTAGCCAAGACCCCTCAGTACACAGGAAAATTAGTTGGCATAAAAGGGCAATACCTCATTTTTGAAGATGATACCGTCTTTAACGTTCGGGCAAATGAAGGCCTGGTCGTTTCGTTAGATGTAACAAATTAACGCTCCTTTAAGATTATCGTTTTTAAGGTTGCGTAATTTTGCAATAAAATGTTGCGATGAAATTACCTGTCATGTTTTATGTGGCCTTTACCACCATTTTACTGGTAACCGTGGTCATCTTTTCGTCTCTTGATTTTCCATATCCTCTGGTGTTTTTCTTGGTAGTGATTGGCCAGTTTTTTCTGTTGTTAATGGTGTATCGCGTGTTGACCGATGATTATACAACAACCAAGACTTTCGATGATTTCTATGAAGACAGGCCAATTGAACGCTATGATCCTTAAGGAAAAAAGGTTAAAGTAGATCGATCTCTTCGTTTACTTTCAATTTGAATCGTTTTCTGAAAAAGTACACACCTAAATAAAGAAAAGGTGTATCGGTGGCTGCCACCAAAACCTTAAATATAAATCCGGAAAGCAGTAAACCGGCGAATAAGTCCCATTCGATTTCTCCAAATGAGCATAGTAAGAGTAAAACAGTGGCTGTATCGATAAATTGAGATAAAAAGGTCGAGAAATTATTTCTCAGCCATAAATGCCGCCCCTGGGTTAAGCGTTTCCAAAAGTGATAGATATGAATGTCGACAAACTGGGCGAACAGGTAAGCCATCATGCTGGCAAAAACAGCAATAACCGTACTTCCAAACACCTCTGTATATTGACCATCCCCAATTGGAGACCAGTCGGTTGCCGGAACGGCATTAGCCAAATAGATGATCAACATGGAAAAAAAGGATGCGAAAATTCCGGCCACAACGACCTGGTTGGCACGTTTTTTTCCATAGATCTCACTGATGAGGTCGGTGATTAAAAACGTGATCGGGTATGGCAAAATACCCACCGAAATCTCGAATAATTTGGAGCCGAAGATCTCGACGTCAACGGGATACCAATAAAAGAACTTCTTAAAGATGAGATTTGAAACAACAAGAGAGGTAATGAATAGAGCCGCTAATAGCAGGTAGATGCGTTGCGCCAACAGTTTGTCCTTCAGATTCATGCAATTTGTGAATAAATACGTTGCCCAAAGATAATTGAATAAAATTTGTTTTTATATTTTGCTCCATCAATGGAAGCACCGAAAACTGCACTAATAGGGCTTGGAAGCAATCAAGGGGACCGATTTAAAAACCTGCAATCGGCTATTGATAAGATTCATATGCAGGCTGGGTCCATTGTAAAAATCTCGAAAGTTTATAAGTCAGAAGCCGTTGGATTTGAGGGGCCGGAATTTTTAAATGCCTGTATTCTCTTAAAGACCTATTTGAAGCCGAACCAGTTAATGAAGGAATTATTGGCTATTGAAGTTGACCTGGGGCGCAAGCGCGGGAAGGAAACTAATTATGAATCAAGGACTATAGACCTTGATCTTCTGATATATGAAGACCGAATTAAACAGACTAAAGGACTTACACTTCCACATCCAAAAATGCATGAACGAGTATTTGTATTGCAACCATTACATGACATCGCTCCGGAGATAAAGCACCCTAAAAAGAAAAAGACCATCGCTGAACTCCTTAACAAGTTCGAGGAGGAAAGTTTTATTGAGCCTCTAAATATATGGTTGAAGAATCCGAATAAGGCATTTGATTTTTCCACATATAATTACATCGCTATTGAAGGAAATATTGGCGCCGGTAAAACCAGTCTGGCGACCATGATTTCGAAGGAGTTTAACGCGAAATTAATCCTTGAGCGATTTGCTGATAATCCGTTCCTTCCCAAATTTTACAAGGAACCCCAGCGGTATGCTTTTACCCTTGAAATGTCCTTTCTTGCCGATCGTTATCAGCAGATAAGTGACGATTTATCACAGTTGGATTTATTCAGGGATTTTATCGTCAGCGATTACGATGTATTTAAGTCGTTGATCTTTTCGAAGATAACCCTTCCCGAAGATGAATTCATGCTGTATCGTAAACTATTTTACCAGGTATATAAAGACATTGCCAAACCCGACCTGTATATTTATCTCTTTCAGAACACCGAACGGCTTCAGGAGAATATCAAAAAACGCGGCCGGCAATATGAGCAGAATATTGACCGCGATTACCTGGATCAGATCAATGCCGGTTATTTGGAATTTTTGAGAAATCAGTCTGAACTCAAGGTTAAAATGATCGATATCTCCGATATGGATTTTGTCTATAATCGTTCCGATTATCTTAGCATTCTTAATCGCATAATAAGCTAAAGGGCAATCTTGGAATACAGGTCCCAGATTGTTATTCCCGCACTAACGGCTACATTCAATGAATGTTTTGTTCCAAACTGCGGTATTTCAATACACTGATCGCAGATATCGATGACGTCCTGATCGATTCCGTTTACCTCATGACCGAAAATTATAGCGTAAGTAACGCCTTTTTGAGGATCGAAATCCTGCAATGGCACGGCGTTTTCGGTTTGTTCAATGCCGATCAGTTTTATGCCTGAAGATTTAAGTTGTTTTGCAAGGTCTGAAGTCTTTTCGACGTAATCCCATTCAACTGATTCGGTACTGCCCAAAGCGGTTTTATGAATATCTTTATGAGGTGGTGTTGCTGTGATTCCGCATAAGTAAATCTTTTCAACTCTGAATGCGTCGCATGTTCGAAAGACAGATCCAACATTGTTAAGGCTTCGAACATTGTCGAGTACAACAATAAGCGGTGTCTTGGGCGCTTTTTTAAATTCTTCGACACTTAGTCGGTCGAGTTCCTGATTGGCTAACTTCCGCATAAATTTGTGATGAATTGTAGATAACTTCGATATTTTAGGCTTTAAAAACCATCAAATATTATATACATTAGCATTCCTGCTGCCAGTGCATTTTTCATAACAAAAGTAATATAATACCCTTGGCCAAAAAAACAAAGAAAGTTACTCCTTTGATGCAACAGTATAATGCTATTAAGGCTAAACATCCTGATGCGTTGCTGTTATTTCGGGTAGGGGACTTTTATGAAACTTTCGGTGAAGATGCGATCAAAACGTCACAGATACTCGATATCATCCTGACGAAACGAGGCGCAGGAAGTGAAAGCGAAACCGAATTGGCCGGCTTTCCGCATCATGCATTGAACACCTATTTGCCAAAACTGGTCCGGGCCGGAGAACGGGTTGCCATCTGTGATCAGCTGGAAGATCCGAAACAAACCAAAACCATTGTAAAACGCGGTGTTACCGAATTGATAACACCCGGTGTGGCTCTGAACGATGAGGTGCTGCAATCGCGATCAAATAATTTTCTGGCGTCGGTACATTTTGGAAAATATATCGGGTTGGCATTCCTTGACATATCAACAGGAGAGTTCCTGACAACCCAGGGGAAGGCAGAGTATATCGATAAATTACTGCAAAACTTCAGTCCGAGTGAAGTGCTGGTTTCCAAAGTGCATAAAAAGCAATTTGATGAATTATTTGGAAGCGGTTTTCACACCTTTTACCAGGATGACTGGATCTACCAGGACGATTATGCTAATGAATCCCTGTGTAAACATTTCAACATTCGCTCTCTGAAAGGCTTTGGTTTAGATGATCTATTTGAAGGAATCGTAGCCTCAGGATCTATACTCCATTATATCTCGGAGGCCCAGCATCATCGACTACAGCATATTACAACCATTAAGCGACTGGTTGAAGATTCCAGTGTCTGGATGGATAAGTTTACAATTAAAAACCTTGAATTGTTCCGATCGCCCCATCAGGAAGCCATTACATTACTCGATGTCATCGACCGTACCATTTCGCCCATGGGCGCACGTTTGCTTAAACGATGGTTGGCTTTGCCGCTTACTGACCTTCAGGCCATTAATGATCGTCATGAATCGGTAGGCTTTCTTATGGAAGACAGTGGCTTATTAGATAAAATACAATCTCAATTAAAACAGATCGGGGATCTTGAGCGGCTGGTATCCAAAATTGCAACAGCTAAGGTAAATCCTCGTGAATTGAATCAGTTAAAAACCTCCTTAGCTGCGATTGAGCCGCTGATGACTGCTTTAGTGATCTCGGGCAATACAGCCATAGAGGAGATTGGTAAACAACTCGATGCGTGCAACGCTTTATGTGAGCGTATTGCATCAACTTTACAGGAGGAAGCTCCGGTAAATGTACTTAAGGGGAACACCATAAAATCATCGTATTCAGATGAATTAAGAGACTTGCGTCAAATCGCTCATTCCGGCAAGACGTATTTAGATGAGATGTTGGCCCGCGAGAGTGAACGAACTCAAATTCCGTCCCTTAAGATCGGTTCCAATAATGTGTTTGGGTATTATATAGAAGTCAGGAATACCCATAAGAACAAGGTGCCTGAAGAATGGATACGGAAGCAAACCCTTGTGAATGCCGAGCGTTATATTACCGAAGAGCTTAAAGATTATGAGTCGAAGATATTGGGCGCTGAAGAGCGTATCCTTGAAATTGAGAATCAGTTGTTCCAGGATCTTATCCAGGCGACCCTACCATTTATTTCAACAATTCAGGCCAATGCCAGGTTTATTGGTGAATTGGATTGTTTGGCGGGATTCGCGGTGTTATCAAAGAAAAATAAATACACAAGGCCCGAGATAGATAATTCGTTGGAACTCGAAATCACCCAGGGTCGTCACCCGGTGATTGAGAAGCATCTGCCATTGGGTGAGTCTTATGTTCCTAACGATCTGTTTCTCGACAGGGATAAGCAACAGATTATAATGATAACAGGACCGAATATGTCGGGTAAGTCGGCTATTTTAAGACAAACGGCTTTAATTGTTATCCTGGGGCAGATCGGTTGCTTTGTACCTGCCAAGGCGGCGCGTTTTGGTATGGTTGATAAGATTTTTACCCGGGTTGGTGCCAGCGACAATATATCGATGGGCGAATCAACTTTTATGGTTGAAATGAACGAAACAGCCAGTATTCTTAACAACATCTCTGAGCGCAGCCTGGTATTGCTCGATGAGATTGGGCGAGGAACCAGCACCTATGATGGCATTTCCATAGCCTGGGCCATCAGTGAATATTTACACGAGCATCCATCACGAGCAAAGACACTATTTGCTACTCACTATCACGAATTAAACGAGATGACCGAGACCTTCGATCGCATCAAGAATTACAATGTTGCCGTGCGTGAATTGAAGGACAAGGTGCTCTTTTTACGAACGCTTGTTGCGGGGGGAAGTGCACACAGCTTTGGAATACATGTCGCGAAAATGGCCGGCATGCCAAATCAGGTGATCCATCGTGCCAATAAGATCCTGAAACGTCTTGAAAAATCACATTCAAGCGAAGAGCTTACAGAAACGGTCAGATCGATAAAGGACGACATGCAACTTAGTATTTTTAAGTTAGACGATCCGTTGCTGGAGGAGATCAAGGATGAGATATTGCACATTGATATCGATACCTTGACACCGGTTGAGGCTTTGATGAAACTCAATGAGATCAAGCGCATGCTTCAGAAGAAAAAAAGGGCCTGAAAGGGAATCCATTTTTAGAGTATTTCCCTTTGTGATTAGTAGAATTGTTTTAAATTTGCAGTCCTAAGAATGCGAAAGTAGCTCAGGGGTAGAGCATCACCTTGCCAAGGTGAGGGTCGCGGGTTCAAATCCCGTCTTTCGCTCAAAGTCCAATCCAAAAAGTTGCTGAAGTGGTGGAATTGGTAGACACGTTGGACTTAAAATCCAATGGGCAGTAATGCCCGTGCGGGTTCAAGTCCCGCCTTCAGTACAAATAAGCAAAAGCCGAATCATTTGATTCGGCTTTTTGTATATAACAAAGTGAGAAGCTTGCTTCATTACTTTGTTATATACAAAAAGACCTTCCATTTCAAGGAAATGGAAGAGGCTTTTATTTTCAGAATGACTTGGCG
>JABDIV010000095.1 GCA_013003555.1 Flavobacteriaceae bacterium
TCGAAATCGAGGGAATCCATTTTTTGAGCGATTTCAAGGGCTTCGATAAAGGTCACCACGGAACGACCGGCTTCAAAAAATCCTACCTCGGGATTGAGTTCCTGCAAAAGGTATCCCTGGTTGCAGTTATCAGGGTTCATAATGTTCTCGATATAGGAATCACCGATTATGGAGATTCTTCGGTTCTTATTTTCAATAGTGTTAATACCCAACCAACCAAATTCATTAACCGTCCATGGCTCACTGGCTCCTTTGAAATAGCCGGTTTGTCCGGGTTCATATAACTGTAATCCATGAGTGTCTACATAGCGATGAGGGACATCGGAAGTAAGCTTATAGTAGCGCACAACAACTTCTCCGAGTAAATAACCCAGCACGAGGAAAAGAATAAATCGAAGAATAAATCGCTTCATCATATCAGAACTGAAAATAAATAAATACTTGTTCTTCTCCGGTAAAGGTAAACATCAACACGATCAAAATAAAATAGAAAGCCCATCGCACATAAACCGGTAATTTAAAGATCCTGGAAATGGCATATTCACCTTCCTTACCAATCCATTCGATGGCGACAAACAGCACAACCAGGATAAGGGTTTTATAATTATCCGGACTAAGGGCCGGTAAACTTATAATCGATTTATCAAAAATTTTACCTACATAGTGAAAGGCATCGGTCACCGTATCAGCCCTGAAAAAGATCCAGGCCAATAATGTTATCAGGAATGTAATAAGCATATTGCCGGCTTCGACAAATGTAGGAAACACGCGACCCTGAGCAACTGTATTTAAATGAACCCTGTTTCGTTTGGCGAGCATAAGTGGTAAAAAATAAATCGCGTTTAAGGCACCCCAAATGATAAAGGTCCAGTTGGCACCATGCCAGAATCCACTCACCAGGAAAATGATAAAGGTATTCCTGATCTTCATATTTACGCCACCTCGACTACCGCCCAACGGAATATACAGGTAATCCCTGAACCATGTGGAAAGCGATATATGCCAGCGTCGCCAAAATTCGGCGATGTCTCTGGAGAAATACGGGAAGGCAAAATTCTTCATCAAATCAAATCCGAAAAGCCGGGCGGTTCCGATCGCGATATCCGAATAGCCCGAAAAGTCGCAATAGATCTGAAATGCGAAAAAGAATGAACCCATAACCAGTGTGCTGGCCGATTGATCGGCATAATTTGCAAATACCTGGTTTACAAATTCGGCGCAATTATCGGCAATGACAACCTTTTTAAACAGGCCCCACAAAATCTGACGCATACCATCCTTCGCCATTTCATAATCAAATTTTCGCTTTTTATAAAACTGAGGCAGCAGGTGGGTGGCTCGTTCAATGGGCCCAGCAACCAATTGTGGAAAAAAGCTGACAAAGGCTGCAAATGCAATAATATCACGCGTTGGCTCTAGTTTCCGCTTGTAAACGTCGATGGTGTAACTCAAGGTTTGAAACGTATAGAAACTTATGCCGACCGGCAGGATTATATTGAGAGTATTGGGTGAGATCTCTTTTCCGAAAAAGGAAAAGGCTTCAATAAAATTATCAACAAAGAAATTATAATACTTGAAGAAGCCTAAAAATCCGATATTGACAAGAATACTGACCCAAAGCAAGCGCAGCCGGGCTGGTTTAGACTCGGTACGGCTCAACATCCTGCCAACAATATAATCGACGATGGTGCTAAAAATGATCAGCGCCAAAAATCGATAATCCCACCAGCCATAAAAAACATAGCTGGAAACCACCACCAATATATTTTGCACTTTCAACCATTTATTGGTCACAAACCAATACAGGAAGAAGACAATTGGCAGAAAAATTGCAAAATCAATGGAATTAAATAACATCGGTTTACAGTTTCATTGGGATTGTTATTTGTTGTCCGCTTTGTTTACTTCTTAAAGTCCAAATATCATTGAATTATTTGTTTTGAAGAAAATAAATACGACAAAACGCATATCTTAACGATAGTCCTTGACTTGAAGATCATTTTGTGCCGTAAAACAACACATAATCCCCTTAATACCCAATATGATGATCTATTTATTTGATTGATTTATAATCTGTTGGCCGTCGAATGAATGAGTTGCTGTGCCAGGATGCCGGCCAATCGTTCTCCGGTTTTTATTATTCGGCCACAGTGCTCTAAATGCCAAAGCGGCATTCCGTTCAAGACGTTACCAGCAAGCAGTGGCCCGGCAACAAAAAAGTTAGTTGCGGTTTGCTGTTGATCATTAACAGCGAAGCCAATACCCGAATCGTTTACCTTACAAATCCCTTTTTGAACAAGATTGTCGATCAAAACCGAAACGGGTTGATCAATAAGGGTTCTGCTCCCTACACAGCTTATCACAACATCAATCAATCCCTCATGCTCCCTGATACTTCGCAATTTCGATGATCTGTACGAAAATATTAAGCCCTGGTTGTCAGCAGAAATTTCCAGATTGTTGTAATACCCCTTTATCAGTTTTAGCCTGCCATCTTGGTTCAGTCGTTCGACTACCTCGTTATAATGCTTACCAGCACGTCGTTGCCGTTTCCCAATTAGATTGCCATATCGACACGCAAATACACCTAATTCTTCATGACTTAAGCGATCTAGTAAATTGACAAAGGCCTTCGAAATAGGCCCTTCGGAAATCGCAGTTCCAAGATTCATGGCCTCAGCCTCATCTAAGTCACGGCTTGTGGCCTCGTAGATATCCTTAGCCGTCAGATCATATTTCTTGTTCAGCTCTAAAAGATGGGTTGGAACAAATCGCTGCTGACCCATAAGTTTATCTTGCCCTGAATGGGGTAGTTCCCCATGAGGTGAAATTACCGAAACCGACCCAATTTTCGCTGTTATTTCAGGCACGTCATGAAGTTTATAAAGCATCTCCATAGCACTGGCATTCGATCCGATTATTAAAATATTTGATAGTCCTGCCTGCTTGTTAACATGGGTTGCTATGGTGTGAAGATTATCGTCTAATCCCGGGTTATAGGGATCCTTTACCAGACAAGCGGCCTGCTCATGACCGCTCAGAAAATCATCTGACCAAAGCTGCTTTACCGGAGGAATCCCGACCGATAATATTATCTTCTTTGTACTCAGGGATTCTGTGCGATTCTTAAAATAAACCTGGAAACTATCCAAGTTATCATCAATTCCTATGGCCTCGTCCTGTATTATTTTAAGTTGGAAATCGCACGTCGAGCTGAAATCTGCAATGGTCTGGTTGACTTTTTGCTTTATAAAAATTCCAAAAAATCGTCTTGGGATATAAATGTCCTCCCAGTTGTTTTTCTGAATATCGATTTTGTGGGTGTCGGTCCAATTTTCAGACAACTTGCCGCCATCTGCCCGAAGCTCCGATATAAGAGTTTCTTTATTTTGAGATAACCATTTGATAAACTCTTGTCTTATCAAACTTTCTGGAAGGAAATCGGCCAGGGAGGTGATAAGCAAGGCAGATGATCCCGACCGTGGTCCATAAGCCAAGCCGGTAAAATTTTCCGCATCCTTCTCGACAATCGTTAGCTTTAGCCGGCCATTGAAATCATCGGAAGCCGAAAGGTTTTTTAGAAAAGATAACAGGATAAATGAGGTGGTAATACCTGACCCGATGAAGGTCATATCCGTATCAAGAGAAATCGTATTTCGATCGGTATTATTCATAAAATGGTTGGTGCACAAATTTAACCTTTATCATTTACTTTTAATCGATGCTTATTTACAATACACCTTGATTTTCTTTTCGATAAAGTGGGAAGTAGTCCTGCTCGATATTATAGTCCTCTTTCTGAATGCCGGAAAGTTTGAAATATACTTCACTATCGATGATTTTACGACCCATGCGATAGTCACAAACATCAGCCGGGAAAAAGGCTTGCTTGTATTTGAAAATACCGTCATCAGTCCCGTAGCCACCACCGAGAACGAAGTATTTACGATTGTTTTCGAAAGCCCATTCAATGATCCTATGTTTTAAAATCTCGTTAGGTCGAAGTCCGAAATAATCCGACAATGTACCACCAACAAAAGAATAAACTTTACTGTTTGAGATTAGGATCATTTCTGAAGCGATCGGCTTATTATCCTTTAGGGTTAAAACAATTGCACAATTTTCTGGATTAGCCTGGATATAGGCCCAAAGTTTTTCATAAGAATAATAATATGAAGTTCTCGCCTGGGTCCTGTCCATGGTGTGTACAAAGATCGCATAGAAGTCGTCGAATATTTTTTTGCTGATGGACTTATAGAAAAAATCAACTTTTAAATTTTCTCTCAGCGCTCGATTGATGTTTTTACGGACTTTTCGATTGTAGTTTTTCCAAATGATTTCAGGATCTTGAATCATACCCATGATGTTATGCATGCCTTCTACCAGGAATCCGGTATAGCCTTCATGATTGGCATTCAATTTGAAACGAATAAACTCACTTACAATATTATGCTTGTGGTACCAAGCATCAACGGCAATCCAGAATTCCCGTTTATCCTCCAAGGTAAGTTCTCGATCAAATTTCGGGCCGCTGTATCCCCAGGTCGATATGACATCGAAATAAGAGGGGGCCTGCTCGATTTCCCGCAGATAAAAGGGCATGACAGCAAGGGGCTTGTCATCACTGTTATAAGCGATTAATGCCTTGGCGCGGTCAAGACCGCCATAGAAAATATCGAGAAATTCTGTCTTGTAATAGGGGTGGTTGTCTCCTAAAATATCCAGAGCTTCAGTATATAGCTTAGCCTGGTCGGTATGTAATTCAAGATACTTCAGAGTCACGACAACAATGCTTTTAAATGATCTGCCATTAACTTGATTTCATCCGGGTCACAATCCTGGTGAACAGGCAAATTAGTGATGTGTTTCGACGTATAAGCCGCCGATTCATAATTTGTAATTCTCAAAGGTTCAATCATCGTATAATAAAGGCTCACCAGTCCGAACCCCTTTTCATTCATCAACTTGAATACCGAGTTGCGATCGGCATCATTTAAAAGAATGGGAAATGACTGCGGACAAATGTTATCATCTAATTTAGGATATAAAATCGTAATACCATCAGTATGATTTAATTCCTTCAGAAGGAGCAAATAATTATTTCGTCTGGCCTGAAAAATTCCCTGCAGGTCATAATCGAATACCGTGGCATTGTCTAGGTAGTTTTTTTCTTCAATTACGAAGGGCCCCTCGTTATTCATAGCCAGCATACCACCATCAGGAAACGGCAGGTTTTTATGCAAACTATAAAAAGAGTAATTACCGGCTCGTCCGCAAGCACCACCGATTAAGTCGGTTAACATCGCATGGGCCAAATCTTCAATAAAAAAAACACCCTCCTTTTTAAGCCATAATACAATTTCGCTATAGCGGTCGTCCGGAAACCCAAAGTAGTGGACCATTAAAACCATTGCTCCCGGGTTGGCAGAAATGACACGTTTCATATCCTCGAAATCAATCCTTAACATTTTATTTAACCCGTAAAATTCATAATCGATTCCCACATTGGTTACCGGGTCAAAAATGCCACTGCCTTCAGTAACAGTCCACCCGATATATGCCGGAAGAATCACTTTAGCTTTTGGATATTGTTTGTGATATGCCTGCAGAACTGCCTGCCAGGCATCACGCGCGCGTGGATAGGAGATCAGTTCGCGTTTGAAATTATTGGCCTTATGTGCTTTTTTAGCTATCATTTTTCGATTCTATCCATTCCTATAGATCCAGCTATTCAGAACCTGTATTAAATACTTCATATCCTCTCCGTCATAACGGAAATCGGTATGAATATTAAAGAAATATTTCCACTTCGAACGTAAATCATTACTCGGCCATAAGTTTGCAGGATAAATATAATTGGCAATGCAATAGGCCTTAAATTCATCGAATACCGCTTTCTCTTTAAATAAAAGCAATAGCCCAAATGGCGTATATCCCTTGCGTCGAATAATTTTAAAGTGTTTTGAGGGGGCCAAATATTTAAATATTAGATCGAGATGTTTCGACTTGATTACATTCGGATCATATTTTATATAATCTGTTAATGCCTGACGAAGTGGTTCATTGGGTTCGATATAACTATTGGATGCCGTGATCAGGGATTCGCCGGCATAAAGTAAATTAAGATATCCTTCTTTGGTTCCGTCACCCGATTTCAAGAATTGCCGTTTTTTATTTATTGACTGCTGCAAGGTGATGTATGCATCTTCAATCGTCTCATCAACCGTGTTTTCATAAGTAGGGGATTTTAATCGATTTGGGATCCAGGCTACGCCACCGCCAGCAACAGGATAGGACTTTCTAACCGAAGCCATGCAATAATCGGCCTTGCTGTTCAGACATTGTTTCGATAGCCACCCATGTGAATGATCTTCGATAATGATGGGTCGGTCTTGCGACTTCTCATCGTAATCGTAGTTAAAGAGTCCCCAGAAATTATTTAAAACTATGATATCTCCCTTTTTTGCAAAACGTTGAAAATTAAATGCCCGATTGGGTTCAAAGGGATTGATGTAATAGTAATGGATGGAATTATAATTCCGTTTAAGGAAATTCAGAACATTATGACAATAGTATGCGGGAAGCCAGATCTTGTTTATGGCATGGTCCCGATGGATGTCCTCCAGTAATGAAAAAAAGGCACTCCGACCGGAATAATAGAGACGGAGCCGTTCCGGGAGGGAAATCTCGCTTTGAGTAAGAACACCATATTCATTATCATCGGGTTCAAGCGAATAAAAAGAAGATCCTATCTCGCGTTTCAAACTTTAACTTTTACATTTTTAAAGGCCGGCATATTGTCATTTTCAGACGCATTGATATCCTTTCGCCGGATTACTTTTTCAATGGTCAGGAAAATGATTTTTAAATCCAACCAAAACGATTGATTATCGACATACCAAACATCGTATTCAAACTTCTTGTCCCAGCTAATGGCATTGCGACCATTAACCTGTGCCCAGCCGGTTATTCCCGACATGACCTCATGACGCCTGGCCTGGGTTTCATCATATAAAGGTAAGTATTCAATATGTAATGGGCGCGGACCGATCAAACTCATATCACCCTTCAGAACGTTGATCAATTGTGGAATCTCATCGAGTGAATATTTTCTGATAAACATCCCGAATCTGGTAATTCTTAAATGAAAAGGCAGGTATTCACCATGTTCGTCCTTTTTATCATTCATGGTTTTGAACTTAATGATTTTGAATATGCGTTCCTTTTTACCCGGACGAGCCTGAGTGAAAAAGGGTTTACCATTATTCAGAAACAATAAAATTATTAAAACGGTAATGAAAATAGGTGATGCCAGTATTAACCCAATCAGAGCCGCGACAAAGTCGAAAAAAGGCTTTATTATTTTAGGGTATATCATCAGGTTGAGCGATTTGTTGGTACAATTTGAGTAATTCGCTCCAAATATAAGTATGCTTATAATTCTGGACAATATTTTCTCTTGCAACTGCACGCATTCGACGTCGTTCGGCAGGATGATCTGCCATGAACCGCATGGCCTCAAAAATGGCCTTGCTGTCTTTTGGTGGAATGATCAATCCATTGATCGAATCAGTTATGATCTCATTGCATCCGTTAATATCGGTCACTATGGCCGGAACACCCATGGCACCGGATTGCAGCACCACATTAGGAAAACCTTCTCGATAGGTGGGAAATACAAAAACATCGGCAATGGCAAGAAATGGTCGTATATCGTTTTGCCATCCTACCGAAACAATTTGAAGGTGCGAGGCGATAAGCTCTTCCGTAGTAGGAAGTAGCGGATCGAGATCATCTTCACGCGAACCCACAAGAATGAGCTTAGCACTATTTCCGGTAGCTGAAAAATTAGCAAAGGCTGCAATCATTTCGTTAACACCCTTATCTTTTACAAGCCTGCCGATATAAACAAAGGCAAGCTCATTTTCTAAAATCCCCAGTTCTCGTCTTAATTGTTCCTTTTTTTCATGAGGTATCAGGTCGGGATCGAAATGATCAACATCAATTCCATTCGAACTGCCTTGTCCGATAACCTCCAGTTTATCGGGTTTAGCAAATTTCTCTTCTAAAATAAGCTTATACTGACCTTTTGAGTTTGGAAATACACGCGTGGCAAAGAAATAGGTGGCCTTTTCCACCAGGTTCAGTAGTTTCCGTTTAGGACCTGTAACCACAAGCAATGGCAATCCTGCAACCGTATGAAAACGATGTTTAACACCGGCTAAATATGACGCTAACATACCGATTATTCCGGCCTTCGGCGTATGTGTATGAACGATCAGAGGCTTTTCTTTTCTGAGAAACCTGTACAGTTTAATAAGAGCCATAAAATCCTTGATCGGGGTGATGGTACGCGTCATCTCAATGCCGTAAGTACGTATACCTTCCTGCTCTTCAACTTCTTTGAGTTCCTTTAAAGGGCTGGCAACACCTATGATCTCAAAATGTTGATTCAAAAACTTAAGCTGCCCTCTTAATAAAACTTTGAGGGAAACGGGTACCGTTGTAATGCGAATTATTTTTTTCAATTGATGCTGTTAAGAGACTTAGGCTTAAAGATTACAAAGATGAGTAAATGTTTTTATACCATTTCTGAAAGCAGAAAAAACTCCAAACCTTAAAGGTATTATCAACTTTTCCCTTTAAATGATTGTCGACGAGTTTAAGAATTGTTTCTACATTGAAAATAGCTTGTTCTTCAAGGAAATCGCGATTGGCATAATCAACCAACTCTTCTCGCAAGCCTTCCCGCAGCCAATCGCCGACAGGAACACCGAAACCGCGTTTCGATTTATCGAGAAAGCCTTCAGGAAACTCATCTCTGAACGCTTCCTTCAATAAATATTTTTTATTCCACCCTTTTAAAAGATAGTCTTCTGGCAGGGACATGGTGAATTCCAGCAGATCCCGGTTCAGGAAAGGGGCACGACATTCCAGGGAGTTTAGCATACTGGTTCGGTCAACCTTGACCAGCATATCACCTTCAAGGCTCAAATGCCGGTCAATGGTCTGAAAATCATTTAGAGTTTTCGGGTTAGTTAATCCTGAAACTCGCTTATAATAGTCGAATATATTTTGTTTAAGATACGGTTGATTGAGAAACTGATTTAAATGAGATTCAGTCATACCAAGGGAAATAATATCCCAATAAAAACTATCGGAATAGTCAACAGCCTGAAGGGCGCGCTGTACTTTATAACGCTTTCCACGACTGTCATCAGACGTTTTCAGCAATGGCGCAGATAACTTCAAAATCGATTTATGAAGTGACTTGGGCATAATATTCGTATAACGCGAATTGAGTTTGCCCATGTAATATTTATTATAACCACCGAAAATTTCATCACCGCCATCACCCGTAAGGGCGACTTTTACATAATCTGAGGTCTTCCTTGATACCAGGTAAGTAGGAAGGGCCGATGAATCTGCAAATGGCTCATCGAAATTCAATAGGATGGCATCGACGTTTTCTTTTAGATCTGATTCATCGATTATAAATTCATGGTGATTGCTTCCGATTTGTTTGGCAACCGTTCTTGATTTGTCGGTTTCATCATAAGACTTTTTCTTGAAGCCTATAGAAAATGTATCGATCCTGGTTTGGCTATACTGCGCTAAACAAAGGGAAACCACCGATGAATCTACACCGCCTGATAAAAAGGTTCCAATGGGCACATCGGAAACCGATCGGCTTACAACACTGTCATACACGCGATCTTTAGTTGTTTTTTTCGCTTGTTCAAAGGAAAGATCTGCAGGATTAGAATCGAATTTCGGATGAATGGTTTTGGTGGAATAGCTTTTTTTGTCCAAATCATAGATGAGCAAATGATTGGGCTCAAGTTTTTTTATACCCTCGTAAATCGTAAACGGAGCAGGAATATAAGTCAGACGGAAAAATAAATTTAGTCCGCTTTTAGATATTTCCGGTTTTTTGTCGATTACGCTGACAACCGACTTGAGTTCCGATCCCCAAATGAAAGCCTTATCCGAATCGGTAAAATAGAGAGGTTTCTCACCGAAGAAATCCCGGGCAATAAAGATCTTTTTCTTTTTTCTGTCGAACAAACTAAGGCCAAACATGCCGTCTAAAGCTTTAAAACAGGCTTCACCGTCTTGTTCATAGAGTTTGAGAATCACCTCAGTATCACTTGTAGTGTTAAATGAAATACCTTTATCTAATAGCTTGTCTTTAAGTATTTTATAATTATATATTTCACCGTTAAATACAATGGATATATCCCCGTCATCAGTCGACATCGGTTGGTGACCGGTATTTAGGTCGATTATCGAAAGACGTTGCATCCCCATTCCAATGGAATAGCTATCTGCCTGGCGGCAAAATACACCATTATCATCCGGACCACGATGTACGATACATCCGTTCATACGGTTGATGAGATTCCCGATAATGGAGGAATCTTGCGATGATTTAGATACTATGCCATTAATACCACACATAATCAGTCCTTGTTTTCGATCAAATCCTTAAACTTTTTATAGATGACGGTCAAATCGAATTCCTGAGCTTTTTGGAGCCCCAAATTTATATATTCCAGACGTTTATCCGGATGTGATTTTAAAAACTCTAGGGCTTGGGCGAGGCCATCATCATCATCAACATTGACCAAAACCCCATACCGGGCCAGAACAAACCCGCCTTTTTCAATTTGAACAGGCTGGTTATCGTTGAGGATCTCAAGCGGTCCCGACATGCAATTTGTTGAAATTACCGGGACACCATTTGCCATCGCCTCCAAAATCACATTCGGAAAGCCTTCTGTTCGGGATGAAAGCACGAAACAATCACTTTCAGAAAGATAATTCTCAACATTGCCTACCCGGCCACGCATGTTAAGCCGTTTGGATATGCCGGTATCGATGGCAAAATCAGTCATGGAATCAGTGAGGTTACCATCTCCCAGGAGGGTAAGAACATAGGTGTCATCCAGACGATTTATAGCTTTAAGTATCATCATTTGATTCTTTACAAAGACATGACTGCCGACATTTATTACGTTAAAGATTTTACGATTTTCAGTGGCTGATAACTCCTTTTCCAACGGTTTCAATTTAACTGGATTGTATACCACTGCCATGGGGATCTTTACACCAAACCTATTTTTTAAATCGTTATTGATATAGACCGAATTTGAGAATAACATATCGTTCCTGTTGTACAGCAAAGGATAGAAGATCCGAGCGATGATCATCGAAAAGCGAGATCGGGCGTACATCTGCGACGGATAACAGCGTTCACTGATGATGGTTCTGATTTTCGGATTCCTGAATAAATTGGCTACGGCGCTATTAATAAAGTTTGGTAGTGCCAGGAAGGACAAGGAAACATCAAAACGCTCACGTTTTACAAGCCTGTAATACTTTCGGAAATAACCAAGTGTAAACCATATTTTTTGCAAGGGGGAAGTTGTAAGCACCTTTTCAGAAGAACCCAGTACATGGATATTGACTTCCGACGGAATATCGAAAGCGATCTCTTCCGACAATAAAACCAGGCTCACCCTATAATCCTTGACCAGTTTGGGCAACAATAAGCTTATAACGCGTTCGGTGCCACCAATATTCATACTGATGGCCATTATAGCGATATGTTTCCTGCGATTATCCATCATTGACGGTGCATAGTTTTAAAAACAAAGCTTCAAAGCGTTGAATGATGATGTCTTTGTTATACTTCTTATTCACGCTTGCACTAACTAATTCCGGGACAAAAGTGTAATCCAGGCATATGGATTTCAAGGTTTTCAAATAGTCTTCCGCTGAAAATACGCGATAGCCGTTAATGCCATCCTCGATAATCTCATTGATTCCACCGGGAGCATCGAACGCCAGGACCGGAGTCCCAACCGACGCGCTTTCAATCACAGCATTCGGAAAGCCTTCAACATAAGCGCCCTGCAAATAGATGTGGCTTTTCCTCAAATAATCCGGGATTTCCGCGGTATATTCTATATGGGTTATCTTATCGCCAAGCTTGTAATCATCGATAAGTCTAAAAATATTTTCCTTTTCCGGACCACGACCAATCATGGTATAATGAAACGGTAAATCTAAGCGACTCAGTACGTTGAGCAGGCGATCGTATCCCTTTTCCTTGGCCAAACGGCCTACGGTAATCAACGCAACCGGCTTCATTGGAGGCAGCTGCTCTTTTACTTTGAATCCATCTGTAATCGGGTTATTAATAACCACCATTTTATCATAATTAAAGGAATAGCTTTTTTTAAGATCCTCTTTCATATCATCCGACTGACAAATAATGGCATCAAAGAACCGAAATCGATTTTTTGTAAACAGCTTGAGGTAATTCAATTTCCGGTCGGTAAAGGTATCGAGTACACTCAACACATTAACCTCGCGAGCGACGAATTTTGTTTTCGGAAAAAACCAGCTGGCGTAAGCAGCCAATGTATTTAAATGACCGATTGCCGTAAGTACAATATCGGGTTTATGGCGTTTCAGAAACTTCAGAAAATCAAAAATACCATGCATGACGCGGTCTCTTCCGAAGAAAACGGTATTCACACCTTTCAGGTCATAGGACACGTCACGTTCATGTCCGAATACGACAATGGTCACCTCGAATTGTTCCTTATCGATCTCGGTTGCCAGAAAACTCAAGACGCGTTCTGCACCACCCGGAAGCAGGTTGGCCGTTGCGATAACCAGTTGAATTTTCTTGCCTTTCATTTATTTTACCGTTAAGCCTGTTCCATTTTTATTCAGCCACTGCTTCAGAACCAATAGCTTCCATATCAGTGGATACCGGTTCCAGGATTGAGTCATATGCTGATCGATGCGCTTACTTACTTCAGTTATTTTAAGTCCGGGTATCTGGCCCAACCCGCTTTCATTCAATTCATCTAAAACATAATCCTTTAGCTCGTGCCTGAACCAATGCGCAAAGGGCATTGTAAACCCGGCTTTAGGCCGATCAAAAATATGTGACGGCACCGACTGGTAAAGCACATCTTTCAGTATGCGTTTGGTATTCCCTTTTTTAATCTTGAATTCGGTTGGAAAAGATCGGGCCAATTCCACGACCCTAAAATCCATTAATGGTGATCGCGACTCAAGCGAATAGGCCATAGTGGCGCGATCTACCTTGGTGTTTATATCCCAGTTGAGATATGTCTTCAAGTCAAAATCAGAGATACGCTCATAAAAATTCTTATCACGGTGATTTAGATAACGTATTTGGTCGATATCCCTGGAATCAAATTCTGAATCAATCCATCCGCCGTCAATTTCTGTCATGCCGGTGAGATAGGCCGTGTCAACATTTTTCAATCCCAGGGCCATCCCAATCATTTTATGACGATAGTTGGGTGAGAGGTTTAATAGGGCAGAACCCAATTGCCGGATAGGTCTTGGCAGCACATACATGCGTCCCCCTTTTCTGGCCCAGATATATCTTTCGTAACCGATGAAACTCTCATCACCGCCATCACCTGAAAGGGCCACCGTCACCTGTTTACGGGTGTATTTTGAAAGTAGCATTGACGGAATGGCTGAAGAATCGGCAAAAGGCTCGTCGTAATAGGTGCTAAAATTATCGATCAGGTCCATGCCTTCAGCATAATTACAGGCAATCACGTGATGATCGGTTTGAAGATGATCGGCGACTTGCTGGGCATACGGGCTTTCATCATACCCATCTTCATCGAACTTGACCGAAAAGGTCTTTACTTTGGCCGATGAGGTTTGGGTGGCCATGGCGCTAACCAAAGATGAATCAACACCGCCCGATAAAAAGACACCAACCGGTACATCGGCAAACAAGCGCATAGATACTGCATCGCGCAGCAGTACTGTCAAGGCTTCCTGTGCCTCATCATAACTACCCTTAAAGCCGGTTTTTCCTTTAAAATCAATATCCCAATAGCAAGTATCGTTGAATTTTCCGCTTGCCAGGTCATAGGTAAACGAATGTCCGGGGCGTAGCTTTTTCACCTCGTTGAAGATCGACAACGGATCGGGGATCAAGCCCCAGCACAGATTTGAATCGATTGCCTGTCGAGAAATAGACAGGGCGTTATGATGCAGCTGTATGGATGAAATTTGACTGGCGAATTCGAATTCTGTTCCATTGTGATAATAATAGAATGGTTTTTGACCGAGTCGATCACGGGCACCAAAGAGCCTGTGGTTCTCAACATCATAAATAACAAAGGCGAACATGCCGTTAAAATGATCAACGCAAGATTCACCGTACTCAAGATATGCCGCACAGATTACTTCGGTATCACTTGTGGTTTGAAAGCTGTATCCCCTGGAAGTCAGGATCTGCTTGATTTCTTGAAAATTATAGATCTCACCGTTAAATACTATATGGACCTTATTAAAATAATTGAAGGGCTGGTCTGATCGATGATCGAGGTCGATAATAGCCAGGCGGTTATGTCCGAAAATAAGTTTGGTATTTCCTGCCTGGTAGGTTTTAAAATCCATCTTATCAGGACCGCGAAAGGCTGTACGCTCCAACTTTTCCCTTACCTGGGAATCAGAATATTGTAACGTTGAACCATAAATACCGCACATAGGGTCTTTCTTCTGCTTATTTTACTTTGATTTCATCACTGAGCGATACAGCTCTAAATGTCGCTCATACACATTATCGATGCTAAAATCAGATTTTATTTCCGAATACAGCTTATTTGATCGGTCAATGGCCTGATTATAATTCTGAATGACATGCATCATCGTTTTATCGTAATTATCGAGGTCGGTGACAAAAGCATTTGAATCATTTAAAAAATCGGGAATACTACCCACAGCCGTTGATATGATTGGTAATTTATTGGCGGCAGCTTCTATGATAACAACGGGTAAGCCTTCGCGAATCGACATGAGGACCAGGCAATGCGACCGATCCATGAATGGTTTTATATCGCTTTGAAAACCATGCAACACGATGTGAGAGCCTAAATCGTCAGCTTCAATCTCTTTGATGAACTTTTCCTTAAGATAGCCATCTCCAACAACATCGATAACGAAATTTGTTAAACCCTTATTCAATAATCGCTTCGTCACCTCAATCATATGGAATGGATTTTTTTCCGGACTTAGACGACCGAGATACAAAAACCGGAAAGGCTCAGAGGAATTATAAACCCTTGGATTGTTATTCTCATGTTCAGAAAAATCAATTCCGTTGGGTATTATTGCACTGTTCTTTAAGAACCATTGTGATGTATTCTCACTAAAAATAATATCCTTCTTACGGAAAACCTTGGTCAAATAAAGTATAAGCCGTCGTGATTTGCTGTCGACCGTACTCGAATGAAGGGTAAAAACCATTGGCATGTTTTTATAAAACACTTTATACATAACACCCAGAACACAGCCGTGATATTGATGGCAGTGTAAAATGGGATCGGGTAAGTCTTTTATAATGGCGTGTAATTTTTTGATCCCTGAAAGAAGGGTAGTGTTCCTGAAAGAATTGATATTCAGGAAATGGTACTCGATATCATTCAACTTGAATTTTTCCTCTAACGCATTGGCACTTGAGATCGAAATCACAACTGTTCTCATGGAAGACTTGCTCTTCTTTGAGAGTTGTAGCACCATTTGTTCTGCTCCACCTCCAGCTAAACTGCTGTTTAAATGTATTATCGTCAAGGGTTAATTAAATTATAGTTTTGGGCTTTATGAAGTTAAGACTGATTCAGATTGTTCGATGACGTCTTCTGATTTAAGCATGGTCAAATTTAAAAACAACCACATCGAAATCAATAGGATCACGTAATTATCAAAATAAGTATGGATGGTCATCAGTATCGCCATTAGAGAAAGTGACAACAGGAATAAATGCACCTCTTCTTTGAAGTACTTCAGACTTTTTACCAGCATATAAATATATATCCCAATGATAAGGAGAAATGGGAAAATACCCGATTCACCCAATACCATCAGGTAGGTGTTATGAACACCTTGTTTGCTCAGTCCCGAACCCCTTAATTCATGAAAGCCATTACCGATAATCGGACTGTTTAAAATGGTGTCGTAGTATCTCGACCAGGTTTCGGTACGTGTACCTTCACGCTGCTGAATAACAAGAGCACTTGAGGTTTGATCTGGATTAAATAAGTTCTCAATGGCTTTTAGCCGCACTGTATTAAGCTGAAGGTAGGAGGTAAGGCTTAAAACCAGGACGATAACCCCAATGCCGATTCCGAAATTGGTAAAGTTCTTTTTATTGGCTGCGATCGAAATAATACTAACAACTACCCATAAGAGTAAAAATGTTCTTGAAAAGGTTAAAATACCAGCCAGTGTCAGTATAAACTGACCCGCGGATTTCAGTGTTTTATTCGGAATTGAAAAACTAAGACAATAGCCAAACAAACAGACAAAGCCGGCATTATTCGGGTCGAAATAAAAGCCACTGTAGCGGCCGAAGTCACTTTGAAAAAAGACGGCCTGGACGATTATACTTGAAGCGCCGATAATTAAAAGAATATATAATTCCTTTTTATTGGTATTCAAAATCAATTCGGTTGCACAAAGCGTCAACAGGGAATATTTTACAAATTCCTGAATAAAAAATTCGGAATCATCAACATTGATAAGCCCGCTTATAATGAAGTATAACAAACCGAGTACAAAAAAAGGGATGATGATCTTGCGCTTCGGTGCGATAAAAAAATAAAGCAAAAGCAGGGCATAGGTCAAATAACTCATCAGAGAACCCAGAGATTGTTCAAAGGCAAATATGCTGGGAACCGACCATATCAGCATGGCCAGGATCAAAATCTTTAAAGGGTTGAATTTAATGTCAGCAGACTCCAATTTTCGGTTGTTTATGAACTGGGGTTTAAAGATAAACTAATAAATAGAACAGAACACCAACTATCGATGTAAGTCAGCTTTATTGAGTTAACCGACAATCACGGTGCTGAGAATACACATTGATCAATAAAATATCAATTTAATGACGACCTTTAAGTTCCGAATTTAAATCGTCCGATTAAATTTATAATGCTGATTGTTAAAGCTTTATATTAAACAACCGGATGATCAGCTTTATTCAATTTAAGGATATAAAAATACAAGATCAAACTATTTACAAATGCTACCAGAGAGGTGGCTAAAGCAAGTCCGTAGACCTCCATTTGACGGATCAGGATATAATTAAGAACTATATTTAAGATAAGGCTTATGAGGGAGGTCAGAACCATAAAATTATTTCGGTTAATCGAAGTCAGGAATTTAACCATGATCAGTCCGGTTATATAAAATGGAATCTGCAATAAGTACATTTGCTGTATTTTCGATACAATTATTGTATCGGCAGCAGTAAAGGCATTGCGTTCAAATATTATTGTGATTAAGGGTGTTGATAACAGAGCTAAAACTACTACAACCAAACCACTGCTGATCATGATATATCTTAATATTATTTTCAATTTATCGAAGGTTGCCTTATAGTTTTCTACCGCCTGCTTTGAGAAATACGGTAAAAGAACATTACTGAGTGCCAGCCCTGCGATGGTAATTGCGAAGGTGGGAATCTTTATCCCATAATTCAAGGCGGCAATGGACCCCACGATTAACTGGGCCGCAAAATATTGATCGATGAGCGGGTTGATATTATTGAGCATGCTCGAAGACAGCTTAGCCGGAAGCTGCTTAAACAAGATTCTGATATTTACAGAGTCAAAGTCGGGTTTCTTTAAATGGATAAGATTCCGACGCAGGGCAAAAATAAGAAGGTACGACGTTCCCATAACTCCGCCAATCAGGGTTCCCATAGCCAAGACCAGGTCACCAAATTGGTCCCTGAAAAAAAGAATACATATTATAATCGCTAAAGGTGTAAAGATTCCGCTTACCGAAGAATGAATGAATTCGTCGTCGATGGTTAGAAGCCCTTTTAATAGTCCGGAAAACCCCCAAAAAATTATACAGGGTGCCACATAATAAAATTGCTTTTTAATCAATGCATAATACTGAGGGGTATGCCCTTTAAAAAAGGTTTCCAGGTAAACATCGGTAAACAAAAACGCGATTATCAGAAAGAATATGGATACGCCTAAGGTGAGTAAAAAACTAGTGCTCTGGAAAGACCCGATATTCTTTCCTGTTTTCATCTCGGTAACATAATTGGGAATAAAAACACTCTGGAACGAGCCAAAGAATACCCCAAAAATGAACATTGGAACCAGCACTGCGATTAAAAAGGTGTCGAGCAATTCCGAAAGGCCAAATCGATCAGCTACCAGAATCTCCTTAAAGAAACCTAAAAGACTCACAAAAACAGTAAGAATTCCAACGCGAATAATATTACGAAGTGTCGCATTCTTTAGAAGCCCGCTCAGGAATGCCTGTATGTCTTTTTTAAGTTTCAATAGATTGAAAAAAGGGTGGATATTTAAATTATTTAACCAGCGACCTGAATGGCCAAAGCAATGTAAACAGAATTTTCATTATACCAGGATCAATTGATTTCGTGTAACAACGGCGTCTGTATGGTTGGTAATTCGAAAATCTCAAAATATAATAGAGGTTTTTCAGAAAAAAAAGTGGCGTTTTAAACCAATAATTCTCAAAAAACCAATTGATGTTGGCCAGGTAATTAATAGTTGAACCCACCGCGGTTTTGGCAAGCGGACTATTACTTATAGAATTTTCTATTCCTATATGGTAGGTTCGCAGGACTTTATTGATGTATTTGGTCTTAAAGCCTTGCATGCCAAGAACATTCCAAATTAATCCTTCGGGAATATAACCATGATCGAAAAATTCGGGTTTATAATGTACGCCTCTTAGTTTGTCGGTTAAGGTAAATCCCCATTTTTCACCATCTATTTTATCGATAGCATAAATCTCGAACGGATCGCTGTAATACGGGCTCGAGGGATAGTCATCGCCTACCTTATTGCCATGCTCATCAATGCAAAGCCCCGTTACGGCTATGACATTTTCTTTTTTATCATCGGGAATACTTTCGTATTCCTCATTAAAAACATGGAGAGCCTCAGGCATGCATTGGTCATCGGCATCGAATGTCAGGAAAAATTGACCTTTTGCAAGTTTTACAGCCTGAAGAAAACAGGACATTTTATGTTTGTTTAGGGGATTATTGACATAATGAATTTTTAATGGCGAGGAGGCCACCAATTTATTCATAACCGCATCGGTATTATCGGTCGATCCATCATTGATCACCAACCATTCGAAATCGGTGAGGCTTTGATTGAGGAGTGACTCATGGGTTCTCTCTATGGTAGCCTCAGCGTTGTAAACCGAAGTGAAGACCGTAAACTTAAAGTCATAGGTTCCGGGTTCCTGATCAATATAATCCGGAATGAGGGCTCTAAAATCCATTTAGATATCTATTTGGGTCTATCCTCGACGAAGCTATATAATTTTTCATTGAATTGAATAAAATGGAATCAAGTTTAGACGAATGGCCAATTATTCGGACTTAATTGCCCTCATATGTTTGATATTTATTGAAAATTGTTTCTTACAGAATGTGAATAAGCCGTGAATATCTTTTGAAGCAGTTTAACATAGCCTCAACGACCAATTTATAAATCTCACCGTAAGTCTTAATATCATCTGATCCTGGTTATTGATTTCTGCTTAAGGAACTTCAATTTATACCGATAAAAAACACTTTTAATCTATAAAATGTATTATTATGTAAGATTTAAATTACATAATGATTGTTTTTAATCGAAAAGGACAGGCTTAATTATGATTAATTCAAATTTATTGACTTGTTTGGTCCCGATTAATAACAAATTAATTACCAAATCTACCAAAATTACCTTGAATGGAGTGGAGTATGCTAAGTCGCTGCGCTACCGCAGTGACTGGAATAATATTATCTTTTAGAAAATCATTTCTGATTTTATTTTTCTTATTGACGCCAATGTTTATGGCCATAACGGCCCAGACAAAAGCCTTTCCATCGGCAGTAGGTGCCGGGGCTTATGTAACCGGAGGCCGGGGCGGAACAGTATTAAAAGTTACAAATCTCAATGATAGCGGCCCCGGAAGTTTAAGGGACGCTTTGCTCAAACCTTTTCCGAGAATCATCATTTTTGAAGTTAGTGGGACCATCCAGCTTAATAGTTTGTTGGAAATGTGCCTTGAAAATTCAAACTTCACCGTCGCCGGACAAACTGCTCCCGAAGGCGGAATAACTATTACCGGAAAACCCGTTTCGATGGGTGGCGGCTGGTCTGCTTGTAACGAGCCCTGTAATAATGGTATCTGGCGATTCATCCGTTTTAGAAATGCAAGTTATACCGGTGCTCCTGATGTTTATGAGCACAACGGAATTATCATATCTGGTGGAAGTGACCATATTATCGACCATTGTAGTTTCTCCTTTAATGACGATCAGGCGATCTCGATGAAAGCCTCCTGGGGAGAGATCAGAAATATAACAGTACAGCGCAGCCTGTTTTCAGAAAACTCAACCGGTGTAATCGCCGGAAGTGGTGTTCAAAATACCACAGGAGATATGAGCTTTTACTATAATCTGTTTGTAAATCAACCTCAACGAACCCCAAACGCATCAGGTGTTTTGCAATACGATATCGTAAATAATGTGATGTTTAATGTGGCTAACAGGCTTACCAACGTCAATACTGCCAGCTCGGAAGTAAATTTTGTTGGGAATCATATCACTGAAGGAACGTATTCAACGCCGGGTAGTGTGAATAAGGTTCAAAGTGTAACTCCCTCAATTTATACTGCCAACAATTATCATAATTCTCTTTATCCAAATCCCCAGCAAAATGACTACGGCCTGTGGAAGGATTTCTTTACCGGAAATCCGGTTTCGGGAAGTTATTTTACATCGACCATGCACCAGCTTCTTGGCGAAGGACCTGTCATAATGAGTCCTGATGAAGCCAGAGAATCGGTGCTTAATGATGTTGGAACAAATAAGTATTTAAACTTTGATGGCACCTCTTCGACTTATATAGATAGTTACGATACCACTCGAATAAACGATGCTACGATTTATGTGAGCAGGAATCCTTTCAATAAGAACTGGACCATGCCCATAATTCCGTCAAATACAAAATCAGGCTATGATACTCTGGGAGATGGAATCCCGGACGTCTGGAAAATTTCAAAAGGATTTTCTGCAACCGATGATCTTTCAAATTATGTTTGGCCGGATGGATACATCGGTATTGAACAATATTTAAACGAGATCGATTTTGATGTGGTTGCAGCGGGACAAGTTGAAGCCGGTGAGGACGTTTGGATTTGTGAAGGAGAGAGCACGACATTAACAGCATCTGGTGTTGTAAGTTATTCATGGAACACCGGTAATAACACTGAAAGTATTACGGTTACCCCAGGATCGACAACAACTTATACTGTAACAGGTACTGATGCCAATGGAAATACTTCTACCGATGAAGTAACGGTTTTTTTAAATCCCCTGCCTTCTGCAGGGGCAGGAAATGACGTTACTATTTGTCAGGGTGAAAGTACGACCTTGACTGCAAGTGGTAGTGGAGCCTTTTTATGGAATACCGGACAAACTTCACAAAGTATTACAGTCAGTCCAAATTCCACTACAACTTATACGGTTACAGTAAGTGAAAATGATTGTGAAGATAGTGACAGTGTTATTGTAAATGTCGATCCAACTCCTAATGCCAATGCGGGTCCAAATGTTACAATAAACTATGGAGAAAGTACCACATTAACAGCAAGTGGTGGTGGAACTTATTTATGGAGTAACGGCGAGACTACTCAAAGTATAACAGTTAGCCCTGAAACGAATTCCTCATACACTGTTACGGTTAATCAAAATGGCTGTGAAGATATTGATGCGGTAACTGTTTTTGTAAATGTTGAAGTTACTGCCGATGCCGGCTCTGATGTTATTTTATGTGCCGGAGAAAGTACAACCCTGACAGCGACAGGTGGTGATGCTTATGTATGGAGTACAGGTGCAACTACCCAAAGTATTACAGTCAGTCCAAACACCACAACCACCTATACTGTTACTGCATCAATAGGAAATGTTTCAGATACCGATTCGGTAAACGTAACGGTCAATCCAATTCCAAATGCCAATGCAGGAGCCGATGTCAGTATCTTAAATGGTGAGTCTGCCACATTAACAGCTTCAGGCGGCGGAACCTATCTTTGGAGTACAGGAGAAACCACACAGAGCATTACTGTAAATCCGACGCAAACTAGTCAATACGCGGTTACTGTTGATCTTAATGGATGTATATCAAATGACACGGTTACGGTTACGGTAAACGAACCTGTGTACGCCGAAGCAGGAGATGATATTACCATATGCGACGGTGAAACTGTTACTTTAATTGCCAGCGGAGGTGATACCTATTTATGGAATACCGGTGAAACAACACCAGGTATTACGGTTAATCCTAACATAACAACTTCATATGACGTGATTGTCTCTATCGGGCCAATTTCAGATTCAGATAATGTTACGGTTTTTGTGGAACCCATTCCAAATGCAGATGCAGGTGATGATGTGAATATTGCAGTTGGCGACAGCGCCATACTTACGGCTTCTGGTGGTGACAGCTATCTCTGGAGTACAGGAGAAACCACCCAGAGTATAACCGTAAGTCCAACTCTGGATACAACTTATACGGTTAACGTATATCAAAATGGATGTGAGGCGAGTGATACGGTTACGGTCTATGCAAATAATACTGTTATAGCCGATGCAGGAGAAGATGTCACAATTTGTGAAGGTGCATCAGTGGTATTAACCGCTTCAGGTGGTGATTCATATCTATGGAGTACCGGTGAAACCAATCAGAGCATTTCAGTGAATCCTACATCTACTGAATCCTATACTGTCTCTGCAATTATAGGAGATGATTTCGACACAGATAGCGTTACGGTTAATGTTAATGAACTTCCACAGGTAAATGCAGGTGAAGATGTTACGGTATGTGGCGGAATTGCTGTGACATTAATTGCATCTGGAGGTAATAACTTCTTATGGAGCACTGGGGAAACCACTCAAAATATTACTGTTTATCCAACAGAAACAACAACATATACTGTAACCGTTGACAATAACGGATGCGAGGCATCTGATGATGTAATTGTTACAGTTGTTGATACGCCAATTGCGAATGCCGGGCCAAATCAAAATATACCAAGCGGACAAAGTGCAACCTTGACGGCTACAGGAGGAGGAACTTATTTATGGAGTACCGGAGAAACTTCGGCTACTATTATAGTATCGCCAGCACAAACAACCCATTACACTGTTACCGTCAGTAATGGAAGTTGCGAAGATTCAGATATCGTGAACGTTGCCGTTAATGGACAGCCTTCGGCATATGCTGGTGAGGACGTTACTATTTGTGAAGGTGAAAGTACTGTATTGGTTGCTGAAGGCGGGAATAGTCAATTGTGGAGTACAGGTGAAACAACCGAAGAAATTACAGTGAGTCCTACGGTTACAACAACTTATATACTTACTTCCTATCAGGGAAGTCATGAAAGTACCGATGATGTTACTGTTTTTGTAACTCCAACACCAGATCCTGATCTTGGTGAAGACCTGAACATTTGTTCAGGTGAAAGCTTAACTCTGACCTCACAACCAGGCGATTTTTACATATGGAGTACAGGTGAGATCACCCAATCGATTACAATTAATCCAGTTGCTACCACCATTTATACGGTTTTAATCGGCCAGAATGGTTGTGAAGGCAACGATGAAATAACGGTAAATGTTACACCAATCCCGAACGTTGAATTAGGTGAGGATGTGACTATATGTGAAGGAGAAATCCGGGTTCTGACAGCGACCGGAGGTGAAACCTATCTTTGGAGTACTGGCGAAACTACGCCGAGTATTTCTGTAAGTCCGTCTTCAACTACTACCTATACAGTAACAGCATATGAAAATGGATGTGAATCAACTGATGATGTCATCGTAAATGTGAACCAATACCAGGAGGTCAATGCCGGTGAGGACGTTACTATGTGTGGCGGTGACACCGTCACCTTAACAGCTACAGGTGGTCAGGACTATCTTTGGAGTACTGGCGAGACAACATCAAGCATTACCGTAAGCCCGACCCAAACAACTGCATATTTTGTTACATTAAATGCCGACGAATGCCCTTCTACCGATGAAGTGATAGTAACGGTAAACAGTTTTCCACAAGCAGATGCAGGCAACGATGTTACAATTTGCGAAGGTCAGTCAATGATCTTGTCAGCTTCCGGAATTGGAGAATATTTATGGGACACTGGAGAAACGTCTCAAAGTATTATTGTTTCACCAGCCATTACTACCACTTATACCTTAACAGTAAATAATGACGGCTGCGAAGATACCGATACAGTTACCGTTTTTGTTAACCCAACCCCTGAGGCAGATGCCGGAGAGGAACAAACTATAATTCTCGGAGAGAGTGCTACCTTAACTGCTAGTGGCGGAGATTCCTATTTATGGAGTACAGGAGAAACCACCCAAAGTATTACCGTTACTCCTGAAACAACTACTTCCTATTCTGTAACAGTTACTTCAAATGGTTGTGATGATATTGACGCTGTTTTAGTTGTTGTAAATGAACAGGCTGTTGCCGAAGCAAGTGAGAATGTTACCATCTGTGAAGGTGAAAGCACGATTCTTTCTGCCAGTGGTGGAAACACATATGAATGGAGTACCGGTGAAACAACACAAGAAATTACAGTTAGCCCCACAAGCACTACAACATACATTGTTACAGTTTATTTAGGTAACAGTTCAAGCTCAGATGAAGTAACAGTTACTGTAGATCCGTTACCTAATGCCAATGCAGGAGAAGATGTAACAATATGTGCTGGTGAATCGATTCAGCTAACCGCATCTGGTGGGTCCTCATTCGAATGGAACACTGGAGAAACAACTCAAAGTATTACAGTAAGTCCTTCAGGAACTACATCCTATTCTGTTATTGTTGAACAAAATGGATGTCTTTCTTCAGATCAAGTAACAGTTAACATAAATGAACTTCCACAAATTGATCTAGGTAATGATACTTCGGTATGTTATGGTGAACCTTATACCTTAACAGCTCCTGAATCGGATTCATATCTCTGGAGTACTGGAGAAACAACTCAAAATATTACAGTTTCACCAACTTCTGTAACTGCCTATTCAGTGACCATTAGCCAAAATGGCTGTGATGCATCCGATGAGATTATCATCTCTGTTGACGATCTCCCATCGGTAAATGCTAGCAGTGATGTTTCTATTTGCTATGGAGAATCAGCAACCCTCTCTGCAACCGGAGATGGTGAAAGCTACCTTTGGAGTACCGGTGAAACAACCTCAAGTATTACCGTTAGTCCAGATGACACGACCATCTATACCGTTACAACTTTTCAAAATGGCTGTGAAGCTATCGATGATGTTAGCGTAATCGTTACACCATCCCCTGATGCCAATGCTGGTGAAGATATTTCAATTTGTGAAGGAGAAAACGTTACTATTATGGCATCCGGAAATGGAAATTTCTTGTGGAGCACAGGTCAAATCACACCTATGATAACGGTTTCACCTGCTGAAACAACAACTTATCAATTAACCGTAAATCTTAATGGTTGTGAATCGATCGATGAAGTTACTGTTTTCGTCAGTCCGACTCCGGCAGCCGATGCCGGTCCTGACATCAATATACAAGCAGGAGAAAGCGCTGTTCTAACTGCTACCGGAGGTGACACTTATCTTTGGAGCACTGGAGAAACGACTTCCAGTATTACTGTAAGTCCTTCTGATACTACCAGCTATACAGTTACTGTTGATTCTAATGGCTGTGAGGCTACCGATGAGGTCGTCGTTATTGTTGATGATCAGGTTATGGCTAATGCCGGTGAGGATGTTACTGTATGCGAAGGACAAAGCATAATACTAACGGCTTCCGGAGGAACATCTTATTTATGGAGTGATGGACAAACGGAAGCAAGCATTATTGTTAGCCCGGCTGTGACTACAACATACGGTGTAACCGTTACCACTGGTGACAATTCCGATACCGATGAAGTAACCGTATTTGTAAATGAATCACCAAATGCCGATGCGGGAAGTGATATAACAATCTGTCAAGGAGAGATTGTTAGTCTTACAGCTTCGGGAGGCGGCACCTATTTCTGGAGTACCGGTCAAACAGATCAAAATATTGAGGTTAGTCCTCAAAATACCACAATATATGAAGTAATAGTGACCTTAAATGGTTGTCAATCCAGCGACCAGGTCACTGTTACAGTTAACCAAAATCCTGATGTCAGTGCCGGTGACGATGTCACTATTATCCAGGGTGATTCAACTACCTTAACGGCTTCTGCCGGCGATTCCTATTTATGGAGCACGGGAGAAACCACCCAGAGCATTTCTGTTTCACCAAATAATACTACTGTTTATTCGGTGATCGTTAATTCTGGAGGATGTGAAGGGATTGATGAAGTCATGGTTATAGTGAATGATACGCTTAATGCTTATGCCGGAGAAGACGTGACTATTTGTGAAGGAGAAGCAGTCGTCCTTACCGCGAGCGGAGGAACGGAATTCCTTTGGAGCACAGGTGAAACAACGGCTAGTATTACCGTAAGTCCGGAAACTGCAACCAATTATTCCGTTCAGGTAACCGTTGGCTCAAGCACCGATACCGATGAGGTTACCGTCTACGTAAACGATGGTCCTGACGTCCAGGTAAGTGGAGACGAGACCATATTGATGGGTGAATATGTGACCCTGTCAGCATCAGGAGCCGACTCTTATTTATGGTCGAATGGTGCGACAGATCCCAATATAGCTGTAAATCCGAGTACGACTACAACTTATTCTGTAACCGGTTTTATAAATGACTGTGCTGAAACAAAAGATATTACCGTAAATGTTTTGGAGCCTGTTGAAGCATCTGCAGGACAGGATCAAAGCATCTGCGCCGGAAGCAGCATTACCCTGACAGCCTCAGGCGGTGAAAACTACGAATGGAGCACTGGTGAAACCACTCAGAGCATAACGGTTAGTCCGGAGGAGGATACTGTTTATACGGTTATGGTTTCGAACGAACTGGATTCCGGTTCAGATGAAGTTATGGTTTTGGTTGAAGCCTGTGAAGATCCGATAGGTGAGGAGCTTCCCATAGATTTACCACCCTTCCAATATGATATTTATTCAGCGAGCCCCAATTCGCCATTGTTCTATGCCAAGATTATTGGCTTGAGCGGGCCGGCAAGCCTGATTATCCAGGATATACAAGGCAAACTGATTTACTGGAAGGATATTGATAATAACAACGGTCAACGACAAGATATTCCGATTTATACAAACCAATACAGCCAGGGTATTTATACAATAACACTCCGGGAACAAGATAAATCGACAACGAAGAAGGTATTATTCCGATAGGGAATAATTAGATTGGTTAGTTAGTTTGAAAGGCGCCCTTTAAAGCATACTACAAAGCTTTGGGGCGCTTTTATTATTGGGCTTCAAGCTTGATGATCATAGCTTCGTATTCACAATTTGCTATGGTGAAATAAACATCTTTCTCATCATGCTTTCCTTCGATATAATAGGTTCGGCAGCTATCGAGTTTGGTATTGCTCTTTTTGAATTTGACATCGCCATATTGCAGCACACTCTGGATATCGATCGAATCGATGCCCTGTTCGATTAATTGCTCTTTGATGTCTTCAGAATAGACGAGGGTTTTTGTTCGGATGTTTTTGAGCACCCGTGCATTCGGACTATAATCGCAGGAGGCGCGTTTACCCGTTAAAAAAAATGCCAGAAAGACAAGGCCTACTGCAAGGCCGCCAAGGTAGTAGCCCAGACGATGAATAAACTTCATAAGTATCGATTAAGATCAGAAGATAAGCAGGTTGACGTCGCTGCAATCGAGGTCGAACCAGGCCGCCACCGATTTGTTGGTCAAAATGCCGTGGTAAAAGTACAATCCATTTTTCAATCCGCGATCAAAACGCAGGGCATTTTCTATACCGCCATCATCAGCGATCTTGAGAAGATAAGGCGTAAAGATATTGCTTATCGACACCGATGCCGTTCTCGAATAACGCGCCGGAATATTAGGCACGCAGTAATGGATGACACCATGCTTGATAAAAGTCGGATTGTTATGTGTGGTCACCTCACTGGTTTCGAAGCAGCCACCCATATCGATACTCACATCGATGATAACCGAGCCGCTTTTCATCGTTTCCACCATAGCCTCACTAACGAGTACCGGCGCCCGGTTGGCGCCACGTACGGCGCCAATGGCCACATCGCAGCGCATCAGTGCCTTATGCACGTTCTTGGGTTGTACGGTAGAGGTGTAAATGTTGGTATTCAGATTGCTTTGCAGTCGTCGGAGTTTGGTGATGGAGTTATCGAACACGCGAATGTTGGCCCCAAGGCCTATGGCCTTCCGGGCGGCGAACTCGCCGACAGTTCCGGCACCCAGGATAACCACTTCGGTTGGCGGCACGCCGCTGATATTACCGAACAGCAGACCGTTGCCCTGGAAAGTGTTTGATAACAGCTCTGCCGCTATATGTACCGTCGCCGTTCCGGCGATCTCACTCAGCTGGCGAACGGCAGGATAGGCACCGTCTTCATCACGAATATACTCGAAGGCCAGGGCAGTAATGCGTTTTTTAGCCAGGGCCGTAAAGTAGGCCTTGGTTTGTGTTTTTATCTGCAGGGCCGAGATGAGGATGGTTTGGGGGTTGATCATCTTGATCTCCTCGAGGGAGGGTGGTTCCACCTTCAGGATCATGGGGCAGGAGAATACTTTGGCGGTATCTTTGGTGATCTCACCGCCGGCCTCGCTGTAGTCGCTGTCGCTAAAGGAAGCGCTAACACCGGCGCCCGCTTCTATAAGCACGCGGTGGCCGTTATTGACCAGGGCTGATACGGCGTCGGGGGTAAGGCACACCCGTTTTTCCTGGAAGGCCGTCTCGTTGGGGATACCGATAAAGAGCTCGCCTTTACGGCTGATGATCTCCAGTTTTTCCTCTTGTGGGAGGAGCTGTTCCTTTGAAAAGGGCGTAAACGATTTGGCCATAGTAAGGGATTAGAAACTTGAAGTTACGAATTTATTTGAATTTGAAAAACACTATAATTTTTGATTTTATAGATAATTTTCTATATTTATTTAAAAATAAAACAGAATTACATTGAATTACCGATATATTTTTATAAAAGATATAATTGTAATATCCTTAATTATAAGCCTCCCATTCATATATTTTATTTACGATGTTTTTCCAGTAAGTAATATTTTTGAAACCCCTTTTTTTATTTTTAAAACAACCTATTTTGAAAATGTAAATTATTTCGTATGGGTTCTTCTGGGTAAATTAATGATTTTAGCTTTTATAATTATTTGGTTTATTTCTTGTAAACATGTTTGGCGTTACTTCCTATTTTTTCCATTTATGATAGAATTCTATCGAATTTTTGGTGCCTTTAATGATGAGTTTAATTTTTTACCTCAAAGTTCTATGATTGGAACTTTTTTTTTCAGTCTTCCTTTTTCAATGGCGTTAATATTGATAATCAATAAAATATCAAACTTCATAAACAAAATGGACGTAAACAGTTTAGGTAAGTCAATTGATTGCGAAATATCAGATCACATTGGAAAAATTGCAAATACGAATATAACCTTATATAAAGTAATTAAGTCAGAATATAATGACTTGATTAATGAAATATATAATGAAGATTCACCGCAATATTTAAAAAGACTTAGCGATCTTAAATCAAAAATAAAATTAATAATAAATGGACATAAAGAATAAGGATTTAAATATAATCACAGTTCTTTTGATAACACCCTTTATAATTTATTTCTATAAATTATTTCCTGAGACTAATGTCGTCCATATTACGAATTGGGTGTTTGAAATTAATGTGTCCCTTGATTTAAGATTTTTAGCTTGGGTGTTTTTGACAAAATTATCAACATTAATTTTGCTTTTAACTTGGTATTATACAACAAGTCGATGGTGGCGTTTAGCCATTTTGGTACCAATTATAATAGAGATTTTTAAAATTCTAAATCTATTAAATATGAATATTGACTTTATTGATGATAAGGAATATGTTAACAGTCTTCCATTAACTTTTCCTATAATTTTAGCGCTTATTTACTTGGCAACTCAAGTTAATTATTACACCCTTTATCGGAAATTACTTTTAAAAATGGAATCCGATTATCACAATGTAATGACGAAAATTGTAAAAAAGAATGAGATCGAAATTATTAATATTAGAAATTGCCTATCAAAACTTAAAGAAGAGAAAAAAAATATTTCTGATGACAAATATTTGGAAAAACTTATAAAACTCCGAGAAGACTTATTGAAACTATAGCCCTTTTTTTTGTTGCTTAATTTCAATTAAAATCTCATCCAACAATGCTTTTTTCTCAGCGCTCCATTTTTCGTTCAATTTCTCGTTGATAAAGCTTTCGATATCCACTCGAGATGGTGTTGAACGCTCAGTCTCTTCATTGATAAACATATTACCTTTTCCAGTAATCAGCCACACCAGGTTAAGGCGTGGGTAGGTCTTTACGATGCGTTCAATAACATCACTTCCAACCGAGGCGTTGTTTTTTTGCATGCGCAAGGTATAGCCGTTGGCAGCACCTATTGAAATGTCGAACTGACGGACACTCATGCCCATTTGCTGAACAAAATCTACGATACGATTTATGGTTTTACTCATAATATTTTTGTTTATATAGAAAATTTTCTATATATTTATGGTATATTTTCTACAAATCTAATAAATTATTATGCATATGAAAAGAATATAAGGATGTAATAGAGAAAACCTCTACCAGGTAGAAGCTCTCTGACTGTAATGATAATGAAATAAGCAATCGTCCAAATCATAGTAAACATTTAAAACTAATCGATCAATTATTCCAGTTTATTTCATTAGTCCAAATCTTTTTAAAGTCGCGTAAACCGAAAAGCGAAATGAGTAGGTAAAATCTAAATAATCAATCATTATGAAAATAAAATTAAAATATATTATTCTCTCTTTATCATGTATTTCATTGGCATTCGGCCAACAATCAGATATTACAATTATCGATCCTGTCAAACCATCGGGTAGTATTCCCATACCTGCGGAACGGTACGAGGACTCGGTTATTTTTGTTCAGAATCTGGATAATTTAAATTCTAAATCAAATTCGGGTAAGCAGGTAATTACTATAGAAATTATAAATTTTGATTCACGCTATAAATTATTACCCGCCTATCTCATTAATGGTATTGAATATTGTGATAATGGTGAGTATAATGATGAAATTGCTGGTGATGGCATCTTTTCTTCAGTGAATAAATATGAAATCACTTTGGAAAAGTCATCAAACGGAATTGAATTTATCCAAGGTCCCAAATTCAAATACAATTCTGAAATGCAAGCATATATCGCTTCAAAATATGGAGGCACAAAAGATACAGGCATTAAATTTGGTTGTAAAATGAGGACGATTCCTTGTCCGAATACCAACTGGTGGAATTCTTGCTGGCCTTTAAGTAGTCCATGTACTTGTATTGAATTCTATGATTGTGAATTTGAAATTGAACTTAAGTTTTAACTAATGGTTTTGGGGCAATGTTTAAATTTGATTTGAGAGTTTGGTTTTTACTAGTAGGATTCGTTAGTATCGTCCTGCTGGTGGGATTATTTATGCCAGATGAATTTGATGACGTGTATAGAAGCGGCATCAGACAAATATTATTCCTGACATTAATAATTCCGTTGTTTTCTTCACAAAAAATGTTAATTGGTCTGAAACCAAATTCAAGGGTCTCCAATATCAGATACATTGCCCCATTTTTTTTCTTTCTTCTTTTTTATGCATCAGTTAGAAGTGATTACTTTAATTTCGGGACCTGGTCGGTTTATTATACCCTATTTGTTTTGCTCGTTTGCTATGCCCAATCCTTAATCGAGGAAATTGTATTTCGGGGAATTCTTATTAACCATTATCTGAAACGAGGCCTGAATGTTTGGCGAAGTGTAATGTATTCCTCACTTCTTTTTGGAGGATTACATTTGATTGCCCTCGTTGGTAAAAGTGATCCCGTTTCCGTTATAAATCAATCCTTAATAGCTATTATGTTAGGAATATTTTTGTCCGGAGTATTTTTATGTACCAGAAATATTTACATGACCGGACTCTTTCATGCCTTTGTGAATATTCCAACATATTTTAAAATCGATGAGAATACTAAAATAGAGACGGCATCAGCACCTTTGTTTGAATCTCCATTTCTTGATATAATTGCGAGTTCTTTGATCCTAATTTTGATTTATAGTCCGTCACTATTTGCAGGTTTTTGGCTTGTTTCAAAGGTGAAGGATCAATCATTTGATTAATTTGGATAAACATGAATAAAATAATTATTGCAGTCTTATTTGTCATATTACTTCCAAAAATAATAGAGGCTAAGGTAAACTATTCAGAGAAGGATGAAGTAAACAGATTAATTGAAGAATTATACTTGCAGGAAAGAAGGATTAATGAGATATATTTTCCCCTAAAGCTAAGAATTCAAAATGAACTAAGGCAATTGTCAAACCAATTAAAAAGATCAAGCACACCTGATGAACAATTGAAAATATTGGTTAAGAAAGATCAGCTTCGCAATATTTTTCAATCCCTAATATTCAATCAACAAAACGAATTAATTCGTGTAAGATATTTAAAAGGACTTGAAGTAATAAAAATCCTGTATGAAAAAATAATTGCTTTAGATCATCATTTTTCTTCAATGATTACATTTAATGAGATGAACTCCATTAGTAATCCAAATAATTACAGGGAGTTTGGCGAAATAAAAGAGCTTCTAAAATCTTCAAACAAACGAAAAATGGGATTCGAATTGGGTGATATTCTGAATGATAATATCTATACCTCAATTCTACATACTTTTATTTCGCTGTTTACCTCAACCGAATCCTCGAAAACAAAAAAAGAACAAAACCTTGAAAAAATAGAGTGTGTTTTAGATTTTTCTCTAAAGATGCACAGCGATTTGAACACGATTTATTTCGAGTCGTCATTTTTGAAAAAAAGCAATGATAATACACTTGAGAAATTAAATAATTTATTCTTGGATTACATTAAACCTATTAAATATAAATTGACTCTATCTCAGTGTCGAAATACAGATGATTGGGACGAAATCAAGGTGAAACTTGATGATTACTTCACTCTGGTTGATCATAAAAACACGAATTCCATGGATATATATGGCGCACATAAAATGAAAATCGATCTTGAATTCCCTATTGATCAATTACTTCAATTTATTAATCACTATAATTCATTTGTAGATCAGGGATCTAAGTTCTATGAAAAATTTGCAATTATGCTTGATAGCTATGATCCACCATTAAATTGTGTTTCCAGTATCCCGGTTCAATTCAAATCCCTCCAGGACAACATTTCTATATCCATCCAAAAATTTAACGCCGCCTATAAGCCGGTTGAAGTCAACGGCAGCAAGCTAAAAGAAGTGCTGTACGGGGTTTCGGTGTTCGACTGAACATTTTTATTGCCTAAGTCTTCTAAATCCATTGTAGTCTAACTATGATTCTTCCCCCGGTATCCTTACGATATGACGGGGATAAAAATATTTGAATTCACAACCACTCTAATATTAAGCCCTAAAC
>JABDIV010000103.1 GCA_013003555.1 Flavobacteriaceae bacterium
AATTATTGAAATATGAGAAGTATATGTTCATAACCAAAACCCGGCCTTATGATGGCTCAAATGCCTTTAATATCCTGGTGCAACGTGTGGAAGGCCTGATCTCAAAAGAGAATGCCGAGTGGATGCAGTATATGAGTAAGGATGAAAGTCAGCAAAACTAGAATTACTTCTTTTTCTTTTTTGATTGTTTACTTTTCTTCTTCTTCTTCTTCTTCTTCTTCTTCGAACCTTTTTTAGATGTCTTATGGTGTCGCTTTGTTGCTTTCTTTTCCGATCGCTTTCTTTTTTTCTTCTTTTGCTCTTTTTTGTTCTTTATTTTTTTAGCATATTTTTTTGACTTCTTTACTTTAGATTTTTTATTCTCTTTTTTGTTCGAACGCTTTTTAGATTTGCTTTTTTCCGACTTAGTTTCCTTCCGTTTTTTCTTTTGCTCTGCAGTTTTTTCTGCTTTCTTTACTTTTTTCTTCTTTTTCGAGGATTTTTTTGATTTCGAATCTTTCTTTTGTTTTTTAATGGTCTCTTCTTTTTCCTTTTCCCTCTTTTTCTTTTTATCCTTCTTATTGTCTTCAATTGGTTTGATCTCTTGAGTACTTTTATCAGAACCAACTTCTTCAACAGTATCTTGGACATCTGAGTCTACCTTCTTGGGCTTAGATAGAATAGGAGGTTCATTTACTTCCTCATGCAGTACATCTTCACTTTCCGGTTTACTTAAGCCTGATTTTTGCTGCTGGATTTTGTCCAGCCTCTTCTTGAGCTTAGAAATGAAATCGGAATTGGAATTTTCATCCAGTTCAATAATGTTTTTATCATTATAAACATCGGGTACAATTTCTAAATCAAAAGTGAAAGGATAAATATAAATCAAGTCGGTTTCCGCCCTTCCGTCTGCAAAACTCATCTCTTTTTTACAATAAATGGATTCAAAATAATCTTTGGTCAGAATCGGAACAAACATTGTTGAGTTAACAATTGCATTCTTATACTTGTGAACAAATGGAGTGCCTTCTTCAATTTCTTCCTGATCAAAGAATACCTTTAGATTCTCTTTAGGTTTCTCAATTTTTTGTAATTGAATAAGTGGTTCATAAACCTTTTTTCTAACCCATGCTCTTTGTGCCCCTGAATAACTGATAAAGACATCATATTTTTCTCCTCCTGGAACGATTCCGAGATCGATCAAAACTCCATGATATCGCCATGCAAGTGCCGAGGATAAGAACATACCTAAAACAGGCAGACTTGGCCTGATGATTTCACCTCCAGAATCCAATGAATAAAAGGCGTAACCGATTAAGAACAACATTATTACACCTGAAATGAAGGATATGCTAGCAATAAGCCAGGGACGCGTTTGAAGTTTCTTTTGAAACTTAAAAAGAAGCACAAATATTATTGTTACTAACAAGGCGCAGATTAGTATGATTCCCCATTGCGTCAGTTGATTATCAAATGGTTGTTTGGCTAATTTGTTGTCATTTAGCTGATCCCAAACGGCCCAGCCTAAAAGATGCGATCCGGGAATTTCATAGTAATCACAGATAGTCTGAGTTTCATCCCGTTCAAAGAAACCGATGATTACGATTTTATTCTGGAGATCAATAGATTTTTTGAAAGCGGAAAATTCATTGCTTGCAGATCCACCGCTGTCACCATTGTATTGGTAGGTGTGATCTTTTAAGCTTTCCAATACTCGGAATGGAAGTACATGATTGGTTGGGTCATTTTCTGTGAAATTAATTGGGTTCTGCCTTCGAAAATCATTGGCCACCTGAACCGGAAGCGCTGGGATAATGGCTATGCTGCCGGTTTGTTTTGGAATAGTTAAATAGGAATAGTAGCTAAGAACACATTTTTCATCTTCGATGATATCTGTATGAAAGCGACCACCTTCGAAATAGGTGTTATATAAATCCTGTGCCTGACTCTCGTCATGTATTTCAAATGGAGATTCATCATTTTGTTTAGGCATATCATAAACCCCATACACCATAATATCATTGTTGTAAAGGGAATCTATGGCATTTTTAAGTTCTTGATGACCGGCCGGATTACTATCGAAAGAGGCGTCAACAACGATTAGAGGTAATTCATATTTCTCACCATTCTGTTCGTATTGATAATTCTGATAGATGACCATTGAATCGATCATATGAAGCAATTCAGCGGTCTTGAGTTTTAATTCAGCTTTGCTTAAGTTTCGATCATTATTTTTATCGTTAATATTGACAAAAAGAATACTTTCATCAAATCCTTCGACATATTCAGAATTAAAATGAAGAATTTTATAAACGTATAAATCTATTGGAAGTAAAACACTTTTTACTGATATAACCGCCGAAAGAATTAAAAGTATGATAAAAGCGAAACCGTAAGAGATTATTCGATTTCGAGCAATTATTTTTCTAAGTTTTGAAATAAACGGCACAATCCTTAATACTTTTCAATTTCTTTTTTAAGGTTTTTGGCATCCCTGCGATAAATAGCGGGATTCTCTGTCAAGGTCTCGAGGCATCCCTTTAATTTTAGCTTTACGGTATAAGCCCATGCCATATATTCCTTGGCAGAAACGAGTTCATTCCCATATGCCCTGGCAAGATCATTATCAACCTTTGAAAAGACATCGAATTTATCCTGGGTACTCATATTTTCCATTTTTGCAAATTCAATTGCCGCCTCTAACCAGGACTCCCGGCTTTTCAATTTATTGGTAATAAAATAGCCTTCCGCAAGTATTAACGCTGCTTGGATAAATCGTGTACGATCAATCTCTCCTTTTTCAATTGCCTCCGTATAACCAGATAAACCCAATGAATCTTTTCCCTGGTTCATGAATTTGTATGCAGATCTTGATATTGGCCCACTGTTATTAAGAAACCTCTTTTGAATTTTAAGTTGCTGTTTAAAGAATTTTACAATTTCGTCATCGGTATTTAAAACGGTGCTTACATCATTCTCGTTATTAAATGGATCTAAGGGATTCTTAAGGCTTAACGAAGTAGATTCTGTTATATATAATAAGCGATTATTAATACTGTCTGACTGAACCTGTTCATTAAGGTCTACGCGCTTTCTCCTGTTTACCGAAACCTTCCCGCGTAATAATCTATACATTATTTCATTTCCTTTGAACTCAACGGAAAACTTGGTTAATTTTGTCTTTAAAGTCTTGGTTTTACCGGAATTGGTCGCTGTAGCCCTTCCGGTAAGGGTAGTATTTATTTCCTTAATAGATTTTCCATCCGAACCTCTCCCAACGGCATGTATATTTTCACCGTTTTTTGTAACGGTATAGATTTCTTTAAATTGACCGATTATCGAGTCCTTACTTTTATTTGAAGATTCAAGGACAATAATGGTCCTTCGTGGGACATCTAAAACTGATCCCGATTTGATGCGATCACCTTTTTTTAAAATTCTTCTACTCGAATTACCATCTGGATCAGCCATCCAAATTCTAACCGATTCTTCAGATGTTCCATTTAAATATAAATTGGTGACTTCTCCCCAGCCTTCAACAGATTTTTCATTCGATTGACTAAAAACATGGATGCTTAAAACCCATATCAATAGGAATGAAACTGATCTGATATGTAATGCTGATTGGTTGGTCTTCATGATCATCAAATTGATCGTACATCAATTAAAGATAGGTATTTTGTAAGAAAACGATTATTATAACGGACAGATGGTCTTTTGTCGGGGTTAAAACGCAATTATATCAACCTCATGTAGATGGATTATGATTTTATAAAAAGGTAATTCGTTTGACTTTTTTCTTGTTTAACTTTTTAGTACTTTTAAGGAAACATTAATCGTATTAAATAAATTAACATGGGAAAATTTGAAATCAAAACTGATAAAGCCGGAAAATTCCGATTTAGCTTAAAAGCAAATAATGGCCAGGTGATCTTATCAAGCCAGGGCTATGCCTCTCGTTCAGGCTGTGAAAATGGTGTCGAGTCCGTGCGGAAAAACTCAAAAAGTGATGATATGTTTGATCGTTGCACCGCTAAGAATGGCAGTCCGTATTTCTGTCTGAAATCGACAAATGGCCAGGTGATAGGCAACAGTGAAATGTACTCTTCAAAATCCGCTATGGAAAACGGGATAGCCTCGGTAAAGAAAAATGCACCAAAGGCATCAGTTGTTGACAATTCCTGAGGAACGAATTCAATAAAATAAAAAAGCTTCGGATTTCCGAAGCTTTTTTATTGTCTTAAAACAGCGCTTTTACATGCTGTCTTTAACTTTTTCTGCGGCTTTTTCTAATTCGCTGGCAGCTTTCTCCTTGGCATCACCTGCGACCTTCTTGGCATCATCAACCATACCTTCGGCTGCTTCCTTGGCATCTCCAACAGCACCTTCAACTGCTTCAGTGGCATCTTCAACTGCACCTTCAACTGCTTCAGCGGCATCTTCAACAGCACCTTCAGCCGCTTCAGTAGCAGATTCAACAGCACCTTCAGCCGCTTCCGATAAGTCTTCGGCTGCTTCACTTGCAGCATCAGTAGCCTCACCAGCTGCATTTTCTACGGCATCTCCTGCCTCTTGAGCTTCCTTACTGCACGATTCGCATGACGTGATTGAAACACATAATGCAAGAGCTAAAAAAGCATTAAAAACTAATTTTTTCATTTTTAGTGATTTAAACGTTAATTTATGTTGCAATTAAACACATCTTGAACTATTCCACAAAGTTTTTTTTAACATTTTTTAACAATCCAAGTGGTTTACTACGACTATTTACGTAAATAGTCCATGATCTGGACTACGGCTCCCTGGTTTTTCTTTATAAATCTTTTATTATTATTTCCTGAAGATAACCGGAAATCGGCATTATTGATGAGCTGATTCAATCGATCATTTAACTCTTGTTGATTTGCCACAGCAAACATGCCGTCGTTTTTGATCATGTTTTTGGCCTCTGGAAATTTTTGGTAATTCGACCCGATGAGTATGGGAACACCGAAAACTGCCGGTTCAAGCGTATTGTGCAGCCCCGTGGTTCCTATGGCCCCGCCTACATAAGCAATACTTGCATATGAATAGACTTTAGATAGCAAGCCTATTGTATCTAGAATAAGAACTTTGAATTCTTTGAGCTCCGAATCTTCACATTCACTGTATTGAATAACAGAAGGCAAGATAGAAGCCTTTAATTTTTGAATCTCATGGGATTTAATATTATGGGGAGCAATAACATATTTGGTAGGTGTTTTATCATTATTGATGTATTCAATTAACAGCTTTTCCCCTTCCGGCCAAGTACTTCCGGCTACTACACAAAGGGAGTCATTAAGAAAATCATCCATAAACGAAATCGTATTGTTCACTTTAAGTTGATTGCCAACCCTGTCGAATCGTGTGTCTCCCGAGATACTTACCCGATCAATTCCATGCTCCTTTAATAAGGTTTCAGATTGTTCATCCTGAACAAAAATCCAGTCGAATGCCCTAAGGCTTTGCCTCATCCATTTACCAATTGGTTTAAAAAACGATTGATCAGGCCTGAACAGGGCCGAAATGAGAACTGCTTTTATATCTCTTTTGTTTATTTCCGATAAATAATTAGGCCAGATCTCATATTTAACAAAAATGACCAGTTCGGGATGAACAAGATCAAGAAATCGTCGGGCATTCGCTTTAGTGTCCAGGGGCAGGTAAACAACAAGATCGGCTAAGTCACAATTTTTACGGACTTCATAGCCCGATGGTGAGAAAAAACTCAATATGATTTTATGATCAGGGTGATCATTCTTTATAGCTTCGAAAACCGGCAGTCCTTGCTCGTATTCACCTAAGGAAGCACAATGGAACCAAATGGTTTTATCGGTTGATCCAATTTGCGAATTCAGTTTGTTGAAGGTCAGTCCTCGGCCCTTAACCCCTAAGGCAATTTTGTGATTGAACTGGGCAATTAGTCTAAGATGAAAATCGACTATATAGGTGAGTATGTTATAGAGAATTTGCAACGAATTTCCTTTCGTGCTAAAATACGTTCTTTCCTTGAATCGATTCGTTAAAGACTTTGAATTTTTGTATTTTCGGCCTATGAAAAAAATACAAATGGTCGACCTTAAAGGTCAGTATGCCGGGATAAAAGAGGAGGTTGATTCTGCTGTTCTTGAGGTCATTGAATCCACAGCCTATATCAATGGGCCTAAGGTTCATGAATTTCAACGTGAACTGGAGTCTTATCTGGATGTAAAGCATGTCATTCCATGTGCTAATGGAACCGATGCCTTGCAAATCGCTATGATGGGACTCGGATTAACCCCTGGTGATGAGGTTATAACGGCCGACTTTACCTTTGCGGCCACGGTAGAGGTAATCGCCTTACTCGGATTGACCCCAGTGCTGGTTGATGTCGATCCTGAAAATTTCAATATTGATGTTGATGCCATTAAAAAGGCAATTACACCAAATACCAAAGCCATTGTTCCGGTTCATCTTTTTGGGATTTGTGCCAATATGGATGAAATCATGGAAATTGCTCGAGCACATGACTTATATGTGATTGAAGATAATGCTCAGGCCATTGGTGCTAACTATACCGATTCAAATGGAAACAAACGCAAAGCAGGAACCATTGGACATGTTGGTGCCACCTCATTTTTTCCATCAAAGAACCTGGGATGCTATGGCGATGGTGGTGCCATTTTCACCAACGATGATAAATTGGCTCATACCATTCGCGGTATTGTGAATCACGGCATGTATGTACGCTACCATCATGATGTAGTTGGCGTCAATTCACGACTTGATTCTATCCAGGCTGCGATTTTATCTTCTAAATTAAAACGACTTGACCTGTACAATAGAGCAAGACAGGAAGCGGCGAAAAAATATAATGAGGCATTTCGTGGAGAAGAACATATTGTTACTCCGGTCACCAAGCCAGAGTGTTCTGGAATTTGCGACGATTGCGATTGCCATGTCTTTCACCAATACACCTTAAAGATCAAAAACGGGAAACGGGATGATCTGGCTAAACATTTAAATGAAAACGAAATTCCATGTGGTGTTTATTATCCTATTCCGTTGCATCGCCAAAAAGCATATGCCGATACGCGCTATAATGAAAATGATTTTACGGTAACCAATACGTTGGTTGAGGAGGTGATTTCTTTGCCCATGCATACAGAATTAGATGATGAACAAATCGAATTCATAACTTCTACTGTAAAGGCGTTTGTTAATGGATAAAATTTTAGTTACCGGTGGCCTCGGATTTATTGGTTCCCATACCGTCGTAGAACTTCATAATAAAGGTTATGAAGTATTGATTATAGATGACCTTTCCAATTCGGAAATCGAAACAATAGCACGCATTCAATCGATCACCGGGAAACAACCGCTTTTTGAACAGATTGATCTCAAGGTAGAATCTGAGGTCAAGCGGGTTTTTGAGAAGCATAACGATATCAAAGGTGTTATCCATTTTGCGGCGAGCAAAGCCGTTGGAGAAAGCATGGATAAACCTTTGGAGTATTACGAGAATAACATCAATGCGCTCGTGTATGTCCTAAAAGCCGTTCGGCGGTTATCTTTTAAAAACTTCATTTTCAGTTCGTCCTGTACCGTTTATGGCGAAGCCGATGCCATGCCTATTACCGAAGATGCGCCTGTTAAGCCTGCTGAATCGCCTTATGGAAACACCAAGCAAATGGGCGAAGAGATCATAAGAGATCTCTGCCGTGCAGAGCGCGATTTCAGTGCTTATTCGTTAAGATATTTTAATCCTATCGGTGCCCATGAAAGTGGAAAATTAGGCGAATTGCCTATCGGAATACCTGCGAACCTTATTCCTTTTATCACACAAACAGCCGCAGGCATAAGAGAGGAACTTTCTGTTTTTGGCGATGACTATAATACACCCGATGGCACCTGCATTCGAGACTACATACATGTGGTTGACCTGGCGAAGGCCCATATTATAGCTTTGGAGCGCTTGATCGATGAAACTAAGACAGAAAAAAATTATGACGTCTTTAACCTCGGGACCGGCAGGGGCAACTCGGTGCTAGAAGTCATCAAGGCATTTGAATCGGTTACAAATCAAAAACTCAATTATAAGATCACCAAAAGACGGTCGGGCGATATAGTTCAGGCTTATGCCGATACAACCAAGGCAAATGCTGTTTTGGGGTGGAAGGCGGAAATGAGCCTTGAAACAGCCTTGTTGCATTCCTGGCAGTGGCAACAACACTTAAAAGTGATCAAAAACTAAATTAATCGTTATGAAATTAATTCCAGCCAAGTTTATACTTTCCTTAATTGCCGTATTTGGCTTTTGCCTGATGCACGCACAAAGTACTTACCTTCATTGTGGAGGACTCGTCGATACCGCCAACGGATCAGTCTTAAAGAATAAGACGGTCGTTGTGAAAGACAAATTAATTTCGGCAGTTCTCGATGGATTTGTTCAGCCAGACAGCAACTCCGATACCGTAATTGATCTGAAGTCTAAGACAGTGATGCCCGGACTTATCGACATGCACGTTCATATTGAAGGTGAATCAAATCCACGACGTTATCTGGATCGATTTACAAAGAATGAAGCAGATGTTGCCTTCGGGACTTTGAAATATGCTCGCGTTACGCTTATGGCTGGTTTTACAACCGTTCGAGATATGGGTGGAACAGGCGTGAATATTTCGCTTCGGAATGCCATTGCAAATGGTGAGGTTGATGGTCCACGGATTATTACTGCAGGAAAAGCTATCGGGACAACCGGAGGTCATGCCGATCCTACCAACGGGATGCGCAAAGAACTGATGGGAGATCCCGGACCGAAAGAAGGGGTCATTAACAGTGCTGATGATGCTAAAAAAGCGGTCCGTCAACGCTATAAGGATGGGGCAGATATCATAAAAATAACAGCAACCGGTGGTGTATTAAGCGTTGCTAAAAACGGACAGAATCCTCAGTTTACATTAGAGGAAATAAAAGCAATTTGCGAAACAGCAAAGGATTATGATATGACCATCGCCGCTCATGCACATGGTGATGAGGGCATGCAGCGCGCAGTTATCGGTGGGGTTACCACTATAGAACACGGAACGCTCATGAGTGAAAAGACCATGGATTTGATGAAACAGTATGGCACTTACTATGTCCCTACTATAACCGCTGGGAAAGAAGTAGTTGAAAAGGCAAAAATAAAGGGATTTTTCCCTGATATCATTGTGCCGAAGGCTCTTGAAATTGGGCCTAAGATTCAAGCCACCTTTAAAAAGGCCTACCAGCGTGGTGTTAAAATTGCCTTTGGAACCGATGCCGGAGTATTTCCTCATGGTTCAAACGGTAAAGAATTCGGATTTATGGTGGAAGCAGGTATGCCTCCAATGGAAGCAATTCAATCGGCTACCCTTACCAATGCCGGGGTTTTGGGCATGTCGGATAAAATCGGACAAATTAAAGCAGGATTTTATGCCGACATCGTTGCAACAGACGATAATCCGATTGAGAAAATCAGTACCATGGAAGCGGTATCATTCGTGATGAAAGAAGGAAAAGTTTATAAGCGGTAATCGATATGATTATGTAAAAAGAATACCGGAATCAATTGTCACCGGAATTTTTTACATCAACGGATTTTTTCTTTCCATATACCAAGCTGGCAGTCACTAATATTAATAAACCGGCAGTCACCGACATGTCGGCAACATTAAAAATTCCGGTTTTAAATACACTACCCAGATCGATATGTAAAAAGTCGGTGACCGATCCAAATCGAAACCGGTCTAGAACATTTGCTATTCCCCCTCCAATAATGCAGGTAAATCCAATCAACGACCAGCGATCAAGTTGTTTGTCCTTGAATACATGATAGGTTACCATACCGAGAACAATCACAGGAAGGATCAGCAAAAGAATAGTTTTTAAGGTCGGATTAAGATCACTTCCCATACCGAGAAATGCACCTGCGTTTTCAACATTGGTCAGAATGAAGTAATCACCTAATATTTGAGTCTCGGAAAAGGGAATGACATCTTTTCTAACAATGATTTTTGATACTTGGTCGAGGACTATATTTAATACAATAAGTCCGATGATGGAATAGGTGCGTTTCTGAAATGCCATGCTAAGATTCAGTTTCTATTGAAGCCGATTGCGTCAGGGCTTCACGATTGATTTTTTTAACCAAACCTTGTAAAACCTTTCCGGGTCCAACCTCTATAAATTGAGTAGCACCATCGTTTAGCATTTGCTGTACCGACTGGGTCCAACGAACGGGTGCCGTTAATTGAGCGATCAGGTTAGCCTGAATCTCAGCTTCATCTTGTACTGCAGAGGCTGTGACATTTTGGTAAATAGGACAATTTGGCTTCCTGAATTGAGTGTTTTCGATAGCAGATGCTAATTCTTCTCTGGCGGGTTCCATCAAGGGAGAGTGAAAGGCACCTCCAACAGGTAAAATGAGCGCACGGCGGGCACCTTCTTCTTTAAGTGATTCACAGGCCATTTCAACCGCATTCAATTCCCCTGAAATAACCAGTTGTCCCGGACAATTATAATTGGCGGCAACAACAATACCTTTCGTCATCGCGCAAACCTTTTCTACAATATCATCATCCAACCCGAGGACTGCCGCCATTGTTCCCGGAATCATTTCACAGGCCTTTTGCATGGCATCGGCACGTTTTGCTACTAAGTTAAGGGCGTCTTCAAAACTCAAGGCGCCATTAGCAACCAGTGCAGAGAATTCGCCAAGGGAATGACCGGCCACCATATCGGGCTTAAACGCATCACCAAGAACTTGAGACAAAATAACCGAGTGCAGAAAGATCGCGGGCTGAGTAACACGTGTTTGTTTCAGATCCTCGGCCAATCCTTCAAACATGATATCGGTAATGTTGAATCCTAAAATATCATTTGCTGTTTCAAACAGGTCTTGAGCCTGGGATGACTGTTCATAAAGATCGAGTCCCATTCCGACGAATTGGGCGCCTTGCCCTGGAAAAATGTATGCCTTCATTTAGTTTGTTTTTCGATGCTGCAAAAATAGAAATATTTTCCATGAATAGCCGTCGAAAAACGATAGCATCTTATGTTGCGCTTCATACTAATTATCTATTGCTTTGATGACCTTCGCAGGATTCCCTCCAATAAAAACATCATCCGGAAAACTTTTTGTGACAACTGCCCCTGCACCAATAACCACGTTGTTGCCAATAGTGATTCCCGGACAAATTACAGCGTTTCCGCCAATCCACACGTTATTACCAATGCTAATGGGTTTAGCGAATTCACGACCGCTGTTTCTTGCCTTCGCTTCTAAGGGATGTGTTGCGGTATAGATTTGAACATTTGGACCAAGCATCACATTATTTCCCATGGTTACCCTACAGACATCAAGAATACAACAACCGAAATTCATAAATACCTGCTTACCGAGATGGATGTTTTCACCATAATCACAATAAAAGGGTGGTTCGATCCAGAGATCCTGGCCTGTCGAGCCCACCAGCTCATTTAGCAGACGATCTCGTTTGGTCTTATCGTTGTCGGTTAGGATATTGATCTTTTGAAAAAGTGTTCGTGCCCGATGGCGAGCGGCAACCAATTCCGGATCCATCGGATCGTACATATCGCCGTTAAGCATTTTCTCCTTTTCTGTCACCGTTATTCAGAATTATTATTATGTACTTTGACGAACTTGATTTAATGAGCTTTACGCCTGTCTTACGTATGTGATAAAAGAAAATGCATGGTCATGTTCAGCGTCCTGATCGTGCATTTTACAATTGATTTCCTTCCAAACCGACGTGTCAATTTTCGGGAAGAAGGTATCGGCGTTTTCGAATTGTGAATGAACACGAGTCAATTCAATTTTATCGGCTAATGTAATAGCTTGTCTGTAAATTTCACCCCCACCAATGACAAATGGCTGACTGTCATTTCCGGCAGCTTCGAGAGCCTCTTCGAGTGAATTTACAACCAGTACGCCTTGAGGAACCGCATAGTCGCCTTGACGTGTAATTACAATATGGGTACGATTGGGCAAGGGCTTAGGGAAACTTTCAAAGGTTTTACGACCCATGATAATGTGATGATCTGAGGTTAATTTTTTAAATCGTTTTAAATCATCCTTCAAATGCCAAATCAATTTATTGTCCTTACCGATTTCATTGTTTTCACCAGCAGCAACAATAATAGTCAACTGGCTGCCACTATTATTATGGGATCTTGATTCCTTCGGCTTTTCAGTTTGCTCAATAATTCGCTCTTCCTTCTTTAATTTCTTCTCAAGGACTTGAATGCGATTCTGTTGTTTAGCCATGAGTTTATCCAATTGTCGTTTTTCCCATTCTTTTCCCATGAACCGGTTCATGATAAAAACATTTAACAAATGGTATAAAAACAAGAGGATCCAAATTCCGATCGCGTAAACAAACCATTCCCGTCCGAAAATGGTAAAATCCTTACCTATTCCCAAAACCGTATTTGCCAAAATGAGTAAGACGGCACCGAAAAGAAATAAAACAAAATGGTAATACAGCCTTTTCTTTTGTTTAATGCGCCTTTGAGCATTTTGGAAGAGTTCAAGTTGTTCCTGATCAATTTGTGGTTTAGGTTTTTTTCGTCCTAACATGAATACAAGAATTAGTATTGTAAAGGTACTGCTTTTATCAAAATGATGCCACATGATAATAAAGGGGTTATCAATTCGGAATTACGAAAACGATATCGTTGAAAATCAGTGAAATAAGAGCCTGTATTGTATTGCGAAAATCGAAAAAAAAATGATAAAATATTTTGAATTTTAAGCTAAGGTTATGTAATAATTGTCAAATTAATAATTCTTCAACATTAGTTTATAAAGATGTTTGTCTCTAAGAAATTCTTATATAATTTTGGCCCGTTAAACCACTTTATTATGGCAATTAAAAAACAGTATTTAAAAAGCAAGCCAGTATGTAAGGTTACATTTTCTGTACCTGCAGAAGAGGCTAAAAAAGTAGCAGTTGTTGGAACATTCAATGAATGGAACGAAAAGAAGGCTATTAATTTGAAAAAACTAAAAAACGGTACCTTCAAAGGAACTGTTGATTTAGAAAAAGACAATTCTTACCAATTCAGATATGTTGTTGATGGTAAATACGTCAATGATGACCAGGCTGATTCCTATGCGTGGAGTGACTACGCGGGAGCAGAAAACGGTGTTTTGAATTTATAAAAGTCTTGTTTTGGGTAGAAAAAAGCCTCCTTATAGGAGGCTTTTTTTATACGGCTACAGCACCCTTAATATGCGGGTGCGGATTGTAATCGACCAGGGTAAAATCTTCAAATGAAAATTCAAAAATGTCCTTAATCTCCGGATTAATGATCATTTTAGGTAAAGGTCTGCAATCCCGGCTAAGTTGTAATTCGAGCTGCTCAAGATGATTGCTGTAAATGTGGGCGTCTCCGAAGGTGTGAACAAACTCTCCCGCTTCATAACCGCAAACCTGAGCTACCATCATGGTAAACAAGGCATAGGAGGCGATATTAAACGGAACCCCCAGAAAAATATCAGCACTGCGCTGGTATAACTGGCAAGACAACCTACCATCGGCAACATAGAACTGAAAAAATGCATGACAAGGAGGTAAAGCTGCTTTTCCATCGGCCACATTTTCACCGAAGGATTTCGATGTATCAGGCAAAACGGATGGGTTCCAGGCTGAAACCAACAAACGTCGACTATCAGGATTCGTTTTTAATGTTTGAATGACTTCCTTTATCTGGTCGATCTCATCATCGTTCCAGTTCCGCCATTGGTGGCCGTAAACCGGTCCCAGATTTCCATTCTCATCGGCCCATTCATTCCATATTCGAACTCCATTTTCATTGAGGTAATTAATATTGGTGTCGCCTTTGAGAAACCATAGCAATTCGTGAATAATAGATTTTAAATGTAATTTTTTGGTCGTGACCATCGGAAATCCTTCACCTAAATCAAATCGCATTTGATAACCAAATACACTTTTCGTCCCGGTACCGGTGCGATCAGCTTTAAGGTTGCCATGTTCCAGAACATATTTTACGAGGTCGTGATACTGCTTCATTGTCCTATTAGATTTTCGATTTTAAAAGTAAAAAAAAGAGGAATCTGAAAAATAGGGTTGAACCGATTTATATCAAAAGTTATTAACCAATGATCATACCGGCAATAGTAGCCGAAAGAAGAGAGGCGACTGTACCGCCAATCAGTGCTCTTATTCCAAATTCCGAAAGGGTTTTACGCTGTCCGGGAGCCAGTGATCCTATGCCGCCAATCTGTATGCCAATTGAAGCGAAGTTTGCAAAGCCGCAAAGCATATAGGTAGCCATAATAATCGATTTCTGGTATTTCAAATGAAGCAATTCGGCCGGATCCTTTAATTCGGCCAACTGAATGTAGCCAACAAATTCACTGGCCACGAGTTTAATACCTAATAGCTGCCCCATTAAGGCCATGTCTTCTTTTGCCACGCCGATAAGCCACATAAGTGGGGCAAGAGTATAACCGAGAATAAATTCCAAAGAAAGTCCATCATAAGGAGTGTGTGCAAGAATCCAGTCATTTAGGCCTGTTAAGCTGCCCACTTTAATAAAGACAAAATTGATCATGGCGATAAACGCCAGGAAGACCAGCAGCATAGCCCCTACATTCACAGCCAATTTCAAGCCTTCAGTTGTTCCATTTGCAATGGCATCGAGAATATTTGAACCGATATTGTCCTGCGTTATTTTAAGGTCTGAATTGATCTCATCCATTTGAGGATAAAGCATTTTTGATATCACGATCGCACCAGGAGCTGCCATGACCGAAGCTGTCAAAAGGTGCTTGGCATAAAATATTTTTAAGGCTGCATCTTCACCACCCAGGAATCCGATATATGCCGCTAAAACGCCACCTGCAACTGTTGCCATACCTCCAATCATAACGAGCAATATCTCCGACTTGGTCATTTTTTCCAGATACGCCTTGATCATCAACGGCGATTCGGTTTGTCCGAGGAAAATGTTACCAGCCACACTAAGGCTTTCGGCGCCCGAGATCTGCAATAGCTTGGTTAATAACCACGCCATTCCTTTTACCACCTTTTGAATAATACCGAGATAAAACAATACGGATGTCAAAGCAGAGAAAAATACGATGGTAGGCAGGATTGAAACTGCAAAGGTCAATAGTGAATCTTCGATCTTATCGGTGATGAATGACTTGAAAAGAAATTCTGTCCCAGACATTGTAAAATCCAGGATTTTCACAAATATCTTACCAACAAATTCAAAAGCTTTTTGAATGATGGCCACCTTCAGCACCCCGACGGCCAGTGCTAACTGAGCAAGCAGGCCAAATCCAACGGTGCGCCAATTAATGGCTTTTCTGTTTTTGCTTAAAAGAAAGGACAGCAGCAATAACACGAACATTCCAAGTGCACCGCGCATAAGACTGTTCATAGAAAAACCTTGACTAGGAATTACATCGCTAGCTTCAGAGGTTTCAGATTCAACTATCGGTTGTTGAATTGCTTCAACTTGTTTTAAGGAAAAGCGTTTTTCATTTTCAGCCAGGACCAAGGTCGAATCTGTCTTAATTTGAACACGAAATCTCCTGATCGTATCAAGGGGTTGATCAAAATAGAATATCAATAAAGGATCTTGAAAAATATAATCGCCCGAAGCCTCGATATCTCCTTTTGAATTTGAAAATTCAAAGGCGCCTGTTTTCAGTGATAGTTGGGTAATGTCAAAGGCATTGATAATTGGAACGCTACCATCTGCAGCTGTTTCCAATCGCCATTCTTTCTCAATGCTTTGCGAATTTACCTGAGCAAGGGCAAAAAAAATAGCTGTAACAGCCAACCAGAATCGCTTCATTCTAAGGGGTTAATTGCGTTTTGATATTTCATCACGGATTCGTGCAGCAGCTTCATAATCCTCATTTGCAACAGCCTTGTCGAGTAGCTTATTCAGTTCTTCAAGAGTTTTAACCTGAAGACCCTCATCTGTTTTCGATTCCAGTTCTTCAGCAACCATTTCGTCAAGGAGTATGTTGTCTTCGTCGTCATCCTCTTTTTTCGGATTGACTTTCAGGTAGATGCCTGCCTTATCCAATATATTCTTATAGGTAAAGATAGGTGCATCGAACCGAAGGGCCAGGGCTATGGCGTCGCTTGTTCGGGCATCTATTATTTCTTCGATCTTATCCCGTTCGCAGATCAAACTCGAATAAAATACGCCATCCACAAGTTTGTGAATAATAACTTGTTTAACAACAATATCAAATCGGTCAGAAAAATTCTTAAATAAATCGTGTGTGAGGGGTCGTGGAGGCTTAATCTCTTTTTCGAGCGCTATGGCTATTGACTGGGCTTCAAAGGCCCCGATTACAATTGGAAGTTTTCGATCGCCATCCACTTCACTAAGTATCAAGGCATAGGCCCCATTTTGTGTCTGGCTGTAGGAAATACCTTTTATATTAAGACGCACTAAACTCATAGTCTAACCACTGGCAAATAACAGCTTAAATTCTGACTTTAGCAAACCAAAACCTATCAAATTAGCGAAGCTTAGGTCTTATTTTAAGCGGTGTCGTTGTTAGTACAAGTTATAAAAATTATGCGTTTTTGGCCTTAAATTCCTTTAATTTTTCGATGAGTTTCGGAACAACTTCAAAGGCATCTCCAACCACGCCATAATCGGCCGCTTTAAAAAATGGAGCCTCCGCGTCGGTATTGATTACCACCTTTACTTTTGATGCGCTAACTCCGGCTAAATGTTGTATGGCTCCTGATATGCCTATAGCAATATAGAGATTAGAAGCAACTGGTTTTCCGGTTTGTCCAACGTGTTCACTATGGGGTCTCCAACCTAAATCGGAAACGGGTTTTGAACAAGCTGTTGCTGCTCCTAATACTTCAGCCAATTCTTCAATCATGCCCCAATTTTCAGGGCCCTTTAGGCCCCTTCCACCTGAAACAACGATATCTGCATCAGCAATACTCACCTTTCCTCCAGCCTTGTCAACCGATTGAACATTTATCGAAGATTGAACGGTGGTTGGTGCAAAGGACTCAACCGCGACACTGACAGATTTTTCAACCAGTCCGAATGAATTTGAAGAAAGTCCGATCAATTTCCGTTGAGACTTCATTTCTGTAAACCCGTAAGCTTTATTGGTGAACGTATTTCTTTTTACGGTAAAAGGCGATGTTGAAGTGGGTATAGCAACAACATTTGATGCATAAACGGCATTCAGTCCAACAGCCAGTATCGGAGCCAGATATCGGCTATCCGCGCTGGAACCAATGATGATGGTATCAGCAGACTCATGATCGGCAGCCTGTTTAATATAATGTGCATAGATTTTGGCATTGAATTGCCCGTCATGAGTTATGCTCAGCACCTTATCTACACCATATTGACCTAATTCCTCTGCATTTTCGGCATTTATGGTCACTGCGGTAACCGAAGTGCCCAACAAATCGGCAACTGCCCGGGCGTAAGATGAAACTTCAAATGCTGCTTTTTTAAATCTTCCCTGATCTGATTCTGTATAAACTACTATCGACATGATTCTGTTTCTTTAATTCGATTAAATAACTTTTGCCTCATTGTGAAGCAGAGCAACGAGCTCGTCAAGATTTGTCGCATCAACAAGCTTTACGGCGCCTTTTAGAGCCGGCTTCTCAAATTTTACGATTTCACTTTCTATTTGGGACTGTGCTGATGGCGTGACATTTAATGGTTTTTTTCTTGCCATCATGATACCGCGCATGTTCGGAATTCGCAGGTCACTTTCTTCCACCAGTCCTTTTTGACCACCGATCACTAAGGGAAGGCTCGCCGTTAGGGTTTCCTTTCCGCCATCCATTTCTCGTATAGCCGTTGCTGTACTGCCTTCGATCTCGAGCCCGATACAGTTGTTAATAAAATCGGCTCCGGTCAATTCTGCAAGCATACCGGGAACCATTCCGCCATTGTAATCTATAGATTCCCGCCCAGCGATCACCAAATCATATGCCCCGCTTTTAGCGACTTCTGCTAATTCTCTGGCCACTTGTAATCCGTCAAGTGCTTCTGTATCAACTCGAATAGCCGAGTCGGCACCTATGGCCAGCGCTTTCCTGAGGGTAGGTTCAACTTCAGTCCCACCAACCGTAACGACATCGACGCTGGCTCCTTGTTTTTCCTTGAACCACATGGCCCTGGTCAAACCGAATTCATCGTTAGGATTTATAACAAACTGAACACCTGCCGTGTCAAATTTACCATCAGATTCGGTAAAATTTATCTTTGAAGTTGTGTCCGGAACATGACTAATACAAACAAGTATTTTCATAATATTTTGAAGAAAAGATTATACGATATATCAAGGCTACGAAGGTAATGAATTTTATAAAAAAATCCTATGCATGCATAATAAATATTTTGACAATTTAGCTTTGATTTTGTTATACATTAATTAGTATTTTTGCAGTTCATGAATTATTAGAACGATGAGAACAATTCAATTTAGAGAGGCCATATGTGAGGCGATGAGTGAAGAGATGCGACGCGATGAAAGCATTTATCTTATGGGAGAAGAAGTGGCCGAATATAACGGGGCTTATAAAGCATCGAAAGGGATGTTGGATGAATTCGGAGCAAAGCGGGTAATCGATACGCCAATATCAGAGCTCGGATTTGCGGGAGTGGCTGTGGGATCAACGATGACCGGAAACCGACCAATTGTTGAGTTCATGACTTTTAACTTCTCGTTGGTTGGGATTGATCAGATCATCAATAATGCCGCTAAGATCAGGCAAATGTCTGGTGGCCAGTTCAAATGTCCGATTGTTTTTCGTGGTCCAACGGCTTCAGCCGGTCAGCTCGCAGCAACACATTCTCAGGCTTTTGAAAGTTGGTTCGCCAATACACCCGGACTTAAAGTTATAGTGCCTTCAAACCCATATGATGCCAAGGGTTTATTGAAATCGGCCATACGCGACGACGATCCGGTTATCTTTATGGAAAGTGAACAGATGTATGGTGATAAAGGCGATGTCCCTGAAGGTGAATACGTGCTTCCAATCGGTGTAGCTGATGTAAAGCGGGAAGGAACTGATGTGACCGTTGTGTCGTTCGGTAAAATCATAAAAGAAGCATTTAAAGCTGCCGATGAACTTGAAAAAGAAGGAATTTCTTGTGAGATCATCGATTTACGGACGGTAAGACCCATGGATCATAAAACCATCCTTGAATCGGTCAAGAAAACCAACCGTCTGGTAATTCTTGAAGAGGCCTGGCCATTTGGAAATGTTGCAACCGAAATCACCTACCAGGTTCAAAACCAAGTCTTCGACTATCTCGATGCACCAATTGAAAAGATCAATACAGCCGATACACCGGCACCGTATTCACCAGTTCTTTTGGCCGAATGGTTACCAAATCATCAGGATGTGATCAATTCGGTAAAAAAAGTGATGTATAAATAAAAGAAAAAAACTTTCGTTATAGTAAAGACTTCATTAGCTTGGTCGTTAATGAAGTTTTTTTATTTGGAATGAAGAGGTCGATTACCATATTGTTATTTTTTTTTGGATTAGCCTCCTTTGCACAAACCAAGGTTAGTGGTTACGTTTATGATGAATTAAATGAACCGGCCCCTTTTGCCAATATTATCTTCAAGAATTCTTCCGAAGGAACAATAACCGATGAAAATGGTAAATTCTATCTTGAATCTACAGAAACCTGGGATACGCTGATCGTGTCTTTTGTGGGCTTTCAAACCATCGAATTTCCTTTGGAGAAAAAGGTGAATTACAATTTACGTTTTGTCCTTAAAGAAGAGGCCTCAACGCTTGACGAAGTCGTAATTGTTCGAGGTCGGCAGCCTAAAAAGGATAATCCGGCCATCGATCTACTTCGAAAAATATGGGAATATAAAAGGAGGAACGGACTGGATCAATTTGATCAATACCAGTATGATAAATACGAAAAGGTCGAATTTGACATCAATACTATAGACAGTGCCCTTATAAAAAGCAGGCTCTTCCGGGGGATGGAATTTGTTTTTGATCAGGTCGATACCTCCAGAGTGACGGGAAAGACCTATTTACCCATGTTTATCAATGAGGCCGTTTCAAAGGTATATGGCGATAATCGTATCAATAAGGAAAAAGATGAGCTGTTAGGTAACAAGAATTCCGGTTTTAGCGATAACCAGGTCATAATAGATTTCGTTGATGATCTTTATTCAGACTATAATGTCTATGACAATTACCTTAAATTTTTCGATAAAAGTTTTGTGAGTCCACTCTCAACAACCGGGGTTAATACCTACAATTACGTCCTTTCTGATAGTGCCTTCATCGACAATAAATGGTGCTATAATGTTATTTATTACCCCAGGCGGAAAAATGAATTAACATTTAAAGGCGATTTTTGGGTGAGTGATTCCACCTATGCCATCAAGGAAATAAATCTTCAAGCTTCGAAAAGTGCAAATATCAATTGGGTAAAAGAGATTTACATCGAGCAGGAATTCGAGTTGTTGAACGATTCGCTCTTCCTTGTGAAGCGCGATTATATGCTGTCTGATTTTGCGTTGAACAAAAAGGAAAAATCACGAGGGATCTATGGAAAACGTACCACGTTATACGATAATTACGTTTTCGACCAGCCAAAGGAGGAGGGTTTTTATGATGTGGAGGTATTTAGTTTTGATGAATCCATCTACGATCGTGATGACGCATTTTGGGAGACCAATCGAATGGAAGACCTGAACAAAGACGAAAAAGGTGTCTATAAAATGCTGGACACCCTGAAGACTACCAAGAAATTTAGGACCTTATATAATATCGGAAGTATTTTATCTTCTGGCTATATCGAATTTCCTAGTATCAATTTCGATTATGGCCCAATCTTTTCAACTTTTGGATTTAATGAGGTAGAAGGGATTCGAATCAGAACTGGCGGACGAACCTATTTCGGACGAAATGATCCCTGGCGTCTTGAAGGGTTTGTGGCATATGGCACAAAAGATAAGGAGGTGAAATATGGCTTATCAGGTAAGTGGTTGATGGATAAGAAATCTCGTTTCATCATTTCCGGCGGATACCGTAAGGATGTCGAACAGATCGGGGCAAGCCTGACATCATCAACCGATGTGCTTGGGCGAAGTCTGGCATCTTCGGTACTTAATTTAAGAGCAAATAATGATAAGCTCACAAGCCTAAAACTCGGTGTTCTTTCCTTTGAAATGGAGCCCTGGAAAAATGTTATTTTCAGAATAGGCGGTAACTATCGAAAATTGGAATCGGCTTCACCAACTTTTAGTCTCGACTATGTCGATCCTGAATCCCCAACCGGGGTTTCGTCGGTTGTAAAACAATTTGAAACCACATTTTCGACCTTTGTTTTTCCCGGTCGTAAGATGACGGGTTTCGGAGTGGAACGCCATGAATCAAATGATAATTTTGCTCGTTTGTTCGCACGTTTAAGCATCGGGTCAAAAGATATGTTTAACAGTGATTTCGATTATACAAAGGTGCAATTCTCATATACACAGCCGTGGCAAATCGGAGGATTCGGACGACTTTATTCTACCGTGGAAGCGGGAAAGACCTTTGGAGAAATCCCACTGGGATTGCTTAGTGTAGTGCCCGGAAATCAATCGTACTTCTCTGTTTATAATGCATTCTCACAACTGGATTTTTATGAATTTGTTACCGATACCTACACGTCGGTTTATTTACAGCATAATTTCAATGGTCGATTTTTCTCAAGAATACCTGGCATAAGAAAGCTCAATCTTAGAGAGTTTATAAGTATTCGAGGAGTTTGGGGTGATATTTCAGATGAGAACATTGCACTTAATGCCTCGGGACTCGAATACCAGGCGCCAAACGAACAAATTTATTGGGAATATAGTTTTGGGATCGGTAATATTTTTAAAATTCTTCGTGTTGATTTCAATTTCAGGGGAAATTATTTCAATAATCCCGACGCCCGGCGATTCGGTGTAACGGCTACCTTCGGATTTCATTTCTAACCACCTAATTCTCCTAAGGTCCTATTATTCGATTTCAGGTAACAAATACCTGTTTAATAGCCTTAGGATTTATGCTTTAAAACCTTTTTTATCGGTCATATTTTACTATTTTTGCCGCGTCAAATAAAAAACTAACACATGGAATTATTAGTCAAATTTTTACCAGCATTTGGAGTCCTGGCATTGATTTTCGTTTTCTTTAAGAATGTTTGGGTAACAAAACAAGAGGTAGGAGATGAGAAAATGGCACGAATTGCAAAAAATATTGCAGATGGTGCGATGTCATTCTTAAAAGCTGAATACAAAGTTCTTTCAATTTTTGTGATTGCAGTTGCAGCCTTATTATTCTTCAAAGGAAACTCTGAAGAAAATTCGCATGGAATGGTAGCTGTATCGTTTATAGTTGGAGCCATTTGTTCGGGATTAGCCGGATTTATTGGAATGCGAGTTGCTACAAAAGCAAACGTTAGAACGACTCAGGCTGCTAGAACTTCTTTGGGAAAAGCTTTAGAAGTTGCTTTTGCAGGTGGTTCTGTCATGGGACTTGGAGTTGTGGGATTAGGAGTTTTAGGATTAAGTGGTTTATTTATGGCTTATCAAATGATGTGGCCTGGATCTGAAAATCTTGAAATGGTTTTAAATGTCCTGGCTGGATTTTCTTTAGGAGCCTCTTCAATCGCGTTATTTGCACGTGTTGGTGGTGGAATTTACACCAAAGCGGCCGATGTGGGTGCTGACCTCGTTGGAAAAGTAGAAGCAGGTATACCTGAAGACCACCCGCTTAACCCGGCTACCATTGCCGACAATGTAGGAGATAATGTAGGAGACGTTGCTGGAATGGGTGCTGACCTGTTCGAGTCGTATGTTGGTTCGATCATTGGTACAATGGTTTTAGGTGCTTTTATTTTTACTCCTGATTTTGATGGTTTAGGAGCTGTGTATTTACCATTGGTATTAGCTGCAGTAGGTATTGTAATGTCAATCATTGGAACCTTCTTTGTTAAGGTGAAAGATGGCGGATCTCCTCACAAGGCATTAAATATTGGTGAATTCGGATCGGCTGGTTTGATGATCGTTGCCGCATATTTTATTATCGGTGCTCTTATTCCTGAAAGTGTTGAAGGCCTGCCTTATGGATCATGGGGTGTTTTCATCGCTGTGATAACTGGATTGATAGCTGGTTTATTGGTTGGAAAAGTAACCGAATATTATACAGGAACCGGTTCGAAACCTGTTAATTCAATCGTGCGTCAATCAGAAACAGGATCGGCCACAAATATTATTGCAGGTCTTGGCGTAGGGATGATGTCTACTGCCATTCCAATTATTCTAATTGCTGCGGCGATTATAGTTTCACATTATTTTGCTGGTTTATACGGTATCGCTATTGCTGCAGTTGGTATGCTGGCTAACACAGGAATACAATTAGCGGTTGATGCCTACGGACCGATTTCTGATAACGCCGGAGGTATTGCCGAAATGAGTGAGCTTCCAAGCGAGGTTCGTCAACGTACAGATAAGTTAGATGCGGTTGGAAATACAACAGCCGCTATCGGTAAAGGTTTTGCCATTGCTTCTGCAGCCTTAACCGCATTAGCACTATTTGCTGCTTTTATGAAAACGGCGAATGTAACCGCTATCGATGTGTCTCAACCTAAAATAATGGCTGGTCTTTTGGTAGGCGGTATGCTTCCGTTTGTTTTCTCAGCATTATCGATGAATGCTGTTGGTCGTGCAGCCATGGCCATGATCGAGGAGGTGCGTCGTCAATTCAGAGATATTCCTGAATTGAAGAACGCTCTAGCAGTGATGAGAAAATATGATTCAGATATGTCGAAAGCTTCAGATGATGATCGGAAGACCTTTGAAGCAGCTGACGGCGTCGCTGAATATGAAAAATGTGTAGCGATTTCAACGCAAGCTTCTATCAAGGAAATGGTATTGCCGGGTCTGTTGGCCATTGCGGTTCCTGTTGGTGTCGGATTTATCGGTGGAGCTGAAATGCTTGGAGGCCTTTTAGCCGGTGTAACCACAGCGGGAGTGCTTATGGCAATCTTTCAATCGAATGCTGGTGGAGCATGGGACAATGCGAAAAAAATGATCGAAGAAGAAGGTCGTAAAGGTACCGATGCCCACAAAGCTGCTGTTGTTGGTGATACCGTTGGTGACCCATTTAAGGACACCTCTGGACCATCTTTAAACATACTATTGAAATTAATGTCGGTTGTAGCACTTGTTATCGCTCCGAGTATTGCTTTGTCTGTTGATGCAGATCAGGCCTTTGCTCAAGCTGATGAAATGGTAAAAGAAGTTCAGGTTAATATGGAATCGAATGAAGACGGAACTGTAAAAGCAACAGTTATTACTACAACATCAGAAAATGGTGAAGAAGTTATCGACGAGAAGGTTTTTGAAGGAACTGAGGCCGAAGTTAAATCACAGTTGAAATCATTGGAGTCTGACGGTATCCATGTGGAACATGCCGGTGATACTGAAATGAAGATGTCTGGCAAGGAAATAAAGGTGGAAATGGAAAAGAATGATGACGGAACGGTTAAGGCTACGGTAACTACCACAGTGAAAGAGAACGGTGAAGAAAAAATAACTACTGAGGTTATTGAAGGAACCGAAGAAGAGGTTAAGGCTAAAATCGAAGCATTAAGTGCAGATGATGGGGCTATGACCAAAAAAATGAAGAAGGTAATACAGGAGGTTGAAGAAGAAGTGAACGATAATTAGTTCGGTTCACCTCCCGGTAAAATAAAAAAACCACGCTTAGAGCGTGGTTTTTTATTTATACTGAATTTTTTATCTGATATACCTGTACGTATCAGTACGTGTGATGTTCGTTACAGTACCTTCCCAATTCGTGTCGGAAGTGCTTGACTGCACTATAAATTCAAGAGTCGTGTCTGTCAACTCAGTTATTGTGCCTTGACTGGTTTCCCCGTCAAGTATCAAATCGATGCTGGTACCATTTCTAACCCAGGTCCCTAAATCCTCAACCTCAAAATATCCATAATAAAGGGTTTCCTGACCTTCGGAATTTGTTACAATATGATCAACGTAATATGAGCCAGATGAGCTGTAATTATTTGGTGATTCCGAAAACACCATGTCCATGTTAATTTCCCAGCCAATTCCTGTGAATTGCCGCTGGGTTACGTCTTCTTCAAGGATGTCGGTCCTTGATCCAAAATAAGAATAACTGTGCATTCTCCAGTTGCCTTCAATCTTAAACCCTGTTTCGCTCAGGGGTTCATCATTCGAGCTGTCCTTAGAACAACCAATTACAAATATTAAGGAAAGAGATAAGAGTAATTTTCCTAATTTGTTCATTGCTTTTTTTTGTTTAATAATGTAAGATACGAAATTTCAGGGATCTAATCCCAAATTAGCACTGTGAGTGCGGGTTAAAAGCTTATTGACGAGACTAATTAAAGCTAAAAAGTTCTTAAACAAATTTAAAATAACCCATGTATTTCAGCATCGATCCGGTTTATAACATCGCCCAGATCTTCCGGGTTTTCAACAAAGTCTACGTCATCGACATCAATGATGAGTAATTTGCCTTTATCGTAACCGTGAATCCAGGCCTCATATCGTTCATTCAACCGGCTGAGATATTCAATGCTTATGGAGTTCTCATAATCCCGGCCCCGTTTATGAATTTGCTTCACGAGGTTAGGGATTGTACTTCTTAAATAGATCAGTATGTCAGGTCCTTGAACCAATGATTCCATGAGGTCAAAAAGCGTGGAATAGTTTTCGAAATCACGATTGGTCATCAATCCCATGGCATGAAGGTTGGGAGCGAAAATATGGGCATCTTCATATATGGTTCTGTCCTGAATGATTTTTTTACCACTTTTACGAATTTGTAAAACTTGCCGAAACCTGCTATTCAAAAAATAAACCTGGAGGTTAAAGCTCCAACGTTCCATTTGATTATAAAAATCATCGAGATAAGGATTATCGACAACATCTTCAAGATGGGCTTCCCATCTATAATGTTTGGCTAGTAATTTTGTGAGAGTCGTTTTCCCTGCACCGATGTTTCCGGCAATAGCAACATGCATAATTCTAATTGAGTTTTAAATGAAAACGATGAAGAATTTCACCGTCATAAATATACAAGGTTTCATCGGTTACGAAAAACTGATTTATTAACAATTCAGGCAATTTTAACGGCTGCAATTCGATAGAATTAGCACGCTTAAAATACAAATGGTTGTTTTTTCTTAAAATTAGATTATCATTGAACTCATTGACGGCCATGAAACCACTGACCGGAATTTTAGAAACGACATTTCCCAGGTAATTATAAGTTATTAGGGCTTTGTTGGTCAAAACAAAGCAAAAGTTAAAATTACTTGCTATGCTTATCACCTCTCCGCTAATCGGCAATGATTTTATTCTTGTCTTCCGATTCAGATAGTCAAACAATTCCATCTGTTGGGTATTTTGATTATAAATCCAGATGGCATTGTCAAAACCTGCCGAAATTTTCGTTACCAGTCGAAAAGGAGTTAAATCATTAAAATTCACCCTGGTTATTTCAGCCAAACGGTTATCCAGAATCACAACGGTATTGAAGTTTTCATAAAAAACGGGAAATTTCAATGGATTGAAAACGTTCGCTGAGGTAATATTGCCAAGCTGAATACTGCTAAAATAAATGTTCTGAGTTCCTTGTGTTTTGATGAAGGTATCGCCATCAATGCTGTATATAGTACCGAAACTATCGATATTGACAAGCATATCGGCATTCAAGATCGTTTTGTCAATAAATTTGACAATGGGAGAAACCTGACCGCAGGCATGGAAGCTCCAAACACAAAGTAGAAAGACTTGAACGTATTTCATCACTGATGAAAAGTACAAAAATCAAGCCAATAATCAGCAGATTAATTTATAACCGAATCCGCGCACATTCACGATCTTTACATTTTCGTCGGCCTTTAATTTCTTTCTCAATTTTGTTATAAAAACATCCATGCTACGTGCCGAAAAGAAATCGTCATTTCCCCATAGTTTCTTTAATATTAGTGATCGGTCTAATACATCGTTTTTGTTCTTGATTAAGTGAAATAACAAATGTGCTTCGCGATGGGTTAGTTGATCCTTTGGCAGCTCTTTAAACTGCAGCCACTGCTTTTGAAAATTAAACCTGAATTCACCAAATACGAGTTCCTCCGAGTGGCGTTGAGTACGTGTTCGATCCAATAAATTGTTGATTCGAGCGATGAGTTCTTCAATGCTAAACGGTTTTTTCAGGTAATCGTTTCCACCAATCGAAAAGCCTTCCACCACATCTTGAGTCTGCGATTTAGCAGTCAGGAAAATTATTGGAATATGGTCGTCTTCCATTCGGATTTCTTTCGCCAGGGTGAAGCCGTCTTTTTTGGGCATCATGACATCCAGGATCAATAATTTTGGAGATTCGGCCTTGTACCTGTTGTAAGCAACCTCACCATTTTCGGCATGGATAACATCAAATCCACGTGTTTCCAGACTCTCCTTAATGATTTGCCCTAAAGCAGGCTCGTCTTCTGCCAATAATATTGTAGTTCGCTTCATCTAAGGTATTCGTATTATAAAAGTAGTACCGGTATTGTCAATATTTAATGCAACACTGCCACCATGTTTTTCAACGATGGTTTTGGTATAATACAGTCCGATTCCAAATCCTTTCACGTCGTGGGTGTTACCCTTGGAAACGCGATAAAACTTATCGAAGATCTTATTCTTTTCCTTTGGTGAAAGTTTTTTACCGTTGTCGTGAATTCGGATCTCGATGCCATTGTTGTCTCCCTGGCTCGCAAATATTGTAATGCTATTGCCACCGTATTTAACAGCATTGTCAATTAAGTTGCTTATCGCACTTTCGAAATGAAAACAATCCACCTCAACCTCCAGTTCGTCGGGTTTATGGTTAAATTGAATAACTTTATTTCCGGCTGCTATTCGGTATCTTGAAATCAACTCATTCATCAACTTAATCAGGTCAACTCGTTCTTTCGACAGGGCTATGGAATTACGATCAAGAGTGGCCGTTTCAAGCAATTTTTCAACCATGACATTTAATTTATTCAGCTGTTCGGCCGACATTTTTAAATACGACTTGGTCTTTTCTTTATCATTGAGGGTGTCAAAATTCTGAATGCTCTCAAGGGCAACGCCAATCGTTGCGATAGGAGTCTTGAATTCATGAGTAATATTACTGATAAGATCGTTCTTCACCTCTGCCAGATGCTTTTGTGATTTGATGATTCTTAACAGGTAAAACAAACTACTGATTACCGCAAGAACAAGTAAGCTTGATATTAGGATTCCCAGGAGAATGCGCTTTAAGATGATAAGAACAACGTTAGAAAAATCCATTTGAAGACTGCTGTTGGCCGGTAAGAACGTTGAGCTCGATGCAGTTTGCAGGGCGTTTTTAGAATTTATTTCTCTTGTTGAAGAAATTAGCGAATCAGGAGACTTGTACATAAGCCTGAAATCAACATCGATATTCTTCCTGACAAGTTCACTGCTCACTATACTGTCGATGGCTTTCAGGTTGAGGGTGTCTGAACTTATTGATATAATAACCTTCGAGGTCAGCATTTCGAAATCCTCACGGGTCAGAGAATCATTAGGAAAATGCGTATGATCTTCGATTTGAAGTTGCCGAATGGGCTTGTTTTTAATCGGATTATGTGTTTCCTTGAGTAAAGAATCAGCTTTTAAACCCCGAAAAACCCGAACGCCTTCGTAAGATTTAAGGGTGATTGAATCCAGACCCGAAAAATTAAGGCCTTCTTTGTCGATTTTCTTTACAATACTGTCGAATTCCCCGTTTTCATCAAAGAAATCATTAGAGAGGCCTTCCTCGAACGAAAATCCAATCGTCGATTCTTTCGCCAACAATTCATAATAGCTTGCTACAGAATTATCAAGGACCGCTTGAACATCATTAACCAGTTGCTGTTTGTTGGTTTGATAGTTCCGGTAATTCCAATAGACCTGAATCGCAATGGTAATACTAATAACCATAACGATTAAATACAAGGTCCATTTGAATTTCGAACTGTTCACGTTTCAAAAGTAAGTGTTAAAACACATTTAAGCCAATCGCTTAACACTAGTTAACACTAATTAACCGACTCTTAAAACTGAAGATCGCATCTTTGAACTGAAAAACAAAAATATCATTTCCATATGAAAAATTTAATCTTAATTCTGGCCCTGATAATCGCTCAAATAGCAATGGGACAAATCAATGAACATACCTCGAAACCAGATGTAGAAGTTATTTCTCTGAGTATTGAAGTTGATTCTTTTGATGACCTGGCTGAATTTGATCTGAAAGAACTACTTTCCCTTTATGAATTGTCGGAGAATGATCACCCCATTGAATTAAAAATCATTTGTAATTTTGAACATGAAACCGACGGTGTAACTCTTTCGAATACCGAATTCAGCGTGAAAGGGTATTCGGGCAAATTAAAATCTTTTATTGATCAAACAGCCAAAGTAAAAACGGCATTTAATAAATTGTATAATACAAAACGCTAATTATGAAATCGATTAAAACCCTTTGTTTAATGATTGCCCTGTTGATGTCAGGGATAGGTATAGCCCAGGAATTCCAGGGTGAGGCGATGTATAAATCCCATCGTCAAATGAACATTCAATTCGATAGTACTCAAGTTAATTCCGATATGCATAAACGCATGATGGATATGATGAAGAAGCAGTTTGAGAAAACGTTCAAACTCACCTTTAATAAGGAGGAGTCATTGTATAAAGAGGAAGAACAATTAGAGTCCCCCCAGCCTGCAGGTATGCAGATGGTAATGGTTGATACAGGTGGCAGTGACATTTTGTATAAGAATACCAAGGATGACAATTTTACGAGTCAGAATGAAGTATTTGGTAAGATATTCTTAATTGAAGATCAATTGGAAAAAAGAGATTGGACACTTTCCAATGAGACTAAAAATATTGGTGATTATACCTGTTATAAAGCAACCTATACCAGGGAGCAACCAGTGGTTCGAAGCTTTATCAGTGTAAATGGTGATAATGATCCCGAAGAAGATGAAAACGCTGAACCAGAAATGGAAGAGATCACTGTAACGGCATGGTATGCACCAGACATTCCTGTTAATAACGGTCCGGGACGATATCAAGGCTTGCCAGGTCTTATCCTTGAAGTCAATGATGGCCCGGTGTCCCTGCTTTGTAGCCGGATTATTTTAAATACCAAAGACCAAATCAAGATTGAAAAGCCCTCTAAAGGTAAGCGAGTCAATCAAAAGGAATATGATGAGATCGTAGATAAGAAGATGCGAGAAATGAACAATCGTTATGACTCCGATCGAAGAAATGGCCATAATGTAGAGATTAGAATTGGCGGCTAATAATGTTAAACACTTAAATTCTAAGTTCATTCTAGTGGATAATGACAATAAATAAGTGGTATGCCAACTATAAATAGGTTTTAACGTGTTAATATTATGATAAAGAATGCTGTTATTGTTTAATAAAATTACATATTTGTTAAACATAATAGTCCAAAAACCTCTTTATAATGAAATCAATTCTCTTAAAACTTAGTTTTTTAACCTTCGCTTTCTTATTGACCAGCAGTTTTTCTGTGAAGGATAATGTTGATGAATTTCAAGGAAAAGCATACTATTTCTCAAAATCGCGTATGAATCTCGGTAATTGGGGAGCACGATTAAGTGAGGCTCAAAAGAAGCAGATTGAGGCAAGAATGAAAAACAGGTTAGAAAAAACATATGTTCTCTTGTTCAATAAAGAGGAGTCTGTTTTTGAAGAAGAAAGTAAGCTCGATGCTATTTCAGGCGCAACAGATTCTTGGGGTAAGAATTTTTCACCGGGGGAACAATACAAAAATGTAAAAACAAATACTCAAATTCAGAATCAAGAGTTCTACGGCAAACGTTTTTTGGTAAAAGATGAATTACAGCCAATAGAATGGATGATGGGAACCGAAACCAAGCAAATAGGGAATTATATATGTTTCAAGGCCACCGCTTCAATACCGACTTCCGACCTGACCTGGTATTCCTTCTCATGGGATAGGTTGAGAAATAATAACCAACAGAATGGCGATCCGGCACAAGGGGAAGAAAAAGAAACAGAGCCTGATGTCGCAATGACCGAGGTTGAGGCCTGGTATACGTTGCAACTTCCCGTGCGTCATGGCCCGCTTGAATATTGGGGTCTTCCCGGATTAATTCTGGAAGTCAGTGCTGGTGATACGACCATATTGTGCTCGAAAATTGTAATGAACCCGGATGACAAGACCGAAATTGAAGCGCCCGAGAAAGGTAAAGTTGTTTCAAAAAAGGAGTATCAGAACATCATAGCAGAAAAAATGCGGGAATTTCGTGATAACCGTGGAGGTCGACGCCGATAAAAGCTTTAACAATATTTTAACGATAGCCGGTTGAACCTAAAGTTGATTTTAGAGTCTTAGTGTTGAAAATAAGTTGCTTTAACAATGTTAATTTTATGACAAATAAAAGCGTACAGGCTGAATAGTTGTATAAGTTTGTTAAACAACTTAAAAGAAAATCATCATAAATCATGAAAGCACTTATTTCGAGAGTCAGTTTCTTAGCGTTCACGTTCTTATTTTCATTCGCACTTAATGCTCAAGACTTTCAAGGTCAGGCGCATTACTTCTCAAAAACTACGGTTGATATGGATGGATGGGGAGGACGACAAATGAGTCCTGAGATGAAAGCACAAATCGCCGAACGCATGAAAAGCATGTTCGAAAAAACATTTGTCTTAACCTTCAATCGTCAAGAGAGTATGTATGTTGAAGATGAAGTTCTTGACGCTCCCGGACGGGGTGGTGCATGGCGAGGCATGATGAGTAGTTTCACCGGTGGACCCCAATATAAGAACGTTAAGGAATCAATGATCATTCAAGAGCAGGAATTTTTCGGCAAGCAGTTCCTTGTAAAAGACGAACTTCCTAAACTGGAATGGAAAATGGGATCAGAAACGAAGCAAATCGGTCAATATACCTGCTTTAAAGCAACGGCTATGAAAGCTGTTGATGAATTGGATTGGACGAATATGAGACGCCGAAATCAAGACAATGACGAAGAGAAAAAAGAAGTAAAAAAAGATTCGCTAGATGCGGCCAGCTCAGATGATGATCCATTAAACGAAGTTGAAGTCCCAAAACAAGTTGAGGTAGTGGCATGGTACACGCCTCAGATTCCCGTAAATCAAGGTCCTGCCGAGTATTGGGGATTACCTGGATTGATCCTGGAGGTCAGTTCGGGAAGAACGACTATTCTTTGTTCAAAAATAATATTGAACCCGGAAGAAAAGAAAGAAATCAAAAAACCGAATAAGGGAAAAATAGTTACCCGAAATGAATATAACGAAACCGTCAAGCAAAAAATGAAGGAGATGCGAGAAATGTACGGGGGACGTCGGGGCGGTGACCGTCGTGGTGGTAACTAAACCATGATTCGATTTAAATCACCTAGCAACCAAAAAATAATGAAAAAATTAGGTCTCATTATACTACTTCTGGTAGTAGGGATATCGTCTGCTCAAGTCAGAATGGAAGGTGTGGTTCGAGACAGTATCGGTGAACCACTTGAACTGGCTAATATAATCGCCATTAACCAGGATACTAAAACAATGGATAGTTATGCGATTTCGAATGATCAGGGTCGTTACAGACTTGATCTGAAAGAAAATTCGAACTATTCGATCCAGGTTAGTTATATCGGCAAAAAAACCTTAACAGAAAGTTTATCGACATCCGATCAGCGCATTAACCGCGATTTTAACCTCGAGGATGACTCGAGTCTCGATGCTGTTGAGCTTACCTATGAAATGCCGGTTACGGTAAGGGGTGATACCCTTGTTTACAATGCCGATTCCTTTAATACCGGGACTGAACGAAAACTTGAAGATGTGCTTCAGAATTTACCTGGCGTTGAAATCAACGATGATGGTCAGGTGGAAGTAGAAGGAAAGGTGGTTTCCAAAGTCATGGTCGATGGAAAGGATTTTTTTGATGGCGACACCAAACTGGCCACTCAGAACATTCCCTCGAATGCAGTAGATAAGGTGCAAGTTCTCAGGAACTATTCCGAAGTGAGCCAGTTGAGCGGCGTAACGAACAATCAGGATAACATTGCATTAAATATTAAATTGAAGGAAGGCAAGAAAAACTTCTGGTTTGGCAATGTGACTGCCGGGGGAGGGTCCTCAGATGAAGACGGCCTTTACCTGCTCCAGCCAAAATTGTTCTATTACAGTCCGAAATACAGCGTTAATATCATTGGTGATTTGAATAATATAGGAGAGATCGCTTTTTCGAGACGGGACTTTTTTAATTTTTCAGGTGGCTTCCGAAATCCAAGCCGACAAAGTGGTACCAATATCAATTTAGGATCGAATGCTTTAGGGTTTCTTCAATTGCAGAATGATCGTGCTCAGAATATCAATACCAAATTTGGTGCAGCAAATTTCAGCTGGTCACCAAAAAAGACCCTGGACATTAGTGGATTTGCTATTTTCTCGAATACAATTACCGATCTGCTGGAGAACAGAGCGGTTCAATATACAGATCCTGCACTGGGAATTCCTGATGAAACAACCTCTAGTAATACTACACAGAGCAGTGATCTGGGAACCATGAAATTATCGGCTAAATATAAGCCCAATGTGAATAATCAACTGGATTATGATGTCATTGGAAAGATTTCTAAGGAATCACAGGATCAACGTTTTTTCTCCTCTGTCATTGGAGATATTGATCAATTGGAAAATGCCAGCCCTTATAGTATCAATCAAAACTTGAATTACTATTATACCTTAAATGACACCAACATTTTTGCATTGGAGGTTCAGAGTTTAATTCAGGACGAAGATCCATTTTATAATGCCATTTTAGAAGACAAAGACAACTATGACAATACCGCTAATAATTTGGGACTTGATGGTGCACAGATCGATTACAATGTCGCCCAGGAAAAAAGGGTAAAGTCGAATCAGCTTGATGCAAAACTTGATTACTGGAATGTGATAAACACCAAAAGTGATATTAACCTGACGGTAGGAACCATATTGAGTAAGCAGCAATTCGATTCTGAAATATTCCAGTTTTTAGATAATGGAAACACCTTTGATCCCACTCCCTTGATTAACAATGGCGAAGATGTTAACGATACCAAATATAATTTTAGCGACGTCTATTTAGGATTTCACTATCGCTTGAAGGCCGGAATCTTTACATTATCTCCCGGGTTCTCAGCACATGCTTACAGCGCCAAGAATACGCAGTTTGGAGATAAAACGACTGATAATTTTGTAAGACTGTTACCCGATTTCAATATGCGCATGCAATTGAAGAAAAGCGAGCAGATCATTTTGAATTATCGGATGCAAACGCAATTCACCGATGTGTCAAGGTTCGCGAGAGCCCTGGTGTTGAATAACTACAATTCATTGTTTGCCGGAAGTCCTGACCTTGAAAGTGCTTTATCGCACAATATTAATTTGTCTTATTTCAGTTTTAATTTGTTTAATTACACAAATGTGTTTGCGAACATCAATTATAACAAGAGTATCGATAATATCAGGACATCTTCATTTTTTGAACCTGGCAGTGTAATCAGTGTTGGAACACCATTTAATTCTGATTTTGCTGACGAAAGTTTAAGAATTAGCGGTCGGTTCCAGCGCACTTTTGGTAAAATTCGAGCAACCCTGAGAGGTAATTTTAATTATTCGAAATTCAACCAGTTCATTCAGAATCAGCGTTCTGTAAATGAAAATTATTCCCAGACCTATAGAGCGGGATTACGTACTAATTTCAGGACTGCACCAAATATCGAAATCGGGTACCGCTATTCGATTGAGGATAATGACCAGGGGCAGAGGAGAACCAAATTCTTCACCAATGCACCGTCGATAGAATTCGATGCTTATATTTGGAAAGCACTCACCTTTAGAACCGATTATACCTTTAATAATTTCAGTGATGAGGACAGAACGATCAATGAATTTGAATTCTGGAATGCCTCCTTATCCTATCGGAAGGATAAAGATGCCAAATTCGAATATACAGTAAAGGCGACCAATATCCTGAATACCACCTCGCAAAATCAAAGTAGTGCCGGGGCGATTTCTGTAAGTGCCACAGAGTACTTCATTCAGCCAAGGTTTATCACCTTTAGGTTGCGATACGAGTTATAAAAATACGGCGTGAATCAAATGATCCTATCACGAGTCAGTCTGGTTTTATTTGTTATTCTGATGTCTCTTACCATCAGCGCACAGGAATTTCATTGGAGAGCATATTATATTTCTAAAACGACAATTGACTTTGAGAGCTGGGGTAAAAAACAGCTAACCACTGAGCAAAAGAAAGAGTTGTCGGTTAACATGAGTCATTTATATGAAAAGGTCTTTATCCTGGATTTTGATCGTAAAATGTCTTTGTTCAAGGAAGATGAACGGCTCGAGACATCCGGACAAAAGGCGGGATGGGATAATTTAATGAGTGGGCAATATTCCAGTGTGCCTATTTATAAGAATGTTCAAGCAAAACGATTAGTGGAGAGGCGTGAATTCTATGGTAAGCTTTTCCTAATTGACGATTCACTCCCGGAGTTCAAATGGCAATTGACCGATGAAACAAAAAAAATTGGAGACTACACCTGTTTTAAGGCCATTTGTATAAGATCTTTGAGTGAAATCCCACCAAAGGGTTTAAATGTAAGGCCTGAACAAGATAATTCCGATACCGATGACCAGGTTATAATCACGGCCTGGTATACTCCGCAAATACCGGCAAATCACGGTCCGGGTCATTACTGGGGACTGCCTGGATTGATACTTGAACTCAATGAGGATAAGACCACAATTTTGTGCTCGAAAATTATTCTTCATTCAGAGGAAAAGATTGCTAAAACCAAGATCCCTTCAAAAGGAAAACGATTAACCCTAGATGAATTTGATGTGATTTTCGATAAGAAAAAAGATGAGATTAAGAAAATGAAGGGAAGGATCAAAGGAAAAAGGACTAAAGGATAAGATAAATTAAATTTGAATAAGGTCGGTTTTCGATTTTCAGTGTAACACTATTTTGTTTAATTTGGATTGACAAACCAATCAAACTAAATATCCTTATGAAATATTATATCAAAATATGTCTGGCAGTACTATTAATCAATGTGTCTGTCAGTTATTCTCAGCAACAGGATCCCATTCTTGAAAATATAATCAAGGAAGCGGAAGAGAATTCTCAATTAAAAGCTCTAGGTCATGAATTGTTGGATGTGGTCGGACCACGACTTGTAGGGACACCTCAGATGAAGAATGCGCATGACTGGGCCGTGAAAAAATATGAAGGCTGGGGAATTTCGGCCAGAAATGAGAAATGGGGTGAATGGCGCGGATGGGAACGCGGTGTAACTCATATCGACATGATATCACCGCGCTTACAAACCTTAGATGGTATGCAATTAGCCTGGAACCCGAATACTGGCATTGAAGGAGTTATCGCCGGATGTATTGTGTTGCCTGAAAAAATTGAGGATTCAATATCGTTTCAAAATTGGCTGCCTGCTGTAAAGGGAAAATTTGTCCTGATTAGTATGAAGCAACCAACGGGTCGACCCGATTATAACTGGGAAGAGTTCGCAACCGAAGAGTCATTTGAGAAAATGAAGGAAAATCGCGAAGCTCAGAGGAAGGCTTGGCGGGAAAACATAAGAAACACTGGATATAATTCGCGAACCATTATTCCTGTTCTGGAAGAAGCTGGAGCGGCAGGGATCGTTGCCAGTAACTGGTCCAGGGCCTTTGGTTCGAATAAGATATTTAGTGCTCGAACCAAAAAAATCCCTACAGTCGATATCGAATTGGAAGACTATACCATGTTATATCGCTTGGTCGAATATGGCAATGAACCTGTAATCAAAGTAGTTGCCGAATCTAAGGAATTAGGTGCCATGCCCACTTTTAATACGATTGCTGAGATTAAGGGATCGGAGAAACCCGATGAATATGTCATTCTTTCGGCACATTTCGATTCCTGGGATGGCGCAACCGGAGCTACTGATAACGGAACGGGAACCCTGGTAATGATGGAAGCTATGCGTATTTTGAAAAAGATGTATCCAAATCCCAAACGAACGATTATGGTTGGTCATTGGGGTAGTGAAGAACAAGGTTTAAATGGTTCACGCGCTTTTGTTGAAGATCATCCTGAAATTGTCGAAAATGTTCAGGCAGTATTTAACCAGGATAATGGTACAGGACGAGTTGTTAATATTTCGGGTGCGGGATTCATGCATTCTTATGAATTTTTATCACGTTGGCTGTATGTCGTTCCTACTGAAATTACGCAGCATATTGAAACTAATTTTCCGGGTTCTCCAAGTGGAGGAGGATCTGATAATGCGTCCTTTGTTGCCGCTGGAGCTCCAGCCTTCAATTTGTTCGCTCTAAATTGGTCCTATTGGAATTATACCTGGCATACAAACAGGGATACCTATGATAAGATCATTTTTGATGACGTTAGAAATAATGTAATCTTAACTGCTATTTTAGCTTACATGGCCTCGGAGGATCCGAATAAAACATCGCGTGAGAAAATTGTCCTTCCGATGAGTCGACGATCCGGAAAACAAATGACATGGCCCAGGCAACGATCGCCAAATCGAAAAGGTGGTATGGATTAGAAATAACCGATATAAATTAAAAAGGCCATCAAAATGATGGCCTTTTTTATTTTATTTACCGGCTAAAGTCCGAACGCGGATTTAACCTTTTCTACGAAGTCTAATTTCTCCCAGGTGAATAATTCAACATCAATCCGAATGGTCTCGCCATTGGGTTGTTCAAAGGTCTTGGTCACAACCCTGTTTGTACGCCCCATATGACCGTATGCTGCTGTTTCACTATACATAGGTTGCCTCAATTTCAGGCGTTTTTCGATCGATGCCGGACGCATATCGAAGAGTGATTTAACGATTTCTCCAATCTCACCATCGGTCATTCTTACTTTAGAAGTGCCATAGGTGTTAACCAAAATCGATGTAGGTTCTGCAACTCCAATGGCATAACTCACCTGCACTAAAACTTCGTCACAAACACCCGCTGCAACAAGGTTTTTGGCGATATGCCGTGTGGCATAAGCTGCCGATCGGTCTACTTTACTGGGATCCTTTCCTGAGAAAGCGCCACCACCGTGTGCCCCTTTTCCACCATAGGTATCCACGATAATTTTTCGTCCTGTTAAACCGGTATCGCCATGGGGGCCTCCGATTACAAACTTCCCTGTCGGATTAATATGATAGGTGATCTTATCGTTAAATAAGGCTTGAACCTGGGCAGGTTGTTTCGCTATTACCCGCGGTATTAGTATGTTAGTGATATCCTCACGTATTTTTGCCAACATCGTTTCGTCAGAACCAAAATCATCATGTTGAGTTGACACAACAATAGCATCAATTCGTTGTGGCACATTATTATCGTCATACTCTATAGTTACCTGGCTCTTTGAATCCGGTCTCAAATAGGTCATCACCCGATTCTCATGCCTTATGGTCGCCAATTCTCTTAGAATAGTGTGGGCAAGGTCGAGGGCAAGTGGCATATAATTTTCAGTTTCACGGGTCGCATAACCAAACATCATACCCTGGTCACCAGCTCCTTGTTCTTCCTTGTTTCCACGATCAACACCTCGATTGATATCCTCAGATTGCTCATGTATGGCCGAGAATACACCACATGAATTCCCATCGAACATATATTCGCTCTTGGTATATCCAATTTTGTTGATGGTATCTCTGGCGATTTTTTGAACATCTAAGTAAGTGTTCGATTTTACCTCACCCGCCAATACCACCTGGCCGGTAGTTACAAGAGTTTCACATGCTACTTTTGACTCGGGGTCAAAGGCTAAAA
>JABDIV010000104.1 GCA_013003555.1 Flavobacteriaceae bacterium
TCTTCACGGTTACTATTAAACAGCGACTTCAGTTTATCCGCAACTTTACGGGTGATATAAGATGAGATCTTCTTCACATTGCCATCAGCCTGCAAATAGCTCCTCGAAACATTCAACGGAATATCGGGCGAGTCGATCACACCGCGAAGCATGGTCAGGAACTCCGGCACGATATTTTCTACATTATCGGTGATATACACCTGGTTCTGATACAATTGGATGCGGTCCTTTTGAATATTCAGATCGTTGGTCAATTTCGGGAAGTAGAGTATACCGGTCAGATTAAACGGATAATCTACATTGAGGTGAATGTTGAACAACGGTTCTTCAAATTGCATCGGATAGAGTTCCTTGTAAAAGTTCAGGTAATCGTCGTCCTTCAAATCGGTAGGCTGCTTCGTCCAGGCCGGTTCGGGATTGTTGATGATGTCATCGACGGTCTCGGTTTCTGGCTTTGCATCCTTATCGGCATCTTCCGGAAGGGGAAGTGTCTCTTCACGTGTTCCGAATTTGATCGGAACCGGCATAAAACGGTTATATTTCAATAGTAATTCCCGAATTCTCGATTCCTCCAGAAATTCGGTTGAATCATCTGCAATATGCAGGATGATCTCGGTTCCTCGTTCTTTTCGTTTTCCTTTAACCAAAGAGAATTCCGGTGATCCGTCACATGTCCAGTGCGCCGCAGGTTCATCGTTATACGATTTAGTATGAATCTCAACCTTATCGGCCACCATAAAGGACGAATAAAATCCGAGGCCAAAATGTCCGATAATCCCTGTGCCTTCCAGTTTGTCCTTATACTTGTCGAGGAACTCTTCAGCTCCAGAAAAGGCTACTTCATTGATATACTTTTTAACTTCTTCAGCTGTCATTCCAACACCCTGGTCAATAACATGCAAAGTTTTAGCTTTCTTATCAATCTTAACTTCGATCTGTGGGTCGCCATAGTCAACTTTGGTTTCTCCAATCTGGGTCAGGTGTTTGAATTTAAGCGTGGCATCTGTTGCATTACTTATCAGCTCACGCAGGAAAATTTCGTGATCGCTATATAGAAATTTCTTAATTAAAGGGAATATGTTCTCAACTGAAACATTGATTTGTCCTTTCATAATTCATGTTTTAATGGTCATTATCGGCATGCATATGACAAAAAAAATACCAGAATTAATAAAGTGACAAACTGACACAAAAAAACCGCCAAGTGGCGGTTTTTTTAATTATCGTGTTCCGGTTTCTTTCGGATGTTTTTTGTTCTTAACATATTTTTCAAGCCATTGATCTTGCTCCCAGAGCAGGTGCATTACCGATTCACGGGCGCGGTAACCATGGCTTTCCTTTGGCAGCATCACCAGTCTTGCCGGTGCGCCTAATCCCTTGAGCGCGTTAAAATAACGCTCACTTTGGAGAGGATATGTCCCTGAATTATTATCAGCCTCCCCATGAATAAGCAGTAAAGGCGTCTTCATTTTGTCGGCATGCATAAAGGGTGACATGGTGTAATAAACCTCAGGTGCTTCCCAGTAGCTGCGTTCTTCACTTTGAAAACCGAAGGGTGTTAATGTGCGATTGTAAGCTCCACTTCTGGCGATACCGGCAGCGAACAAATCGGAATGTGCCAATAGATTAGCCGTCATAAAGGCGCCGTATGAATGTCCGCCAACCGCAACCCGGTCCCGGTCGATATAACCCATATTTTCGACGGCATCAATAGCGGCTTTGGCGTTAGCGACAAGTTGGTTCCGGAAGCTGTCATTCGGTTCTTCAGTGCCTTCTCCAACTATGGGGAACGAGGCGTTGTTCAGAACAACATAGCCACGCGTCACCCAGAAAATGGGTGAGCCATAAGACGGGTATGTAAATTGATTTGGATTTGATGTCGATTGTCCGGCGCTGCTTTTGTCTTTATATTCCCTTGGATAGGCCCACATGACCATCGGATATTTTTTTCCCGCTTCGTAATCAGTGGGTAAATACAGTGTGCCTGAAAGCTTAAGTCCGTCATCGCGTTTGTAATTGATAACCTCCTTATGCACGTCCTGAATACTTTTAAACGGATTCTCGAAATCAGTTAAAGGAACAAGGCCCTTTTTATTTCTGATATTTCGCACGTAATAATTCGGGTATTCGTTCTTCGATTCAAGTCTGACCAGGATCTCGCCTTTTTTCATATCCAGAGCACCGGATATATTTTCCAGCTTATCGGTTAAATTCGACTGGTATAGCCGGGTCGTTGTCATACTACTCAAATTCATTTCATCAACAAAAGGAAATTTACCGTCTTTGCTATATCCGTCCCCGATTAGATACCCTTTACTTTTATCCAGTTCGAGGGTATACCAGCCGTAGTCATTTTTTGTGGTAACAAATCTTCCCGGATCATTATAGCGATCCTGATAATTCCGGTCCCAAATCTGTTTTGGCATTTTGTTTTTACCCGATGGATCAAAGACGTAGGCCTTGGTATTCCTTGTATTCCACCAGCGGTCGTATGCTATAGCCATGGTTTCATTGCCCCAGTCAATTCCCCTAAAACGGCCTTTGGTTTTTATCAAGGCGCGTGCATTACCATTAAACGGGGCGTCAACTTCATATACCTCATCCCGGTATTCAACTTCCTTAGAGGGGTCTCCGCCATCGAGCGCTTCGCACCAATAGAGGGTTGAAGGTTTATCGCCACGCCAGTATATATTTCGCATTCCGGTCCTTACGGCCATAAATCCCTTTGGAAGATCTTCGATCAGGGGAACCTCAAGCATCGTTTTTACCAAATTACCCTTGCTGTCATAAATTGCCGATTTACTCGGGAAACGGCTATAGGGGACCAGGTAGGAGAATGGCTTTTCAATACTGGTGATCATGATATAATTTCCATCCGGGGAAACCGACATGGAACGAACCATTGCGGTCTCCTTCCATAGCGACTTGTTTCCATCAACATCAACTTTAAACAAGGTTGATTGTGCCAATTCTTCAAAATTATGTTCATCGGTCTTGTTTTTAAGCAAATCCTGGTAGGTGCGGTTTTGAGCTTTTACTCCTTCGGTACTTACCGAAATGGTCGGTCCGCCGGGTAAAGCCGATTTCGAATCGATAAGCGATTCCCGATCGCCCGGAAGCAATTTAACGAGCAGTGATTTGCTGTCTTTAAACCAGGTATACGGACTTCGAACATTGGCATTCAGGTTTGGTTCGGTGATTCTTTTGGCCTGGGCCGTTTTGAGATCGACTACCCATAATTCAACACCCGTGCCTACCGTATGCGTAAAGGCCGCCCGTTTCTCGTCAGGCGAAAAGGTGATGTAAGCCAATCTCGGATTTTCGGGCAAACCCTTTATTTTTTGGTTTTTAGCCTTTCTTCCGGTTCGAATCGTCATGTCATTGTAATAGGTTATCCGGCTGCCGATGTTGGTTTTTGGATTTATACGTAAACCGGCAAGGCGTAACTCGGTTTCAGAAAGCTCGGCGATACTTTTGTATTTGCTGCGATAAAGGAAAAGCATATTCTCTCCCTTGCTATCAATACGAATCGAAGGTGCTAAAGGCGCGTCGGCGAGTTCGAGAATTTCATCTGGGGGAAGCTGATAGTTCAGGTTTTCCTGTGAATAGGAAAATAAAATAAAAAGTAGCAGAAGACTGGAAAAAACAGTTCTCATTTGAGTTGGATTTTTAATTTAACAGATAAGATAAACGGTTCATGAAGTTACGGATTTTAGCCTTATTTAGTTGAATTTTAGAGATGGTTTTTTTCAACATCGCGATTTCATGATACGGTTAACGGCCTACAATTTTATCAGGCGACCTTTATTCACTAATTTTGTAATACAAACGAATGCCATATGTATAGATCGAGAATTACAGGATTGGGTTATTACGTCCCGGAAAACGTTGTGACAAATGACGACCTGAAGCAGTGGATGGATACTACAGATGAGTGGATCCAGGAACGGACCGGGATTAAAGAACGTCGATGGATCGACCCAAAGACCAGCGAAGATACAACATCAATTATGGGAGCCAAGGCCGCGAAGATTGCCATTGAGCGGGCTGGCCTGACAAAAGATGATATCGAATTTATTGTTTTTGCCACCCTTAGTCCCGATATGTATTTTCCAGGTGGAGGTGTGCGTGTGCAGGACTTACTCGAGATGCCGACTATCGGTGCGCTGGATGTGAGGAACCAATGTTCGGGCTTTGTTTATGCCATTAGCGTAGCCGATCAATTTGTACGTACTGGGATGTATAAAAATGTTTTGGTGATTGGAAGTGAAAATCATTCAGGCGGACTGGAACGATCGACACGAGGTCGCCATGTAACCGTTATTTTCGGTGACGGAGCAGGAGCAGCTGTTGTTTCCCGAAGCGATGACGACAATCGTGGTATTTTATCCTCACACCTGCATTCCGAAGGAAAACATGCTGCCGAATTATCACTTCTGGGACCTAGTACCGGACGTTGGGTAGATGCCATTATGGAAGAAAACGATCCTGAAGATGTGTCTTATTATCCCCATATGAACGGGCAGTTTGTTTTTAAACACGCGGTAATTCGATTCAGCGAAGCCATAATAGAAGGCCTTGAAAAAAACGGATTACAGAAAGAGGATATAGATATGCTCATTCCACACCAGGCTAATCTGAGAATTTCGCAGTTCATTCAGAGGAAGTTCAGATTAAGTGACGATAAGGTTTACAATAACATTATGCGTTATGGCAACACAACCGCCGCATCAATTCCGATAGCCTTGACCGAAGCATGGGAAAATGGGAAGATCAAAGAAGGTGATCATATTATCCTGGCAGCTTTTGGAAGTGGATTTACCTGGGGTAGCGTGGTGATACGTTGGTAGCAGATCAAAAAATTAAAAGCATAAAAAAAACCGAAACATTGAGATTGTTTCGGTTTTTTTATCGCTATTAACCAACATTAACATTTACTAAAAATGCTTAACTTATAAGTAAGACGTAAAATCCTCTCATTTATTTCATGGTCGCTGATTTTTTAACCATTTTTAACACATAAAAAAGAAAAAGCCCGAAGTTTTAACACTTCGGGCTTTCATTAATAACCAAACATTAACACTAACCATCAACTTTTTATGCAGGTTATTAATTTCGTTTTAAGTTATCCGCCTAGAATCCCGCCACCTTCCAATTCATCCTTGTCGCGTTGTTTTCTTGACTTCGCTCGATATTTGCCGCCACCAAATCGGTATGATAATCCGGCAAAGACTGTCCGGCTTTCCCAGTTGAATTGTCCGTTTTGTACAAAGGGTCTGTCACCTTCAAATTGGAATTGCATGGTGTTAAAGACATCATTAAAATTCAAACTAAAGGTTGCTTTGCTATCCAGGAAACTATAGCGCATGCCAATATTGGTCATAAACATGGGTTTCATGGTGAACTGAACACCTTCATTTCTTCCGCGATACAAGGCAAATGCCGAAAAGGAAAGTTTCTTATTGACTTTGAAATTATTAAACATCCTAACATTCCATACCACGTTGTTAACTTCAATATCACTGATGACAATATCGTCTTCTGTTGCCATATCTGGCGAAACTGTAAGCGTCTCGGCTAAACTTTTCTGGTTTTGCGAATACAGGTCGAAACTACCGTTAATGCTCCACCATTTGGTGGGACGATAATTGGTTGAAAACTCCAATCCGAAGGATGAGGTGTTGTCAAAATTCGCAAATGTCAGTATAATTCGATTCAGGTCGGCCCGGTCTACAAAAACCGCCTGTGTGATCAGATCTTCGATCAGCCGGTAGAAGACACCGGCCGTGATGCTTCCTTTTTCCAGTTGCCTTGTATAATTCACTTCCATTGAATTCGTGAACTGCGGTTGCAATTCCTGGTTTCCAAATTGGGAGATCAAGGGCGTATTCCATTCCGGTAACGGATTGACCTGTCCCACTCCCGGACGGTCAACGCGTCGGCTATAGCTCAGCTGATACGAATTCTTTTCAGAAGGATTATAGGTGATAAATGCCGAAGGATATATTTGGAAATAATCATTATCGAACGGAATTTCAGTCAATTCATCGGTGATGAGATCGGTTTCCTGTGCTAAGGTTTCCACATTCACGGTCTCGGCTCTGGCCCCGACCTGGTAAGACCATTTTTCAAACTGTTTGCTGTAAGTGACATAAGCCGAATAGATATTTCGTTTATAATCAAACCGCGTGGTTGAGGGAATATAAGTACCCAAATCGTTTTGCGACCGGCCATCGGATTCGTAATCGATCAAATTGTCGAATAAACGTGCCTCAAGACCTAATTCTAATTTTGTTTTTTCCGAAATTGGGTTGACATAATCGAGATTTATAGTGGTACGATCGCGTTCGGTATCTGTAAGTTCGAAGAAATTGGGCCTGATGAAGAAGCCGGTAAAGGTATTATCGGTTCTTGAATCCCCCTCATAGGTGTTATAATCGGCTTCCAATTCGATATTATGACCTTCTTTGTCGAAATCGAGTTTGTAATCGAAGTTATATTGAGAGGAAATATTTTCATTGGTGTTGTCGATATGCTGAAATTGATCAACCGATGGATTGGGATTTAAGATATTGGTATCACCTTCGGTCGCACCGTCAAAGATGTTCTGATTTGTAAATATGGAAATGGTGTTCTTGTCGTTTAAATAGAAATCAATACCCGCCTTAAACAAGTTCGATTTCCGGTCATCTAAAATATCGATGGTTTGAAGGATGTCCTGTTCCTCACGATCGATAAAGCCGTAGTTTATGTTTTTAGAAACGTTATTTGACCAGTTTCCGAAGAAATTAAATTTCCCGTTCCGGTAATTCATATCGATCGAGCTGTTAAATTTCGGTTCACGTTCATAAGCAAGGCCTACATTTACATTCCCGTTAAAGCCAATTTGGGTATTCTTGTGAAGGATGATATTTATGATACCGCTCATGCCTTCCGGATTGTACTTCGCGGAAGGATTAGTGATCAGTTCTATCTGTTTTATCGAAGTCGATGGGATTTGTTTCAATAACTGCGCCGCCGGAATATTTGATAATTTCCCGTCAACCATCACGCGAACATTCTGGTTGCCACGCATGCTGAGGGCTCCGGTCTGCTGATCGACATTTACCGATGGCAGGTTATTCATGATATCTGAAGCGGTTGGTCCGCTTGTCGTTAAATCCTTACCAACATTGATGACCTTCCTGTCAACCTTTTGCTGGATTGTCGAGACTTCAGCAACAAGAGTCACTTCATCGAGACCTTCAGCAGCTTCAACCAATCGAATTTCGCCAAGGTTAATTCTGGAATTTCGCCTTGTTATGTTTATATCAAGATTTTCTGCTTTGAATCCTATAAATTGAATGGAAACCTTATAGGCGCCTTCCGGGATTTTAACGATCTTAAAATCTCCTTTATCATCTGTAATTCCACCGGTAACAATCTCGTCTTTGGCGTTTTTTACGACAACATTAACGTAGGGTAAAGGTTCATCGAGAGCATCATCGACGACGGTTCCGGAGATCTGGCCGTCTTTAAAGGTGTCGTTAGCTGGTTTTGCCAGGGCCGTGTGCATGCACAATAAAAGGACCGCCCATAAGGCAATTCGTGTTCTCATTTGTTTTTTGATTGATTATTTTACTAAATTGGTTTTGATTAACTAAAAGACGATCAGAACAGAAAGCTGTTACTTCTTTTAACACTACTTAACATCTCTTTAACACTATGCCCGGTAAAACGCTAGTCTTTGGTGCTTCCCTAAAATCCGATCGAATATCAAATATGGCCGTACATCGATTGTTGCGCTATGGTGAGGAGGTCGTGGCGTTCGGTATAAAAGGAGGTTCGATTGCCGGAGTGGAGATCAGGACCACCTTAGAGGAGATCGACGAAATTGATACAGTAACACTATACGTTGGCGCGAAACGTCAGAAACCATATTATGATTATTTGGTCCGCTTAAATCCGCGTCGCATTATCTTCAATCCGGGAACGGAGAATCCGGAGTTTTATAGAATTTTACATAAACATGACATCATGATTGATGTGTCCTGTTCCTTAACCCTTCTTGCGACGAATAAATACTAATCCCAGAAAGGTGATCAGGCCGTTAATTGGCAATAATTCATAACCTACCTGGTAGCCGCCCAGATTTTCCGGTGGGATATTACCTAAAATGGTAACCAGGATAACCGAGACGAGGGTGACGATCCAGACATAGCGATCCCTGATTTGCCATTTGGTGAAAATTCCGAATGCAAACAGCCCTAAAAGCGGACCGTAGGTATAACCCGCAACAGTCAGGAGACTATCAATGATATTCCGGCTTAATACGTATTTAAAGATGATTATCACAATAACAAGGACTATACTCATGAGAATATGGACTCGTTTTCTGAGTCGTTTTTGCTGGTCTTTTGGCCGTTGATGTATGTCGAGAAAATCAACACAAAAGGAGGTGGTCAACGAGGTTAACGCACTGTCGGCACTGCTGTAAGCCGCCGCGATCAACCCAAGCATAAACGTAACGGCAAGGGTTTTGCCTAAACCGCTGTTCAGGGCGATTTCCGGAAAAAGAAGATCGGTTTTTGGTGCACCGTCCATCAAAGGAATCCCGATTGAATTGGCATCAGCATATATAAAGAGCAAGGCCCCGAGCAACATAAATAAAAAGGTAACCCCAACAAGAACAAAGCTAAAGGAGACCATATTCTTCTGGGCATCTTTCAGCGTCTTGCACGTGAGGTTCTTCTGCATCATGTCCTGGTCAAGGCCCGTCATACAAATGGTGATAAACATGCCACCGAGAAAGGATTTGACAAGGTGATTCCGCTCGAGAAAACTGTCGGTGAAAATGAACTTGTTGTACTTGTCGAATTCGGCGGAAACCATAAACTCCCCGAAGGTCCAGTCCATTTCCTTTAAGATGAAATAGATGGAAAGCACGACGGCGACGATCATAAAAAGGGTCTGTAGTGTATCGGTCCAAACAATAGTCTTAATACCGCCCTTGTTGGTGTAAATCCAGATAAGCAGTATCGATAAAACGACGGTCACTTCAAAGGGTACATTCCAGGCATCAAAAACAAATTGCTGTAAAACAATAGCGACTAAAAACAGTCGGAAAGCTGCTCCCAAAACCCGCGACACGAAGAAGAAAAAGGCACCTGTTTTATGACTCACCACACCAAAGCGCTCCGCCAGGTATTCATAGATCGAGGTCACATTAAATCGGTAATATACAGGCATCAATACGAAGGCAACCACCAGGTAACCGGCAAGGTAACCAAGAACCACTTGCATATAGCTGAATTGCGATCCTTCAATCCAGCCGGGAACCGAAATAAAGGTCACGCCCGAAAGTGAAGCGCCAACCATTCCAAAAGCTACGAGATACCAGGGGGACTTCTTTCCGGCTTGAAAGAAATCGATGTTCGAATCGTTTTTACCCGTGTAATGGGAGATCAACATGAGAACTCCAAAATAGGCAGCCACAAGTAATAAGATCTCAAGTGCGCTCATAGCAGAATAATTCGTTGATCAAATAACCGATTAAAATTTTCAATACGCAAATTTAAGCGCGATCGCCACTCTGAATGGACTTATAACTTGCAAATAAATCGTAAATTCGCACTCATGGAATTTTCTTCAAAATTATTGCATAATGCTGTTGATGAAATGGCTCAGCTGCCGGGAATTGGCAGACGAACCGCATTGCGCCTGGTCCTGCATCTTTTGCACAGGCCGGCCCAGCAAACCGAACAGCTTGCTGAAGCCCTTTCTGAACTGAGGAACAACATCAAATATTGTAAAACCTGCCATAATATCAGCGATTCAGACCAATGCGAGATCTGCTCTAATATGCATCGTGACGGTTCTGTTATTTGTGTGGTCGAGGATATTCGCGATGTCATGGCCATTGAAGGCACCTCGTCGTTTAACGGCTTGTACCATGTTCTTGGAGGAAAAATATCACCTATGGATGGGATAGGCCCCCACGATCTAACTA
>JABDIV010000013.1 GCA_013003555.1 Flavobacteriaceae bacterium
CCGAGGCCAATGCCTGGCAATACAGCCTTTATGTGCCACAAGATATCTCAGGCTTTATCAGGCTGATCGGAGGAAAATCGATGTTAGAAAGTAAATTGGACGAACTTTTTTCAGCAGATAATGAAACCTCAGGACGTGATCAGGCCGATATTACAGGCTTGATAGGTCAATATGCCCATGGGAATGAACCAAGCCACCATATGGCTTATCTCTATAATTTCACGGGTACGCCGCATAAAACACAGGAACGGGTACATCAAATAATGACTGAATTATATCAAAATACGCCTGAGGGTATTTCGGGAAATGAGGACTGCGGACAAATGAGTGCCTGGTATGTATTTAGTGCTTTGGGATTTTATCCCGTTACACCCGGCTCAAATGACTACATAATAGGCACACCGCTGGTTGATAAGGGATCGATAAAACTTGAAAATGGAAATGTTTTTACAATCGTTGCGCATAACCGTGATGGAAATAATATTTATATTGAAAACGCTAAGCTAAATGGCCGGGATTTGTCGCGATCGGCAATCTCTCATCAGGACATTATGGATGGAGGTAAGCTTGAATTCTTTATGAGCAGCAAACCGACATCATGGATGCAACATGAGGGTGGAGTTCCTGCTACTTCAATCGATGATCATCTTATAATTGCGGCTCCTTTTATTCGTTCTGGAGATCTGGCATTTAGTGAATCAACGACAGTTTCGCTTGGACATGTTGATCAGGACGCACGTATTTTTTATCGGATTAATGATTCGGAATTCCAGGAATATACCGATCCAATTACCATAAGTAATCCGGTATCATTATTTGTATATGCAGAAAAGGATGGGATAAAAAGTTCAGTTATTGAAACGGTTTTCAATGAAATAGATCCGCTGATTTCCTTAATTCTGGATTCACAATATGCAAATCAATACAACGCAGGGGGTGATCGTGCCCTCATCGATGGCATTTTAGGCACTAAAGACTTCAGAACGGGAACATGGCAGGGCTATCAGGATCAGGACATTGTCGCGACCGTCGATCTTGGCCGGCATAAAACGATTGGTAAGGTGCGTTTGAATTTCCTTGAGGATCAGCGCTCGTGGATCTTCCTCCCCACGGCTCTAACATGTTTGGTATCTGCCGATGGAAAGACCTTTTTACCAATCAATTCCATTACCATAGATTCCGTTAACCCAAATGAAAATGCTACCATCAGAACCTATGATTTCGATATTGGGGAAGGTGAATTTCGATATGTTAAAATCATTGCCACTAAATTAGGAGTCTTACCCGAATGGCATCTTGGCTATAAACATGATGGCCGAAGTTGGATATTTATAGATGAAATAACAATAGACTAAATCATATGAAACGTCGAACCTTTATTAAAAATGCTTCATTATCAGGAGCGGGATTAGCCGTTGGAACAACGCTTGCAAGCTGTGCTGAAGTGAACTCAGAAAAGGACAAACCCATAAATACATCGACCGTGAGTTCCGTCCCATTGGTAATCGCGACCTGGAATGTGTCTGAAGCAACATCTAAAGCATGGGAAATTATAGATACCGGGGGAAGTGCCCTCGATGCGGTTGAACAAGGCTGCATGGTTGAGGAGGCAAATGCCGATGGTCAATCGGTCGGTAAAGGTGGATTGCCCGATCGCGACGGGAATGTCACTCTCGATGCATGCATCATGAACAAGGAGGGCAATTGCGGAGCGGTGGTATATTTACAACATGTAACCCATGCTATTTCAGTAGCGAGAAAGGTTATGGAAGACACGCCACATGTAATGCTTGCCGGTAGAGGTGCCGAACAATTCGCCAACGAAATGGGATTTCAGAAAGAAAATCTTTTAACTGAAAAATCAAAGAAAGCCTGGGAGGATTGGAAAGTTAAGAGTGAGTATAAACCCATCATCAACATCGAAAATCATGATACCATAGGCATGCTTGCCATCGATAAAAACGGTGATCTCTCAGGAGCCTGCACAACAAGCGGACTCGCCTATAAAATGGCCGGTAGGGTTGGTGACTCTCCAATAATTGGTTCAGGATTATTCGTTGACAATGAAGTTGGGGCGGCAGTCGCGACAGGCCTTGGAGAAGAAGTGGTAAAAAGGGTGGGTAGTTTTTTAGTTGTCGAATTGATGCGCCAGGGGATGTCACCACAAAAGGCATGCGAGGAAGCCATAAGCAGAATCGTAAACAAACCCGAGAGTGACTTCAAAAATTTCCAGGTGGGATATATTGCGGTAAATAAGAAGGGAGAAACAGGCTATTTTTCCATCCATCCCGGATTTAGCATGACGAGATTTCAAAATGGTGTTAATGAAAATCTGGTGTCAAAGCATTATATAAAACCTTGAAAATCATTGCACTTCAACGATTATTTTGGAGCTCTTGACTCCCAAATCTATAATATTGAGCACTTTATCAATTATTTTAAGATTTTCCATGAATATGGCCTTTCTTAACACTACCAAATGCTATAAGAGTCAAACTTAAGATTAATGTTATGCCTCGTAAAAGAATACTGATAATATGCTGTTTCGTGTTTTTGAGTTTAAACTTAAAAGCTGAACCTGTTGACAATATTAGGCCCTGCCTACCGTATGAATCGTTAATGGTTTTTAATCAGGATGACATGATTAAAAGCGAAACAAATTATTTAAATGAGATTCTGGTATTGAAGAAGATCGACCCTATTAGTGCAGATCCATATGATCAAAGTAAAATGATCAACTACCAGAAAAGTAAAGAGATTATTAGCATCAAAGCGTACAGAAAAGCGCTTCAGCTAAAAGGCAATGAAACTCTGATGAGTTAAGATAACTCACTTCTATATACATGAATTATTCGAGAAAAGGTCACAGCTTTTAGTTGTGACTTTTTTTTATTTCCCATTCTCTACGAAAGTGAGTTCTCCCCTTGCTTCCTTTTCCCGCAATTGCGTTACAAGATCCAGAGCATCTGGAACAACGTCACTGCATAAAATAATCAGCGACCCTTCTTTGGCATGTTCAACCGCATGTATGATGGCTTCCCTTTCAGATGGAATTATAGTTGTCTTTTTGTTTGGGTCTTTCTTTTTAATTCCTTCGCTTAGCATATTGATCAATTCCTTCTCTGTCTTTCCTCGAAGGTGCTTATCTTGTCTTATTATAACCTCGTCAAACATTTCGGCCGCAATGCTGCCCATTTCGTTATTGTCTTCTATTCGCCTGTCACCAATTCCGGCAATGATTCCTACCTTAACCGTAGCATCAATATTATCGGTGAATTTTTGAAGAGCCCTCATTCCTGCAGGATTATGAGCATAGTCTAAAAGTATACTGAATTTGTTGAACTTGAATAAATTCAGCCTTCCCGGGGTTTGCGAAGGTGAAGGAACAAATGATTCGAGCGCGGCCTTCGTATCCTCTATACTAATACCCTGGATATGGGCAGCTAAAATGGCCGGCAGAACATTTTGAATCATAAATAGTGCCTTTCCGCCATAAGTAAGAGGGATGTTCTCCGCCCTCATGACCCGCATCTTCCATTCTCCCTTACAAATAGTAACATACCCGTTTTCATACACCGCCGAAATACCATTTAATCGCTGTATTGCTTTTACCCTGGGATTATTTTCATCCATTGAGAAAAGAGCAACATTACAATCCACTGTACGCCTCATATTATAAACCAAATCATCGTCAGCATTTAAAATAGCATACCCATCCGGCAGGACCGTTTCTGGAATAACGCCTTTTACCTTGGCTAACTGTTCGATGGTATGAATACCTTTCAGTCCGAGATGATCACCTGCCACATTGGTCACTATGCCTATATCGCATTTCTTAAATCCGAGTCCGGCACGCAGTAATCCACCTCTTGCACATTCAAGGACAGCAAAATTCACAGTCGGATCTTTCAAAACAAATTCTGCGCTTGCCGGCCCTGTGCAATCACCGGTCATAAGCAGCCTGTTCTGAATGTAAACGCCATCACTGGTTGTATAACCAACACGATGTCCTTTTAATTTGGCAATATGCGCGATCAAACGCGTTGTAGTTGTTTTCCCATTAGTACCGGTTACGGCGATAATCGGGATTCGGCCGGTATCACCTTTCTTTGGGAAAAGCTTGTCGATCACCGGAGCTGCCACATTTCTCGGCAAACCAGTTGTTGGTGCGAGATGCATTCTGAATCCCGGCCCGGCATTGACTTCAAGCACCGCACCTCCGGTTTCTGACAACGGTTTGGTGATATCGGTAGTCATTACATCAATTCCACAAATATCGAGGTCGATAATTTTTGAAATACGCTCTGCCATGGCCACATTTGCCGGGTGTACAATATCAGTCACATCTTCTGCTGTTCCACCGGTACTTAGATTTGCAGTATCCTTTAAAGCGAGCATCTCTCCGTCTTCAATTACAGTGTCAAGAGTATATCCATTAGATGCAATTATCGTTTTTGTCAAATCATTAACGGTAATTTGAGTCAGTACCTTTTCATGACCATAGCCACGCCTGGGATCCTTGTTCACCTCATCGATCAATTCCTGAATAGTCGATTTGCCATCACCAACCACATGTGCCGGTGTGCGTTTAGCCGCGGCAACTAAAACATTATTGATCACCAATAATCTATAGTCTTCCCCGATAATATATTTTTCTACAATGATAGCTCTAGAAACTTCCTTTGCTACCTGAAAAGCCTCAAGGGCTTCGTCATAATTCTGAATATCAACCGTAATACCTCTGCCATGATTACCGTCAATGGGTTTGATTACCAAAGGATAACCTACATAATCACAAGCAGATTTAAGACTGCTTTCCCGTCTGATGATATCCCCTTTCGGGACCTCAACTTCAGCCTGTTCCAATAGAAATTTAGTATCTTCTTTATCACATGCCAACTCAACACCAATGCTGCTGGTTTCGCTTGTAACAGTTGCCTGGATCCGTTTTTGATTGGCTCCATAACCCAATTGACATAACGAATACTTGTTTAATCTGATCCATGGAATTCCCCTTGATTGCGCTTCTTCAACTATTGATCCCGTGCTAGGTCCTAATCGTTCTGCTTCACGAAGTTCACGCATCTCCTGAATATCTTCAGACATATCGTAGGATTCTCCCTTGATCAAAGCTTCACAAATTCGAACCGACGCCTCAGCTGCAAATCGTCCTACCTTCTCCTCCATATATGCAAACACCACCGAGTAAACGCCATTTTCACCATAGGTGCGTGTGCGTCCGAATCCAACGTCCATTCCCGCCAGTGTTTGGATCTCTAATGCAATATGTTCAATGATGTGCCCCATCCAGGTACCTTCCTGAACACGTTGAAAGAAACCACCCGGTTCACCAACCGAGCATCGGTGTTCGTACATCCCTGGAAACATCTCGGTGAGCCGCTCATAAAAACCATCAACCTTATTTGACGGAAGTTCCTCCATCTCTTCCAAATCAAGGACCATTACAATCAGTTTATGTCGACGTACTGACCAGTAGTTGGGACCTCTCATTGCATTGATGCTGACAATTTTCATAACGGTTGATTTTATTGGTGAAAGATTATAAATATATACATTTTTCAATTAAAAAATTAGTTTAATTTTGCCGAATACCATTGACAAAATACCTATATGCAAACGATTAAAGGCACCTTAATTCCCATCGGTGGAAATGAAAAAAAAGGGCATGACAAAGATGAAGCTCATTCTCTTGAATTCATAGAAGAGGATATTTTATTTCATGTCGTTCAACAATCAGGAGGTAAAGATGCTAAGGTTTTAGTTATTCCGGCGGCATCAAGTATCCCTACTGAACTATCTCGTATTTATGTAAAGGCCTTTAATAAATTAGGCGCTGATCATGTGAAGGTTTTGAAAATTCGCAACAGAACCGACGCCGATAAAAAAGAGTCATTATCGCTGGCCAGACAGGCCAATTGCATCATGTTTACCGGAGGCGATCAGAGTAAGATCAGCAAAAAAATAAGGGGGACTGAGCTTCATAAGCTGTTGACGGACCGCTATCAAAATGATGAGGGGTTTGTACTGGCAGGAACAAGCGCAGGTGCCATGGCGATGGCCTCTGAAATGATCGCAGGCGGAAGTAGTACTGAGGCCTTTTTTAAAGGAACCGTCAAAATGGACAAAGGTCTTGGGTTTTTGCCAAGGGTAATGATTGACACGCATTTTATCCAGCGGGGACGTTTTGGACGTCAATCTGAAGCTGTAGCTAAATTTCCTGATCGGATCGGGTTTGGGCTCTCTGAAGACACCGGGATGATTATCAAGAATGGGAACGATTGCACGGTGATCGGCTCAGGCATGGTAATTGTTTTTGACGGACATGAGCTCACTCACAATAACGAAGAGGTTCTGGATGAAGGCACGCCCATGACCATGGTCAATCTTAGGATACATGTCCTTTCCAACGGTGACAAATACGATATTAAAAACAGGGCCGTGACGGTTCTTCCGATAGAAGCGCCTTTCCTTTAGTTATTTGTAAATGGCGATTATTTGTCGACCTGAGGCGTCGATCGATGCCCGATACATTCCTTCAGTGTTGAAGGGCATAGCGATATGTCCTTGACGATCAACCGCGATTAATCCTCCCTCTCCATTGATCTTTTTTATACGTTCATGGATAACCGCATTAGCCGCCTTCTCAAGTGTCCAGCCTCTATGTTCGATCAAGCATGCCAGATCGTAAGCCGCAACGGCTCGAATAAAGAACTCACCATTTCCGGTGCAAGACACCGCGCAGGTTTTGTTATTGGCATAAGTGCCAGAGCCTATAATCGGACTGTCACCAATACGTCCATAACGCTTGTTCGTCATTCCACCTGTTGATGTAGCAGCTGCCAAATTACCCTCTATATCAAGTGCAACGGCGCCTACCGTCCCAAATTTCGAATCTTTTTTTACGGAATGGTCTAACTGAAAGGTGTCTGAATCTTTGATTTCCAACCATTGCTCATGCCGAAATTCATCATAAAAATAATCCGGAGATTCCATAACATGTTGCCGAAGCTTTGCAAATTCCATTGCGCCCTCACCGGCAAGAAAAACATGCTCACTATTATCCATAATATCTCTGGCAAGTCGTATTGGGTTTTTTACACTATCAATCAGGGTTACGGCTCCGGCGTTAAGCGTTTTTCCATCCATGATGCTGGCATCCATTTCATGAGCTTCCGTTGCTGTAAACACACTGCCTTTCCCGGCGTTAAAAAGCGGTGAGTCTTCCAGATCAATTACGGCTTTTTCAACAGCATCAACAGCAGAGCCTCCGGCTTTCAAAATATTGTAAGCACTTTCTAATGCCAATTTTAAGTCCTCTCTGTATTTGGTTTCCAACTCGGGAGTCATCATTCCTTTTACCAATGTTCCGGCACCTCCATGAATGGCTAAAGCGTGAGTTTTCATATTGAATAATTGAGATCGGAAAATTACGAATTGCATTTCAATTGCTCTTATAAGTTTCGTAGATTTATCGTTTAGAAATTCTTCTTTATGTCTGATCAAAAACGCTTGTTCCTTTTAGATGCCTATGCCTTGATTTTTAGAGGGTATTATGCATTTATTAAAAATCCAAGGATAAACTCGAAAGGTATGGACACATCAGCGATTATGGGTTTTACAAACTCCTTACTCGATGTGATTAAAAGAGAACGACCCGATCATTTGGCTGTTTGCTTTGATCAGGGCGGAAGTGTGGCGCGCAATGAGATTTTTCCAAAATATAAGGCAAATCGGGATGAAACTCCTGAAGCGATTAAAATAGCGGTCCCTTATATCAAACGTATCCTTGAAGCCATGCATATTCCAATTATGATCAAAGAAGGATATGAAGCCGATGATGTTATCGGCACCCTGGCCAAACAAGCTGAAAATCAAGGATATAAAACCTACATGGTAACACCCGACAAAGACTTTGCCCAACTTGTTTCGGAAAACATCTTTATGTATAAACCGCGATTTGGAGGCGGTTATGATACCTGGGGAATTAAAGAAGTTCAGGAAAATTTTGAAATAGAACACCCCGAACAGGTTATCGATTTTCTTGGCATGAAGGGTGATGCGGTCGATAATATCCCGGGATTACCGGGCGTTGGTGACAAAACGGCTAAGAAATTCCTGGCCCAGTATGGTAGTTTGGAAAATCTTCTGGCAAACACACATGAACTAAAAGGAAAAATGAAAGAAAAGGTCGAGGCTAATGCCGAGATCGGCCTGCTATCAAAAAAACTTGCCAGAATCATGCTAGATGTTCCTGTAGCATTCGATGAAACCGACTTCGAATTGAATTCACCAGATCTAGATGCCGTAAAAGAAGTCTTTCAGGAACTTGAGTTCAGACGACTGACAGAAAACCTGATCAAAACGTTTGCTGATGGGGAAGATTCACCCGCAAAGATCAAAACAGCCAAACCACAAACTACACCCACCACTACAGCAGGATCCGGTCAATTTTCACTGTTTGGAGAAAATGTTGCGTCCCACGAAGGCGACGGGAACTTCACTGGACGACAAACTGCTGAGACAACGAAACATTTTTATCAATATCTTAATAATGATCTGGCTATAGATCTGTTCATCTCCAAACTTATGCGGCAATCATCTGTTTGTTTTGACACAGAGACCACAGGTTTGGACCCTATCGTTGCGGAGCTGGTTGGAATTGCATTTTCCTGGGAACAGGGAAAAGGATATTATTTGCCTGTTTCTGCCGATAAAGAAAAGGCTCAATCGATATTGGAACGCATCAGACCTTTCTTTGAGAATGCTGAAATCGAGAAAATAGGTCAAAATCTGAAATACGATATCAAGGTTTTGCATAAATATGATATTCAGGTTAAGGGACCGCTTTTCGATACCATGTTGGCACATTATCTAATCAATCCCGATATGCGACATAATATGGATGTTTTGGCCGAAGCCTACTTGAACTACAGGCCTATTTCCATTGAAACGCTGATCGGAAAAAAAGGAAAGAATCAACTGTCCATGCGAGACGTATCGGTAGAAAAACAAGCCGAATATGCTGTTGAAGATGCCGACATTACTCTTCAATTAAAAGAACATTTCGAAAAGGAACTCGGTGAAGCTAATACCGAAACATTATTCAAGGACATCGAAATACCTTTATTACGTGTGCTCGCCGATATGGAACTTGAGGGTATAAATCTTGATGAGGCGTTTTTGAAAACCTTGTCAAAAGAACTTGAAAATGACATTCAAACTCTGGAGTTGAAGATCTATGATAAAGCAGGTGAAGAATTCAATATAGCATCGCCAAAACAACTAGGTGTTATTCTGTTTGAAAAACTCAAACTGGTCGATAAGCCCAAAAAGACCAAAACCGGTCAATATTCCACAGCTGAAGATGTGCTGAGAACCTTATCGAAAGATCATAAAATTATTCAGGATATCCTTGATTATCGCGGATTGACAAAATTGAAAAACACCTATGTTGACGCGCTCCCGAACCAGGTGCTCTTGGAAACAGGCCGGGTACATACCGATTATATGCAGACTGTAGCTGCCACGGGAAGACTGAGCAGCAACAATCCGAATCTGCAAAATATACCTATCCGAACAGAGCGCGGACGGCTCGTTCGCCAAGCCTTTATTCCCCGGAATTCAGACTATACTCTGCTGGCTGCCGATTATTCCCAGATCGAATTGCGAATCATTGCTGCACTAAGCCAGGAAGATAATATGATCGAGGCTTTCAAAAATGGTGAAGACATTCATGCCTCTACAGCCGCGAAAGTATTCGGTATTCCGTTAAAAGATGTTACACGAGAACAACGAGCCAATGCCAAAACCGTGAATTTTGGAATTATCTATGGGGTATCAGCATTCGGACTAAGTAATCAAACAGACCTCTCAAGAACAGAAGCCAAAGAATTAATTGACACCTATTATGAAACCTATCCTAAACTTAAGGAATACATATCGAAACAGGTAGATTTTGCCCGTGACAATGGCTACGTTCAAACCGTCCTGGGAAGGAGGCGCTATCTTAAGGATATCAATTCCAGGAATGCCGTGGTTAGAGGAGCGGCCGAACGAAACGCAATCAATGCACCTATTCAGGGCAGTGCGGCCGACATAATAAAAATAGCCATGATTAGAATTCATGAGAAATTAAATTCAGATGGCTTCAAAACGAAAATGCTACTCCAGGTTCACGATGAGTTGGTTTTCGACGCATTCAAAACAGAATTAGGTGCGGTTAAAAAAATGATAAAACATGAAATGGAATCGGCTTATGATTTAGCTGTGCCTTTAGTTGTTGATATGGATACAGGACAGAATTGGCTGGAGGCACACTAATGAATCATCTTTAAGCTGCAAAACTCATGGCTGCCAGTGGGAAAAAGATAAGGATTAAGAAAAAATAAGGGGATTAATAAAATCAATTGCTATTTACAAAACAAATCTATAAGTGGCTTTAATCAAAAAGGTATTCTCGGGTTGTTGACTGAGCAATTGATTGTCGATAAGATCACCGAAATTATTACTAACATCACCAAGTCCAGTTATGCCTTGTGACCAGACCAGGAAAATTTCCGATCCTGGAATATACTCCCAGCGAACAACCAGGTTTGAACGAAACTGCACGAAGGCGAAATCTGGATTTCCAAAAGCATAGTCGGTAGTGCCATCGCGATTCTCATCGATTAGATAAACATCATTATCTAAGGTAATCTGGTTATCGTCATACCAGGTTACCCGATCATTAAGATCGGCCGCAATAGGGTTGTTTACATAATTAAAGTTATCATATTTCGCCTTGAAAATAAACGGCTGACCATAATACTGAATGGTTAAATTCGGATTGATATTATAGTTTATCCGCAGGGTCGTCGTCAAATTCTTATTATCGATTCCTCCCATGATGTATCGCGGTGTTCCGGCAAAATCGGTTTCTGTGACATATTGGGTCCTGTTGGGATTTTCCTCGTATTCCACATTCAATGATAAACTCAGCGAATTAAGTGGCTGATATCGCAATCTGGTAACATACCTCTTAAAAGAGAAATTGTTCTGTTTGGCTTGTGAATTAATGTAGCCCAGAGTTAAACTCAGTTTTTTTCGTTGATCGGTTCCGGAGAAAAGAAAAAAGAAATTCTCATCATTCCAACGCCATCGGGGTCCGCCACGTAACACGGTGTTCGAAAAGATCCGGGGTTTGTGAGCTCCACCAACCTCGGTGAACCAATTGTTCTTCCAGTTAAGAAAGCCGTTGATCTCGTACTGAATGCGATTGTAATTGCCTTCAAAATCAAACTGTGTAAATTGATTAAAACGGATGTTCGCTTCCCTGTACCAACTGGTAGGCTTAACAAATAAACGCCTCACGTTTGAATATTGTCTAAAGATATCAGCCTGTCGCAAAAATCCAATGTCATTTAATTCCAACTCAGGGGATCGCCAGTTTGCCCCAAAATTATATCGCCAGTTTCCACCGCCGCCTTTTCCGATTTCAAATTTTCCACCCGTTCCACTGAGGGAGGTCTTATTGGGATCGACTTCGACGTGGCCGGCATCAACCCGCTGGAATAAATGCGTGAGAGAGGATTGGGTTAATTGTATTGCAGTTTCACTACCAGTAACATGGCTAAAAACCATATTTCCTTCAATATAATATCTCCTGTCTTTCCAGTTGTGTCTAAAATCCAATCCTCCGGAATAAGCACTCTTCCTCAGGTAATCTAAATTATCTTCAATATTTCGGTTAGTCGCTGTAAAAATTCCTCCTATGTACGAATTTCTGTCGTTGAAATCTTTTTGAACTCGGGTAACAAGGTAATTAGTAAAAGGTTCTACAAGTTCTTCTCGAGGTTCTCCTTGTTCCGGAAGGCTATTCAGAACATCTTCGCGTTCATCCAGCCTTATTTCGGCGAATTCTTTTGAAGTTACGCTTTCCAACAATCCAATAGCCCAGCCGTTCTTTGTTTTTCCACTGAACTTAGCAGCACCGAGAATCGTTGTGTTATTTGGTAAATCGGCATATTCTCCCTTACTGGCATCAGCCGTTGTGAAGCCTTGTGGCGTTCGTCCAATCCGTCTTGAAAAAAACAAATTATCAGCTCCTCCTCCTATTCGAAAATCAAAAACATTTTTATTCTCGACAAAGAAAGGCCGGCGCTCCTGGAAAAAGATTTCAAAGCCGTCAAGCGCTATTGCGCCCGGATCGGCATCGACCTGGCCAAAATCAGGATTAACGGTCAGGTCAACAGTAAGATCATTGGTGATTCCGATTTTAGCATCAAGCCCTCCGGTGATTTTGGTGTCTGACCCGTCCCTAAAAGGGTTCCCGGGTTGCGATTCATAGGTGTCAAGTTGAGCAACGGTATAGGGTTGAATTTCTAATTGTTTCTGTGGTTTTAATCCGATTAATCCGCGTAATTCTCCAAATTCACTAACCCATCCCGGTGGATTTGCCGGCACAGGTTGCCAAACCGACCGTTCCTCATTATTAAAATAACGACGTGTTGATTGTAAACCCCAGACCTGTTCTTCTTCATTCCCAAATCGAAGCTGACTGAGTGGAATGCGTATTTCGGCTGTCCAACCCTCATCGTCAATTTTTGTGTCGGTATACCATATGGGATTCCAGCTAGTATCGAAGTTGCTGTTATTCGACACAAATTCATCTCCCTTTACCCCGGAAACCGAGATTGTAAATGAAAATGCTGTTCGATCGTCATTATAACTGTCGATATTAATCTCAACCCAATCACCTGGAAAATCATCTCGTCTTCCCATCCGGCGTTCAATCGTTGAGGGATCGGCCTGATAACATCTATATGCGACATAGAGGTTTTTGTTGTCATATATGATCTTCATTTTTGTCTGCTCTGTCGGGGGCGTTCCAACGTCGGGCTGGAACTCTACATAATCAGAGGTCCATTCGACTATCTCCCAGGCAGGATCAGAGAGATCACCATCTACCGATGGAGGCGGAGCATCACCAATGGATTTAGTTGTATAAACGCGTTTTTCGTAAGTGAGGTCGTCATTTTGACTAAATAAAGAAACAATGGGAAACAGTAATGCGCATGCCGTACCAAAGGCAGTAACTCTGATTTTCATTTAGGTTGGATTATGCTTTACAGACTGGAAATTAAAAGGACTGTTACAATTAGAGATACCAATTAATAAATAATTAACGCATAACCGCTAATTTTAACATTTGAACCCGCCAAGAATACAGTGAAATAAATGGCTGAGACTCTTTGGTAATAAAATATATAATCGTAAATTTGCAAACTCTTTTTACAGAGGAATGTATAACTGACCTGATGATTTATAGGTCATGAAATTAATTAAGCGTGGATACATTAAGTTATAAAACGAAATCAGCCAATAAGGCCACTGTTAATAAGGAGTGGGTTTTGGTAGATGCCGAAGGACAGGCATTAGGCCGTTTGGCATCGAAGGTTGCAATTCTATTGCGCGGAAAGCATAAGACCAATTTCACTCCTCATGTTGACTGTGGTGACAACGTCATTGTTATCAATGCAGAAAAAGTGAGTCTTTCAGGAAACAAGTGGGAAAATAAATCTTACATACGTCATACAGGGTACCCTGGTGGTCAACGATCATTGACGGCAAAAGAACTTATGGAAAAAGATCCCGCACGACTGGTCGAAAAGTCTGTAAAAGGCATGCTTCCTAAAAATAAATTAGGAGCCGAACTGTTTAGAAATTTAAATGTATTTGTGGGGTCTGAGCATAAACATGAAGCCCAGAAACCAAAAGTGATAAACTTAAACGATTTTAACTAATGGATGTTATTCACAAAATAGGAAGAAGAAAAACGGCAGTTGCCCGGGTTTATTTATCAAAAGGCAAAGGGAATATCACGGTAAATAAACGTGATGTTGCTTCGTACTTCCCAACTCAAACCCTTTTATATAAAGTGAATCAACCATTGGTCATGACCGGAAACGATAAAAACTTTGATATCAAAGTGAATGTTTACGGTGGCGGCGTAACAGGTCAGGCAGAGGCTGTAAGATTAGCGCTATCGCGTGCTATGTGTGAGCTTGACGAAGAGAACAGAAGTATTTTAAAGCCCGAAGGTTTATTGACCCGGGATCCGAGAATGGTAGAGCGTAAGAAATTCGGTCAGAAGAAAGCGCGTAAGAAATTCCAGTTCTCGAAACGTTAACATATTGATTATAAACCAGTTTTTGTTATCCATGACCCAAATGGTCAGGATTTAGTTTAGCATCTAAATGGTTAAGGCCTTTATAAAAGCCACTTGATCATTGCTAATTAACAGAACGTAAACTATTACAAAATGGCTAAAGCAGAAGTCAAAGACTTACTTGACTGTGGGGTGCATTTCGGTCACCTAACAAGAAAATGGGACCCAAATATGGCTCCTTACATCTATATGGAGCGCAACGGCATCCATATTATCAACCTTTACAAAACAACCGCAAAACTTGAAGAAGCGTCAAAGGCATTGAGCAAAATTGCTGCCTCTGGACGTAAAATTCTATTTGTTGCGACAAAAAAGCAAGCAAAGGACATCGTTGCGGAAAAGGCGGGCAATGTAAACATGCCTTATATTACTGAGAGATGGCCTGGTGGGATGCTCACGAATTTCGTTACGATCAGAAAGGCTGTTAAAAAGATGGCGTCAATCGATCGAATGAAAAAAGATGGGACGTTCAATACGCTTTCTAAAAAAGAACGCCTTCAGGTTGAGCGTTTGCGAGCAAAGTTAGAAAAGAACCTTGGATCGATTTCCGATATGACTCGATTACCTGGAGCCATCTTTGTTGTGGATATCAAGCGTGAACATATCGCAATAAAGGAAGCTCAGAAATTGAACATTCCAATTTTTGCCATGGTCGACACCAATTCAGACCCACGCCTGGTCGATTTTGTGATTCCATCGAATGATGATGCTTCAAAGTCGATCAATAAAATACTTCAACATGCTACAGATGCCATCTCTGATGGTCTGGCTGAGCGTCAAGCTGAAAAGAACGCTAAATTAGCGGCCGAAAATGAGCCTGCTCCAAAGGCTGTTGAGAAAAAAGCTGCTCCTGTTGCAGCTCAGGAAGAAGAATAAATTAACTCGGAATAACAATGTTGTTCCAACTAATCGAATATAGAAATGACTAAAATAACTGCCTCTCAGGTAAACGAATTAAGAAAAGCTACCGGTGCAGGAATGATGGATTGTAAAAATGCATTGGTTGAAGCCGAAGGTAATTTTGACAAGGCTATTGAAATCCTTCGTAAGAAAGGTCAGAAAGTAGCTGCAAAGCGTGCCGATCGTGATTCAAGTGAAGGTGCGGTAATCGCACAAGTCAATGATGACAATACAACAGGTGTGATCGTATCATTGAACTGTGAAACAGACTTCGTTGCGAAAAACGATAGTTTTGTTAATCTGGCCAAAGAATTAGCTAAAATAGCTTTAGACCATAATTCACTCGACGCACTACTCACTGCTAATTTCAATGGTATTTCGGTTTCCGAAAAGCTAACCGAACAGACGGGTGTCATCGGTGAAAAAATTGAAATCGGAGGTTTTAAAACACTTAAAGCCCCATTTGTTGGATCATACATTCATGCAGGTAATAAAATAGCCACGTTGGTTGGATTATCGGCAGATGTAAATGATGCAGCTGTTGCAGCTAAAGATGTAGCCATGCAGGCAGCCGCCATGAATCCAATCGCGTTAAATGAAGGAGCTGTTGATGCATCTGTCGTCGAAAAAGAAATCGAGATCGCTAAAGAGCAATTAAGAGCCGAAGGAAAGCCTGAAGCCATGCTTGATAACATTGCTAAAGGAAAACTTAAGCGATTTTTTAAGGACAATACCCTTGTTAACCAGGCCTTCATCAAGGATAGTAAAATTAGCGTTGCAGATTACTTAAAATCATATGGCGATGTTGAAGTTATTGGCTTTGAGCGTGTTGCCTTAGGGTAACGATAATCGTCATTACAGTTTAAAGCCTCGATTTGTATCGGGGCTTTTTTTATGTATGATATTTCGGTAGCCATAACACCCTTTTAACGTTGAATAAAGTCATGGATTAACCCCAGTATTTTGTTCAAAACAACCATATGAAAATTATTATTATTGCGTGAAACGATTTAAAAATTGTGTGGTATATTTGTACAGCTCGGGTCCATGAAAGCAGAGTTTACTGCAGAGTAATCGCCTTAGTAGAAAGACGATCTGATCCCACCCAATACACATTTTATGAAATACAAACGAATCTTGCTTAAGTTATCTGGAGAGGCCTTAATGGGGTCGAGACAATATGGAATTGATCCGGCTCGATTGGAAGATTACGCTCAAGATATCAAGAAGATTACCGAATTGGATGTGGAAGTCGCCATTGTTATTGGTGGCGGTAATATTTTTAGAGGCGTTGCAGGTGCCAGTAACGGCATGGATCGTGTTCAGGCCGATCATATGGGAATGCTCGCGACCGTGATTAATGGCCTCGCTCTTCAAAGTGCTTTGGAAGATGCTGGAGTTGAAACACGTTTACAATCAGCGATCAAGATCAATGAAGTGGCCGAACCTTTTATAAGACGACGTGCTATTCGTCATCTCGAAAAAGGCCGAGTTGTAATTTTTGGCGGTGGCACTGGAAATCCATATTTCACAACAGATTCAGCGGCTGTTCTCCGGGCTATCGAAATTGAAGCCGATGTCATTTTAAAGGGCACTCGAGTTGATGGTATTTATACCTCCGATCCCGAAAAAGACAGCAAGGCTGTTAAATTCGACAATATAAGCTTTGATGATGTACTTCAAAGAGGTTTAAAAGTCATGGATACAACGGCTTTTACATTAAGTCAGGAAAACAAGCTCCCAATTATTGTTTTCGATATGAATAAAAAAGAAAATTTATTAAAGGTAGTATTAGGTGAGAACATTGGTACTACCGTCGACTTGTAGGCTTTTTTTATGGCCTGATTTTTGAAAGGAGATCATAAAATTAAATACGATGAACGAGGAAGTACAATTTATTCTAGATTCGACCAAGGAAGCCATGGATCATGCCATTGAGCATTTGGAAAAGGAATTGGCCAATATCCGTGCGGGAAAGGCGAGCCCTTCTATGCTTGGAAGCGTTATGGTTGAATACTATGGCTCACAGACCCCTTTAAACCAGGTCTCAAATGTCAATACACCCGACGGAAGAACAATTACTGTTCAACCTTGGGAAAAATCAATGTTGGGTGAAATCGAACGCGCAATAATGATCGCTAATCTTGGATTTAATCCTATGAATAACGGGGAATCAATAATCATTAATGTCCCGGCTCTGACAGAAGAACGGCGTATTCAGTTATCAAAACAAGCTAAGGCTGAAGCTGAGGAGTCTAAGGTGGGTGTGCGAAACGCTCGCAAGGAGGCCAATAATGATCTTAAGAAACTCGATCACATCTCTGATGATCTCGAATCGAATGCCGAGATTGACATACAGGAACTAACCGATAAATATATTGTCAAGATCGATGAAATGTTCCACATCAAGGAAAAAGAGATTATGACTGTATAGACCCGCGCGGCTATTCAGTCGCTTTTTTTATTGTCTTTTTCCGCTTTACTTATTATGTATGAGATACTGCTTGTTTATCGGTTTATTGATATTCGGTTTTCACATCGGAATATCCCAACAACTTTTTAATACCGTTGAACAAGACTCGGTCAGTCGCGATAGCACACAGAATCCATTCCTGCTTCAATTTATCGGTGATGGATATTTCCCTACAAAATACTTCAATTTCGATCTTCGTTATTTAGTCAAATTCAACCAGTATGAAGGATTTAGAACAGGATTGGGCGGTGTAACAAACCAAAATTTTTCTACGAGATACCGATTAAATGGTTATACGGTGTATGGCTTTCGTGATCATCGTTTTAAGTATAGTTTTGGTGGTGGATTCAGGATTTCACCCAAACGGAACACTTGGATCAATCTGGCCTATACAGATGACCTTGAAGAGTCAGGTAGTTCCGGGTTTCTAACCGATAAGCGTCTCTTCCAGTTGTTCGAACCCAGACTATTGAACATCGATTTGTTTCATGCCCATATTTCAAAAACCTTAAATATTGAACACCAGATTTTTTTTAACGTCGTTGCTGAAACAGAATTTGCAGTCCGAAAAATCAAACCAACATATGACTATAGTTTTGTCTTAAACAATAGTGAGAGTTACTTCAATTATAACATCTCCACTTTTAAGATTACCGCACGATGGAGTCCCTTTAGCACATTCGACTATGTCGAAAAAAGTATACGGGAGATAGAAACGGGATATCCGAACTTTACCTTTCAGTATACGAAGGCATTTAAAGATGTTTTTAACGGGGATCTTAATTTTTCAAAACTCGATTTACGCGTTGTTCATAATATCGATCATGTCAACTCGGCTAAGACTGAACTCACTTTGATAGGCGGCCTCGCAAATGGCGATGTGCCCCTCCAATTTGTTTACCATGCATATCCCAATAATGTTAATAAAGAAACCATCATGAGCCGATTCTCTATTGCCGGCATCAACAGTTTTGAAACGATGTATTTTAACGAGTTCTTTTCCGATAGGTTTGCTACCCTAATTCTGAAACATAGACTGCCGCCCTTTAAAATTTCACCAAACTTCAAACCCGAATTAGTTCTGCTAACGAAAATGGCTATTGGGACCCTCGATAATATCGGGAGGCATCAAAATGTGACTTTCGATACCCTTGAGCACGGATTTACAGAATCGGGAATCGAACTCAATAAATTACTTTTTGGTTTCGGACTCAGCTTTACTTATCGATATGGCGCTTATCATCTTCCTGATTTCGATGATAATATCGCCTTCAAATTCACATTTAATCTCAGCTTCTAAATTCCAAATAAATAGGCCATTAGCTCACAGATCATGAGGATTTTAGTACCTTTGCGCTCACTATAAAAGAGCCATGAACAAACTCTTCTCGGTTGGATTTTGGGAGACCATCGCTCGATTGATCCTGAGAAACCGCATTATCATCATTCTGCTTTTAATCGTTGCCACTCTGGCGATGACATCGCAATGGGACAAAATGCGATTTACCTATACTGAGGCCAATTTATTACCTGACGAGCATCCGGTAAATATCGAGTACAATCGTTTTTTAGAAACCTTTGGTGAAGAGGGTAACTTGATTGTTCTCGGGGTAAGGGATAGTTCACTTTTTACTGTCGAAAATTTTAATGCCTGGAATCGTTTTTCAAGTGATTTTTTAGAGTTCGAGGAAGTAGAAACCGTTATTTCGATCAATAAACTTCAGCGATTGGTCAAAAACGAAACCAGTCAGCGATTTGATCTTAAACCGATTATTGCTGATTCGATAAGAACCAAAGACGAATTGAACGCCTTAACCGAAGCTCTAAGATCAGAATATCCCTTTTATCAGGACTTTCTTTATAATTCGGAATCAGGAACCGTTAGAACCGCCATTTATCTCAGGAAAGATCTCGTTAATACTTCGAAACGAAAGGATTTTATCCTTGGAGCATTTAGTCAAAAGGTAGTGTCTTTCGAAAAGTCAAGCGGACTCGATGTGCGGGTTTCGGGAATGCCGTATATAAGAACTTTAAATTCTCAACTTATCATCAGTGAAATCGGTAAGTTTATAACCGCAGCTTTATTGGTTACTTCACTGATCTTTTTCTTCTTTTTCAGATCGTTTCGCGCCACCTTCATTTCTATTTTTGTTGTGATCATTGGTGTCATGTGGACTTTTGGCATATTGGGCTGGTTTGAGTACGAAATAACGGTTTTAACGGCTCTTATTCCACCACTGATTATCGTGATCGGGATTCCCAATTGTATTTTTCTGATTAATAAATACCAGCATGAGGTGCGCAAACACGGCAACATGGCCAAGTCTCTGCAACGGGTAATAACCAAGATTGGTAATGCTACATTAATGACCAATGTTACAACCGCTTCGGGATTTGCGACTTTTATATTTACCAAAAGTACGTTGCTACAGGAATTCGGTACCGTAGCCTCTTTGAGTATAATTGCCATTTTTATTCTTTGCTTGTTAATTATCCCCATCATATACAGCTTTATGCCCATGCCGAAGGATAAGCACCTTGAGCATTTGAATAAGCGATGGATCAATAGTTTTGTTGATTGGACGGAACATGTTGTTAAGCATAGGAAGATCACTATTTATGTTACCTCCTTAATCCTTTTGATTACCAGTATCATCGGTATTTATCAAATTAGGGTATCGGGATCCTTGATTGAGGACATGCCAAAGAAAGCCGCATTTTTTGAAGATATACGATTCTACGAAACAGAGTTTGACGGCATTATGCCTCTGGAGATCATGGTTGACACCAAACGTAAAAAAGGGGTTATGAAACTTGCCACTTTAAAACGTATGAATAAACTTGAAGAAGAGATCGCCGATATCGAATTCCTTTCAAGACCCATATCGGTCGTGAGTCTTATAAAATATTCAAAACAGGCCTATTATAATGGTAATCCCAAGTATTATCAGTTGCCGACAGCACAGGAGAACAATTTCATTTTGTCATATGCCAGGCAATCATCGTCGGATGTTGATCTCCTTCGAAATTTTGTTGACAGCACCGGGCAATATGCACGGATCACAACCTTCATGCAGGATATAGAGATCGAAGAGATGGAAGGCATTGAAGACCAGTTACGTAAAACGATTTCAAAAGTTTTTCCAGAAAACAATTATGATGTGTCTTTAACAGGAAAGGCCTATCTCTTTCAAAAAGGAACACGATACCTGGTTCGAAATTTGATCCTTTCTTTATCCCTTGCCATTATTCTTATTTCCTTATTCATGGCCTATATGTTTCGGTCGTTTCGTATGATTGTTGTTTCGTTAGTGCCAAACATTCTTCCCCTTTTAGTTACGGCCGGTCTTATGGGTTATCTTGGCGTACCTATAAAACCTTCTACTATTTTAGTCTTTAGTATTGCATTTGGCATTTCGGTTGACGATACCATTCATTTCCTGGCCAAATACCGTCAGGAATTACGTGCCAACCACTGGAAGATCAGGAAATCGGTCTATGCCGCACTCAGGGAAACAGGGGTGAGTATGTTTTACACCTCCATTGTATTGTTTTTTGGATTTTCGGTTTTTATTATTTCAGATTTTGGTGGTACTGTTGCTCTTGGCGCATTGGTTTCGACGACCTTGTTGTTTGCCATGTTAGCAAACCTCATTTTATTACCTTCACTTCTTTTATCGCTTGAAAGAAGCATCGCAAACAAAGAGGTTCTCAAAGAACCTAACTTCAGAATAATTCCCGAAGAAGACCTAAACAACGATAAATAATATTGGCGAATGCCTTATATTTGCAGCCTAATTCGTCACAATAATGAAGGTAAATAGTGTTGAAGAATTATTGAATCATCCGTCGAATCAAATCGATGTTGAGCTGAAAGGTTGGGTTCGGACATTTCGGGCGAATCGCTTTATCGCTTTGAATGATGGCTCAACCATTAACAATATTCAATGCGTGGTTGATTTTGAAAGTACTGATGAGATGCTTCTTAAACGCATAACAACCGGGGCTGCAGTCCATATCAAAGGATTGCTGGTAGAGAGTCAGGGGCGCGGACAAACTGTTGAAGTACAGGTTAAGTCGATTGAAATCCTGGGTGATTCAGATCCCGAGGCTTTTCCCATTCAACCTAAAAAGCATTCATTTGAGTTCCTTCGTGAAAATGCCCATTTAAGAACAAGGACGAATACCTTCAGTGCCGTAATGCGTCTCAGGTCATCGCTCGCCTTTGCCATTCATGATTATTTCAATCGAAACGGGTATTACTATATGCATACTCCCATAATAACCGGCAGTGATGCAGAGGGTGCGGGTGAAATGTTTCGGGTTACAACATTAGACCCAAAAAATCCTCCGTTAACTAATGAAGGCGAAGTAGATTATACACAAGATTTCTTTGGAAAGGAAAGCAACCTTACTGTTTCCGGGCAATTAGAAGCAGAAACCTATGCGTTGTCATTGGGCAAGGTTTATACCTTTGGGCCTACTTTCCGTGCAGAGAATTCAAATACCTCGAGGCATCTGGCTGAATTCTGGATGATCGAACCCGAAGTAGCCTTTATGGATCTTGCCGGGAATATGGATTTGGCCGAGGATTTTCTCCGTTATATTATTCAGTATGTACTTGACAACAATGCTGATGATCTCGCTTTTTTGGAAAATCGGCTTATCCAGGAAGATAAGTCCAAACCACAAGCCGAACGCAGCAGCATGACGCTTTCCGACAAATTACGGTTTATCATTGATAATCAATTTGTTCGTGTCACCTATACTGAAGCCATCGATATTTTGCGGAATTCCAAACCGAATAAGAAGAAGAAATTTAAATACCCAATTAACGATTGGGGCGCTGATCTTCAAAGTGAGCACGAACGTTACCTGGTTGAAAAGCATTTTGAAAGCCCGGTCATTCTTTTTGATTATCCCGCCGATATTAAGGCATTTTATATGCGATTGAATGAAGATGGAAAAACCGTCCGTGCCATGGATATTTTATTTCCTGGTATTGGAGAAATCGTTGGCGGAAGTCAGCGGGAAGAACGTTTGGAGGTTTTAAAAGAAAAGATGGCTGCATTGGACATTCCAGAGGATGAACTCTGGTGGTATCTCGATCTAAGACGTTATGGAACTGCGATTCATTCGGGCTTTGGTCTGGGCTTTGAAAGGCTGGTCATGTTTGTAACGGGAATGAACAATATACGTGATGTCATTCCGTTTCCAAGGACACCTCAGAACGCTGAATTTTAGGAAATTATTCGTTGATCGTCGAAACATTCATAGATCATCACGCCATCCAGATTGTTTTTTTTATTTTTACCTGAAACCGGATTAAGAGCATATGCTTAAGCAGTATTTACAATTTAAATTATCACAAAAGCTCTCTCCTCAGCAAATCCAACTGATGAAGCTTATACAATTGCCTACATTGGCTTTTGAACAGCGGATCAAGCAGGAACTCGAGGAAAATCCGGCTTTGGAAAGCGGGAAGGAAAAAACCGATGAAGATGAATTCGACGATTTCGGTGAGGATTATGATGATTCAGATGCGATTAGTGCGGAAGATATCAATGTGGACGAATATCTAAGTGATGATGAGATACCCGACTATCGAACGCAAGCTAATAATTACAGCTCTGATGAGGATGAGAAAAGTATTCCATACGCTTCAGGTATTTCCTTTACACAGTATCTGCTTGATCAATTGCATACATTCAGACTCGATGAGGAAGAACAGCTTGTCGCCGAATTTCTTGTTGGCAGCGTAGATGAGTCCGGCTATATCAGACGTTCATTAAGCGACATTCTAGATGACCTTGCCTTTACACAAAATATATATACCACAGAGGAAAAAATAGAGGAAGTCCTCAAAATCGTCCATCAGTTAGACCCGGCTGGCGTAGGCTCACGTGACCTGCAGGAATGCCTGCTTATACAGTTAGAACGCAAAACCCACACCGAGGTCAATGAATTAGCAATTGCTATCATCGATAAGGCCTTCGAACAATTCACCAAGAAACATTACAAAAAACTTCTTCAAAAGTTCGATATTTCGGAAGACGAACTTAAAGGTGCAATTACTGAGATAGAACGTCTGAATCCAAAGCCAGGAAGCTCCTATTCGGGTAATAACCGACTCGTTGAGCATGTCGTCCCAGATTTCACCATAAAAATCGTCGACGGTGAACTAGAGCTTACCCTTAATGGCCGAAATGCTCCCGATTTACATGTTTCAAGAGAATATAGCGACATGCTTAAGGGATATAAGGCCTCGAAGGAGAAATCGAAATCCCAAAAAGATGCTGTCTTATTTATCAAACAGAAACTGGATGCCGCAAAGTGGTTCATCGAGGCTATTAAGCAACGACAACAGACGCTTTTTGTGACAATGAGTGCTATTATGCATTATCAAAAGGAATATTTTCTTACAGGTGATGAGCGGAAATTAAAACCGATGATTCTCAAGGATATTGCTGATGAGATTGAAATGGACGTGTCGACTGTATCTCGGGTTGCTAATAGTAAATATGTTGATACACCTTATGGTACCAAGCTGATTAAAGAATTCTTTAGCGAATCGATGAAAAACGTTCAGGGTGAAGATGTATCGACGAGGGAAATCAAGAAGATTTTAGAGACTGTTATTGAAGACGAAGACAAGCGAAAACCACTTACCGATGAGAAGCTTGCTCAGATTTTAAAGGAGAAAGGCTATCCGATTGCTCGCAGAACAGTGGCCAAGTACAGAGAACAACTTGATATTTCAGTTGCGCGTTTACGAAAACAGATCTAGGGGTGAACTTTATTTTAAAAAGCATATCCTACCTATTTCACCCTTTGATCATGCCTCTTGTTGGTGTGATTTTCTATTTTTCCAAATCCCCGAGATTCATTCCGCAGCCCATTATTAAGGCAAAGATCTTCGCCTTGGTACTGCTTACTATTTTGTTGCCGATATTGTTATTCTTCCTGCTGAAATCCTTGAAAAAAATCAGCTCAATCCATTTGGGATCAACCGAAGAACGCCGCATTCCTTTAGCCATCTATTGCGGTATCATCGGATTGGTTTTAATGCGCGTTTTACCGAGTAACGAGCTTATTGAACCTCATTTTTTCATGGTTGGTGTTTTAGGATCGACCTTGTCGTGCCTTATTCTTGCCATCCTTAACTTCAAAGCCAGCATTCACATGTTAGCCGTTGGCGGTGTACTCATGTTTTTCATCGCTTTGAGCATTCACTTCCACATCAACATTAATGGATCTATTGCTCTTATTTTTATAATAACGGGGGCGTTAGCAACATCCCGGGTCCATATGAGGGCTCATAACGCATTAGAATTAGCTGTGGGATTTATTATTGGGGTAGTCCCGCAATTTATTGTACTCAGTTACTGGTTATAGAATATATAACATTAAGCCTAATTTAATAAATGACATGTCGATGACCTGGTTATTCAGTCTGGATTCATCCTTGAAAATATGGTTTAGCATATAATACAGATGAATATTGAATTTATCATAGCCGGCAGTTAAAGTGAGTCCATAAGCAACCTTATTAAAATCATCGATGTTTTTGAGTTTAAAATCCTTTGGTTCACCACGGTATTTAATCGATGACGACAAGACATATCCAAATTTAAAGCCTGCATAAACCCGCCAAAATTTATAGTTGGTTGCTGTAGAGCTTCGCCAACGAAATTCAAATGGTAGTTCAACCAGATGCAGGGAGAATTTGTTCTTTGAAAATGTGCCGTCCTCTGCGATTGTGTATGAATAATCATTTTGTCCGGTATCCTGGATCAACAGGTTATGATTTACCGAGTTAGCCGAATAACCGATTCCTATGCCGACACCGAAATTCCTGCTTTCATTCAACGGAAAATCCCTAATAAACCCAAAGTGGAAACCACTTGAAAAACCGGTTTGCGCAATTTCATCAGCTATGTTATTTAGCAGATTGTATGTAATTCCTACATAAAATTGGTCTTCCCGATATTTTGTATCTATCTGATCGTCGGTCGTTTCCCCTTGACTCTGGCTAAAAATTATAATTGGCAATAAACACAGCAGGAAAGAAATAAAAACTGACTTACCGGGTGGATATGTTATTAGATTCATAACGCTAAAAAAAAAGCATCCTTCGAAAGGATGCTTTATATACTTACAAATTAAGATTATTTATTTTAAGTTGGTCAACGCATCACCCTTGCCGGTGGTATAATTGATTTTTAGAGCGTTCACCTTTCTAAGCTCTTGCTTTATATCCCCTACGATTCCCATATTAGCATCCTTATCAACTTTCAATGAGATCGTTAAAAATGGAATCAGCTCTTCACGTAACGCAGCACGTTCCGAATTTACAAATGCTATAATCTCGTTTACATCGGCAAATTTATCATTCAACTGAATTCTAGCCTCTGTACCGAACTTTTCATAGCCTTTACTGGGCTTACCAGCGTAAATATAACTTATGGGATTCTTCTTATCAAGTTTTTCAATCTGATCTGCAACAGGAAGGCTGTTCTGGATCATAAGCGTGTTTTCCCGCATGACCGTAGCCACCATAAAGAAGAATAACAACATAAATACAATATCCGGTAATGAGGCCGTAGAAATAGCAGGTAAAGCGCCGCTTTTTTTCTTTTTAAATTTCGACATGGTCTTTTTTTTAATTTAAAATTTACTGAACCTCCGACAACTTCTGAGGGAATTCAAGCTTTATCTGATCGATTACTTCCTTCAGTTTGGTCTTGTTACCTGTAAATCGTGCATCCTTATAACTCGTTTGCATTTCTACGAAATTCATATCCCTGAATCCTTTCTGAGAACCTATTTCAAGAGCGCGTCGGTTACGTAAAACATTATACGCTGCCACCAGTTCATTCTGAACCGATATATAAGCTGCATAAGAGGTTTCCCGTTCGTTCTTCAATGAAATAATCGCTTTGTCAGGATTATCCGAAGATCTAGGATCTTTCTTGCCTTTACAAAAAGTGCAAGAGCCGTCACCATTATTATCAAGGAATTCAACGGCCGCAGCACGCAGATCTTTGACTTCCATCAAATCATCCTCAACAAGCAATTGGTCTTTACCATTCAATAGTACTGTAAAAATATTCTTCTGTTTGATGATCACATCTTCTTCAGACTCTTCCATAGGAGGAAGTTTTCGGTTAATCCCCGAATCCTTCTCAATGGTCGTTGTAACCAGGAAGAATATTAACAGTAGGAATGCAATGTCGGCCATCGAGCCAGCATTAACTTCCGGTGCTGATCGCTTTGCCATAATTAATTATCGTTTTATTATTTTCCCCGCACCCGAAAATACCATAAGTACTGCCGCAATAACGATTAGGAAATAGAATAAATAGAGGCCGGCTCCAACTAATTTAGAACCTCCTTCAGATAGCATTTCTCCATCACGCATTGGTGTTTCCACGCCATTGGCGAAAACAAAGTACGCGATAAGGAATAGAACCAGAAAGGCCCCTATATTTACCAACGTCTTTTTGAGTGTTGCAGTATGCGTTACTAAATTTTGTAACACAAAGAATAATACGACAAAAAGTATTATACCAAGTGTTACATAAGCTGTCATAGCCATGGGATCAACTGAAGACGTGTCTCCCCCGGCCGCTGCTGCTTTTATGGCTTCATCTCCTTTGGAAATGATCATCACCAAAAAGATGATTCCCGCCAATCCAAGCAAACCAGCTACTGTGCGTATGATTTTATGTAAATCCATAATCTGTACCTGGTTTAAAAATTATTGTTTATTTCGAACAAGAATATCCATCAATGAAATTGAGGCATCCTCCATATCATTTACAATCGCGTCTATTTTAGCAATGATATAATTATAGAAAATTTGGAGAATGATCGCTACGATCAAACCAAATACCGTGGTAAGGAGTGCTACTTTAATACCTCCTGCAACAAGTGAAGGTTGCATATCACCAGCAGCTTCAATTTTATCGAAGGCCGTAATCATACCTATTACCGTTCCCATGAACCCTAGCATCGGTGCCAGCGCAATAAATAAAGATATCCAGGAAACATTTTTTTCCAGTTGTCCCATTTGAACACCTCCATAAGCCACTACGGCTTTTTCGGCTTGATCTAAACCTTCATCGGTTCGATCGAGACCTTGATAGAATATCGAAGCAACAGGCCCTTTAGTGTTACGGCAAACTTCTTTAGCCGCTTCTACACCACCTGAAGATAAAGCATCTTCTACTTCCTGAACTAATTTCTTAGAGTTGGTTGTTGAAAGGTTAAGGAAAATAATACGCTCGATGGCGATTGCTAATCCAAGAATCAAACATAATAATACAATGCCCATGAATCCAGGTCCACCTTCAATAAAACGTTTCTTTAATTCCTGATGGAATCCTAAAGATTCAGCTGCGTCGTCTGCGCCATCTTCTTGTGCAACACTTATCACAGTGTTTTCAAATGAAATCGTGTTCGCATTGGTGTATGCGTTAACGGGTGCAAATGCCATAAGACAAGTGATGGCAAAAATTGAAAATAATCTTTTCATTGTTCGTGATCTTAATTTTATTAGTTAAAGCGTTAAAGATATAAAAAAAAATATATTAAAAAATAAAATTATTGTAGAGAATATGGGATATTCATCCACTTTTCCATACTTTAATTTCATTCTAAAAAAAGCCATTGAATTCATATTGAATCCGTTTCAACCGAGGAGAAATATTTATCCCGGATGAACTCTAGAAACCAGTTGGACATTCAAAATGATCAAAACTCAATTTCTTCGCAGAGAGGAAGGGATTCGAACCCTCGATACGCTTTTGGCGTATACACACTTTCCAGGCGTGCGCCTTCGACCACTCGGCCACCTCTCTTTAAATTATTACGGGCCGATGAAATAACGAAAAAAAGTTTAAAGCCTAAAATTTTTAAAGTCTTTTAACTCATTTCTCCACGCAACGCATGCTCATAAGTACTTTTAAATTCATCGTCTGTCAAGTTAAGACTAAGCAGATACATGAGTTTAGCTAATGCTGCTTCGGTGGTCATGTCCTTTGCCGAAATGACTCCGATTGTCTTCAGTTTAGCACTGGTTTCGTAGCGCCCCATCATGACACTTCCTCCTGAGCATTGGGTAACATTAATCACAGGAATACCACGATCGATTGTACACTTCAAAATATCGATGAACCAATCTTCTGTTGTTGTATTACCAGCACCAAATGTTTCGATTATCACCCCACGCAACTCTGTTGTCTCACAAAAACCTTTTAATATATCAGCCGTAATCCCTGGAAATAATTTTATGAGGGCAATACGATTTTCAAATTCGGTATGCAGATGCATCTTCGCTCCTGCAGGAGGATTCAACAGATAACGATCATTGATCTTTAAGTGCACACCTGATTCGGCTAGCTCGGGATAATTAAAGGAGGCAAAAGCCTGAAAGTGCTCGGCGTTGATCTTTGTGGTGCGATTCCCTCGGTACAGTTTATACTCGAAATAAAGACAAACCTCCCTCACGTAGGCCTCATCATCTTTCCTGAGCGACGCAATCTGGATTGCCGTTATCAGATTTTCCTTGGCATCTGTTCTTAAATCTCCTATCGGAAGCTGGGAACCCGTAAGTACCACTGGTTTTTGAAGATTTTCAAACATAAAACTCAATGCCGAGGCCGTATAACTCATCGTATCGCTGCCATGTAGTACCACAAATCCGTCAAATTCATCATAATAGCTTGAAATCAATTCTGCGATTTCTTTCCAGTATTCCAGATTCATATTAGACGAATCAATTGGATTGTTAAGCGATATCGTTTTTATAGAACAGTCTAATAAATTTATCTCCGGAATTTTTTTCAACAGATTATCAAAATTAAAGGCTTTGAGAATCCCCGTTTCAGAATCCTTGATCATGCCAATGGTTCCTCCCGTGTAAACAATTAGAATATTAGGCGCACTCATAATTTATATCTTAAAAATCGCCTTGCTGTTCCTGGTGGTTATCTCAGCCAGTTCAGCCGGCGAACAATTGTAGATTTCAGCTAATTTATTTAAAACATTAACGATATAGGCACTTTCATTCCGTTTACCTCGGTAAGGTGTAGGTGCCAGATAGGGCGAATCGGTTTCCAATACGATATTCACAGGATCTATTTGATCGATAAACCTGTCTATCTTCCCATTTTTAAAGGTGATTACTCCGCCTATTCCCAATTTCATATTGAGCTTTATCGCTCGTTTCGCCTGATCAAGCGACCCGGTAAAACAATGGAAGATCCCAAAAAGATCATCGCTTTGCTCGGTTTCTAAAATTTCGAATATCTCATCAAAAGAATCACGGCAATGGATAACAATAGGCAATTCGTGTTTTTTCGCCAGGTTGATCTGAAAACGAAAAGCCTCTTGTTGTTTCTTTAGGGTAGATTTATCCCAATACAGATCAATTCCTATTTCACCCACCGCGACAAAGCCCCCCTTCTCAAGCATAGACACGACATGATCTAGCTCCTCCTTGTAATTTTCCTTCACATGCGTAGGGTGCAAACCCATCATTAAAAACATTTTATCCGGGTACTTAGCCCTCAATTCCAACATGGAATTCGTATAGGTGGAATCGATTGCCGGAATAAAAAATCGCTTTACACCGTTTTCTATTGCCCGGTTGATAACAAGATCTCGATCATCATCAAATGCTTCACTATATAGATGCGTATGTGTATCGGTAATCTGCATGAGGCAAAAGTAAGCTTTGCCCTTAACATTTTCTTGAAAATATTTTTAATACTTTCGTTATACAAATCCCTTTAATTATGAAATTGAAGTCCTTTTTAAAAAAAAAGAACTACACCAGGATAAAATTAAAACGTCTTAAATCAGATCATTTTGCCATGACTGCATCTATAAATGGCATAAAAGGTCGATTTATTCTGGATACTGGCGCGTCGAATACCCTGGTAGATGATAATCCGTCCAATACTTTCAAGCTGAATATCGATGAAACCGATGTTAAAGTTACCGGAGCTGGAGCAGTTAATATGGATTCCAAAATCTCTAAAAAGAATAAACTCAAAATCGGGAAATGGTCGAGCAAAAAAAGCATCATCGTACTGTTCAATCTGACTCATGTAAATTCTGGACTTGACCATCTTGAAATCGATCCTATTGATGGCATTATCGGGACAGACGTTTTAAAAAAGGGAAAAGCCATAATCGATTACCGCAAGAATAGTCTTTACCTTAAGCTTAAGTAACCAAGTTCTTTCCTATGTCGTATCGCATTATCATCGCTGATGATCATCCACTTATTTTAAAGGGTCTTGAAGATTTTCTTACGGAAAAAAGTTATGAGGTTATCGGCGCGGCTATAGATGGGAAAGCAGCACTTAAGCTTATTTTGAAGCACGAGCCCGACGTGGCTATTTTGGATATCAGAATGCCTGTGATGAACGGACTTGAAGTTGCCAAGATGGTAATCGATCAGGGGCTTGAAACCAAAATAGTTCTAATCACTTTTGAGAAAGATGGCACAGTACTTAAACAAGCACAATCTCTAAACGTTCATGGGTATATTCTTAAGGAATTTGCTCTTGTGGAAATTGAAAACTGTTTGGAGGCCTTGGCTGAAGAAAATACTTATTTCAGTCCGGGTCTTCGTGAGCATATCGAAAGTGATCGAGTTATTGAACTCGATCGATTGTCATTTACTGAAAAGAAGATTTTAAAGCGAATAGCACAAAATAAAACAACAAGGGAAATCGGCAGGGAAATGTTTATTTCCTATCGCACGGTTGAAAAACACCGAAGCAATATCATTAAAAAACTAAATCTTGATCACCAGCAGAACAGTCTTTTAATCTGGGCAAAGGAAAATCAGAAGTATTTGTTGTAAAATACGTGTTGTCACGTATTGTCTCCTCTATAAATATTTTGCAACTTTACGTTGCTATTAATTAGTTCTTAGGGAGAATGGAAAAACATCTGTACTGACGGTTTTTATCCGAACGTATAGGTGTTTTTTTAGTTATTAAAGCCATTATAATGAAACCGTTCGACATTAAAGAAACATACAAAGAGATCTTTAAATCGTATGATAATCCATCTTTGGAATATCATATACAAAAGATTATTGAATTGGATGCCTATTTGCCATATAGCTCCACATTCTTCTGCATTACGAACACCCAGAATCTCACTTTCGAGTATGTTAGTAAGAATTATAAATCTTGTCTTGGATTAGATGGTGATATCTTGCTTAAAAAAGGCATGCGATATTTCTGGAATCGTATTCATCCGAATGATATTGAACAATGGTTGGAGTCTTTAAATCAATTGATGCTTTTCACCTTGGAAGAAATTCCCGTTGGGAACCGAAAATTAATGAGCTATACATGGAATTATCGCTTTAAGAATTCTGACGATCAGTATGTGAATATTATTCAAAACACTACGCCGTTGGAGTTCGATTCTGAAATGAAACCAGTTATAGGACTTGCCCATTATACCGTAATCGACCCTCGTTTGGAATTTCCAATATCCGCTTCTGCCAAATTATTAAACGCCCAGAACGAATATGAAACTATATATTTCAATAGTTTTTCACAAAAGTTACTGTCAGGTGGTATAACGAATCGTGAATTGGATGTAATACGATTATTGGTTTTAAAGAAATCCAGCCGTGAAATTGCCGATAAGCTGAATATTAGTCGGAATACAGTGGATACACATCGAAGAAATATTCTTAAGAAACTCAACCTTAGTTCCACGGGAGAACTTATTGGTATGATAAAAATGAATAAAAATCTGTTGTGAGGATAATAGGTTTCAACAACTAAATTCAGAATTTAACACTCTAATTGTTGAAATACTCAAATTGAGTATTGTAATTTTAAAAATAGATTAAGACATTTACAGTGCTATTAATTAGTTCTTAGGGAGAATTAAGGAAGGCCTTGGATTCTTGTAATTCAAGGTCTTCTACTTTAAATCCTAAAATCGAATTAGCTTTAGTTCTTCCCTTAAACTTCTTAAATTAAAAATTAAAGTTCAAGCGCCTTTTCAATAGCGTTATCCATAAGCAATTCAACCGGGTTTTCGAGAGCCTCTTTCACAGCGACCAAGAATCCGACAGATTCTTTACCATCAATTATGCGATGGTCATAAGATAAAGCAACAAACATAATTGGTCGTATTTCTACCTTTCCATCGACGGCCACAGGTCGTTCAACAATATTGTGCATGCCTAAAATACCGCTTTGCGGTGGGTTGATAATAGGCGTAGACAGCATGCTTCCAAAAACACCACCATTCGATATGGTAAATGTACCCCCTGTCATTTCATCAACAGTGATTTGCCCTTCCCTGGCGCGAATTGCCAATCTTTTGACCTCAGTTTCAACGCCTTTGAAGGATAATTTTTCCGCATTCCGTATCACAGGGACCATCAAGCCTTTCGGTCCTGAAACGGCAATACTGATATCACAAAAATCGTATGTCACCATTTCCTTACCATCTATCATCGAATTCACTGCCGGAAATTCCTTCAGGGCACGAACAATCGCAAGGGTAAAAAAGCTCATAAAGCCAAGACTCACACCATGCTTTTCTTTGAAAGTTTCCTTGTATTTTTTACGCAACTCAAATATTGGTGACATGTCAACCTCATTAAAGGTGGTAAGCATGGCTGTTTCATTCTTCGCTGAAACCAGTCGCTCGGCCACTTTGCGCCGCAACATAGACAGTTTCGATCGCTTTACGCCTCGTCCTTCTACATTCACCTGCTCACCCATAGAAGGTACCGCCTTAACAGCATCTTCCTTTGTAATTCGGCCATCCTTACCGGTTCCATTGACCTGGGAGGGGTCTAAGCCTTTTTCACTAAGGACTTTCCGAGCCGCCGGGCTTGCGGTGCCTGTTGCATAGGTTGTTTTTTCATTTGAAGCTGCGGTCACTGTTTTTTCGGGCTCGATTTTTACCTTTTCGGCAACGGCCTCTGCTTTTGATCCTTCTGGTTTATCGGCACTGGTATCTATAAGGCATACTACCTGACCCACCTCAACGGCGTCGCCTACATCAGCCTTCAACGTTATAATACCACTTTCTTCGGCTGGCAATTCTAATGTAGCCTTATCGCTGTCAACTTCAGCAATGGCTTGATCCTTTTCAACATAATCACCATCCTCAACCAACCATTCGGCTATTTCAACTTCTGTAATCGATTCTCCCGGTGAGGGAACTTTCATCTCTAATATCATGAATCCTTAATATTTCTAACGTTGATTATTTTTTGATTTATCAAATACGTAGTCAATGACCTGCTGATGTCGCCGCTTTGACCGGATTGAACTGCCAGCCGCCGGTGCACTATATGTACGTCTTGTAGCTGCCCGGAATGTTCTGGCCTCATCCAGATGCATCAATAAATAGCTATAGGCTCCCATATTTCTGGGCTCCTCCTGTGCCCAAACAATGTCATTGGCATTCTGATATTTGGTGAGCAGTGACCGAATGTCATCAACCGGCAGAGGAAATAATTGTTCGATCCGAACCAGGGCCACATCTTTACGCTCAAGTCTCTCACGCTCTTCGAACAGGTCGTAATAAAACTTGCCCGTTACAAATACAACCGATTTAATCGCCTCAGGGTTTTGGGTCTCATCATCGATGATCATTTTAAAACTTCCGTTGGCAAACTCGTCTGCCGTTGACAAAACACGCGGATGACGCAACAGGCTTTTCGGCGTGAAAACTATAAGTGGTTTCCTATACTTTAATTTCATTTGGCGCCTTAGCAGATGAAACATATTTGCGGGTGTGGTACAATCGGCAACGAACATATTATCCTTCGCGCACAGTTGCAGATATCGTTCCATACGGGCAGAGCTATGTTCAGCACCCTGACCTTCATAACCGTGTGGTAACAGCATGACCAGGCCGTTTTGAGTTTTCCATTTATCTTCTCCTGATGAAATATACTGGTCCATCATTATTTGTGCACCATTGCTAAAATCACCAAACTGGGCTTCCCAAATCGTTAGGGTATCGGGGCTTGCCATGGCATAACCATAATCAAATCCAACAACTCCATATTCTGAGAGAAGGGAATTATAAATATTGAATTCACCTTGTCCTTCCGAAATATTATTATGCAAGATGACTTCCTCCTCGCTATCTTCTACTTTAACCACAGCGTGGCGATGTGAAAATGTGCCTCGTTCAACATCCTGGCCGGAAATCCTCACATTATAGCCTTCCTCTAAAAGACTGCCATAAGCCAAATGTTCAGCCATAGCCCAATCGAGTTTATCTTCGTCGAACATCTGCCGTCGTGACTTTATGAGCTTTTCGATCTTCCGAATAAACTTCTTGTCGGAAGGGAGGGTAGATAACACGTCCGTTAGACGGGAGAGTTTATTTTTTGGATAAGACGTGTCTACCGGTTTCATCATTTCTTCAGAATCGGCCGTTATGTAGTCGGTCCATTCCTCTGCCATGAATTCGGTTATTACCGTTTTTGATTCTTTCCTGGAATCTTCTAGTTCTTCCTCAAGTGACGATTTGTAATCTTGCTCAAGTTTTTGAATATAGCCTGAATCTATAATGCCTTCATCGATAAGTTTTTGAGCATAGATATCCCGGGGGTTATTATGCTTAGCAATAATTTTATATAGAATTGGCTGTGTAAATCTAGGTTCATCTCCCTCGTTATGCCCATACTTTCTGTAACCCAGTAAATCGATAAAAACGTCTCTTTTAAATCGCATTCTAAAATCGAGGGCAAGAATGGTAGCATGCACAACCGCCTCAACGTCATCGGCATTAACATGCATAACCGGAGATAGGGTGACTTTGCCAACATCTGTACAGTACGTACTCGATCTGGCATCTAAATAATTCGTTGTAAATCCGATCTGATTATTAACCACGATATGAATGGTGCCGTTGGTTTTATAGCCATCCAATTTTGCCATTTGTACCACTTCATAAACAATTCCTTGTCCGGCAATGGCTGCATCGCCATGAACAACAATAGGCAAAACTTCAGACGCATTATCAACGTGGTTCTTATCCTGCTTAGCACGCGATATTCCTTCAACTATCGAGCCCACTGTTTCCAAATGAGAGGGATTGGGAGCAATGCTCAAATTAATCTTTTTACCGCTGTCGGTCTCGCGGTCACTGGTCCATCCCAAATGGTACTTGACATCACCGTCAAAAACCTCCTGCTCATAGTCTTTTCCATCAAATTCGCTGAAAATATCCTTAGCTGATTTCCCGAAAATATTTGTTAGGGTATTTAAACGCCCGCGGTGTGCCATCCCCATAACGAATTCGGTAACGCCATAATCGGCCGCTTTTTGAATAACCACGTCAAGTGCAGGTATCAATGATTCACCCCCTTCAAGGGAGAATCGTTTCTGTCCGACATATTTGGTGTGTAAAAACGTCTCGAAAGTGACCGCCTTATTAAGTTTATTCAGAATATGTTTTTTTATTTCCGGTGAGAATTCGGGGTGATTATCATTTTTATTTAGCCTGTTTTGGATCCAGTCAATCTCTTCCGGCTGACGAATATACATGTATTCAACACCTATCGAATCGCAATAAATCGCTTCTAAGTGTTTCCGAATCTCCCGAAGGGTTTGAGGTCCTAAATCGAGGATCTCACCGGCATTGAAGATCGTGTCAAGATCGTTTTCCGAAAGTCCGAAATTAGTGATATCAAGGGTCGGGGCGTATTGTCTTCGCTGACGTACAGGATTGGTTTTTGTAAACAGGTGTCCTCTTGTCCGGTAGCCGTCAATGAGCTTGACTACCTGGAATTCTTTATGGAGGTGTTCCGGAATTTGCATGCTCACCCCTTCTATAAGTTCACCATTCACACCATAATTTTCAGAGCCAAAATCATAGCCCTGAAAAAAGGCACGCCAACTGGGTTCAACTGAATCAGGATCCTCCAAATACCGATCATACAGTTCGGCAAAATAGGTGGTGTGTGCCGCGTTCAGAAAAGAATACTTATCCATCGTGAGATCCTATCGTAATCGTTTTGAAAAAATTATCTACAAAAATACAACTTTTGGTATAATTCAAACCCCTTTTAGTATATTTATGAAATCATCAAAAAACTCTAATTAATTACTATGATTACGTCTCTATTAAAAATAAGGAAACCCCTTATAATGCTTTCTTTTTTGTGCTTGATGTCAAATTCGTTAAGCGCTCAAATACAAAATGAAAACAACTCCTCAAACTTCTGGAATAATGTTCGTTATGGTGGTGGTATAGGTTTGAGTTTTGGCAATGGTTTTTTCAGTGGTACACTAGCTCCTGTAGCAATTTATCAGGTAAACCCGGTGTTCGCGACTGGCCTGGGCTTAAATTTCACTTACAATACGCGGAAAGATGTTTACAAATCGACCATTTTCGGGGGAAGTATTTTAACCCTGTTTAATCCGATTCCTCAAATACAGTTATCTGCCGAATTTGAAGAACTCAACGTCAACAGGAATTTCAACGAGCAGTTTGTAACCAATCCCGATGACAATTATTGGTATTCAGCTCTCTTTCTGGGTGCTGGCTATCGAACCGGAAATGTCATTTTTGGCATTCGCTATGATGTGCTTTACGATGAAGAAAAGAGCATCTATGCCGAACCATGGATTCCTTTTATCAGGGTCTTTTTTTAATTTTAATCAAGACTGAAATAGCGATTTACTGATTCATATTTTTCTGTAAACGAATCGATTGTTTCCTCACTTAAATACGTTATCAAATTTGATTTTTCGGGGTAAACAACATGATGAAGTGGGCATGGCCGATCGGTATTACATTTCTCCAGATCCAGTAAACATGCATGAATGCGTTCCTCGCCGTCAATAGCCTTTACAACATCCATTAAGGTGTTTTCCTTGTTGATCTTTGTTAAATAAAAACCTCCTTTTGGGCCTTTATGAGACGAGATTAATTGTTGCCGCGATAATTCCTGAAGCAATTTCGAAACGTATGGTAATGGAGCCCTAACCGGTTCGGCAAGATCTTTAGCTACAATTTTATTGCTTTCGCTTGAGTGAATTGCTAAATATAAGACAGCCTTAATGGCATATTTTGATGAAGTAGAAATCATACTTCAAAGATAAAATGTTTTTATTTAATATTTTAAGACCTTTTTATCTTAAATATGATTTATATCATATTTTATGACTATGTCCAATGTTAATTTTATCGAAGTTAAATAAGGAATAATGAATTCAACACTAAAACGTATTACCCTATTTCTGGGGTTACTGATCTTTGGATGCGGTGGAAATGAAACCCAGAAAGAAGAAAAAGGCTCAGTCAAACTAAAAAAACAGAATACAGAAGTCAAGACTCCTGATAAACCTAACGTCCTGGCCTCTGCTACCATCGACCTGAAAAATAAGGGCGTTGGCCCTGTTAAATCTTTAGTTCTGCCAGCTGAAATCGACCAGGAAATGGTAACGCAAGGCAAAGATGTATTCACTAAAATGTGCACTGCATGCCATCGCGAAGACAAGAAATTTATCGGTCCCCCTCCAACTGGGATTACAGAACGTCGAACGCCCGAATGGATCATGAATATGATACTTGATCCCGAAGGGATGACAAGAAACGACCCATTAGCCAGGGCCCTTCTCATCGAGTTTAACGGATCACCCATGGCTAATCAGGGCCTAACCGAAGAGGATGCCCGTGCTGTACTCGAATATTTTAGAACATTAAAATAAATTCCAATGAAAACAAATCTCAAATGGGTAATTGGCTTATTTGTCATTATGCTCTTTATCGGGTGTAAAAATGAGGCTGAAACTCAAAATCAATCTAATGAAACATCTTCCGAACAGGAAGAGAAAAAGACAGGACAGGCCTTTATTGAAGACGATGAGGCTAAACCAAATGTCCTTCAAATTGCAATAGGGTCTGAAGACCATTCAACCCTGGTGGCCGCTGTTCAGGCAGCTGAATTAGAAAATGTCCTTGTAAATGCCGGACCTTTGATGGTGTTTGCGCCAACGAATGATGCATTTGATGCACTACCGGAAGGAACGGTTGACAATCTTTTAAAGCCGGAGAACAAAGATCAATTAGCTCACATTCTTAAACATCATGTCACCCCGGGAAATTATACTAAAGATTTTCTCAAAAAATTCAAAAAACTAGGACAGGCCAGTAACGGCTACGTAACTGTTGAAGTGAAGGGCGATGATGTATTTGTAGGAGGAGCAAAAATCCTTGCAAGCGTACCTGCAGGTAACGGTATTGTTCACGTAGTTGACAAAGTTATTTTACCAGAAAATTAAACACGATTAAAACCAATACAATGAAACATATTCTCACAAGATTCTTCGGAATCATTTTTGCAGTCCTGCTAATCAGTGGCTGTAATAACACAAACTCACAAAAAAACGGAGCTTTAGGGTCTAGTGCTGCTGAAAAAGTTTATGTAGCACCAGGTGAACAAGATGAATTCTATGCTTTTCTGTCGGGAGGCTATAGTGGCAATCTAACAGTTTATGGATTGCCTTCGGGAAGGATGTTTAAAGAAATCCCCGTGTTCTCTCAATTTCCGACCTCTGGCTATGGTTATTCAGAAGAAACAAAACCATTGCTAAATACATCCTTTGGTTTCATCCCCTGGGATGATTTACACCACCCTGATATTTCACAAACAAATGGTGAATTGGATGGCCGCTGGGTTTTTGTAAACGGAAATAATACACCCCGTATTGCAAGAATTGACCTTTCTACTTTTGAAACTGCTGAAATCATTGAAGTACCAAATACAGCCGGTAACCACAGTTCATCTTATGTGACTGAAAACACGGAGTATGTGGTGGCCGGAACCAGATTTGCTGTTCCAGTTCCTCAAAGGGATATGTCTATAAAAGACAAAAAAGGAAACTTTAAAGGTGCCCTAACTTTTTATAAAGTGAATTCTGAAACCGGCAGAATGAGCCTTGCCTTCCAAGTTTTGATGCCAGGTTTTGATTACGATAAAGCCCACCCTGGACGAGGCAACTCCCACGGTTGGTTTTTCTTTACAACCTATAATACTGAGGAAGCAAATACATTATTAGAAGTGAATGCTTCACAAAATGATAAAGACTTCATAGCTGCTGTAAATTGGAAAAAAATTGAGGAGTTCGTGGCAAACGGTGGCGGCACCAAAATGCCAACCTCATATATGCATAATGTTTATGATGAGGAAACACATACCGCAACCTCGACTGCCATCACTGAAGTATTGACCGTAGATCCTGCTGAGGTGGCTGGCGCGGTTTATTTCTTACCTACTCCAAAATCACCCCATGGTTGCGATGTCGATCCAACCGGTGAATACATTGTGGGTAGCGGTAAATTGTCTGCTGATGTTACTGTGCATTCATTTACAAAAATGATGGACGCCATCGAAAATGAAAAATTTAGTGCTGATGCCTATGGTATTCCTGTTTTGGATTTTGAAGCAATTAATGCAGGCAGCGTGAAAAGTGGTGGTTTAGGCCCATTACATACCGAATTCGATGCAAATGGTAATGCTTATACAACCTTCTTTATTTCTTCCGAAGTCGTTAAATGGAAACTTGGTACCTGGGAAGTGATTGATAGAAAATCAACTTACTATTCGGTAGGTCACTTAATGATTCCTGGTGGTAACTCCCGAAAACCTTTTGGCAAGTATGTTGTAGCAATGAATAAAATTACTAAAGACAGATATTTACCCACTGGGCCAGAATTAGAGCATTCTGCACAGCTTTATGATATTTCTGGTGAAAAAATGGTCCTGTTATCAGATTGGCCTACCCACGGAGAACCACATTACGCTGCCGGTTGTCCTGCAGAATTACTAGCACCAAAATCAAAAAAAATATATAAGCTAGAAGAAAATAAACATAAATATGTAACTCCTACTCCGGCCGATGCCAGAATAGAGCGAAATGGCAACGAAGTACATATTTATATGGCCATGATCAGAAGTCATTTTACACCAGATAATATTGAAGGAATCAAAGTTGGTGATAAAGTATATTTTCATATTACAAATCATGAACAAGATTTTGATGTGCCTCATGGATTTGCCATCATCGGGGCCAATAATTCAGAATTATTGATTATGCCTGGTCAAACCAAAACGTTGACTTGGGAGCCTAAAAAAGAGGGTGTTTGGCCATTTTATTGCACCGACTTCTGTTCGGCTTTGCACCAGGAGATGCAGGGTTATGTAAGGGTTTCTCCCAGAGGCTCGAACATTGCTTTAAGCTGGTCATTAGGCGAATAATGACATTTTTTTGAGGAGAATTTTGTTTTAGTGTTTATTTTCCTTGATAGGCGAGGGTTGAATTCGCCCTCGCCTTTTCATTCCAATTATACAAAGATGAAAAAAGCAAATATTATTATGATCATCGGGGCATTGCTACCCTTAGCACTATTTATTTTTCCACTATGGAAGATTACATTGGAGGCCCCTCAATATCCCACTCCATTAGGTATGTATATCCATATTAATGACTTTAGCGATGTCAATCCGCATGATATTAAAAATATCAATATCATGAATCATTACGTCGGCATGAAGTACATTCCGGAAGCTATCCCTGAGTTTAAAATATTCCCTACCGGTATTATAATAACAACAATTATTGGATTGATCATCGGACTCAAAGGCAACTACAAATGGTTCCTTGGCTGGTTCATTCTTATGGTCTCCTTAAGTTGTGCGGGGCTTTATGATTTCTATCTCTGGGAACATGATTACGGCCATGATCTGGACCCCAAGGCCATTATGAAATTCACCAATCCAGATGGTTCTGTTATGGGATTCCAACCACCTTTATTCGGTTCGAAAGATATACTCAATTTTACTGCGCATTCCTATCCGCAATTGGGTGCCTATTTCTTAGGCCTGGGTATGGCTGTATCCTTTCTGGCATTCTTTGTTGGAAAGAAAGAAAGGAAAACTGAGCAATGACAGTATAGCCTTTTAAAACACTAAAAATGAAAACACTAAAACAAATCTTCCTGCTTCAGTTCTTACTTGTCCTCCTGTCGTGCGAGGTGGCACCTGATCCCATTCATTATGGATCAGATTCCTGTCATTTCTGCAGGATGACCATAGTTGATAAGATTCATGCTGCAGAAATCGTTACAAAGAAGGGTAAAATCTACAAATTCGATGCCATTGAATGCATGATTAATTTCAGCAAAGATTTCGATGATGATACCATTGCTCTGTTTCTCTGTAATTACTATAAAGAACCTGAAATTCTAACCAATGCAGAGCAAGCTACCTTTCTTATAAGTGAAAATATACCAAGCCCGATGGGGGCCTTTCTTACAGCTTTCATTTCCGATAAGGCGGCTAAACAAATACAAGCAGAAAAGGGGGGACAACTCTTTAATTGGACCTCGTTAAATGATCATTTAATCAAAGATTAACTACAAAAATGGCCGAAATTATTAATACGATTAACAGCTTCCCCTATAATGGAATAAGTGCTGCGAAACTTATAGCGAACAGCTCTTTCGAGAGTCGGCTTATAAGCCTTGAGAAAGGTGCTAAACTAACACCTCACATTTCAAATAAAGATGCCCTTCTTGTATTACTCGAAGGGCAAATCGATTTTCATATTGAGGAAACAACATTTAAACTAAAACCGTTTCAAGGACTCTCCTTTAAGAAAAATGAGACGCATTGGGTTGATGCTATTGTCAATTCTAAATTCCTACTTTTACGGTGATCATTTTTAATGGGTATACGAAATTTCATATTGGCATTTAGCGTCTTATTCTGGTTTTATCAGAACGCCTATTCGCAGCCAATAGAAGTTTGTTCAAGCTGTGAAATAAAGACCATTAAAGCCGGCATCAGTATGGTAAAACATGGTGATACCCTTCTGATTAAAAATGGCACCTATTCAGAATATGATCTGATTGTCGATAAACCCATGGTCATTCTGGGTGAAAGCAATACTATTATTGATGGACAAAAAAAAGGCGAAATCATCACCATCGAGTCTGATAGCGTTGTTATCGATGGCTTGCATATTCGGAATGTTGGAATTAGTTACACCGAAGACTTTGCTGCCCTTAGAGTAAGGAAAAGTAAAAATTTCGAAATCCGGAATCTGATTCTTGATGAACTCTTCTTCGGCATTTACATCGAAAAATCGAGCCATGGTAAAATATTGAATAACCTGGTTTCTGGAAATGCCAAGGATGAACATAATTCAGGAAATGGCATTCACCTTTGGTACAGCCATCATTTGCAAATCGATAACAATAAAATCCGGGGACTTCGAGACGGAATTTATCTTGAGTTTGCCGATGATTGCACTATTTCAAATAATATTAGCAAAGACAACCTGAGATATGGCCTTCATTTTATGTTCTCAAATCGTGACACCTATTCCAACAATGTTTTTGAGAACAATGGTTCAGGTGTTGCGGTTATGTTTTCCAAGCACATTGAAATGATCGAGAACAGGTTTCAAAAGAATTGGGGCAGCGCATCTTACGGACTGCTACTGAAGGAGATCAATGATGCCGAGATTATAAAAAATGATTTCTTAGAAAATACCATTGCCATAAATGTTGAGGGGTCAAACCGAATTACCTATAAAAACAATAACTTTCGAAACAACGGCTGGGCTGTAAAAGTGCGCGGTGCTTGTTATTCAAACATCTTTACCGAAAATAATTTCCTCTATAATTCATTCGATATTTCTTATAATAGCAAAGTGAATGACAATCAGTTCAACAGAAATTACTGGAGCAATTACTCGGGTTACGATCTGGATAATGACGGTGTAGGCGACGTGCCTTTCAGGCCGGTGAAACTTTTTTCTTATGTGGTCAACAGAACACCTGAAACCATAGTCTTGATGCGAAGTTTATTTGTTGATATTATCGATTTTTCTGAAAAGGTTTCCCCTGTTTTCACGCCAGACAACCTTGTAGATCAAAATCCTGTTATAAAAGAGATTAAATGGTAAATATCGAGAATTTACATAAGCGATATCGAAAAAATCAAGTCCTGATCGGGATTGATCTCAATATAGATAAAAAGGGTATTTTCGCGATTCTTGGTCCGAATGGATCCGGAAAAACCACCCTGATAAAATGTATCTTGGGAATGGTACTGCCAAACAAAGGAAAAATTTTGATCGATGGTGACGATATTAAAGGGAATGCCCGATACCGAAAAGACATTGATTACCTGCCCCAAATCGCAAACTTCCCGCCGAATTTAAAAGTGAAAGAGTTGATCAGAATGATCAAAGACCTGAGAAACGAACAGGCAGACGATACCGAGCTTATAGAGAGATTCAAACTTGAACCATTTCTCGATAAAAAACTGGGGGCGCTTTCCGGAGGGACTAAGCAGAAGGTAAATATTCTCCTGACCTTTATGTTCGACAGTCCGTTGATCATCCTCGATGAGCCAACAACAGGTTTGGATCCTAATGCACTGATCGAATTGAAATCACTTATTCAGAAAGAAAAGGATCGAGGAAAAACGATTTTGATCAGTTCTCATATCATGAGTTTCGTTGAAGAAATCGGTGATGAGATTGTATTTCTTCTTGATGGCAAGATATATTTTAAAGGGACGATAAATGCCCTTAAACAGCAAAGCAACCAGGATGATCTTGAACATGCCATTGCATATTTATTAAAACCCAAGCAGCATGTTTAAAATACTTAAATACAGCTTTTATGACCTTATGCGCAGTCGTTGGAGTTACATTTATTTTGCTTTTTACCTCCTATTGGGAATAGTTCTGCTGTTCTTAAACAATGACTTATCGAAAGCCATAATAACCCTTATGAACGTTATCATCGTGCTCGTTCCACTCATCGGAACCATTTTCGGGGTAATGTATTTCTATAATTCTAAAGAATTTACCGAATTATTATTGGCTCAGCCCTTAAACAGGCGCTCAATCTTTTTGGGGCAATATCTTGGAGTTGCCTGCTCACTTACTATGAGCCTTGTCCTGGGATTAGGTTTTCCATTCATATTATATGGCTTATTCCAGTCAGACAGCATTTTGAATTTCGGAATGCTCATGATCACAGGCGTTTTCCTAACATTTATTTTTACGGCCATTGCCTTTAATGTTGGTTTGATGAACGACAATAAGATTAAAGGGTTTGGTTATGCCATATTGATCTGGTTATTTTTAGCTGTCATTTATGACGGGCTATTTCTTATAAGCCTGATTATTTTTGAAGATTATCCCCTGGACAACTTGAGTTTGATAGGTTCGATGATCAATCCAATCGACTTATCGAGAACATTGATTTTGTTGAAACTGGATATATCAGCGCTTCTTGGTTATACCGGTGCGGTATTCAAGCGATTTTTCGGTACTGATTTTGGTCTAATTGTGTCTTTTAGTGTCTTGATTGTTTGGGTTTTACTCCCTGTTCTGGGAATATTAAGACAATCAAAAAAGAAGGATTTTTAGGAATACTTTGATTTATACCACACCTTTTGCCATTCACGTTGTAAAATAAGGAGAGTTACGGCTTCTGAAAGCCTGAGAACATCGCTTCCATCCAATTGCTTAACCTTATGTTCGGGAACATCGACGATATAAAGCAAATTGAGATAATCGGCAAATTTCTCCTGGATTAAGCCATAAACGGTCTCATGCATCAAATACCTCAAACTCGTAGGTATAATATCAGGGTCGAATTGCAGATCGATGTTTGATAATAGGAGGTCCTTATTTAATTGCTTAACAAGTTTATCGTAAAGATCCAAACGATTGGCTTCGGAAATCAGATCTTCAAAAGTAGCGGGTAATTGCATTAATAGGTCCTGTTCATCAATTGTTTACCAAAAGCTTTGAAATAGGATTTTCCCGTATCAGAGACCGAAAGACTGTCTAAAAAATCGAATGCCTTTGATGTGAAGTTTTCAATGGCATCTCGACTGGCATCAGCCGCACCGGATTCTTTGTAGATTATTTTTACCTGTTCTACTTTTTCCTTTGGATCCTCCGGAATATCCTTAAAACTCGTGAGCAAAGCACTCACCTGATCGGTTGAACCCAATTCAACGGCCTTTATATACAGAATTGTTTTTTTATTTTCTAAAATATCACCCCCTACCTGTTTTCCAAATGATTCCGGATTACCAAATGCATCGAGATAATCATCCTGCAATTGAAATGCAATCCCCAGGTTAATTCCGAATTGTTCTATGAGATCTTGGTCTGAATCGGATGCTCCCGCTATGATAGCCCCGAATTTAAGGGCTGTGCCTACCAAAACAGCCGTTTTATATTCTATCATTTTGAGGTATTCTTCAATCACAACGTCATTACGGGTTTCAAAATCGACATCGTATTGCTGACCTTCACAGATCTCCAATGCTGTTTTATTAAACGCCACCAATAACTTAATCAACAATTCCGATGGATAGCCCTGAAGAAATTGGTAAGCCATAATAAGCATGGCATCCCCAGATAGTATGCCCGTATTCAAATCCCATTTTTCATGAACAGTTTGATGGCCTCGCCTTAATGGTGCATCATCCATAATGTCGTCATGTAAAAGTGTGAAATTGTGAAAAACCTCAATAGCAAGGGCCGCATTAAGGGCTTGCTTGTGATTTCCTCCAAATAATTCAGAAGACATAAGGGTTAGGACCGGTCGTAATCGCTTACCGCCCAATTCAAGAATATACTTTATGGGTTGATATAAGTTCGACGGTTCCTGATCAAGGTGCAAGTCGGCTAAATGATCGTTGAATGCCTGCCGGTAGAATTGAAGTTCTCGCATACAGCAAAAATAAACCAATTCCGAACAAAATAAAGCACCAACGTTATGGATGTGTTAAATAATTATTAAAACTATGGAAACTATTTATGTTTTTAAAGTTTCCTGTCGTAAATTTGCGCCCTTATGAGAGAAAAAATTATAGTAAAATCGGTTGATCTCTTCCTCACCCTAGGATTTAAAAGTGTGACTATGGATGATATCGCCCAAAACCTTGGTTGCTCAAAAAAGACGATTTACCAGCATTTTGAGAACAAAACAAAGCTGGTTGAAGCGACCACCAATTATATGTTCGATATTATCTCAAAAGGAATTGACCATATCTGTGCATTGGAGAAAAATCCCATTGACGAGATCTTCGACATCAAACACTTTGTGATGGACCATCTCAAGAATGAGAAATCCTCCCCGCAATACCAGCTTCAGAAGTATTACCCCAAAATCTTTGAAGCATTAAAGCGTAAACAATTTGAGGTCATGTACGGCTGTGTAAAAGAGAACCTACGACGTGGTATCGCTCAGGGAATATTCCGTGAAGATATCAATACAGAGTTTATTACACGACTGTATTTAAATTGTGTTTTGGCGATTAAGGATAATGATCTCTTTCCCTTAACCTATTTTTCAATGAATGAGTTGATGGAAAACTACTTAGAGTATCATTTACATGGTATTTGTACCGTGGACGGACTTGAGTATTTAAGCGAATTAAATCATACTGCCAGCAGGCAGATTAACCAACAATCATGAAAAAGTTAATCTTTCTTTTCATAATTTGCCTGATTGCTCATGCCGCGTTGGCGCAGCAGCAGGAATTTTCCCTTCAAGAGGCTATCGATTATGCCTTGCAGAACAACCGTACCGCTAAAAACGCATCCCGGGATGTGGATGCTGCCGTTAAGCAGAAATGGGAGACCATTGCAACCGGCTTACCTCAATTAAAGGCATCTTTAGGTTATAATAATTTCATCAAGCAGCCGGTATCTTTGATTCCTGCGGAATTCTTCGGTGGCAATCCGGGTGAATTCGCAGAAATTGCTTTTGGAACCGAACAGTCCATGAATGCTTTAGCCGTTCTGAATCAGAAAATTTTTGACGGTTCATACCTTGTTGGGCTACAATCGGCTAAAGTCTTTCTCGAAATATCTCAAAATGCTAAAGAAAAAACAGATCTGGAAGTAAGAAAGGCGGTGATTGATGCTTATGGGAATGTTCTGTTGGCCGAAGAAAATGTAAACATTCTAAAACGGAATAAATCCATACTCGAAAAGAACCTGGAAGAGACCACCAAAATCTATGAGAACGGCCTCGCAGAAGAAGAAGATGTCGAGCAATTAAAAATCACATTGGCAGGTGTTGAAAGTAACCTGAACAATACCGAACGTTTAAAAGAATTGGCCTACCAGATGTTTAATATGACTTTGGGAATCGATATCGATACACAGCTAAGATTAACCGACTTCCTGTCTGGCCTTGCCGATCAGAATACAGTTCTCAGCTTGCTCGATGCCGAAGAGAATGTCGAACAGACCGTTGATTACAAAATTGCCGTTAACGACAAACGATCGAAAGAACTTCTTCTAAAACTTGAAAAGAGCAAGGCATTGCCAAAAATTGATGCCTTTATCAATGGTGGTTATGACGGTTACAGCGATCAATTTAACTTTACATCTTCCAACCAACGCTGGTTCGGCTCTTCATTACTCGGTGTGAGTATGGATATTCCCATATTCAGTTCGCTGGGCCGAACAGCTGCTACACAGCGTGCCAAAATAAATCTTGAAAAATCTACCGACGACCTGATCGAAACAGAGGAACGTATTAAACTTGAGATCGCCGCAGCGAAGAGCAACTATCGTTTTGCCATTGAAGATTATCAGATCAAACAAGATAATTTGAATCTTGCCGAGCGAATCGAATCGAAGAATCAAATAAAATTCTTCGAAGGAATCGCCTCAAGTTTTGAACTGCGGCAGGCCCAAACACAATTATATGCTGCACAACAAGAACTTCTAAAAGCAATGTTCGATGTAATCAGCAAAAAAGGAGAACTAGAAACCGTTCTAAACGAAATACCAAAAAACTAAAACAACTCATGAGAAGACTATATATACCCGTCCTGGCATTAACATTACTCGTTTCTTGTTCAGAAAACAAGAACAGTACGGTCGACGATGTCATCGCTTCACAAAATCTCGAGCAGATCCGGAAAAAGAAATCCGAGTTAGATGCTGAACAAGCCTTAATTGCAGCAAACCTGAAATTACTCGAGGACGAAATTAAAAAACTCGATCCTCAGCAGAAAATACCTTTGATCACCACATTGATGGCCAATGAACAGGTTTTTACTCATTATCTCGAGCTTCAGGGTAACGTGAGCACAAAAAAGAACCTGGTTATATACCCGGAATATTCCGGTGTACTGACCCATGTTTATGTTACGGAAGGAAAAGAGGTTTACAAGGGACAAATACTTGCGAAAATCGATGATGGTGGTTTAAGTCAGCAGCTGTCTCAACTTGAAATACAAGCCGATCTTGCCAGGACAACATTCGAGCGTCAAAAGCGACTTTGGGAGCAAAATATTGGAAGTGAGATTCAATATCTTCAGGCCAAATCAAATTACGAAGCCCAGACAAAGGCCGTAAATCAAATGAAAGAGCAAATTGGAAAAACGACAGTTCGTGCGCCCTTTTCAGGCACAATTGATGACGTCATAACCGAACAAGGCAGTGTTGTAATGCCCGGCCAATCGATGCTTTTCAGAATTGTTAACCTCGATGACATGTATATTGAAACCGACGTACCCGAACGCTTTGTACTTGACGTGAAAAAAGGGAAAGATGTTATGGTTGAATTCCCGGTTTTAGATCGAAAAATTAATACAAAAGTCAAGCAGGCTGGAAATTTCATCAACCCGGCTAACCGAACCTTTAAAGTTGAAATCGGAATCCCGAATAGCGATGGATTGATAAAACCAAACTTAACAGCCAAATTAAAAATAAATGATTACACCAACGAAAAGGCCATTTTGATCCCGATGAGTATCATCTCAGAAGATGCTGAAGGCAACCAATATGTCTATACCATCGTTGAGAAGGCCGGTAATAAAGGCATTGCCAAGCGATCAATCATCACGACCGGTAAAACGCAGGGTGACTTCATTGAAGTTCTCTCTGGGATTGAAGGCGGCCAGGAAATCATCGACGAAGGGGCACGAAGTGTACGTGAGGATCAGGAAGTAAAAATTCTTGATAGTCTATATAATTAACCAATCGCAATCTGAGAATCATGACAAAACGCGAGAAAAAAGTATATAAGGAATTCAAGCTTTCCTCCTGGGCCATCAACAATAAAACCACCATGTATGTGCTCATTGTATTGATCTTGTTTCTGGGTGCATCGGCATATTTTAGTATGCCTCGTGAGAGCTTTCCAGAAATAAAAGAAACCAAGATTTATATCAGTTCAGTCTATCCGGGAAATACTGCTGAGGATATCGAAAAACTGATAACCGATCCCATAGAAGACAAACTGAAAACCGTTAGTAATGTGGTGGAAATCACCTCAACATCTCAGGAAGATTATTCGATAGTTGTGGTCGAATTTGATGAAAACATAAGTGTCGAGGCGGCCAAACAAAAAGTAAAGGATGAAGTCGATTCGGAAAAGGCGAGCGAGGACTGGCCGACCTTTAACGGGGCTAAAGTCGAGCCTAATGTTTTCGACTTGAGTATGTCGGAAGAATTTCCCATCCTTAACATCAATATTTCCGGCAATTACCCGGTTGATAAGCTTAAAGAGTTCGGTGAATACCTGGAGGATGAAATTGAAGATTTGCCTGAGATAAAACAGGTCGATATACGAGGTGCCCAGAATAAGGAAGTTGAAGTTGCGGTGGATATATACAAAATGATGGCCGCTCAGGTCAGTTTTGATGACATCATCAATACGATAAATGCTGAAAACATGACAATGTCTGCCGGCAATTTGATCACCAGCGGGCAACGACGAACAATAAGAATCATTGGTGAAGTTGATAATCCGTCTCGTCTCGAAAATTTTGTTATAAAATCAGAATACGATAACCCGATCTACCTTAAAGATGTTGCCACAGTTAGCTTCAAAGATGAAGATAAGACCACTTATGCGCGTGAATTCGGAGATCCGGTGGTCATGCTTGACGTAAAGAAACGTACCGGTAAGAATATGGTCGCTGCTGCCGAACAAATTCAGGTCATCGTTGAGGACGCTAAAAGTAACATTTTTCCACCAGATCTGAAGGTTACCATCTCCAACGATCAGTCGTCTAAAACAATCGGGCAGGTTGATGATCTGGTAAACAATATTATTTTCGGGATCTTTCTGGTTGTTACGGTATTGATGTTCTTCCTTGGCTTCAGAAATGCTCTGTTTGTCGGATTTGCCATCCCGATGTCGATGTTTATGTCACTCATGATTTTGAATGCCATAGGTTATACCATGAACACCATGATCTTGTTCGGTTTGATAATGGGGTTAGGTATGTTGGTCGATAATGGAATAGTAGTCGTAGAAAATGTATATCGGTTAATGGACAAAGGATATACGCGAATTGAAGCGGCTAAGAAAGGAATTGGAGAAATTGCTTTTCCCATCATCATTTCAACAGCTACAACCGTTGCCGCATTTATTCCTCTCGGACTTTGGCCTGGTGTAATGGGGCAGTTCATGATTTATTTCCCTGCAACGTTATCGGTAGTTCTCGGATCATCACTGTTTGTTGCTATCTTCTTTAACTCGGTAATGGTTTCTCAATTCATGTCGACCGAAGACAAGGAGATGCCCTTAAAAAGAATTATATGGATCTCAGGTGTAATGATCGCATTTGGGCTCGTTATTTTCTTTTTTGGCGGTGCCTATGGTGGTCTCGGTGGCCTTATGATCTTTACCGCCATATTACTATGGATGTACAGGTTGTTCCTTCGGAAATGGGCGCTTCATTTTCAAACTGTAATACTTCCAAAATGGGAACGATTCTATGAGCGTTTGCTGCGTTCGGCCTTGACTGGCAGAAAGCCGATTTTTATAAGCATAGGAACTGTTATTCTTCTTTTTATTGCATTCTCCGGATTTGGCGCTTCCGTAGCAAGCCAAAGGACGAAGGTGGAGTTTTTTCCTGATAATACACCAAATCAGATTATCGTATATATCGAATATCCACAAGGAACCGATATTAATAAAACCAATCGCATCACCAAGGATATAGAAGGTAAAGTCTATGACATTATCAATTCGAATGCATATAAAGACGATGGGTATAACTTTCTCGTGGAAAGCGCCGTATCACAAGTAGGAGAAGGGGCCGGAAATCCTATGACTGATGGGGGATCTGCTGCCGAAATGCCCCATCGCGGAAAGATCACCGCAACCATGCGGGAATACAAATTCAGACGTGGTTCTGATAGCAACGAATTGCTGAAACAAATTCAGGAAGTTGTTCAGGATGTTTATCCCGGTGTTGCCATTTCAGTTGAAAAGGATGCTGTTGGCCCGCCCGCCGGATATCCGATCAATATTGAATTGGAAGGCCCGGACTATTCTGAGTTGATTGCAACTGCCGAAAAAATGCGTGATTTTATCAATTCAAAAAACATACAGGGAATCGATGAACTTAAGATAGATGTCAATAAATCGAAACCGTCTATGCAGGTTCGCGTTGATCGCGAAAAAGCGGGAGAATTGGGTGTGTCGGCAGGACAAGTCGGACAACAATTGCGAAACTCTATCTTCGGAGCCAAGGCAGGTGTTTATAAAGAAGGCGGTGAAGATTACGATATCTATGTTCGATTTAACAAGGACAACCGATACAATACGAGCGCCATCTTCAATCAAAAGATAACCTTCAGGGATATGGCGTCAGGCCAGATAAAGGAAATTCCTGTGTCGGCTGTGGCCAATCAATCCAATACCTCTGGGTTTAGCGCCATCAAACACCGGGATGTGAAACGGGTTGTAACCGTTTATTCAGCCCTTAAACCAGGTTTTACAGATGCGGGAGCAATCGTGACTGAAATTCAAAGAGAGATGCAGTCGTTTACGGCATTACCGGGACGCGTAAAAGTTGATTATACAGGGCAAATTGAGGAGCAAAATAAGCAAATGACCTTTCTGATGGGAGCCTTTTTTACAGGTTTGGGGTTGATCTTTTTTATCCTGATCTTCCAATTTAACTCGGTATCTAAACCGGCAATAATTATGCTGGCGATATTTCTCAGTTTGATCGGTGTTTTTAGCGGCCTTATCATTACAGCCAAGCCGTTTGTAATCATGATGACAATGATGGGAATAATTTCTCTGGCGGGAATTGTAGTGAACAATGGCGTGGTCCTGCTTGATTATACACAATTGCTTATCGACAGGGAAAAGGTTAAACACCTTATCGATGATAATGATTACATCGAAAAACCGCTTTTATTTGAAGCAATTGTTCGCGGTGGAAAGGCCAGGCTTCGGCCGGTGCTTCTTACGGCTATTACTACCATCCTTGGGCTAATTCCTCTTGCAACCGGATTGAATATTAATTTCTATACACTATTCAGTTCACTTAATGCAAACCTCTATTTTGGAGGAGACAACGTCATCTTCTGGGGTCCTTTAGCCTGGACGGTTATTTATGGTCTTTTTATAGCCACCTTCCTGACTTTAATTGTGGTTCCAATTCTTTTCTACCTGGTTACATTGTTCAAAATGTGGCTTCGAGAGAAAACAAGTTCACAAGAACTCCAGGAACAGGCAATCTTCGCGGTTGATAAGTAAAATGAAAGATAAACCAGGCCTTAGCAATTGTTAAGGCTTTTTTATTATTAGTCATTATACTTCCTTAAATTTGCAGACGCAAGAGAGGAGCCTTCCAAAGGGCAGCAAAATTTCATAACATGTATAGATCGCATAATTGTGGTGAATTGAGATCTTCACACATAGATACAACAGTAACATTGGCCGGTTGGGTTCAAAAAGTTCGTGATAAAGGATTTGTAGTATGGGTCGATCTAAGAGACCGCTATGGTATTACCCAATTGATCTTTGATGGGGAACGTACAGAAAAAGATATTTTTGAACAAGCTCAAAAATTAGGACGTGAATTTGTGATTCAGGTTCAGGGAAAGGTCATTGAACGCACATCTAAAAATCCGAATATCCAGACCGGAGATATCGAAATACTCGTTGATAAACTCAGCATTTTAAATGAGTCCTTATTACCGCCATTTACTATTGAAGATGATACCGACGGCGGTGATGAAATTCGTATGAAATATCGCTATCTTGATATAAGACGTGACCCTGTTAAGAACAGCCTGATCTTCAGGCACAAGGTCGCTCGGGAGGTACGCAATTACTTGTCGGATCAAGGATTCATTGAAATTGAAACGCCTTATTTGATCAAATCCACCCCTGAAGGTGCACGTGATTTCGTTGTGCCAAGTCGTATGAATGCCGGTCAGTTCTATGCATTACCGCAATCACCTCAAACCTTTAAACAACTTTTGATGGTGGCCGGAATGGATAAGTATTTCCAAATTGTAAAATGTTTTCGTGATGAAGATCTCAGAGCCGACAGGCAGCCTGAATTTACTCAGATCGATTGCGAAATGGCCTTTGTTGAACAAGATGATGTATTAAACGCATTTGAGGGATTGACCAAGCATCTTCTGAAAGCATTAAAAGGCATCGAGATTGATGATTTTCCAAGAATGACTTACGATGAAGCCATGGAGCGCTATGGCAGCGACAAACCCGATATTAGATTTGGGATGGAATTTGGAGAACTTAACGACATTGCACAACATAAAGATTTTAATGTATTTAACAGTGCCGAATTGGTTGTTGGTCTGGCCGTCCCGGGCGGTAATAGTTTCTCACGCAAGGAAATCGATGCACTTACCGATTGGATAAAACGACCACAGATTGGAGCAAAGGGCCTGGTATATTGCCGATGCAATGATGACGGGACTTTCAAATCGTCGGTTGACAAATTTTATGATCAGGCGGACCTGGAAAATTGGGCCGAACGAACCGGTGCTAAGGCTGGTGACCTCATCCTTGTTCTGTCAGGAGAGACCGATGCCACACGTTCACGCTTAAATTCCCTTCGAATGGAATTGGCTGAACGTCTCGGACTCAGAAATCCCGATGAATTTGCCCCTCTATGGGTTACTGATTTCCCACTGTTGGAATGGAGTGAAGACACACAGTCATACCACGCTATGCATCATCCCTTCACCTCACCGAAGCACGATCAGATAGATCTTCTGGAAACAGATCCGGCTGCTGTCAGGGCGAATGCTTATGACCTGGTACTAAACGGTAATGAGATTGGCGGTGGCTCTATAAGAATTCATGATAGGGAAACTCAGGCTCTTATGTTTAAGCATCTCGGATTTTCACCTGAAGAGGCAAAAGCTCAATTCGGTTTTCTTATGAATGCATTTGAGTATGGCGCTCCCCCACATGGAGGAATAGCATTCGGTCTTGACAGGTTAGTCGCCATATTGGGTGGACAGGAAACCATCAGAGATTTTATTGCATTTCCGAAGAATAATTCTGGTCGGGATATTATGATTGATGCACCTTCTCCTGTAGATGAGGCTCAATTGAAAGAATTAAATCTAAAACTCGACCTGTAGTCATTTTTTGGAGATGAACATTATCCAAAATAGTTATGCCTGTAAAACCGGTTTTAAAGCGCTTTTTGATTTGGAGGTATAAACACATATCTCAGAAAAATTTTGTGCTTATTTTAAGCCTCCTGATCGGCCTTCTTTCCGGCCTGGTTTCGGTTTTTATCAAGAATATCACCTTTGGTATTCAATGGATGCTGGGAAAAAGCAACGAATTCTTTCATAACCCATACTACTTTGTTCTTCCCATTATTGGTCTGTTTATCGTTTACCTTATCAGCAAATACATAACAAAAAAACCGATAGAGCATGCGCTGCCCATGGTGATGTTTGCCCTATCAAAAAAACACGGCATGATTAAAAAGGGTGCCATGTACTGGCCTTTGATAACCGCACCGATCACGGTTGGTTTTGGAGGCTCGGTAGGACTGCTTGGTCCCGCTATCGCCTCAGCATCAGCGGTAAGTTCAAATTTTAGCAAACTCTTTCATGTTGATAGAAAAACCAGGTCACTGCTTATTGGCTGTGCAGCAGCGGGAGCTTTGGCCTCAATCTTTAAATCTCCCATTGCCGGGGTTATTTTTGCTATTGAGGTTTTTGGATTAAACTTAACCTTTGCGTCTCTTTTGCCGCTGCTTATCGCCTCGGTGTCTTCGGTGCTAACCTCCTATTTTTTTCTCGGTGATGAGCTTTTATTCAATTTTATTGTCACCGATAAATTCACAATCCGGGATACTCTTTTTTATCTCGCTCTGGGCCTTGGAACAGGCGTTGCCTCTATTTATTTTTCAAAAATATTTTTCGCGCTGAACAAGTTTTTTGATCGATTTAAATCAAATGGTCAAAAGCTAATTATTGGTGGTATAATGATAGGCGGGATGCTCTATTTGGTTCCACCATTGTACGGTGAAGGATTTGGTTTAATCAATGATCTTCTTCGAGATGATCATTTATCGGCTTTGGGAAAAACACCCTTCGATAATTATCTCCAAAACATTTGGGTTGTAATAGCCCTGCTTGGAGGGATTGCCATTTTTAAAGCGATTGCAATGACAGTTACCCTGGCAGCTGGTGGATCGGGTGGAATTATTATCCCCACGTTGGTCATGGGTAGTGCCATCGGAAACGCTGTTGCCAAGGTGATCAATAATCTCGGACTAAATTTCCAGGTCTCAGAGACAAATTTTACACTGGTTGGTATGGCAGGATTGATGGCGGGCGTATTACACGCGCCCTTAACAGCCATATTTCTAATAGCTGAAATAACAGGTGGTTATGGGCTATTTATCCCGCTGATGATCACCGTTTCCATGTCATTTATAATCACAAAAAACACCATAGATCATACGATTTACACCAAAGATCTCGCTGAACGAGGTGCTTTGCTTTCGCTCAATAAAGATCAGAGCGTTATAACACTGATGTCGTTAGATTCGGTGATAGAAAAAAACTTTATATCTCTGCACCCGGACATGTCATTGGGAGACATGCTGCACCAGGGCGTTTCCCGATCGAATAGAAATTTGTTTCCGGTAATCGATTCGGAGAATCGACTCGTGGGAATCATTTTGTTGGATAATATTAGGGATGTCATGTTTGATCAGAGCTTATATGAATCTTCAACTGCTGAAACCTATATGACCTTACCCCCTGCATTTATCAATTATGAGAAAGACGACATGCATTCAGTCATGCAGAAATTCAAGGAGACTGGCGCCTGGAATCTGCCCGTTATTAAAAACGGCTGCTATGAAGGATTTGTGTCAAAATCGAAATTGCTAACGGCCTACCGGCAGGAATTGATTAATTTTACCTCCTGATGCGTTACATTATTCTCATACTTTTTCTAGCTGCATTTGGAAGCATTGTCGCGGGATTTTTATTAGAGACCCCATTTGCGGAAAAGCTAATCGGTTTTGGTGTGGCTGGACTTTTTATTGTTGTTTTTCCCCTGTTCACCTATTACCGTTGGAAGGATCGATCGGTGAAAGACTATATGCTTACCAAGGAAAATATCGATAAAATGCGAGATTTTAAAAACGACGGACACAGTTAATTCAGATTGCGCTTCTGAATAAAAAACCGTTTAATCAATTCAGCAGCCTCATCCTCCATAATTCCGCCTTGAATTGTCGTTTTAGGATGTAATTTCGTTTTTAGATTAAGGCACCCGCGTTCTTCGTCCCTGGCTCCAAACACAATTTTGGAGATTTGGCTCCAGTATAGCGCACCGGCGCACATCTGGCATGGCTCAATAGTAACATATAAGGTACAGTTCTTTAAATATTTTCCCCCTATAAAATTTGCGGCTGCCGTTATAGCCTGCATCTCGGCATGAGCTGTTACATCATTAAGGGTCTCTGTGAGATTATGGGCTCTGGCAATAATCCTGTTATCGATAACGATCACAGCCCCAATGGGAACCTCGTCCTTTTCGAAGGCCAGCTCAGCCTCTTGCAAGGCTTTCTTCATAAAATAATTATCATCAAATGGATTTACCATGGGCCAAAAATACAACAACAACTCGTACATTTGTAGGCTCATGCTTAAATTGTTATCGCATATCGATTCTCCTGATGATCTTCGCAAACTCAGTCGTGAAGATCTTCCTGATTTAGCGGAAGAAATCAGGGATCAGATAATCCATCTTGTAGCGGCAAAAGAAGGCCATTTAGGTGCAAGTCTTGGTGTGGTCGAGTTGACCATCGCATTGCATTATATATTTAATACTCCGGATGACCAGTTGATATGGGATGTCGGTCATCAAGCTTACGGTCATAAGCTCCTCACGGGTCGAAAGAATCTTTTTCAAACCAACCGTCAAATGAATGGCATCAGTGGTTTTCCAAAACGAGAAGAAAGCATTTATGATTCCTTTGGCACAGGACATTCATCAACTTCGATTTCTGCTGCTTTGGGTATGGCCATAGCGTCTAAAATTCAAGGTGACTTGAACAGAAATCATATCGCTGTTATCGGAGACGCATCCATTGCCAGCGGAATGGCGTTTGAAGGTCTAAATCATGCCGGTGTTACAGATGTAAATTTATTGATCATACTCAATGACAATGCCATTGGTATCGACCCCAGCGTGGGTGCATTGAAGCAGTATTTAACCAATGTCAAAGCAGGAATTTCTTCCCAGGACAATATTTTTGAAGCTCTTAATTTTAATTACCGTGGTCCGATTGATGGCCATGACTTAGATGGATTGATCGATGAACTCGAAGAACTGAAAATGATCTCGGGACCAAAATTGTTGCACATTACAACAACCAAAGGTAAAGGTCTTAAACAGGCCGAAACCGATCAGGTAAAATATCATGCCCCGGGAAAATTTAATCCAAAAACAGGGATTCTCATCACGTCCGAGAAGCAAAAACAACCACCTAAATTCCAGGACGTGTTTGGGTTAAGTTTGGTGGAATTAGCAAGAAAAAATGTTAGGATAGTCGGAATCACACCAGCAATGCCAACCGGCAGTTCTCTAAAATATCTTATGGAGGAAATTCCTGAAAGGGCTTTTGATGTAGGTATAGCCGAGCAGCACGCGGTGACCCTTGCAGCGGGAATGGCGAGCCGAGGAATGATTCCATTTTGTAATATCTATTCTACATTTATACAGCGTGCTTATGACCAGGTCATTCATGATGTTGCCCTTCAAAAACTTCCGGTAATATTTTGTCTTGACAGGGCGGGACTTGTTGGTCAGGACGGTGCCACTCATCATGGCGCATTCGACCTTGCCTTTTTGAGATGTATTCCTAATCTGATCATTTGTGCTCCCTCAAACGAATTAATTTTACGCCACATTTTGTATACCGCACAACTGGGCCTTCCTGCGCCGATTGCAATACGTTATCCTCGTGGTCGCGGCACCCTTGCAGATTGGAAAGTTCCGTTTGAATCGATTAACATTGGAAAAGGAGAATGCTTGAGACAAGGATCTCATTTAGCTGTTTTATGCCTCGGGACGATGGTTAATAATGTAATTGAAGCTTTAAATGATGCAAGTATAGATAAAGGTGCAGTTGGCGTTTATGATATGAGATTTCTTAAACCTCTCGATGAAGAGCTTCTGCATGCTGTTTTCAGAACATACAACAAGGTTCTGACAGTTGAAGATGGTGTAATTGAAGGTGGTTTTGGAAGCGCGATAAGTCAGTTCGCTACAAAATACAACTATACCCTAAAGGTTCATTCTTTGGGTATCCCAGACGATTTCATCGAACATGGAAGCGTTCAGGAATTACAAGCCTCAATTGGATTAGATCCATTGGGTTTAGCGGAATCTATAAAAGATTTACTGGGATGAATCAGCTAAACTCTCTTTGATAAAAGCCTTCTCGGTTGTTTCAATTTCACTATCTGAAACCGAATCGCTTGGATAGTATTCAACCAATGCAAAGAGTACCGTAAGGGTAATAGCAAAAACAATTAAGGCAAAATTAAAATTTTTATTCTTTAACATAATTTAGGGCTAATAATCATTGACAATTGACAGCAGACTAGCTATCCTTATTCATCAACAGTTGTATACTGTTTCTCTACCTGTGGGTTATTACTACTGGAAATATCGTTCATCACAAGAAGGACAACGAATGTAAAGAAGAATACCACAATCGCAGCAAGTAGGTTCTTTTTCATGATACTAGTGTATTAAGGTTAATTTGGACCCCAATATAAAAATATTTATCGATAAAAAGCAATAATATACGATGAAATTTAAAAAAATAGGGGAAATCGTAAGATTTCCCCTATATGTTTAATGGTATTTTTCGCCTTTATTTTATAATTAATCGCTTGCTTACCGAAGAATTATCCGATTGAATCCTAACGATATACATCCCGGCATTCAGATTAAGATCAAATCGTTTTCTGTTCGAATTCATATTGAAGTCAGATCGGTAAACTTCCTTACCACTGAGATCATAGATAGTGAAATTGATATTTCCTAATGATCTTTGACTAATAAGAGTAAACGCACCATCAGAAACTGTTGGAACTATCGACAAAGTATTATCAACAAAGCCTTCCTCCTCTATACTTAGGGTTACAGATGTAAATTGACTGGTAAATAAGCCGCGCCCATGCGTAGATGCCAGAATTGCATTATCTGCAGTTCTCAGATCGAGATCAACAACAGTAACATCGCTCATACCATTGTAGGTTTGTATCCAATTAGGGCTTCCTGCGCCGGCCAACAAAATATCAGCCGTCGCCCAAACACCCAGCTCCGTACCTAAGATAACCTCTTGAGGACGCAATGGGTTCTGAAGAACACAACGTATGGGAAGATCAGGCAAATTGCCTTCCTTATTAAACCATGTAGCTCCCCCATCATTGGAATACCATAAGCTCGTTATACCATAATTAAACATTGTTACAAATATGTCCTGATCAGTCTGGCCTAATTCAACATCTGAAATACTTCCAGCAAAACTCGGTCCTGTAATATTGTTCCAACTTGGTGTTGTATCGGCATTATCAACTCTTAATAAAGTCCCGTTGGTCAATCCAACAAATAACTTAGTAGATGCCGTTGTATACGGTGATACTTTCATTGCGCTTGGACTGGAGTTCAACAAGGCATTGGTCAACGTTGTTCTTGTAACACTACCTGCACCTGATTGGAAATTCGAGATGCGCTCAATACTTGCAGAGCCTGTTGACGAATTGGAATATAAAATGTCCAGATTATTATCCAGTTCAGCCTCATTGATAAAGTTCCCTCCTGTTCCAGAAGATATCTGGTAAAAGGTTGATGGTGGTATAATGACATAATGCATATTCCCGGGATAAGCTGTTACAATATAAAGTCCATTGTCATCGATATCGGTGTAACCACCATCACCTCCCGTTAAATCGGTAAATCCATTAGCTCCGGCAACAGCGTCATATACTGCGGGTGTACCGTTATCCTGAGTTCCTCCAATCAAATCATCCGCAAGACCGTTTATCGATGTATCAAATGCACCATAATAGAATTGGACGGTATTGAAATCCTTATTTCTGGCCTGAATGGCAGATGAACTGCCAACAGCAGTGGTAATATCAGCGCAATAAAACACGCCTCCATCAGTCCCAAAAATATACGAATTCGGGCTACCAGGTCGTTGTACAGCAGAATGCTGATCAGCATGAACATAGGAAGCTGTTAGGCCTCCGATATTATACCATTCCGACAACTGGCCCCAATTGGTGCCATTATTTGTCGATCGATGCAAATCGATACCACCGGCAATCAAATTACCACTGGCATCACTTTCAATTACCAGATCATACCAGGATTGTCCTCTGGTAAAATCTGAAATTGGAATATTCGGATCGGCATCATTCGGTTCTCCAATTGTCGCCAAAGCACCAAAAGAATTTGTTGTCGTATATAAGGTAACTGTATAGGTGCCTGGTGCTGTTTCGATACTGGCCGCTGCCCAAAAAGTTCCTGAAGTCGAAGATGATGGCTCAATTTCGACACGTTTCGCATTGGTTATTGAATTAACCAGTGTGGGTGTGGTACCATTGTAACTGTAAATGGTTCCGCCAAGGGAACCGCTAAAGCTATTTGAAGTCGTTGTGAACCAAACATCATTGGTAAACGGGTCGATCTCAAGATCATTGGGATTGATTGGGATTCCGGATTCCAGAATACCCAGAGACGTCCAGCTTGTACCATTATTTGTCGATTTATACACGTTCTGTTGGTTCAATCCATGCCACTGGCTCGGAGAAGACGGACCATAAAATGCACCGGCTACCGCAGCATAGAGTTCGGTAGTTGTCCCCATATCTCGTGCTACAAGGTCATTGATATAAAACACCCCGTCTACAATTTGATTACCACTACTCGTTCCGGTGTAACCACCCCAGATATTCGTCCAGTTTACGCCACCGTCGATCGATTTCCAAATGCCTCTTCCGATTACGGCACCACTGGTATATGATTCTCCGGTTCCGATGTAAAAAATATTCGAATTATTCGGGTCAGAAATGATCACGTTGACCGATATGTTAGCCCCGATTCCCGGTACCAGGGCCCAGGAGGAATTCGGATCGGTAATATCGTTATTTACCCAAAGCCCACCGGAAACACCTCCACCAAATACACGTGTATTGGTCACATCATTTGGATCGAACATTAATCCTCGGGTACGACCACCTATATTATTAGGTCCCCGGTCAATCCAGGGATTATTTGAATCGCCTCCAACACCCCGGGCATTGGCGCGTTCTTCATTTAACTGCTTTTGAATCAATTCCAAACGCTCAGGTGCAGGACGGCCCAATCTGGGATCCATCGTTAACTCCCACATACGTTCGTTATATCCATTTGGTGGGATTCCAAGTTTTTTACGTTCGTCCTTGCTAAGGTTTTTGGTGTCTTTGTAAGGACTGTTTTCCAGGGCCTTTTGGTGTACTACCCTGAGAGATTCGATTTCCGGATCAATTTGAGGTTTATCAGATCTCAGAACGAGATATCCGACTAAAACTACTATGATAAACGGAAAAATGAGGACCTTTTTTTTCATAGTTATTGAATTTTAATTTCGAGAGAATGGTTATTGATTAATAAAAATAAGGAAATATTCCTTTCAATTAATTAACTCAATTGAAATCCTCTGATTTTTTTAAAGCTAAGTACAGCTTTTCTGTCAGAGTATGAAGCGATGAATGTACATATGTCGAGCAGCTTTTCATAAAGATCACTTCCGGAAAGATCTGTTGACTCAGGCAAGGATTTAACCAATACCTTATCATAATTGGATGGTGATCCAATATGTAGGCGTTCAACGGCTTTTGTGTATGATCGGAGCAATTGAGAAATTATCTCATAACCTGCAATTTCCTTCTCTATTACCTCATGTGAATTATAAATACGGTCAACACTCAACTTTATTATGTCATTGATCTGTGCTTCATACCTACATTTTTCTAACAAGGCATGATCGAATGAACCATCTAATATTTGATCTTCATTATTCATAAATACCTCAACTGCTTCTTTAATAAGGGTATTTATAGATAAGGCCCTCAAATAGCTCAACCTGTCTTCGGTTGAATTGAGTTGGTGATATTTTGAACTGTTGATGGAATGACCAACCAATTTGATCAAATATTCAAGGGCAAATTCTTCTTGGACGACTCCTAAATTGATGCCATCCTCAAAATCGATTATTGTATAGCAAATATCGTCGGCAGCCTCTACCAAAAACGCAAGAGGATGTCTGGCATAGCGACTTGAATTATTCGGATCTCGTTTTAATAATCCCAGTTCTTTCGCTACCTCATCAAATACGATTTTATCAGCCTGGAAAAAGCCATATTTTTTATCTGAAATAGCGTTGGTGGGTTTTTGGGGTAATGATTCCTTCGGATATTTTGTGAACGCACCCAGTGTCGCGTAGCTTAATCGCAGTCCACCTTCGCGGCCTGCACGACTACGGTTCAAAATCCGAAAACCGTTCGCATTGCCTTCAAACGTACATAAGTCGGCATACTCCTTATCCGAAAGTTCATCTTTAAATCGTTTTCCCTCACCTGTTTTAAAGAATTCCCCGATCGCCTTTTCACCCGAGTGGCCAAAGGGTGGATTCCCGATATCGTGCGCTAAAGCTGCTGCTGCAACTATGGCTCCAAAATCATTTGGACGGTACCCATGTATGGTTTTTAAATGCGGATGCTTTTCGATTAATCTTCGCCCTACTTCGCGACCAAGAGAGCGTCCAACCACACTCACTTCAAGACTATGGGTAAGTCGGGTATGAACAAAATCGGTCTCCGACAGGGGAATGACCTGGGTCTTATCCTGCAAGCTCCGGAATTCTGAAGAGAAGATAATTCGGTCGTAATCAACCTCAAATCCCAATCGTGTTTCGTCCTGCTCAGACCGCAATCGTTTATTGGTGTCCCCAAATCGTTTTAGCGATAATAAATCCTCCCAATTCATGTATTAAAATTATGGCATGTAAGATAGCTATTTTCGATGTTAACTAATTGTTTACTGAGTAACAATATTCAGGTAACAATTCTTTAGTGTTCTTGGTTAATCTTTGCAATAATCTTAAGATTCTAATTGAGTAAATCATATAATTAATTAGTTTTTGTCGACTATTTATTTTGATTTATTGAAACTGCCTTCGGCCAAGGCCGTTTTTTATTATCCCAAAATTAAACTTTAGGAAACATTTACTTAACACAGGTGCTGGTAAATTGCGGTCGATAAAAAACTAACATCTAATCATATGAGACAGAGAGTTATTCTTTTACTTTTCTTCCTTCCCATTTTATCAATTCACAGTCAAGAAATCCCTTCTCCAAAATTTGGAAAAGGTTTGTTCAATTTGGTTGGAAAGGACAGTTCATGGACCATGAATTTGGGAGCCCGAATGCAATTTCTGGCAACTTCTAATTTTGAAGATGGCCAAAGCCCGGAGCACAATATGCTTATTCGTCGGGCTCGAATCAAAATGGATGGTTTCGCATTTTCACCAAAGCTGAAATACAAAATTGAGCTTGGTCTTTCCAATCGGGATATTGGAGGTGCCAACGCGTTCACCAATAATGGTCCGAGATATATTCTAGATGCCGTGATCAAATACAATTTCTATGAGAATTTTGTTATTTGGGCCGGACAAACCAAGCTTCCCGGCAACAGGGAACGTGTAATTTCATCCGGAAATATGCAACAGGTTGACCGTTCATTATTAAATTCCCGATTCAATATTGATCGTGATGTCGGGATTCAATTGAGGCATCATATTGATGTAGCCGATAACTTTGTGATCCGTGAGGTGTTCGCATTTTCGCAGGGAGAAGGTCGTAACGTCACAATCGGTAATTTAGGTGGTCATCAATATACCGGAAGAATCGAGTTATTACCAATGGGAAATTTCATAAGTAAAGGGGATTATTCAGCGTCAGATTTAAAGCGGGAACCAAAACCAAAACTGGCTCTGGGCGTCACCTACGACCATAATAATAATGCGGTAAAAACCAGGAGTAATCTAGGGTCCTACATGATAAACGATGATGGTTTTTATGAAACCAATATCAATACCTGGTTTGTAGATGCCATGTTTAAGTATAGAGGATTTAGTACTATGATTGAATATGCAGACCGGGAAGCATCCGATCCTGTAGCAAAAAATTCAGATGGTAGCGAAACCGGTGACATCGTCCTTATCGGTAAAGGTATCAACATTCAGAGCGGATACCTGTTCAAGAATAATCTGGAAGTATCAGGTCGGTATACACATAATAATTTTGACGAAGGCATAACCGGTAGAGCACCGGAAACCCAATATACCTTTGGTTTATCGAAGTTCGTCGTAGGTCATAAATTGAAAGTTCAAACAGATGTCAGCCTTCTTCAGGTTGATGGTCGTGAGGACCAGATATTATATCGACTACAGGTTGATCTTCATTTTTAAAAAATAACATTTTGGCAACACTTTAAATTATCTTTGAAGGGATATTTGCAATTCAATTCTAACTAATTATGGAAAACATATACTTATTAATGATTATCGCCCTGGCCGTTCTTGCTGCTGCAGACCTGGTGGTTGGGGTGAGTAATGATGCCGTAAACTTTCTGAATTCGGCCATTGGATCTAAGGCTATTTCCTTTAAACAAATAATGATCGTTGCCAGTTTGGGTATTGCGGTTGGAGCTATTTTTTCGAGTGGTTTGATGGAAGTAGCCCGTAAAGGTATATTCAACCCTGGCGAATTCATGTTCGATGAGATCATGATTATTTTCATGGCGGTGATGATTACCGATATTCTGTTATTAGATTTCTTTAATACCGTTGGAATGCCAACGTCAACAACTGTTTCGATCGTTTTCGAACTTCTTGGAGCTGCAGTGGTTATGGCCTTGCTTAAAATAGCAGATGACGGCGGGAGCTTTTCCGATGTTGTAAACTATATTAACACAAAGAAAGCAACCCAGATTATTGGTGGTATATTGCTCTCGGTAGGTGTTGCGTTTACGGTTGGGGCAATTGTCCAATGGTTTTCGCGTTTACTCCTGTCTTACAATTTTCAGCGTAAAGCCAAATGGGTTGGTTCAATATTTGGAGGCATAGCGTTATCGTCCATTACCTATTTCATCTTTATGAAAGGTATGAAGGGAACACCATTTGCTTCAGAAACTTTTGATATCATCGGTGGTGCTACAATTAAGGATTTTCTTGAAGCCCAAGTTCTGCCCATCGTTTTAGTTAGTTTCGTAATATGGTCGATTATAGCGCATTTATCAACCACTTTATTGAAAATAAACATCTATAAGGTAATTATTTTAGTAGGTACTTTCGCATTGGCTTTGGCCTTTGCAGGTAATGACCTTGTTAACTTCATCGGTGTGCCAATCGCGGCCTGGCAATCCTATGATGCCTGGGCTGCTTCAGGAATAGCTCCTGATGCATTCAGCATGGAAGTATTGGCGTCTAAAGTACCAACTCCAACTGTTTTCCTTATAATTGCAGGTGGCATAATGGTGGTTACTTTATGGCTATCTAAAAAAGCTCGCTATGTCACACAAACGGAGATCAATTTATCTCGCGAAGGTGAGGCTAAGGAACGGTTTGAACCCAACTGGTTCTCTAGAGGTTTGGTGAGATTAGCAATGGGAATGTCGGAAATGTCAACCTATATTTTACCAAATTCCTGGCAAGCAAAAATCGACAAACAATTTGAGAAGCCTGTTATTTCTGTTTCAAAATCAAAATCGATTGATTTACCCGCCTTTGATATGGTTAGGGCAGCGGTTAATTTGATGGTTGCAAGTATCCTTATCTCTATCGCAACTTCAATGAAATTACCATTGTCTACAACTTATGTAACCTTTATGGTTGCCATGGGTACATCATTAGCTGATCGTGCGTGGGGTTCAGAAAGTGCTGTATATCGCGTTGCTGGGGTTCTCAATGTAATAGCGGGTTGGTTCTTTACAGCATTTATAGCTTTCGTTTCTGCAGGAACCATCGTTTATCTGATGACATTAAATTTCCCGGTAATGGTTGCAATACTCTTACTTCTTGCTCTATTACTGTTGATCAGGAATTATGTTGCACACAATAAGCGAACTAAGGAAGAACGTGCAGAGGATGGCTTAAAACGAGCTGAAAGCAGTTCAATTCAGGGCGTGATTCATGAAAGTGCTGCCAATATTGCCAATGTAGTGAAACGAGGGAATAAAATATACTCTAACGCTATGAAAGGATTAGCGCTTCAGGATCTCACTGAGTTAACCAAGAATCAGAAACAGGTTACAAAACTATCAAATGAAGTGGATGACCTTCGGGATAATATTTTCTTCTTCATTAAAAATTTAGATGAGTCGAGTATCGGTGCTAGTAACTTCTATATTAATATACTTGGATATTTACAGGACATGACTCAATCTCTTGAATACATTTCGAAGGTGAGTCATAAGCATATCAATAATAAACACAAAAAACTCAAATTGAGTCAGATTAGGGAGCTAAAGGAAATCGATGACAACATTGAATCGTTGTTCAAAGAAACCAAGGAAGCCTTTGATTCACGTTCTTTTGAGAAAATTGGTGATGTGTTGAGTAAGAAGAAAGGAGTGTACGATATGGTGAAAGAAAAGATTCAGAAACAGGTCGAGCGCACCCGTACAGAAGAATCAAGTCCTAAAAACACAACCTTGTATTTTAGTCTTCTTCTGGAAACCAAAGATTTATTAAACGCGACTATGAACCTCTTGGAGGAATATCATAACGCCCATGACAGAAGTGTTAAACCGGCTTCCCTTCCTGAAAATCCGGATGAATAAAAAAGTAAAACAAAAGCTGTAATTACAGGAGTGCCTGGTCTTTCAAAGATCAGGCACTTTTCTTTAAGGCCTCTTCTTTTTTCTTGGTTATCTCTAGAAGTGAATCTTTCTTACCATATAGTAGTTCGGCCACAGTTATCAGTTTTTCAATGATCTTATTAACGTTATCGCTGTCATTAACTAATGAGGAGGCCATCTCAACCGTTATCAGGTCTTTTCTTATCAACTCGTTCATTTTCACATTGCTGTGATACACGTTTTTCTTAGCATCTGCTTTTAACCGCATTAAGGTTTTATAATATTTCTCATTATCTGCCTCTGTTCTTAAAAGGTGAAAAACACGAAGTACCTTCACAACGCGTTTCCTAAAAAGATCATATTCCTTTTGAATTTTGGGGTTGTCAGAATTTAAAAATCCAGTGATATTTCTACTTACTTCATTTACCTCTTTAATGATCTGCACCATCAATCGATTTGCGAGTTTTATCTCGGAAATCCTCTTGTTTTCAGCCTCTGTAAGATCCAAATCACTTTGCGCTTTAGTTGCATAGCTTATTATTTTCCCGTAAATATTTTTAACCTTGGTTGTATACAACTCACGAATATCAGTTTGAAAATCAACAGTCGATTTTTTTATGACTTTTCTTAGTTTAAGATCTGATTTAACATCGGTCCTGTGTATATTTAATCCGTGGGCTACAATTTTAAAAATAGTATTCTTAAATAAATATTTCGACTCTTTCTGAAGCGCTGAAATCAGTGTTTCCGGATAATTCAACACTTCCTCGGTTAAGTACTTAGGCTCATCAATCCCTTTTTCAGGAATTAACCGTTCCGGTACAATTTTCTCAACCAATTGCGCTATAGGTTTTACAAACCAGACCAATAAAAAGGTGTTCAATATATTGAATGTGGTATGGAATAATGAAATCGCAACAGGTACCGCAGCTGCACTTAAATAAGGGGATTCAGAGCCTAAGAATTGAGTCATCCAGCTAATAAGTCGCATAAAGGGATAAAACAAAATGAGCATCCAGAGCACACCAAGCAAATTAAAAATGAGATGGGCTCTTGCTGTACGCCTCGCCTGGTAGTTTGCTACTAAAGCGGCAATATTGGCTGTTATGGTCGTGCCAACATTTTCTCCTAATACCATGGCGGCAGCCAATTCAAACGGAATCCATCCCTGTGCACACATAATAAGTGTGAGCGCCATGGTGGCACTTGACGATTGAATCACTACAGTAAGCAATGTCCCGATTAATAAGAACAACAATATCGAAAGGAATCCTAAATCGGTATATTTTGAAAGAAACGACAATATCTCAGGATTGCTATCGATATCCGGCATTGCTTCCTTTAAAAATTGTAAACCAATAAAAAGCAAGGCAAATCCAATAATGAAATTTCCCCAATTCTGAAGATTTTTCTTTTTCGAAAACGTAAAAGCAAAACCAAATCCAACAAGTGGCAATGCAATCGCACTCATGCTAACCTTAAAGCCCAAAATGGTGATGAGCCAGGCGGTAATGGTTGTGCCAATATTCGCCCCCATGATAACACTGATAGCCTCTGTTAAGGTTAATAAGCCGGCATTAGAAAAGCTGACAACCATGAGGGTTGTTGCCGACGATGATTGGATTACGGATGTGATCAGGAAGCCTGTAAATATTCCGAAAACACGATTGGACGTCATGGAGGCCAGAAAGGAGCGCATTCTATTTCCTGCTAGCTTTAATAAGGCATCACTCATTACTTTCATGCCAAAAAGAAATACTCCCAAAGCACCAATTAAGCGCAGAATTTCAGCAAAGCCGTATTCCATAAAATAAATTTTGTCAACTGTTTATATGGTTTAAAGCTAACAAAATTTCCCATCGATCATAATATTTTATCTTGAAATTCATTTGTTCGATTATAACTTAAAACTGTTACATTCGTATAATAGTTTTTATTAATACGAGATGAAAAACATTGCAATACTTATCTGTCTTTATGCCGCGGTAGTGTCTTGTGAGAAACCTATAACTGCTGAAACCCTGCTCAATAGATCGATTTCCTACCATGATCCCGGAGACAATTGGCCGAATTTTAATGGCACCTTTCAGGTTAAAATGGAAACACCAGGTCAATCTGAGCGCCTGAGTGAAATCAGGATTAACCTTCCTGATTCCTATTTTTATTTGAATGCCATCCGCGATTCCATTTCTACTGAATATGAAATCACCGATACCAGCTGCTCAATTCGATTAAATGGCAAGACTTCCTTTGGCGAAGCGGAAAAAGAGAATTATCGGTTAACCTGTGAACGTGGAAGCATGTATAAGAACTATTATACATATTTATACGGACTTCCTATGAAACTCAAAGATCCCGGAACCATCCTGGATCCAACAATTGAAAACCGGCCCTTTAAAGGTAAAGACTACCTCGTTTTGAAGGCGTCATATGACAAAAATGTTGGGTCTGATGTCTGGTATTTCTACTTCGATCCTAAAACCTATGCCATGGAGATCTATCAATTTTTTAAAACCGATGAAAACGGGATTGTGCTGCCGGAAAGTGGCGAATATATTTTGTTAAGCGAGATGTCAGAGGTAAATGGTATTGACATGCCTAAGATACGGGCCTGGTATTATAACAAGGATGATAAATATTTAGGGACCGATACACTGATTCAATAAAAAAGCGCCCGTTTGGGCGCTTTTTCTATTTAACACTTAAAACAATTAAGATCCGCACATCAAACAGTCATCACCTTCAGCTTCCTTAGCCTGTGCGATTAAAGCTTTCATTTCTTCAGCGGTCATAGGCTCAGCCTCCTGGGTCTCCTGTGCAAATTTTTGTGCGGTTTTAGCTGCTTTTTGCTGTTGTTGGGCAACAATTTCTTCGGTAACCTGAGGGGCTTCATCAACCTCAACCACATCAGCGACCGGCTCTTGCTTTTTCTTATTATCAAGAGTGAACTTAATAGCATCAACAGCGCTTTTTGTTCTTAAATAATACATGCCCGTTTTTAAGCCACTCTTCCAGGCATAAAAATGCATGGACGTCAGTTTTGCCATTGTAGCGCCTTCCAAAAATAAATTAAGCGACTGCGATTGATCGATGAAATAACCGCGCTGCCTCGACATGTCAATGATATCCCGCATACTGAGCTCCCACACGGTTTTGTAGAGTTCTTTAATGTCTTCCGGAATTATATCGATATTTTGAATCGAACCATTCGCTCGCATGATCTCCTGCTTAAGGCTTTCATCCCATAATCCAAGCTCGACAAGATCCTCGAGCAAGTGCTTATTTACAACAATAAACTCACCCGATAAAACCCTTCTCGTGTATATATTGGAGGTATAGGGTTCGAAGCACTCATTATTCCCAAGAATTTGAGAGGTACTTGCAGTTGGCATGGGCGCGACCAACAACGAATTTCTAACACCATACTTTAATACTTTTTTGCGAAGCTTTTCCCAATCCCAGCGACCACTCAAGGTTTCCTCATCAATATTCCAGAGATTATGCTGAAACTTTCCTTCACTAATTGGCGATCCCTTATAGGTTTCATATACCCCATCGGTCTTAGCTTCTTCCATAGATGCTGTTACAGCTGCATAATAGAGAGTTTCAAAGATTTCCTGGTTAAGCACTCTTGCCTCTTCACTGGTAAACGGCAATCGGAGTTTAATAAAAGTATCGGCCAATCCCTGAACACCGAGCCCGATCGGTCGGTGTCTCATGTTCGATTTCTTAGCCTCCGGAACCGGATAGAAATTTCGATCGATGACCTTATTCAGATTTTTTGTGACACGCTTCGTTATGCGGTACAATTCCTTATGGTCAAATTCACCGTTTTTAACGAACATCGGCAATGCAATAGATGCCAGATTACATACGGCAACTTCATCAGGAGCTGTATATTCCAGAATCTCGGTACAAAGATTCGATGACCGGATTGTTCCCAGGTTTTTTTGGTTCGATTTACGATTAGCGGAATCTTTATATAGCATATACGGTGTTCCCGTTTCAATTTGCGACTCCAGGATCTTTTCCCACAATTCACGTGCCTTAATGGTTTTCCGACCTTTTCCTTCTGTCTCGTATTTCAAATAGAGTGCATCAAATTCTTCGGCATGAGTGTCAGGCAATCCCGGGCATTCATTCGGACACATCAATGTCCATTGGCCGTCTTCCTGCACGCGTTTCATAAACAGGTCTGGCACCCACATGGCAAAAAACAAGTCTCTTGCCCGCATTTCTTCCTTTCCGTGGTTCTTTTTCAAATCAAGGAAATCGAAGATATCAGCATGCCAGGGTTCGAGATAAATGGCGAAACTTCCTTTGCGTTTTCCACCGCCTTGATCGACATATCGAGCCGTATCATTAAAAACTCGCAGCATAGGCACAATCCCGTTACTTGTACCATTCGTCCCTGCGATATAACTTCCTGTGGCCCGTATATTATGGATTGATAATCCTATACCTCCGGCCGACTGCGATATTTTGGCCGTTTGCTTTAGGGTGTCGTAAATACCATCGATACTATCTTCTTTCATGGTTAGAAGAAAACAAGAGGACATTTGAGGTTTCGGGGTTCCCGAGTTGAATAAGGTAGGTGTGGCGTGGGTAAAATATTTTTTTGACATCAACTCATAGGTCTCAAGGGCTGCATCAAGGTCGTCTAAATGTATTCCAATAGAGACACGCATAAGCATGTGTTGCGGACGTTCAACTATTTTCCCGTTCAACTTGAGCAAATATGATCTCTCAAGGGTTTTAAAACCAAAATAGTCATAGCCGAAATCCCTATTGTAGATGATGGTGGAATCCAGCATGTCCTTATTATCCATTATGATCTTGTACACCTCATTGGAGAGCAAGGGTGCTTTTTTTCCCGTTCGTGGATTGATATAGGTATAGAGATCGGCCATGACTTCACTAAAACTCTTTTTGGTGTTTTTATGAAGGTTAGAAACCGATATTCGAGCAGCTAATCGGGCATAGTCAGGGTGAGCGGTAGTAAGTGTTGCGGCTATTTCGGCGGCAAGGTTATCGAGTTCACTTGTTGTCACACCATCGTATAGTCCTTCGATCACACGCATCGCTACTTTAACAGGGTCGACCAGATCGCTTAAACCATAACATAATTTTCGAACCCTGGAGGTAATCTTATCAAACATTATGGGTTCTTTGCGTCCGTCTCGTTTTACGACATACATAGTTTTGCTAGTTTTTAATTCTCCCGGATACATTGATATCCGGAAAGGGGATTAGTTAGTTAGTTTTGGAAAATAAGCATAGGAATGCTCAGTAATCCTTACAATATGTTTGGTTAATGGTTGTTCCGTCACCGGGAAATCATCAAAGATGACCGGTAATTGAGGACATGGTCTAAAAAATAATAGGTCTCCGATTAAAAATCGGCGTCAAAACTGAATTTATCTGCCTCTTCTTCTTTATTTAATACTCCGGCTTTCTGATATTCAGAAACACGTTTTTCAAAGAAATTTGTTTTTCCTTGCAACGAAATCATATCCATAAAATCGAAGGGGTTGGTGGCGTTATAAACCTTTTCACAACCCAATTCAACAAGAAGTCTGTCAGTTACGAATTCCAGATACTGGGTCATCAACTTGGCATTCATGCCAATAAGACTCACCGGTAAAGATTCGGTAATAAATTCTCTTTCAATATTAAGTGCATCAACTAAAATATCGGTAATGCGTTCTTTCGGTACTTTATTTACAAGATGGTTATTATGAAGGTGAACCGCAAAATCGCAGTGCACTCCTTCATCCCTTGATATTAATTCGTTTGAGAAGGTTAAGCCTGGCATTAGGCCGCGTTTCTTCAACCAGAAAATTGAACAAAAAGCTCCTGAAAAGAAAATACCCTCAACCGCAGCAAAAGCGATAAGGCGTTCGGCGAAGCTTGGGGATTCTATCCACTTCAACGCCCAATCCGCTTTTTTCTTAATGGCCGGAAAATTCTCAAGTGCGTTAAACAATTGGTCCTTTTCTTTTTCGTCCTTAACGTAGGTATCTATTAACAGCGAGTAGGTTTCGCTGTGAATATTCTCCATCATGATCTGAAATCCATAAAAGAATTTAGCTTCACTGTATTGAACTTCATTGACGAAGTTCTCAGCCAGGTTTTCATTTACAATTCCATCACTCGCGGCAAAAAAGGCTAAAATATGTTTGATAAAATAACGCTCATCATCGCTTAATTTGGTCGCCCAATCACTCAAATCCTGATGTAGATCTATTTCCTCTGCGGTCCAGAAACTCGCTTCCGATTTCTTATACCATTCCCAAATATCGTGATGTTGAATTGGAAAAATGACGAATCGATCTTTGTTCTCGTGTAAAATGGGTTCGATTTGTTGTGACATTTAGCTTGTTTTGATTTAAATATTAAACAATGAAATTTGCGTCGACTCGGGACTAACAAATATTTAAAATAGTAAATGAAAATGAAAGTTCATTTTATAAACATTGTACACAAGTTTTTAACAACGGGTGATTTTTTTCTTACAGAGTCGAATAAATCAGAAACCCCTTATTAGCTTGTATATCAATTGTTTAGTTAAATATGCATTTTCGGAAGTGTACTGAAATCAGCGGTTTGCGTAAATGGCATTTCTGACATTTTACTGACCCATATTAATTAGATGCTTAAAGAGATTAATCAGATCAGGCATTCCTGAATATGCGATCAGCTATCAAAGCCTAACAAATGGAAATGTTATTAAAAAATAAAAAACCAGAGGTTATCTGGTTTTTTATCTGATCAATAGCGATTTAATCTTAAAGTGGATCCCTACTTCCACTTTTTTTTGTAATAGTTTTTATCCCTAAAAAATATTAACTCTAAGATAAGTAAAAAATGCTTTTCATGTATTCAATTTTTGAAATGTTTTTAACATTATATCGCCAAAATTGTGAAATAGAGTAATTTACGTTCGTGATCCCATAGTTTTAGCAACTTCTTCCAATTCTTCATACCACTCAGGGCCAAATTTCCTGATGAGGGCTTCCTTAACAAATCTGTACACCGGGATTTGTAATTCGCCCCCTAACGAGCAGGCTGAATCGCAAATGGGCCAGCGATGATAATTCAAGGCTGAAAAGGCGCTGTACTCTTTAACCCGGACAGGGTATAAATGACAGGAAATTGGTTTTTGCCAATCGATGTCGCCATTATTAAAGGCTTGTTCAATCCCGCAAAGTGCCTTTTGATCGTCATCAAATACTACATAGGCACATTCCTTATCGTTGACCAATGGTGTTTCAAGTGCGTCTTTATCTGTCTTGATAAATGGCCCTTGGTTTAAAATTGCTTCAATACCCTCCGGGCGTAAATATGGCTTGATCTTGCTGTAATCAGACTCAAGCCTTTCGGTCTCCTGTTTTTCAAGTGGAGCTCCCGAATCCCCTTCAACACAACAGACGCCTTTGCATGCCGCTAAATTGCAAACAAAATCTTTCTCTATAATATCCTCGGAAACAATGGTTCTGCCTAACTGGAACATGCGACAAATATACATTTTTAATACGGCTGAGTTCAGTCTAATTCAAGATCAAATTTTCAGATCAATTTTTATGTTTGTTTATCATTATTTAACGACCTTTGCACGAGTTTTAAAAAATGGAAATGGAATTCAATTTTAAAGAGATATTTACGGCCTTTATGGTTCTTTTTGCAGTGATCGACGTCGTGGGAAATATTCCTATAATAATCGATCTCAGAAAAAAAGTAGGACATATTCAAAGTGAAAAAGCCTCTTTGATCGCTGGTCTTATATTGATCGTATTTCTCTTCCTGGGGAAGAGCATCCTCAATCTAATAGGCATCGATGTGAATTCTTTTGCCGTTGCCGGAGCATTTATTCTGTTTTTTATCGCTTTGGAAATGATACTCGGGATCACCCTCTATAAGGAGGATGAACATACAGCGCATACGGCTTCTATTTTTCCGCTCGCCTTTCCTTTAATTGCCGGACCCGGCAGTTTGACCACACTATTAGCGATTCGGGCAGAATTTAAAACCGAGAATATCGTTGTTGCCATTATAATCAATGTTATTTTTATATATCTCGTTTTAAAAACCTCCGCTCGTATAGAACGGGCAATCGGTTCGAGCGGAATCGGGATAATCAGAAAGGTTTTTGGCGTTGTCCTGCTAGCTATTGCTGTCAAGCTATTCACATCAAACATTAAAGTACTTTTATAGGCATGAAAGTTTTTATCTATATCCTGATGATCCTGGCCATCTTTTTGGTGATCTATAATTTAGCGCAAGTTGATTTTGACGATCCATTGGGAAAGGATAGCATCGTTGCTGTTATAACAACAATCGCGGGACTGTGCGCTCTGATGATCCTGGCGATACTGCGGACCTCACAGAAAATCAGGGATAAAGTCAGGCGAAAATCATGACCTTTGATGTTCTCATAATAGGCGGAGGCGCTGCCGGTCTTTCATGTGCTCTGGTGCTTGGTTCCGCCAGGAACCGCGATTATGTTGCTGATAAATCAATCGGGATTATAACACATCAGAAAGGTTCACATTTACAAAACGCTTTGTTTAATAATGTTCTTGGTCTTGAACCGGGAACAACTGGTTCATCCATATTAAAATCGGGTAAATCCCAGTTAAATAATCTATATCCACATGTCAGGCAACTGCATAACGAAAAGGTGCGTCGCATAAAGGAAGAGGGCGTCCTATACCAGGTAGAAACAAATCGCAATATGTATTTGGCGAGGATCGTCGTTGTAGCAGCGGGTTATACCAACTTGCTAACCATTAAAGGATTGGAAAATTATATCGAACCGCATCCCAGGGCTGCAGTCGAGAAAAATCGTATTTGGCTTAAAAATCAAGATCATCTCATCAAAAATGGGCTTTATGTGGCTGGCACACTTGCAGGATGGCGAAGTCAGTTTGCCATGGCATCGGGTAGCGGTGCTCATGTGGCAACCGATATTTTAACTCTTTGGAATAACGGTCAGCATACAAAGGTTCATGATAAAATCAAGCCTTAATCAACTGAGAGTTCAAGAACCTTACTCAACATGTCGTCGTTTGTATTCAATACCTGCACGGCTGCTGCGCTGCCATACAATTGCTCGGCAAGGGTAGCTTTCAAATACAGCTTCATTTCATTATTATAGGCCACAAACGGAATGTTATAGCGAGCTCTTTCATTCAGGTAATCCTGAAACTTATTTACAACTTCATCGCTGATCTCAAAACTTGATATGAATTGGTCTTTGGTTATATCCTGGTAAGACGAACGATCTTTATCGAGCTCTTCAAAAATAAAATAGTTCATTATTCCGGTGGCACGTATGCGATTGATGGTTTCGTTTTCCATTCTCAGGTTAATCGGTACAAAAACGTCCGGGATAATGCCGCCGCCACCATAAACGATCTTGCCTTCGGGGGTGGTAAATTTAAGAGAATCGTGCACTTCAATATTATCTGAATTCGAGAGCTCACCGTTTTGAATGCGCCTGTAATACTCATCAAAATAATCTTTGTTGCCATTGTTGTAGGCCCGTTGTATAGAACGACCTGTCGGCGTGTAATACCGAGAGATTGTCAACCGCACAGCACTGCCATCACCCAAGCCCATTTCACGCTGCACAAGCCCTTTTCCGTAAGACCGCCGTCCTAAAATTGTACCCTTATCATTATCCTGAAGCGCTCCGGCAATTATCTCACTGGCCGATGCTGAATTCTCATTGATCAAAACAAAAATCTCGCCCTCTTCAAAATCGCCCTTACCCGAGGCATAACTTCTTTCCACTTTCCCTTTTTTATTCCTTGTAAACAGGATAAGCTTATCGTCTTCGAGGAACTCATCGGCAATTCGTTCGGCAATGCCCAAGAAACCACCTGGGTTATCCCTAAGATCAAGTACCATTTTGGTCGCGCCCCGGTCGATTAAGTCATCCAGCCCTGTTTTAAATTCATTATAGGTCGATTCAGCAAAACGATTAATCTTTATATAGCCCAAAGTTTCATTAAGCATATATGAAGCGTCCACACTTTTAATCGGAACATCGTTTCTCTTAATCTTGAATTCGAGCAATTTAGATACGCCTTCGCGATAAACCGTGAGTTTGACCCTGCTTCCTTTTTCACCTTTCAGCCTATTAACCACTGCCTCATTACTCCAGCTCTTCCCATAGATTGGTTCGCCATTTGCTGATATAATTCGGTCACCACCAATAATCCCGGCTTTTATACTTGGTCCGCCTTCCAAAGGTCGAATAACGGTAACCGTGTCGCGGTAGGTATAAAAACTTACGCCTATTCCAACAAAATCACCTTTCATATTTTCAGTAACCCGCTTAAGATCTTCTTTCGGAATATACGTAGAATGCGGATCGAGGTTATCTAAAATGCTATTGACCGTTACATCTACAATACTATCGGTATTCACCTCATCAACATATTCATAATCGATATAATCAATCAGCCTGTTTAATTTATCTTTTTTTGAATTTGACGTAAATAAACGGTCAGAATTATCGGTAAAACTCAAACGTCCTCCTATATAAATTCCAACGGCCACGGCTAAGCCAACGATCAACGGCCAAAATTTCTTATGTATCTGCATTAGTCTAAATTACTGATCAATTTTACTTTAACACCTGCGCGTTCGAGGAAATCGATACCGTTTCCATCTTTGTAAGCCTCCTGATAAACGACCCGCACAATCCCGGCCTGATGAATTAACTTGCTACACTCACGGCATGGTGACATGGTGATATACAATGTTGACCCTTTACAGGATTGGGTTGATGAGGCTACCTTTGATATGGCATTAGCCTCAGCATGCAACACATACCATTTGGTATAACCTTCATCATCTTCGCAGTAATTTTCAAAACCCGATGGGGTCCCGTTATAACCGTCTGAGATGATCATGCGCTCTTTAACGATAATCGCTCCAACCTGTTTCCGTTTGCAATAGGATAACTTTCCCCATTCGGCCGCCATTCTCAGGTAGGCCCTATCATATTTCAGCTGTTTCTCTTCCGACATCTATTTAAAACGGGTTTGTTGTATAGTGCAATAAACGAAAATAACCCCTTCCTATTTCAATTACAAAACAATACCCGTTAAATTTTTACCAATATTTACTTTGAATTCTTAAATAAATTATGACAGGAAGTCGCTGTTAATGATCATGGGAATAACCATTCCTATTACAAGGGATGAAACAACCAACATCCAATCGCGACGTGATAATCGAAAAACGGTCTGGCCGATAAACCCAAAGAAAAGTGCAACGAAAACGATGATGACCTGGGCTATTTCGATCCCTAGAGCGAACTCGAGAAGAGGGATTAGCTTGTCATCAGATTTCCCGACAAAAAGTTTGAATTCACGGGCAAAACCAAGGCCATGAATAAGGCCGAAGAATAAGGTTGACAAAAACAAAATCCCAAGGCGTTCGGATTTCGGGTTTTTAGAGGCTGTAAACACATTGAATACGGCCACTACAAGTATGGTTATGGGTATGAGAAATTCAACCAAAGCACTATTGATGCTTACAATACCATAAGCAGCTAAAACCAGTGATAAGGAATGACCAAGGGTAAATACGGAGACCAGGATGAATACGCGTTTCCAATCCTTGAACAGGTAAGGTACCGAAAGCACCATTAAAAACAGAACATGATCATAACCGTTTACATCCAGAACATGGTTAAGGCCGTACTGTACATTGAACCAAAATTCATCTAACATGGCATGAAGTTTAAGCGATTTGAGTGCTACAAAGCTAAGGAATTAAAAAAAAAGCCAGCACAAAAGTGCTGGCTCCCAAATCTACCTAACTCAACCTATTCAATTTCAATCTTTTTAGGATGTTTTACTTCCGTTAACTCTTTCTTTGAAAGGTTGAATTTTAAGACCCCATTTTCATAGGATGCTTTAATTTCTTCTTCTTTAACGTCTTCTGGTAACATCAAAGATCGTCTGAATGAGTTGTAGCTGAATTCCCTTCTTGTGAAGTTGTCTTCTTTGTCTTCTTTTTCAAATGATTTCTCAGCCTTTACGATTAAGTAACCATCATCAATTGAAATTTCGAAGTCATCCTTTTCCAATCCAGGAGCTGCCAACTCAACCTGATATTCTCCTTCTGTTTCCTTAACATTCATGGCAGGTTCGTTTTGAACATAGCGATGCCAGAATCTGTCGTTTAAGAAATCATCGTCCCCAAAGAAATTGGATAATTCGGTTGGGAACCATGGTCGACGTTTCTTATCAAATTTAATTAATGACATAATAGATTAAAAAAAAGGTTTAACAATTCATTACAATGTCATAATGTAGTGAATACCAATTTTTTAAACAATGATTTTTGTCAGTTCACCGAAAAATTTAATTCAGGGGATTCTGCCTGATTTTGCTTGAAAATTTCCAATCCACAATTTAGAAAAGCGGCATAATCAGATTCGTCTGGAGTATATCCTACAGGTTGGTTTAATACCTGTCGGCCATCAGGAGTTAAAAGCACATAGAAGGGTTGTGAATTGGTTTGAAAAAACTGGGTTTGAAAATGGGCCCATTTATGACCGTAATTCTCTAATTGTCGGGTACCGCCTTTTATTCGGTTAACCATAAGTTGTTCCGTTTGCGGCAAGGTCCGTTTATCATCAACATAAAGGGAAATGAGAACATAATCATCCTTCAGGTAGTTATTAATGGTTTCATCGGGCCAGACATGTTCTTCCATTTTACGGCAATTCACACAGGCATAACCTGTAAAATCAATCATTATGGGTTTATTGACTTTTTCCGCGTAAGCGATGCCTTCTTTTAAATCTTTAAAGCAGTTCAAATCATTAGGGCATTCATTCGGCAGGAAATAACTGTACCCAACCGGTGGTGCCAATCCGCTGAGAAGAGTTAGGGATTTATACGTTCCGGTATCGGAATTGATTCGAAATCCCGACGCCAGATAAACGACAAAAGCTATGATTAATACACCCGATGAAATCCGGAAAAAAGATAATTTTCGCACCGGAGAATCATGTGGAAATTTGATCTTGCCTAAAATATATAGCGCCAGTCCAGCAAAGGTGATTATCCAAATACCCAGGAAAACTTCAATTTTTAAAATTCCCCAGTGCTTGACCAGATCGGCGTTTGATAAGAATTTAAATGCCAGGGCTAACTCGAGAAAGCCCAGGACGACCTTAACCGTATTAAGCCATCCACCTGATTTTGGTAAAGAGTTCAACCAGCCAGGAAATGCCGCAAATAATGCAAACGGAAGTCCCAGGGCAACCCCAAATCCGCCCATTCCAGCCGTCAATTGCCAGGCGCCGCCATCAGTTGTTAGAGAACCTGCCAAAAGCGATCCCAAAATGGGGCCTGTACACGAAAAGGAAACGATGGCCAATGTAAGAGCCATGAAAAAGACTCCTATTATTCCTCCAACACTTTCCCCCTTTGTGGTTTGCATGGTCCAACTTGACGGCAATGTAAGTTCATAATAGCCAAAGAAGGAGAAGGCAAAAAATACGAAAATGAGAAAAAAGATAATGTTGAGGACCACATTGGTCGATATTTCATTTAAAATATCGGGATTAAGGGAATCCATCAAATGAAACGGAATACTCAGAATAAGATAGACCAGCAAGATGAAAACACCATATAAAATCGCTTTTGATAACCCGGAAGAACTCGTGTTTTTACCGTTTTTCTTTGTGAAAAAACTCACGGTTAGCGGAATCATTGGAAATACGCAAGGTGTGAGTAATGCTAATAATCCGCCTAAAATTCCGAGTCCGAATATATTCCAGAGCGATTTGGTCTGTTTGACATTAGTTGCCAGGTTCCTGGCCTGACCCTCACAACTTTGATCACTTTTTAGAATATCTTCAGGTGACATCCCGTAGAGCAGTTGGTTGATCCCATCGGTATCAACATCTACCGGTTCACCCATATCAACAGAACCAACCTTAAGGGTGGAAGCTGCATATCGAAATTCAAATGGCACATCGGTAGGCATCAGGCATTTTTCATCATCACATGCCTGGAAGGTCAGGTATCCTTTTATTACCGCTTCAGGGTTCTTAATTTTAACATGCTGAACAAAAGTGGCCTTATCGAAAAATTTTGAAACCACCATATCAAAAATGGGGTCGAGTTTGGTTACTTTATTCTCCTCTAGTTCAACGACAGCTTCAAGAAGTTCAAAATCTTCATTTTCTTCAAATTCAAATGTTGTTGGGATAGGACCACCCTCATCGACAAATTGCGAGTAAAGGGCCCATTTGTCATCCATAGTAGCAATAAACAGAAGCTCAAAACGATCCTCACCGAGTGCTTTAGTATCAAATTTCCATTTTACCGGTTCTATGATCTGGGCTTGTAGATAAAACCCACAAAACAAGAATAAAATCAGGGCAATTCGTTTCATGAATACGACATTAAATGCCTTACAAATAAAGGAAATAATAATTAATAAAATAATAAGGCCTTGTTAATTTTGAATCCAATTTCAAATCGTGTTGTATCCGAATATAGCATGTGTTTTGAATAACAAAATATTCTTAAACATACCATAACGCCTCAACAGCTACTATACATTATTCCTTCAATTCTATGATTTAACAGGCATTTACGTTAATTTAGCACCACAACATTGTTTTAACATATCTTATAAATCATCATAAGTTGTTCGTAAGATTATACTTTATTAATATTAGATCAAAAGCAAAGCTAATGTGGGTTGTCCTGGTCCTCATTTTTAATTGCTTTAATACCGCCCAGGCTCAAGAAAAACCACCGATTCAGGTGTTTTCACCAAAGACATATAATGCAGAGAATCAAAATTGGGATATAACACAAGACGAGAACAACTATATGTACTTTGCCAATAATGGCGGTCTTTTGGAATATAATGGGTCGGAATGGACGCTTTATGAAGTGCCCGACAGCCCTCTTGTTCGAACCGTTTTAGCCTACACGGATAAAATATACACCGGGAGCTTCATGGATTTTGGTTATTGGGAACGAAATGTGTTTGGAACTCTTGAATACACATCTTTGATTGGATCAATGGGCATATCTCCCCTTGATGATGAGCAATTTTGGAATATTGAAGCTATTGACAAATGGTTGTTATTTCAGTCCTTATCTCGAATATATCTGATTGATCTTGAGGAAAATGAGTTTAAAATAATTGAACCGGGCGGACAAATATTAAAACTCATTAAAGTTGATAATTCGGTATTCTTTCATGTTCAGAATAAGGGGTTATACACGATTAATAATGGTGAATTTGTACTTGTTTCCGATCACAATATTTTTCGTGATCGGGTTGTCACTAATATTTTTCAAATAAACAATGATTACCATTATTTGCTGGACGATGGTTCCATGTATCGATTTGATGGCACTGATTATCTAAATGTCCCTTTTGCAAATCCATCTCCTGATACTGATCTGCGTATTTTTTCCAGTGACACCCTTTTGGACGGATCAATTGTGCTCGGAACCATATCGCAGGGAATTTTAATTTTAAATGAGAAAGGGGATATCCAATTAAGGTTAGACAGGACATCTGGCATGGGGAATAATACCGTTCTTTCTCTTTATGAAGATTCTCAAAACAACATCTGGCTTGGGTTAGACAATGGGATAAATTGTGTAAATATGGGATCCCGTTTCCGATTCTTTACCGACGACGAAGGCAAACTTGGTACAGTTTATACGTCGATCATTCATGAAGACCATCTATATCTCGGCACAAATCAGGGTCTTTTCTACAAACCAATGCATGTAGACGAAGAGTTCGAATTTATTTCGGGAACAAACGGTCAGGTATGGATGCTAAAAGAGATAGACGGACAACTTTTTTGCGGGCACAACAATGGAACTTATATCATTACAGGAGGCGAAATTGGGCAAGCCATTTTAGAAGCTTCGGGTAGCTGGGATTTTCGACAAAATAGTGATTACCCAAACCTCATCCTTCAGGGAAATTACAACGGATTACATGTGCTTGCAAAAAAAGAGGGCAAATGGATGTATCGAAATAAAATTATTGGATTCGATATATCAACACGATTCTTTGAATGGAAAGGGACAACTGTTTATGTGAGTCATGAATTCAGTGGTCTGTATCGACTCGAGCTGAGTAACGATTTGATGCGGATTTACAAGAACGATCAAATTAAAAGCGTCGGGTATCAAATTGGAACAAGTCTTTTATCATTCGGCAATAAAATCTATTATACGACCACTGAAGGGATCTATCGTGATCTTCAGGGCCGTGAATTCAGCCTTGATACAACGTTTACTGCCTTATTTAAGGATATGGAAAACCTTACGACCCTTATGCCTGTTACCGGAGGCAGGGACCTCGTTTGGCGGTATGCCGATAATACTATTATATTTCTTGAACCAGGTAAATTAAGTGAGGACCCGCTGATGGATGTTATTCCCCTCTCCTCCAATTTAAGAAATGTTGTGGATGGCTTCGGAAATATCTCACAGATCAAGGACGATATTTTCCTTTTAGGCACGTCAAACGGTTACATTCTGCTTGATCAAAAAATAGAACCTTTTAAAAATATACCCGAGGTTCGAATCAATTCAGCTCAAAGTTATGCCTTAGATGAAGCCAGCCATGGCATGAATCTGGATGAATCTCCGGTTTTATCAAACGAAAAAAACAATTTAAGTTTTCGATTTAGTATGCCCGCCTTTAATAGCACCATTCAAAAGGAATACCGGGTTCAGTTAGAGGGTTTAAACGAATCGTGGACTAATTGGAGCACTACCTCTGAACGACGTTATGAAAATTTACCTTACGGCGATTACACGTTTAAGGTTAGGGGACGCATCGGTAACAAGGTTGCAGAAAATATCGCTGAGTACAAATTCCGTATTGAAAGACCTTTTTTATTGTCTAATGCTATGATCGGGCTATACCTTCTTGGTTTAATTTTGACTTTATTCACTGTCCATATCCTATACAGACGACATTACCGAAGGCAGCAAGGTAAATTGATAGAACAATCATTGAAAGAATTTGAAATCAAGGAACTCGAAAGTACCCAGGAACTTATGCGATTAAAAAATGAAAAACTACAGCAAAATATAGAGGGCAAAAACCGTGAGCTCGCCATTTCAACAATGAGTCTGATAAAGAAAAATGAGTTTCTAAATTCAATTAAAAAAGAACTTAAAACAGCCGATAACAGCGTAAGTAGAAATCGTGTTATCAAGATTATAGATAATAATATCAATAATACAGACGATTGGAAATTATTTGAAGAAGCCTTTAATAATGCTGATAAAGATTTCCTTAAAAAGATTAAAAATGAACATCCCGATCTTACTTCGAATGATTTGAGACTTTGTGCCTATTTAAGGCTTAATTTATCTTCAAAAGAGATCGCGCCATTACTTAATATTTCTACAAGAAGTGTGGAGGTAAAACGCTACAGACTCCGAAAAAAAATGAATTTACCCCATGAAACAAACTTAACAAATTATATTCTTGAATTGTAAGGATATTACAACTGTTAAAATAACCCATACAATACCACAACAAATGTTTTTATTAGTAGGCTTCGGTTTCAGCTTCAATTCCCTCAAAATACTTAAAACAGGGGATTTCTTGACTAAATTTGTCAATTCAATAATTTAATAAAATAATTTTTACATTGTATGTTTTTTGTTGAGGGTATTTTTAAGAATTTCATATTTTGTTTTCTTAATTTTCATTGAACTAATTAATCCAATTCTATGAGACATTTATTTGGGGTCATTATTACAGTTTTTAGCATCATAGGTGTTGGTGCTCAAAACTTAACTATAACTGGAAACGTAATCGAAGCCGATACCAGCTTCCCAATCCCAGGTGTTAACATCATAATTAAAAACACATCTCAAGGGGCTGTAACAGATTTTGATGGAAATTTTACATTTCCAAATGTGCCTGCAGGATCAACTCTTGTTTTTAGTTATGTTGGGTTTACAACCTTTGAAGTTGTCGTAAATGACGCCACTCCATTGAATGTTGCCCTTCAACCTGATGTAGCAGTTTTAGATGAAGTCGTTGTAATCGGTTATGGTACGCAAACCAAAAAGGAAGTAACAGGAGCCGTAGGGATTGTTTCAAGTGAAACCATTGAAGTACTAAAACCCACCAGGGTAGAACAGGCTTTACAGGGCCAGGTCGCCGGGGTTCAAATATCTTCCAACTCCGGATCTCCGGGTAGCGGTGCCACAATAAGCATTCGTGGTGTGTCAACAAATGGCGATAGTCGACCATTGATACTTGTTGACGGCAACGTGATTGAAGATCTCAGCACGGTTAACCCGAACGATATTGAGAGTGTAAACGTCCTTAAAGATGCTACGGCCGGAATCTATGGCGTACGTGCTGCCAATGGCGTTATCCTGATCACAACCAAATCAGGACGCAGAAATATGCCTTTGACCTTAGAATATAACGCCTATTTTGGATTCCAGGAAACCACACGTGAAATTCCGGCTCTTAATGCCACTGAATATGCCTTGCTCACCAATGAGGCATTTGCAGCCAATGGCGAAAACCCGGTCTTTCCTGTTGTGTCCGGTCTTGGTCAAGGTACCAACTGGCAACGTAAGGTGTTTACCACCGCTCCACTTTTCGACCATTCGGTTACGATAAAAGGTGGTAAGGAAAAATCAACCTATGCGTTCGGTCAGTCCTTCTTGACCCAGGATGGTATCGTTGGAGGGAAGAAATCAAACTTTACACGTTTTACCAAAAGGGCCGCATACAGTTTGGATTTTCTTGAAAATTTCAAATTCAATGCTCAATTGATTTTTACTAATACCAACCGGAAAACATTAGCCGAAACGGGTCTAGGTTCGGTACTTTTTAATGCATTGAATATGGCCCCTACCTTTGATGTAAGAGATGAAAACGGTGAATTCACTATAGCCGAAGGATTGGGTAACGAGGTTATCAACCCACTTGCTCAGATAGAGAACACGTATAACCGAACCAAGGTAAATAAGTTAAGTGGAAATGCTGGTCTGGCCTATTCCTTCCTCGATCATTTTACCGTACAGTCAAATATTCAATTTAACTGGGCGGAGGTAGACGGCAAGGTATTCAATCCTACAGCCTTCTACGGAAGTGGGAAAGTCTTTAACAGGGAACGTAACGAGGTGGTTGTCACACGAAACTTCTTTAGAGATTATACCTTTGATGCCTTTGCAAAATATGAAAACAGCTTTAATGATATTCATAATCTCAAAGTGCTTTTTGGTACGTCTGTGTTTAAAACCACAGGGTCATTTAGTGGATTTGTCGGATTTGATATTCCTGAAAACAGCATTGCAAATGCCACTTTAGAACAAGCTTCAGATTTGCAAAACATCTTTCCTAATGGCAATGCGACCTTCGACTCAAGGTTGTTGTCTTATTTTGCAAGGGTCCAGTATGATTTTGATGGAAAATATTTAATCTCCGCCGTAGTACGTCGGGATGGTTCAACCAAGTTCGGTCCACGGAACAAATTCGGATATTTCCCTTCAGGCTCAATTGGCTGGATAGCTTCTCAGGAAAAATTTCTTGAAGACAGCAAAGTTTTTAATTTCCTGAAATTTCGAGCTTCCTACGGAATATTGGGTAATGATCGAATTCCCGATTTCCGATTCGTTTCTCTGCTTAACGGAGAAGGGGTTTATGTAATCGATGACGAATTGGTCTTTGGTACTGCCATTGGGGCGGTTGCGAACCCGGAAATTCGTTGGGAGAAACAAAAAACATTTGATTTCGGACTTGACGCAAGATTCCTGAATAATAAATTGGATGTAACCGCCGATTACTTCCAACGAAGGACTGAGGATCTTCTGGTAGTTCCACAGGTTTCAGGTTTACTTGGAGCGACAAGTCCCGGTTCAGGGCCTCCGGTCATAAATGCCGGAATTGTTGAAAATAAAGGACTGGAATTTGCTATTGGATATTCCGATAACCTAAGTGATGATTTAAAATTCAGTCTTAAATACAATGTTACCTTATTGGAAAATGAGGTTATTTCGGTGAGTGCGGAAGGTGATTTTCTTCCGGGTGGCTCTTTTGGTGTAGGTCAGGACCCACCAGCCCGTATGGAAGCCGGCTTCCCGATTGGCTATTTCCGGGGATTTAGAACTGATGGTGTTTTCCAAACCCAGGATGAGGTTAATAGTTATCCAACCATAAGCTCGTCGGTTCAACCGGGTGATTTGCGATTTGTTGATATCAATAACGACGGTGTTATAGATGATAACGACAGAACAGATATTGGAAATCCACTTCCAAAAGCTACCATGGGTTTTAATTTCACCTTTGATTATAAAAACTTTGATTTTGGAGCCTATGCTTTTGCTTCTGTAGGTAATGAAATCGTTCGCAACTACGAGCGAAATCAACCTTTGACAAATAGAAGCACCTATTATCTTGATCGTTGGACGGGGCCCGGGACAAGTAATAGTTTCCCAAGGGTTACCTCCGGAGCCAACTCGAATAGTCTGTTCTCAGATTTTTTCGTTGAAGATGGTTCATTTATCCGGTTACAAAATGCCCAATTGGGATATTCGTTCTCCGAAAAAGTTCTCGATCGTTTGGGACTTGATAAGTTTCGGATTTATATCTCTGGAAACAATTTAATAACTTTAACTGAATACAGAGGCTATGACCCAACAACCTCAACCGGACAACCTATTGGTGGGGGTATAGATTATGGATTCTATCCGAACCCAAGGACATATACGCTTGGTATTAACGTAAAATTTTAAAAAATGACTATGAAAAGTATAAAAATTCAATTCCTCTTTGCCTTATTAGTGCTGGCAGCTTCTTGTAGTGACGATTTTGTTGATGTCGATTCTCAGGATGCGAACTCTGAGGATTTCTTCAATTCTGAGGCTGACTATCAAAATGCATTGATTGCGGCATATGATCCTTTACAGTCCACCTATATAAACGTGATGTTAGGTGAAATTGCATCCGATAATACCCTGGCCGGGGGTGAAAGCGCAATTGACGTTCCCGGCATTCAGGAGATCGATGACATGATTCACACTCCTGTAAATGCTAATTTACGTGATATATGGAATTGGACATATGGTGGCGTGAACCGCGCCAATTATATTATGGAATTTCAGGACAAAACCGATTTCCCTAATAAAAATTCTGTCCTGGCACAAGCTCGCTTTTTAAGAGCCTATTATTATTTCGAACTGGTTAAATGGTTCGGAGATATTCCTTTTGTTGTTGACAGGCGTATTCAATTTGGCGATCAGTTCAATATACCACGCACCCCAAAAGCTGAGGTATATGAACAAATTGAAGATGACCTTGTTTTTGCGGTCGCTAATTTGCCATACATTCAAGCGCAAAAAGGACGCATTACAAAGGGAGCGGCGCAAGCTTTATTAGGTAAAGCTTATCTCTTTCAGAATAAATTTACAGAAGCCTCCAATGTACTTGAAGATCTTATAAATAACGGTCCGCATGACCTTATCAGTGACTATTCGACACTATTTGAGAATGATAATGAAAATACTATTGAATCGGTGTTTGAAATACAATATACAGATCAGGAAGGTGCTGGTTTCGGATGTTTACAATGCAGTGAGGGGAATGTCGCCGTTGGCTTTAATGGTATTCGGAATTACACAGGACCTTTGTTTGACTCAGGCTTCAGTTTTAATGTTCCGACGCAAGAAGTTGTAGACGAATTTGAACCGGGCGACCTGAGAAAAGACACTGCTATTTTAGATATCGAAGCCTGGGCACAAGCAACAGGGGCGACCTACGGTACTGGTTTTGAGCATACAGGTTTCTTTAACCGCAAATACATCGCAAGACAGGGCGATTTGAATACGGGTGATGCCAATTTAACAAACCCGAACAATTATCGAGCCATTCGGTTCGCCGATGTTCTGCTTATGGCAGCTGAAGCTTTAAATCGCGGTGGTATTGACGACAGTCGGGCTCTGGTTCATTTAAACAGGGTGAGAACACGTGCAGGTTTGGCTGATGTCGCAGTAACGGGTTCTGAATTGACCACGGCTATTTCTCACGAAAGACGTGTTGAGTTGGTGGGCGAAGGTCATCGCTTTTTCGATTTGGTTAGAACCGGAAACGCTGCATCGGAAATTGAAGGATTTCAAGTTGGCAAACATGAAATATTCCCTATCCCGTCAATTGAAATTCAATTAGCCGGCAATCAATGGGAACAAAATCCAGGATATTAAAAAAAATGATTATGAAAAGAATAAAATTAATACTTCTATCTCTTATAGTACTCGCCTATGCGGGCTGTACAGATGATGACAGAGATACCAATTATTTAGATAACGTTCCGGCGCCGGCTAATCTGGCGGTCGCTTTTGATATTACACAGGATAATTCGGGATTAGTCACCTTAACTCCTAATGCTGAAGGCGCAACGGAATTTGAATTGACCTATGGTGACGGTTCAGGTTCGGTAAACCTTAATCCCGGTGAAAGCACTGAGCATGTTTATGCGGAAGGAAATTATTCAGTGACTTTAATTGCTACTGCGGTTAACGGCCTTACCACTGAATTTACCCAGCCATTAGTCGTATCGTTCATAGCACCGCAAAATTTGGTGGTTACTATCGAAAATGACGGCACGCTCTCGAAGACAGTAAATATAACAGCAACAGCAGATTATGCTTTGACCTATGAAGTCGATTTTGGGGAAAACCCTGAAGATGAACCGGTAACTGCGAACATTGGTGATGCCATTAGTTATACCTATGAAGATGCGGGGGTTTATACAATTACGGTCACTGCCTTTAGTGCGGCCATTGAAACGACAACATATTCAGAGGATTTTGAAGTTACTGCAATCTTGCAGCCTTTAGCATCAGCAGCAACACCTCCTTCCAGAGCTGAAGATGATGTCATTTCATTATTCAGTGCCGTTTATACCGATGTTCCGACCGATTATTTCCCGGATTGGGGACAAGGCGGATGCTGCGGCAGCGGTTGGGCCATGTTCGACCTCGAGGGTGACGAAATGCTTCAATACTCTAACTTAAGTTACCAGGGTAATCAAATCAGTACGCCCGTTGATGTAACAGAAATGGAATTTATTCACCTGGATGTATGGACTGCCGATGAATTGCAAAACATCGAGGTTTCACTTATCAGTCTTACTAATGGAGAACGCCCGGTACTCGTTCCTTTAACGCCTAATGATTGGACCAGTATTGATATCCCTATTTCCGCTTTCACCGACCAAGGAGGCTTTACGGTTGCTGATATTCATCAATTAAAATATGTTGGCGACCCGTTTGGGACTTTTGATAATCCTAGTGGAACCGTGTTTATCGATAATATCTATTTCTATAGAGAAGCAACAGGACCGGCAGAAGCGGCGCCGTCTCCAAACATTGCAGAAGATTTTGTGATTTCTATGTTTAGTGATGCCTATACAGATGTTCCTGTTGATACCTGGAATACAGTATGGAGTCAGGCTACTTTTGAGGATGTGACGGTTAATGGAAACCCAACAAAAAAATATACAAATTTAGGATTTAATGGTATTGAGACCTTCATCCCCGGGCCTTCAATCGATGCATCTGGTGCAGGAATGACGCATTTCCATTTGGATATCTGGACACCAAATATGACCGCTTTTAGAGTGAAACTTGTCGATTTCTTAGGTGATGGTTTTGCAGGAACGAACGGTGATACCGAGGCAGAATTAACTTATACCCCAAATTTGGGAGAATGGATGGGTATCGATATTCCACTATCAGATTTTGCTGATGCCGGAATGGGGGCTTTTTCTGATATCGCCCAATTGATCATTTCAGGAGATCCTTTTGGAGATGGCGTGGTTTTCATCGACAATGTTTATTACTATAACGCAAACCCCGAACCTACAGATGCAGCACCAACACCAACTGTACCTGAGGCAAATGTGATATCTATGTTCAGTGATGCCTATACCGATGTGCCAGTAGATACCTGGAATACTACATGGAGTGTAGCCGACTATGAAGAAGTTAACATCGCTGGTAATCCAACAAAAAAATATACAAATCTTGCGTTTAATGGTACCGAAACGGTTAATCCAGGACCATCCATTGATTTAACAACTGCCGGAATGACTCATCTGCATATCGATATCTGGACACCAAACATCACCGCATTCAGAGTTAAGCTGGTTGATTTTTTAGGTGATGGATTCGCAGGTGGTAATGGAGATACTGAGGCCGAATTAACATTTAACCCCGCAAATGGCTCATGGGTGGGTCTTGAAATTCCGTTATCAGATTTTTCAGATGGTGGCATGAGCGCCTTTTCCGATATAAGTCAATTTATTATTTCATGTGATCCATTTGGAGATGGTACTGTATATGTTGACAATGTATATTTTCATAATTAATGCTTAAAAAAGAAAAAAACATGAAAAATTTTATAAAGATCATATTGCCCGTTTTTGCATTGCTTTTAATATTGCAAGGCTGTCAAGATGACGATCAACAGTTTGGTGATATAATTGTACCTTCAAACCTCACCTTATCCTTTGAAATTGTCGGTCAGGATATTGACAATCCAAATGGAGATGGCTCAGGACTTGTCAATTTCACGGCTTCTGCAGATAACGCCATCACATTCCGTTACGAATTCGGTGATGGTACCCAAGGTGATGTTACCCCCTCCGGTGATATTACCCATCGTTTTAACCTGACAGGGGTCAATTCGTATACAGTCACGGTGATTGCATCCGGTACCGGCGGCGTACCTACCTCGACTTCAGTAATACTGGATGTGTTTAGCGCTTTTGATGATGAAGAAGCGAAAACCTTGTTAACCGGCGGAGCAGGCTCCTCAAAAATCTGGTATCTAGACGCTTCATCGTCGGGTCACCTCGGAGTAGGTCCATCCTTATTGCTTGATCTGATCATCTATGGTTCACCAACGGAATTCTATTATCCTTCCTTCTACAGTGCAACTCCATTTGAAAAATGCGGTGACCCAAGCAGTGATTGCCTGTGTGACGATGAACTAACGTTTTCTTTGGGTACGGATAACCAGTTAACATTCCAACTCAATAATAATGGGCAGACCTTTTTTAATCAAGCCCACCAGGATATTGTTGGTGGACCGGGTGGAAGCGATTTGTGTTTTGATTTTGATACCTCGGGTGTCAGTAACGTTTCCTTAGCACCAACCTCCGTTGATTGGTCGCTTGTTCCTGACCCAAGCTTTTCATCACGTGGAACTGTGATGAATTTTTCAGATGATGCCTTTATGGGTTATTATGTGAGCTCATCGTCTTATGAGATCATCTCATTAACTGAAAACACACTTTATGTCAGGACTATTGATGGAAATGATCCTACTTTAGCCTGGTATCATAAATACTCCACAACGAATCCTCTTGATGAAACAGCCTTGAATTCAATTTATAATACCTTGGTTTGGCAGGATGAATTTAGTGTAGACGGCGCTCCCGATCCCGCCAATTGGACCTATGATATCGGCACCGGATCAGGTGGGTGGGGTAACGGAGAAGAACAATATTATACCGATGACCCGAGTAATGTCATAATAGAAAATGGATTGTTGAAAATAACGGCCAGAGCAGAGTCATTCATGGGAAGCGAATTTACTTCTTCAAGACTGAAAAGTGAAAACTTATTCGAGTTTAGCTATGGTCGAGTCGAGATCAGAGCGAAACTTCCAACTGGCGGTGGAACCTGGCCAGCGCTTTGGATGTTGGGAGCTAATTTTGACGAAGTTGGCTGGCCCACATGTGGCGAAATAGACATTATGGAACATGTAGGAAATCAGCAAAATACGATATTCGGCACCGTTCATTTCCCTGGTAATTCGGGTGGAAATTCGATTGGTGGAGAAATTGAAATCCCTGATGCCAGTGATACCTTTCATAATTATACGGTAGAATGGAAGGTCAATGAAATCATTTGGGCCGTAGACAACGAAATCTTTTTTACGTTCGAAAATGACGGGTCACTCCCATTTAATGCTGATTTCTTTTTGATTTTAAATGTTGCAATGGGCGGTAATTTTGGTGGCGATATCGATCCGGCATTTACGGAATCCTCTTTGGAAATAGACTTTGTTAAAGTCTATCAATAAATTAGTGTAGAATACATTAAAATTGTTTTCAGTTTTAAAAGGTCGGCATAATTCCACTATCCGGCCTTTTTTAATCTTTAGAGATCAATTTTGTTTCACATATATTTGATGCCTCAGAAATACCTTGACATAATCCTACTAAACGACCTGATTCATGTCAATACTAAAATCTTATCATTTCTTAATATCAGCCTTTTTAATTTGTTCTGGTTGTACTGATGCACCAACAAATAAAACTGAACCCGTTACGGAGAGTAAACCCTCGCCCAATTTACAAACCATTAAAATGGTCTATACAACTGCTCACAATACAAACCTCAAATTAAGCCCTAATGATAGTATAAGGTTTGATATTGCGAAACAACCCTTAGAAACAGATGCGGCCATAATCGTTGATCCATCAAAAACATTTCAATCCCTGCTCGGTATTGGGGGCGCTTTAACAGATGCATCGGCTGAAACATTTTACAAGCTTTCTCCGGAAAATCAAAAACGTTTTCTTGAAGCCTATTACAGCGTAGAAAACGGTATAGGTTATTCCCTGGGCCGAACGACAATACATAGCTGTGATTTTTCAAATGGTAGTTATACCTATATCGACGAAGGTGATGCCGAATTAAAAACATTTAATATCGATCACGATCGTGAATATCGCATCCCATTCATAAAAAAAGCAATTGAAGCTGCCGGTGGAAGTTTGACTATGTATGTCAGTCCATGGAGCCCTCCTGCATTTATGAAGACCAATAATAATATGTTGCAAGGCGGAAGTTTAAAAACGGAATTTTATCAGCCATGGGCAAATTATTATGCGAAATTTATAAAAGCCTATGAGGCTGAGGGAATTCCAATTTGGGGACTGACTATTCAAAACGAGCCGATGGCCGTCCAACGCTGGGAATCTTGTATATATACCGCAGAGGAAGAACGCGATTTCATAAAAAACAATCTTGGCCCTACACTTGAGCAAGAAGGTCTGGGCGATAAAAAGATTATCGTCTGGGATCATAATCGGGATCTTTTATACCAACGAGCCAGCGTTATTCTTAATGATCCTGATGCATCAAAATATGTATGGGGAACAGGATTTCACTGGTATGAGGATTGGAAAGACGGGATCCCAATGTTCGATGCGGTTAAGCTCGTTAATGAAGCTTATCCTGATAAAAAACTCATTTTTACGGAGGGCTGCAATGAAAGGTTTGACCTCGAACGCATTGAGACTGAAGATCCAAAATTAGCTGAGCGGTACGGTCGTTCGATGATTAATGATTTTAACAATGGAACAGTAGCATGGACTGACTGGAATATCCTTTTAGATGAAACCGGTGGCCCTAATCATGTTGGTAATTTGTGCTTTGCTCCAATTCATTCGAATACGCCCTCACAGGATTTTTTCCTGACTAACAGCTACTATTATATCGGGCACTTCTCAAAATTCATTCGGCCGGGTGCAAAACGAATCATCAGTGCTTCAACCTCTAATGCATTGCTTACAACTGCATTTGTCAATGATGATGCGAGTCTGGCCATTATTGTCATGAATCAGAGTGAGAATCCGATTTCTTACAGTCTGACCCTGGGAACCCGGACGGCAGAATTAAAAAGTTTAGCTCATTCAATTCAAACGATTATCCTTAAAAATTAAAGCATTTTTTAAAATTCAGGTATATGGAACATCCAGACGGCAGTTTAAAAGTGAATAAGTCTTATACGGTACTCATTAGTTTGATTGTCGCTTTAGGTGGATTTTTACTGGGTTTTGACAGCGCTGTGATTTCAGGCGCAGTTAAAGGAATAACAACCTATTTTGAAATGACGGAGGTCATGCTGGGATTTGCAGTGGGATGTGTGATCTTCGGAGCCATGGCAGGCAACCTGCTTGCAGGCCCCATGAGTGAACGATTTGGACGAAAAAGTGTATTAATTGTCGTAGCCGCATTGTTCACTGTTTCAGCGAGCTGGTCGGCTCTGGCTACCGGTTACACCGAATTCATTATCGCCAGGATTATTGGCGGAGTCGGTATTGGAGGTGCCATATTGATAGCCCCGATATATATCGCAGAAATAGCACCCCCAAAGTTACGGGGGAGCCTCGTTTCCTTCAATCAATTGAATATTGTAATCGGGATTTCAGTCGCCTATTTTTCCAATTATTTTTTAGTAAATATTGACGGTGAAAGCTGGCGCTGGATGCTGGGTGTTGAGGCAATTCCTGCATTAATATATTTCCTTGCATTGTTTACCGTTCCACGTAGTCCGAGATGGCTAATCTTGAAATTGAATAAGATTGATCGTGCCCAATCAATTATGGCCAAAATCGGTGGAGATCGTTATGCGGAAAATACGCTCGCTGAAATTCAGCAAGGCATCGAAAGCAAAAAATCGAAAGGACGGATATCAGACCTGTTTAAAAGCAAATATGCAACTATCATGATCATCGCCCTTGGAATTGCATTCTTCCAGCAAATCACGGGAATAAATGCAATCTTTTACTATGCTCCTACCATCTTTGAACAGGCTGGTGGAAGTACCGACTCATCGTTTCTACAGGCTATTGTAGTTGGTCTGACAAATCTTGTCTTTACCCTGGTAGCTATTTGGCTTATCGACCGCTTAGGTCGAAAACCCCTATTACTTATCGGGACAACATGTATGACCATCGCTTTATTAATGGCCACTTTTGCCTTTAATAATGCGCGGTATGAATTCAGCCAGGAAAATATTAACAAGATTAGCAATCTGGATACTCAGAGCGCCCTGGCATCCCTGGAAGGCCAATCATTCGATGGTCAAAATGTGCTGTTCCAGACCATTCAACCCAGGCTTTCCGAAGATCAGTTTCTGGATTTTAAACGTAATCAAATAACCAATTTTATTGAGATCAATGCAACCCTTGTTCTCATCGCGATATTATTATATGTAGCCTCTTTTGCAATATCACTGGGTCCGGTGATGTGGACATTATTTTCCGAAATATTTCCAAGCAAAATAAAGGGAATAGCAATATCGGTGGTCGGTTTTTTTAATTCATTGGTCAGTTTTTCTGTTACCCAGGTTTTTCCCTGGGAATTGTCAAATCTTGGGCCAACAACAACATTTGGGATTTACGCATTGCTTTCTTTATGCGCGGTGCTGTTTGTTTATAAATTTGTCATAGAGACAAAAGGTAAATCACTTGAAGAAGTAGAACAATTATTAATTCGGCATTAAAAAAATTAATCTTTGCCATTTTGCTTTTCATTCCAAATGATAAAAAATAAAACAATGGGTCAAAATTCAATATACGTCGGTGATAAAAAAATACAGGTTGAAGAAAAACAAGTTGATGGGAATCTCGTGAATTTTGATGGTGAGGTATATTATAAAATTTCCAATTGCGATTCTTTAAGATCATTTTTTATGAGCATTGTCAGTGACTCTAACCACTGGATGTTTATATCGAGCAATGGTGGACTTACTGCCGGGAGAAAAGATTGCGACTCAGCATTATTTCCGTATTATACAGATGATAAGATTACTGAATCGGCCGATGTTACAGGAAGTAAAACCATATTTCAAGTTTATCGGGGAGATAAAACCATTTTATGGGAGCCCTTTTCGAACCGATACGAAGGGATTTATCAAATTACACGCAATCTGTATAAAAACACCTTTGGCAATAAGATTATATTCGAAGAAATCAACGATGATCTGGGTCTTACCTTTCAATACCAGTGGAATTCGAGCAATGAATTCGGATTTGTAAAAAAGTCTGCCCTGATTAATCATTCAGGTTCTGCAATGAACCTTGCTGTCTTGGACGGAATTCAGAATATAGTGCCTTATGGTATTGCGGCTGATTTTCAGAACTCAAAAAGTAATCTTATTGATGCCTACAAGAAAAACGAGCTACAGGCTGAAGTAGGCTTGGGAATCTATGCTCTTAGTGCCATAATCGTCGATAAGGCCGAACCCAGTGAGGCACTTAAAGCTACTATAGCATGGTCTGTGGGAATGAAAAGTCCAAAATATTTGGTCTCCTCCCTTCAGTTAGATGCGTTTAGAAAAGGACTGCCAATCAAACAAGAAACCGATATTCGCGCCGAAAAAGGCGCCTATTTTGTCAATACCGAAATTAGTCTTGAGCATGACAAAAGCAAGCACTGGATGATTGTTGCCAATGTTAACCAATCCATTATTTCAATTAATTCGATTTCACAACAAATTAAGAAAGGGGTTGATCTTTCGTCACTTGTTCAAAAAAGTATTGATGAAGGCACTAAACAGCTTATACAATTAACAAGCGCAGCAGATGGCACCCAACTCACGGCTGATCGATTAAGAAATATCAGGCATTTTTCTAACACGATGTTCAATATAATGCGTGGTGGAATTTTTGATAACAACTATCAAATTGAGAAAGCTGATTTTGTCAGTTATCTGCGCAAGGCAAATAAAGATCTTTCAAATAAAAAGGAATCCATTCTCACGGCGCTGCCTGATAGTTTTAATCATCACTATTTAAGGACTATAATTGAGCAGGAGCAGGATCCGGATTTCAAACGTTTGGCCTTTGAATACCTGCCTTTAAAGTTCTCCAGAAGGCATGGGGATCCGAGCAGGCCCTGGAACCGATTTTCAATCAATACGACCAGCGAAATAGACGGATCGAAAATTCTGGACTATGAAGGTAACTGGCGTGATATTTTTCAAAACTGGGAAGCTCTTGCCCATGCGTATCCCGAGTTTATTGATAGTATGATTTTTAAATTCGTAAATGCCTCTACATTCGATGGTTATAATCCATACCGGGTGACAAAAGATGGAATTGATTGGGAGACTATCGAAGAAGACGATCCCTGGTCTTATATCGGGTACTGGGGTGATCATCAGATCATTTACCTGTTGAAGTTCCTCGAATTCATCGAACTGCATTATCCCGGAAAACTTGCAGATTATTATGATCAGGAGATTTTTGTTTATGCCAATGTTCCATATAAGATTAAACCCTACTCAGATCTTCTTAAAAACCCGAAAGATACTATAGATTTTGACCATAGTTTAGATGAAGAGATCGATGAAAAACGAAAGGGAATCGGAGCCGATGGCGCCCTTTTGTGCATTGAGAAGCAAAGTATTTATCACGTAACGTTAATCGAAAAATTATTAGCAACTGTTTTAGCAAAACTATCGAATTTCATTCCCGAAGGCGGCATTTGGATGAATACCCAAAGACCAGAATGGAATGACGCCAATAATGCCCTGGTGGGTAATGGGGTGTCGATGGTAACCCTCTGCTATCTCAGACGTTTTTTAGGTTTCTTCCTCAAGCAAATCAATACAATTGAGCATAATTCTATTGAGGTTTCTTCTGAATTAGTTGAATTTTTTAAAGGTGTATTGCTAACCTTAGAAAGCCATAAGAACTTGCTTAATGGTGCACTAAATGATGAAGACAGGAAGACGATTCTCGATGGACTTGGAATAGCGGGAAGTGAGTATCGAACATTGATCTATACCAAAGGATTTTCTAATGAAAAAGAGCAAATCTCAAGAAGCGATTTGCTCAAATTTACCAAGGTTTGCCTTCAATATCTCGATCATAGTATTATTGCCAATAAGCGGCCAGACAATTTGTTTCATGCCTATAATCTTATGACGACTGATGGAGATTCAAGGGTTTCCATTTCCCGACTTTCAGTCATGTTGGAAGGACAAGTAGCGGTTTTGAGTTCCGGCTTAATTTCTGGAGAGGCTTCCCTTGAACTATTAAATGCTATGAAAGCAAGTCATCTTTTCAGGCCTGATCAATACAGTTACCTGCTTTATCCGGATAAAGAACTTCCCAGATTTGTGGAAAAGAATATCATCCCGGATGAAAGGGTTAAAGAATCCATGCTGTTGCAGCGACTTTTAAAGGATGCAAATACTCAAATCATTGTAAAAGATGTGTTTGGAAAGCACCATTTTAACGGTAATTTCAACAATGCCGAAAGCCTTAAAACTGCCCTGGGAGAATTACCAGATGAGAGCTACCGTAGCTTAATCGATAAAGATTACGATCTAATCCTCGAAATATTTGAATCGATTTTCGATCATAAATCCTTTACTGGTAGATCGGGAACATTCTATGGATATGAAGGCTTGGGCTCGATTTACTGGCATATGGTATCAAAACTGTTATTAGCTGTTCAGGAAAACTGTTTACTGTCAATCGAAAACAATGAAAATGCCATCATAACCGGGAAACTAATGGAGCATTATTATGAAATCCTCGAAGGCATAGGTGTCCACAAATCGCCTGAGTTATACGGGGCTGTCCCGACAGACCCCTATTCTCATACCCCAGGAGGGAAGGGCGCCCAACAACCCGGAATGACCGGACAGGTAAAAGAAGATATCCTTAGTCGATTTGGTGAATTGGGTGTTATGGTTCAGGATGGATGTATTAATATCAAACCGAATCTTTTAAGAAGTGCCGAGTTCCTGAATGAAGCCAGCATTTTTACCTACACAGACATGAATCATGATATTAAAGAAATCACCTTAAAGGAACATTCTCTAGCGTTTACTTACTGTCAAGTTCCTTTCATTTACCAGTTTGATGACCGGGACAATTTAACCGTCCATATGAATGATTCAGCCATTAAAGAATTCAGCGGTTTATCGCTCAATCGAGACATAAGTTCAAAGGTTTTTAGTCGATCGGGAGAAATAAATAAAATAGTTGTTTCAATCGAAAAACATCATGTTAATTAAATGCATAGTAAAATGAATGCCGTCTTGAAAGTGATTATATGTTTGGCCTTTTCAGGTTTAATTATGGGGTGTTCCAATACAGAAGAAAAAATGAATCGAACTGCTTCAGATATACTGGGAAATTCAAATTATTTAGCAATGTCATATGGTGGGTATAGATATGCCGACCATGATATTGAACCCACATTAGATGAACTTAAGGAAGATATGAAACTCCTATCTGCTATAGGTATTAAAATTGTACGCACGTACAAAGTTCACCGTCCACAAGCCGCTAACCTGTTACAAGCAATACATGAATTAAAAGAACAAGACCCTGGTTTTGAAATGTATGTCATGTTGGGAGCCTGGATCGACTGTAAAAACGCATGGACGGATAAAGAACCTGATCATAACATTGAAAGCGAAGCCAATGCTCCACAGATAGAAGAAACGGTTAGGCTCGCAAATCAATATCCGGATATCGTTAAGATCATTGCCGTGGGAAATGAAGCCATGGTAAAATGGGCAGCCAGCTATTATGTGCAGCCAGGTGTCATTTTAAAATGGGTGACCTATTTGCAGGAGTTAAAGAAGACAGGTGAACTCTCTAAAGACCTATGGATTACCAGTTCCGATAATTTTGCCTCCTGGGGCGGCGGCGGTAGTGAATATCATGTTGATGATTTAAATAAATTAATAGAAGCCGTTGACTACATTTCTATGCATACCTATCCCATGCACGACACCCATTATAATCCGCAATTCTGGGGTGTCACTGAAAAAGAAGAAAGCTTATCCGATTCAGAAAAAATTGATGCCGCTATGTTGCGAGTGAAAGATTATGCCATATCGCAATATGAAAGTGTAGCTAACTATGTTAAAAGTATTGGCGTTGACAAACCAATCCATATCGGTGAAACGGGGTGGGCAACAGCGTCAAACGACTTATTTGGTGCCGACGGATCAAGGGCATGTGATGAATATAAGTCCGGCCTGTATTATAAACACACACGCGAATGGACGAACGAAAAAGGTATGTCTTGTTTCTATTTTGAGGCTTTTGATGAACCTTGGAAGGATGGGAAGAATCCAGGTGGTTCAGAAAACCATTTTGGGATTTTTAATGTTGACGGTAAGGCCAAATATGCGATATGGGAATTTGTAGACCAGGGCGTCTTTGACGGTCTATCCCGAAATAACAACCCGATAACAAAAAGCTATGGGGGTGACTTACAGGCTTTAAAGGACCAGACAATGGTTCCACCCTTATCTAATGAAATTACAACTTCAAATTGATTTAATTTAACTATGAAATGTATTGCTTTTAATATTAAACAACTATTCAGTTTGCTCGTGCTTCTGAATTGTTTGTTTGTGTCGTGCTCAAATGATTCTTCAATCGATAGTGTAACCGTTAAAGATCGACAGGTCCTGGTTAATGGTAAGCCTTATTCTATAAAAGGTATTTGCTATCATCCGGTCCCAAAAGGCAGCGATAAAAGGAATTTTGAAAATCTGGCAAATGACCTTGCTTTAATGACCGAAGCCGGTATCAATACCATACGCGTTTATGAACCTATCGATGATCGCGCGGTCCTGGATCAAATCGATAAGGCCGGAATGAAAGTGATCATTGGATTTGGATATGATCAAGGAGGTCATTTTGATATCCTTTCAGGTTCATTTATTGATTATGTCAATACATATAAAAACCATAATGCCATTCTATTTTGGGAATTAGGTAATGAGTTCAATTTTCATCCTGAATGGTTCGGAGACGATATACGTAATTGGTACAATGCATTAAACATGGCAGCAGATAAGATTCATGATAATGACTCGCATCACCCTGTTGCTACAGCACATGGTGAATTACCTGATGCAATGGCGCTATCCCTTTCCCCGAACATTGATGTATGGGGGATGAATGTGTATCGCTGGGACGAGCCGGAAACGATATTTTCTGAGTGGTCCGAAATCAGTGACAAACCGATGTACTTATCCGAAGCCGGAGCCGATAGTTATATGACCATTACTAAAGATGGGTATGAGCAAGGAGTGAATGAAAAGGCCCAGGCCGATGCGACCGCAAATATCCTTGATGGCATTTTTAATAATTCTGACATATGCTCGGGGGTTACCATATTCGCCTTTGTTGACGAACTCTGGAAGGCCGGCAATAATGACCAATTAAATCCCGGTGGCTGGGCTCCAAACAGCACCGGCGTTCCTTACGATGGCACTCCCAATGAAGAATACTGGGGACTCGTCGATATCGACAGAAATAAGAAAATGGCTTTTGAAATCGTCAAAAAAAAATACGCTGAATATTAATCCCCAGACTTTTTTAGGTATAAATCAATTTAAATAAAACACTATGTCAAAATATAAAACGATGGCGAGAGTAAAGGTCCCATTCGGACAAAAAGTTGCTTTTGGGATTGGGATGCTGGCCAACCAAATGTTTCCCGCTGTTTTAGGGATTTTTATGGTTGTGCTGGTTCAGGACCTTGGTTTCCCGGGATGGATGTGGGGCGTCCTGTTCTTTTTGCCAAGAGTCTTCGATTCGATTACAGATCCAATTATGGGTTTTATTTCAGATAATACCAAATCACGTTGGGGTCGGCGTCGTCAATATGTTTTCATCGGAGCTATTATTATGGGAGCTGCATTTGTAATAATGTGGCAACTCTACCGAGAAAATGGCATTGACTATAATTTTACATACTTCCTCCTTTGGTCTTTTGTTTTTTATCTGGGGTTAACCATTTTTAGTGTGCCTTATGTAGCGATGGGATATGAGATGAGTAATGATTTTCACGAACGCACCGATATCATGGCTGTGGCACAATGGATAGGACAGTGGGCATGGGTGATCGCACCTTGGTTTTGGGTGATCATGTATGATAAAGGTTGGTTTGAAACTGCTGATGTGGCAACACGAGAACTTGCGATTTGGATTGGTATTATCTGTATGCTTTTTGCCATGGTACCGGCCATATTCCTAAAAAGTAAATCGACCCTGAATGAAGATTACTCTCCGCTCACAATAAAAACAATAGGCGGGAGTCTTAAAGAAATACTGGAAAACTTTAAAGAAGCCTTTAGGATAAAACCATTTGTAAAACTGTGTATTTCTACATTTTTAATTTTCAATGCCTTTAATACCATAGCAGCATTTTCATTCTTTATCATCGTTTATCATTTATTTAACGGTGATGCAGGGGCTGCAGGGGTTTGGCCAACACTTTTTGGTAGCCTGGCTTCATTGGTCACAACCTTCCTGGTCATTCCAACGGTAGCCCGAATGTCGAAAATAATGGGTAAAAAGAAAGCCTTTATCCTTTCACAGGGGATTTCATTAATTGGCTATTTAATGCTGTGGTTTCTCTTTGTTCCCGGAAAACCCTATATGTTTATTTTCGCCCTACCGTTTTTCTCTTTTGGAATTGGCAGTTTATTTACGCTGATGATGTCTATGACAGCCGACGTTATTGATCTTGACGAATTAAATACAGGAAAACGACGAGAAGGTGTGTTCGGTGCCATCTATTGGTGGATGGTTAAATTTGGTTTCGCTATAGCAGGATTACTGAGCGGGGTGATAATGAGTGTAGTTGGTTTCGACACAACTGTGGATACACAGCCCGAATCGGCAATTACGGGTCTGAGAATTTTTTATTCAGGTTTACCGATTTTGGGTACTCTTATTTCTATTTATGTGATGCGTAACTACGATGTAACCGAAGAACGCGCCAATGAAATACGTACCGAATTGGAAAAACGCAGAGGCGAATCCTAATACTTAAACTTTAAACAATTATCAATGTCATATAGAGAAGGTCATCAGTTTTCACTGTCACAAATCGATTTAACACATGAAGCCGGTGTTGATTTTTCCGGCTATTCATTGGAAAGATTAATAAAATTATGGAGAAAAACCTTAGAGAATGGGATGCATGGTTTATGTTTCAGCCTCTATGAAGACGGTCAAAAACCAGGTGATATTATTTCCGAGGAACAAGTAAGAAGGCGTATCGAAATAATAAAACCATATACCAAATGGATCCGATCTTTTTCATGTACCGATGGTAATGAGATCATCCCAAAAGTTGCGAAAGAATATGGATTAAAAACCCTTGTTGGAGCCTGGTTGGGCGATGATCCCGAAATCAATGAACGGGAAGTAGCAGGTATTATCGAATTGGCCAAAGACGGGTATGTTGATATTGCCGCAGTCGGTAATGAGGTTTTATATCGAAATGAGCTTAATGAAACAGAATTATTGAGCTTTATCAATCGAGTAAAAGTGGCATTGCCAGCAAACATTCCGGTAGGATATGTAGATGCGTATTATGAATTTTCTGATCATCCACGCATAGCGGAAGCATGCGATGTGATTTTGGCAAATTGTTATCCGTATTGGGAAGGATGCCCTATGGAATATTCACTTCTACATATGAAACAGATGTACAGACAGGCCGTTGAAGCCGGTCAAGGCAAGAAGGTCATCATCACTGAAACAGGATGGCCAAGCGAGGGCGGTAATTTGAAGGGTGCGCACTCTTCATCTGAAAATGCCATGAGGTATTTTATAAATAGCCAGGCCTGGTCTGCCAAAGAGGGCGTCGATATTTTCTATTTTTCCTCTTTTGATGAGTCCTGGAAAGTGGGTGCAGAGGGTGATGTTGGAGCGTATTGGGGTCTGTGGGACAAAGATGAACACCTTAAGTATTAGTCATCTTTTTCTTTCATGATCAACGCTAAAATTCCTGTAGTATAAGCATGAATCCTTAAAAAACACGAATTTAATGCTCATTGTATATGTATTGTATAGGTCTATTAGCGCTTTTTAACATAAATAATGAATATATTGCAACAACAATTGATTAATACAAATAACTAATAATTAACAACTATGAAAAAAATTACTTTAATTTTATTTTTACTTACTGCATTTTTTGGGTTTTCTCAAAATACTGTAACTGTAGATGTGGGTGCATCCTGGAATGGTTATATGAATGTATTTGATAATGCAGCTGACCCAACACCTGATTGTGGCGGTGGATTCTGCTTTGGTAGTGGTTGGGCTATCCCTGATTTAAAGACTGTTATTGGAGGTAGTGATATTACTCTCCAGCCAAATTATAATGGTTATGCAAATTCCTTAGGAGGTACCAATGCAGATAGAGATTATTGGACGAATTCCTCCGATGGTGGAGTTACTGCTGGACCTCTTGGAAATAAAGAAATGGAAGCTTCTACTTATGTTGAACCCGGAGCATCTTTTAATGGACAAGATTTAACTTTTACTGCTAATGTTGTTTCTAATTCTATTGGAGGCAATTGGACTGCTGAATATTTTATTAAAGCTCTTGATCCTGGTGCTGGATTTGCAGATGCGTTAAATGGAGCATATGTATTGCCTTTGCCTGCTTCTGGCGTGTTTTCTGTTACTGTGACTGGAGCAGAATTATCTGCTGGATTAATAATCCAATATGGCTTTAGAATTTACGGTATAAATGGCAATCCGGCAAATGAGATAGCAAACGGTAGTGTTGTTGTTGATCCTGTCGTTTTAAGTGTTAATGAATTCGAAACCTCTGAATTTAAAGTGTTTCCGAACCCATCAAACGGTGATTGGAGCGTTCAATCAAATCAAGTAATTAAAACGATTGAAATTTATGACGTACTGGGTCAGCGAGTAAACGCTTACTCTCCAAATGCAATTGATGCTACCATTAACGGTGATCAACTGCAAACAGGGATGTACTTTGCAAAGATTCAGGGTGAAAATGGTTCAGATACCATTCGCCTGATCAAGGAATAAACATAATTCTTATCCACATTTAATATAAGCCATGTTAAATAGTTAACATGGCTTTTTTCTTTCCCCAGGTCCCTGGAAATAAGCTTCTCCGGGAAGATCAATATAGCTATAATAAAACCGATGAAGGTTTTATATAATTCATAAACTATGAAAAGAATTACAACTGTATTGATCCTTCTAAGCGTATTTTTCGGATCAGCCCAACAACAAATTTATAATCTCACCTTTGAGGATGGTACCGATGGCAGCAATCCTGCATACTGGAACGTCTTTGAATCGGATACTCCGGCAGTGGAGATCGTCACAAATCCTGATCCCGATGGTGTTAATACAGATGCCGCAACCAAGGTTTTAAAACTGAATGTGTTAACGGCTAATGCCTGCTATGCAGGTGCTGAAACGCAGCATGCTATCCTTGGCACCTGGGTTTTGGAAGCCGGTGTAATGAGTAATGAATCCATCAGCATGATGGTTAATAAATCTACGATCGGTCGGATCGGTGTCAAGTTCGTCAATGCGACCAATGGAACGATTTTCGAACTCACCTCTCAAACCAATACCGTTACAGATCAATGGGAATTATTGAGTTGGGATATATCTGCCTTTAGTGCCAGCGGAGAGAATAATAATATCGATCAATTGGTGCTGTTTTCCGATTTCACCTGTGGTGATCCGGATAGAACGGGTCCAAGTGTAACTTATATCGATAACATCAGCTGGGGCGCTTTAAAAACGGGGGATCCTGTTTTACCAACCTGTTCAGACGGTATTAAAAATGGAGACGAGGATGGCGTAGACTGTGGCGGTTCGTCATGCGGTCCCTGCGAAACCTTCCCGTTCGATTTTGAAACCGCCACCCCCTTTGTTGGTGCCGATGGCGCTAGTTTTAGCATTGTTGCCGATGGCGGAAATATGGTTGGTGAGATTCAAAATTCAAATGCCCAGGCCTTTTCCAACGTACAAATCGTAACAGCTAGTCTGGATTTCAGTGGATCTCCAAAAGGATTTTCAATGCGGGTAAGAGGTGATCGTGCAACCCCGGTTTTATTTAAAGTCGAACAAGATGGTAATTTTGCCGTCAACTTTGAAAATAGTCAGAGCTACACCACCCCCGGACAATGGCAAACCTTGATTTTTGATTTCACAGGCGAATCAAGTGCTGGGGTCTTAAACAAGACCGTGATCTTCTTTGACATAAGCGGTTCTCCATCTGCTCCTACCACATTAGATACCTTCCAGTTTGATGATATTATCTTTGATGAGTTGTCGACACTAAGCACTTCAGAATTCTCAACTTTACAATCAAAGGTGTTTCCAAATCCATCAAGTGACACCTGGACTGTTCAGTCAACAAAGACTATCCGAACTATAGAATTATTCGATATCCTGGGGAAACGCATTCGTTCATTCAGTCCAAATTCATTTGAAACTATTATTAGCGGAGATCAACTTGAAAGTGGCATGTATTTCGTTAAAATCAAAGGCGAGAAGGGATCGGATACCATTCGCTTGATAAAGAAATAAATTCAGATCTCTTTAAAAAAATTAAGGCCGCTATTTCAAGCGGCTTTTTTTTATTTATATCTTTAGATATCAACCAACCATTAAGAAAATGAAAATCCGTTTCCTCCTATCGGCCTTTGCAGGGCTGTTATGCTTTTTTGTACAAGCTCAAATCTTTAATACCGAAAGCTTACGCATGTTCACCGGAAAGCAGGCCCTAAATATAAAGGGTGGTTTGAACTTCAGTTATAATAACAATGACGGCGCATACCTTTATCAAGTCGGCGCAAAAATTGGTGGCCTGCTAAAAACTAAAGATGGTAAAGATTCGTTGAATAATAAATTTTTCCTCCATGCCAATTATCAGTTACAGCGATCGGAGAATCAAGACTTCAACAACAATTGGATCGTACATTTCAGATATAATAAAGAATTCAATAATACTTTTCGTTTGGAAGCCTTTGCCCAAAGCCAGCAAAATACATTGCTGTCAATAGACGCCAGAAATTTGATCGGCGCCGGTATTCGATTGCGATTAACCAAAGAAAGCAACAAAAAATTACACATTTATTTGGGGACGGCCTATATGTACGAAAAAGAAAGAAGTAAAGACCTTGGGCTGAGTTTATATAACCATCGCAGCAGTTCTTATTTCACCTTTACCTACAGGCTTAAAGATGACGAGGACGAGCTGAAATTTTTACTTATTAATACGGTTTATTTCCAACCTTTATTCCGGGAATTCCAAAATTACCGTATCTCTAACGATTTCAGTATTGAATTTCCAATTACCGAAGAAATCGGATTTGAAACCTATTTTAGTTATTTTCATAATAACAAAACCCCGAATGGTGACGTCGAATATACCTCTAATCTCGGTTTCGGATTTAACTATAGTTTTAAGAGTAAACCGCCAGGTAAAAAGAAAAATTTAAGCCCTGATGGCGGTAAGATTTAAACTTTGGGTAATGTTGTATATCTGATCTTTGAATCAACAAGAATACCACTGTCATTTTCAATAGTATATTTTTCTATATCACGCATTTTCATTAACTTTAACAGACTCTTTCATTATAACTCATATCAAGATCTATCAGGTATTGCTCCTTCTTTCTTGACCTGCTTCTAAAGAGACCGATATGAGATTTTCCAACATTTCCTCCTATTCCCCTATCTTATTTTTCCGACGGCATAGATCATTGTCGATTAGTCTTTCTGTCATTCTTTCACTTGCTATAATCAACCTGACCTTTGGTTGTACTTATTACAAGGTTCAGGAAGTTGCAACCTCCAAGGAAACACTTGGCAAAGAAATCGATGATTTTAACAAAATGGGGCGTTATGCCATTATGCATGTGGGCGAACAAAGCTGGCATCTCACAAAATTAGTGGTAAATGAAGATGAACAGGTCCTTTCGGGTGTCGCCTTGGAAATAAGACCAGAGCATACCTATAAAAAGACTCGCAAATCAAGGGGAAACAGATACCAAAATAAAAAACAACGCCCTATGGATGAAATTCACTTTCAATTGATTCCACAAACACCAGTTCCTGAATTTGGAGAGACGGTTGAAATTCCGTTTTCAAGAATAAGTTCGATTTCAATCAATAAAAAAGATGGCGGAACAGAGTTAGCAACCATTCTTTTAGGTACAATTGGCGTTCTGGCTGGTATTTTTCTGATCGCACTGGCACTTAAAAGTTCTTGCCCGTTTGTCTATGTTAAAGACGGAAACACCTATTCCTTTGCCGGGGAACTTTATCCTGGAGTACTTACAGCCAATATGGAGAGACCGGACTATCTTCAACTTCACCCAAAAACACAGGATCCCAATGAGTTGGTTGTACGTATAACCAATGAATTGAAAGAAATTCAACATACCGACCTTGTAAAGCTATTGGTAGTTGAGAAGGTCAACGAAACTGAAGTATTACTCGATCAGAAGGGTAATCCGATGAGTTTCAGTTCCATTCAGTCGCCTCTAAAGGTGATCGAAAACGGTGAATTTCAAAAACTTGAACCGGCTTTGCGAAAAGATAAAATGGCTTATGCCTTTAATTCGCTTAGTGATATCACAGCAAACGTTAAATCCCTTGAATTTCAGTTTAACCGGGATGATTCAGCTCCTGATGGAAAACTATACCTGACTGCTAAAAATTCTCTATGGCTTGATTATACGTTTGGAAAATTCAACAAGATGTTTGGCACCTATTATCCTACTTTTCAGCGGAATCAGCAAAAGTCATCTGCTGAGAATAGTCAGACATGGATGAATGAACAGCATATTCCACTGAGTATTTATGTCGAAACAATTGATGGATGGAAACTAATAGAACGCATCAATCCTGTAGGGCCGCTCGCCTACAGAAATCTTGCCATCCCAATCGAACTTTCCAATTGTCCGAACGGACCAATCAATATTAAATTAGAAACTGGATTTATGTTTTGGGAGGTTGATTATATTGGAATTGACTACTCAAAAAATGATCCTGCTAAAGTCCATTATATCGAGCCGAAATCGGCAATAGATGAAACTGGTAAAGATGTAACATATCTGCTCAAACTGCAGGATGGAAAATATCTTACCCAACCTGATATTGGTAATGCTGTTGAGGTGTCCTTTGACCTTTCACATTTGGATCATTCTAAAATAGAGACCTATTACCTCTTAAACCGGGGCTATTACAATTATATTCGTCACTATGAAAATGAACCGGAATTCGATAAATTAAAGGTGTTTAAGCAAGCTGAAAGTTTTACTGAATTCTCTAAATGGGAATATCTGGTCTTAATGGATCTAACAGGCAATACTGAACTTGCTTCTAGTTATGACAACTAAAAACGTTACCATCAAACTGGGTTCACGACTTATTGAACATGCTGAGGTGTCAGCACGTTCAACTTCTGAATCAAAAATAGTTTCAGGATTTAGACTCCGGTTGTTGCATACCGCTATGCGACTTCACATCGTACTAATAGCTGCCAAATGCTATAAAAACCCGATTGACTGGTTAAGTGCATTGAAGTATCTAATAAAAATTCGACGTCAATTTCTCGGTAATCACAAATTACAAAAGGTGATGAAGATAGACAGGAGGTATTACATGGGTATTTATATCCCCGCCTGGTTTAGTTCAGGTTTTGAACAATTTGTCATGAACGAACTCAAATCTTATAAACCCATTCCCCGTTGTTCAAATCGTTTTAATACAGCCTTCATGGCAATTACAAGCAAGTGTCCTTTACAATGTGATCATTGCTATGAATGGGATCGATTGAACAAAAAAGAAATTGATTATAAAAACAAATTAAAATTTATCTTGGCTGAATTAAATGAAAGAGGTGTAAATCAAGTTCACTTTACCGGGGGGGAACCACTTATGAAAACAGATCGGTTGATTGACTTGTTGAAAAATGCGCCTAAATCGATTGATTATTGGATCACTACTTCCGGCTACACGCTCGACCAAAACAAGGCAAAACGATTGAAAAAGGCAGGTATCAAAGGTATTATCGTGAGCCTTGATCATTTCTCACCAGAGGAGCATAACAAGTTCCGACATCATGATCAAGCCTATCATTGGGCATTAGAAGCTATTAAAAATACCATTTCCCAAGGTATGATAGCCGCTTTGTCGCTATGTGTCACACCAAACTTTGCGACTGAAGAAAACCTGTTAAATTATATGATACTCGCTCGTGACCTGGGTGTATCCTTTGTTCAACTACTAGAGCCTAAAGCTATTGGCCGTTATAAAAATAAAGATGTCTCACTAAGCTCAGAAAATATAATCCTTCTCGAGTCCTTTTTCCTTAAAATGAATTTTGAACGACCGTACAGATCATTTCCGATAATTGGGTATCATGGCCAGTATCAAAGACGACAGGGCTGCTTGTCGGCGGGTAAACGTTCTATCTATCTGGACATGGAAGGAAACCTTCATGCCTGTCCGTTTTGCCAGAAAAAAGCCGGAAACATTCTTGAACCGGAATTTGACGATCAACTCGAACAACTCGTTTCAGCAGGATGCTCGGCGTACAACTAATAATCTGATCTTCTCGTCATTTTCTATTCAGCATGACAGGATTTACAGAATCCATTCCAACCCTCACTGAAAATAGAAAAGTCAACGCTGCGCGTTTTTACCTTTTTTATTCCCTCAAACTAAACAGGATTTATAGAATCCATTCCAACCCTCACTGAAAATAGAAAAGTCAACGCTGCGCGTTTTTACCTTTTTTATTCCCTCGTACTTACAAAAGCAAAGCTTTTGACGTACTTGGGAATAAAAAAAGTGATTTGCACATGCAAATCACTTTTCTGCTTGGTCGGGATGACAGGATTTGAACCTGCGACCACACGGCCCCCAGCCGTGTACGCTAACCGGACTGCGCCACATCCCGTACATACAAAATTAATCCTTTTCGATCATTTCGCCTAATGAATATCGTAGCCCCACCAG
>JABDIV010000016.1 GCA_013003555.1 Flavobacteriaceae bacterium
TGCCAACCTTTAATATCGAACGCATTCAAAACAGAAGTCTTGTATTCATATTGGAGCGTCATCATGGCCAGGGACAAATGACTAAAGCCAAACCCGTCAGCAACAAAGAATATGATATTCTCAGGTAGTACTTCCGATGAAGAGGAGATACTGTTCTGAATTTCTGTTCCCGGCGAAAATTCAATTTCCGAAGAAGGAAAGCTGACGCTAACATTAAATATACTTATCAGTCCAAAGATTATTAGCAATAATATTATAACCGTAATGAGACTTGTTTTTTTCCATGCTTTCATACCCAACGAACTTAAAAGGAGAGTTGAAGTAATTTAGCAAAAAAAGGGCTTCGGTTCTATTTTCCTAGTAGTTTTCAAACCCTTGGGAACTTCCAGATACAACATTGGCATAGAAGTATGAGCATCGCCTGAAGAATCATGAGGTCCTTTGCACTTCCTGAGCTTTAACCGCGCTAAATGCTGCAATAGTTTAGCTGATATCTTCTTCAGAGTGATTAGCGGTAGAAACCAGCCTGAAAAGAATCGTTCCTTTTGGTACCACCGGGTAGATGACCCCTGAGCAGAATATATTATGTTCCTCTCTGAGGGAAATCAAAGTTCGCCTGGCCACATCGATCGATCCTGAGAAATAAACCGGGGTAATAGGGGATTCACTCTTTCCAACATTAAACCCGATATTCGAAAGGCCATCACGTAATGCATGTGCTGTATTCCAAACTTTTTCCCGTCTGAAATCATCCTTTTTTAATTTATCAAGTCGATTTATGGCACCCTTGGTTAGTACTATTGGGAGAGATTTCGCAAAGACCTGCGAGCGAATATTATAGTAAAAATATTCAATAACTTTTTTATCGGCGGCGATAAAGGCACCAATGGAAGCCATAGACTTTGCAAAGGTTGAAAAATAGAAGTCTATACCATCTATGACGCCTTGTTCTTCAGCTGCGCCGGAGCCTCTTTTTCCCAACACCCCAAAGCCATGGGCATCATCTATAAATAATCTGAATTTAAAACGTTCTTTCAGGGCAACGATCTCCTTTAATTTACCCTGTTCGCCTTTCATACTGAAAACGCCTTCACTGATGACGAGGATACCGCCATTGGTTTTGTCGGCTAATTTTTCAGCTTTGAGAAGTTGCTGTTCCAGGTGATCGATATCATTATGTTTGAAAACCATTCGTTTACCGAGATGCAATCGAACGCCATCCATAATACAGGCATGTGATTCTTCATCATAGATCACTACATCACGTCTTGTGAGAAGTGCATCAATAGAGGAGAATACACCCTGGTATCCGAAATTGAATAACATAGCGGCCTCCTTACCAACAAAATCGGCAAGATCTCTTTCAAGTTTTTCATGAGCCTCCTGGTTCCCCGACATAATTCTTGAACCCATAGGGTAGGCCATTCCATATTCTTGGGCTAATTCCGCATCGGATTTTGCAATTTCGGGATCGGTTGCAAGACCGAGATAGTCATTCAAACTCCAGACAATTTTCTCCTTACCATTAAACATCATCCTTGAACCCAGTTTTCCTGTCAATTTCGGAAATGTAATATAACCATGTCCTTCCTTTGCCACATTTCCAAATGCTCCTTTTTCCAACACCAGGTTGTCTAAAATGTCCTTTACCATTATTTTTTATTTAGTTTGCAAATAACCGACTTTCATATACATAAACCAAAAGCGAATGTCCTCCTTTTTATTTTCCCAGAAATGATAAGTCTCAAACCCAAGTCGCTCATAGATTAGTTTATGTCTTATACTGGAGGTTTCAAGGCAAATAGGAAGGTTTAGTTTCCTTGCCTTTTCTATAACCTTGTTCTTCAGTTCAAATCCTACATTTTGTTCTTTTGGTATAACGCCTAAAAACCAGAAATAGATATAATCCTTGAATTGAGATCTGACTTTTTTCCGGTACGATTCTCGCTTAAGAATTTTAGGCAGATGTGATAGGCGTATTGAAGTAAGAACAAACCTAAGTTGATAATAGAGTTCAGTAAATGAAAAACGGGATTTTGAATTTTGGTAGCAAAGGGCAATGCCATCTTTGCTATCAGCGATATATGCACCTTGAGAACGTAAGGCTTTTACAAAGGCATATTCAGCTAACTTTTTTAGCTCCTGTGGTTTCTTCCCGCCATGTTTCAACAACCAGCAAACTCCATGATTACTCTTAAATGTGGAAGCGATTATGCCTGCAGCTGTTTCGATATCATTAATTGAACAGCTACGTACAATCGTTTTTTTATGCCTACCTGACAACTCCTGGGAAGAATCGATCAAGGAACTTGTTAATTGATTTCTGGACATCATTTCAGAATTCAATATATATTCAAAAAAAGATAAGTTAATTGTATGTTTCAGAATATGATTTTAGTCATGCAAGACTGATGGGTTATATCACGGAAAATATTTTGTTCAAGAATCAAAGCATTTGTGCCTTCAGAGAAAAATTGGTTTGTAGTAATTCAAATGAAATCTTCTTCATTTTTCACCCGGTTTCAAAGTAAAATTCAGAATGTTGAAGTATCTTTATAGATCGTATTTTTTCGTATTATTTCAAATAGTTTTAATGAAAATACGCGATCTAAAAAACCTGATAAATGAATCACAAAATTTTTAAATTGTCACTTGTTGTGACCATGCTCGTCTTCACGTCCTGCATTAAGGAGAAGAAAGCGGATGAACCTTCAAATAAAATGGAAACCTCTAAGATTTATTCCGGAAAAGTGATGACTCACGATTATGATCAAAAGATCGACAGCATTATTGTTCAAATGACGCTGGAAGAAAAAATAGGCATGCTCCATGGAACGAGTATGTTCACCACATCTGGAGTGGAGCGTTTGGGCGTTCCCGAATTAAAGATGGCTGATGGCCCTTTAGGAGTTCGTGAAGAAATTTCAAGGGATTCCTGGGCACCTTTAGGGATTGACACGGATTTTGCGACCTATTATCCGGCAGGTGGCGGATTATCTGCTACCTGGAACCCTGAATTAGCTTATCTCTTCGGAACCAGTGTAGGAGAGGAGTCGCGTGCAAGGGATAAGGATGTATTACTATCCCCTGCAATCAATATTATCAGGACGCCACTTGGTGGCCGGACCTATGAATATTTTAGTGAGGATCCATTTCTGAATAAAAAATTAACTGTCCCATTTATAGTTGGATTACAGGAAAATGATGTCGCAGCCTGCGTCAAGCATTATGCGGCAAACAACCAGGAAACCAACAGGGATTTTGTGGATGTTCAGATCGATGAACGCACACTTCGTGAAATTTATTTACCGG
>JABDIV010000045.1 GCA_013003555.1 Flavobacteriaceae bacterium
GGTTTGAAAAGCAATCGCGTTATGAGTCTTCATGCAACCGAAAATGAATTACTTATAGGATTACAGGCAAATGGCCTTCAGAAATTAACAAATAATGCGGCGTTTAAAGATTTTCCTGAACTTGAAGATCAAACCATTTGGAAGATTGTTCCTTATGCAAATGATTTGTACTGGTTGTGTACAAGAGACTCGGGAATAATATTGTATAGTATTAGCACAGGTATTGTTGAGGCATTTTCTACTGAAAACACATCTCTCAGAACAAATAACATTCGGACGATTGAACAGCATTCTGATTATGAATGGTGGATTGGTAGTGAGGATGCTGGTGTATACCTTTTAGATAAAAAGTCAAAATCAGTGAAACCCATACGGTATACACCCGAAAGGATTAAGTCACTATATGATGACGGGACATATTTATGGATAGGCTCTAACGGTAGCGGACTCATAGCTTACGGTATTGAATCGGAGGAAATCAGGTCGTATACTAAAAATGAAGGCCTGCCTAATAATGTTATTTATGGTATTCTGCCAAGCGGACCTTCCCAATTATGGGTAAGTTCCAATAGGGGACTCAGTCGATTTGACTATAACGACATCGATAATCCTCTAATCGAGAATTATTCGAATTATGATGGCTTACAGGCTTTTGAATTTAACACCGGTGCGTATACAAAGGATGGAAATGGAACCCTTTATTTCGGGGGATTAGAAGGCTTGAACTGGTTTAATCCGGGTGACTTGACTTTTAATGCTGCGCTACCCAATACGGTTATTTCATCCCTTGCGTTATTCAATGAAGATGTTGAAATGGCGGCTAGTCATCGCTTTAAGCATAACGAAAACACCTTGACTTTTAACTATGCAGGATTACACTTCTCGCAGCCTGAACGAAATCAATATAAATATAGACTGCTCGAACACGATGCTGATTGGATCGATGTTGGCAACGTAACTTCGGCACATTATACGAATTTATCACCCGGAGATTATGAATTCCAGGTCATGAGCAGTAATTATGATGGTCGGTGGAATGAGACACCGGCAACACTCCAATTCACTATTTCAAAGCCCTGGTATGCGAGTAATTTCGCGTTTATAACATATGCCCTGATGTTGATGTTTACAGCATTTCTTGTTTATCGTTATCTGAAGTGGCGCTGGGAAATCAAGATGCAATTACAACTGGAACATGCCGAAACTGAAAGACTAAAAAAATTAGATGAATTCAAAACTAAATTATACACCAATATTTCTCACGAATTTAAGACTCCTTTGACCCTTATTTCTGGTCCCATCAACCAGCAACTTTCCAAGCCCGACCTGTCGTTGGATGATAGAAGTGATTTAAATATGGTTAAACGGAATTCAAAACGTTTGCTGAACCTGGTGAACCAGCTTTTAGACTTGTCGAAACTGGAGTCTGGGAATATCAAATTACAAGTAAGCAAAGGCAATTTGTCGGCTCTGTTGAATCAACTGGTAGCGGCATTCGAATTTAAAGCAAAAGAAAAGAATATTGATTTTAATGCGACATTAAAGATAGCATCTGAGGTATATTTTGATCGGGATGTGATTGAGAAAATTGTCACAAACCTGCTTTCAAATGCCATAAAATACAGTCCGCATAACGGAATGGTGCAAATCAATTCGTTTATCAATGATGGTCAGTTGGTTTTTAGTGTTACCAATGACGGTAATACCCTTGATAAGGAAGATCTTCCAAGGCTATTTAAACGCTTTTATCAGACGTCAAAGAATTCTGAAGGCGTCGGAGTGGGCTTGGCACTGGTTAAGGAACTAGCAACACTGAGCCATGGTCAGGTTATCGCCCAGATTTCCGATCCCGATTTGATCCAGTTTACACTTACCATTCCTATTGAAAGAAGTTATTATAACCGAAGCGAATTGCGTGAGAGTCCGTCAGATTTGCTGGAGGTTGATGAAATGAATGAAGCCCTTGCCTTAAATCCGGATGATATCATTGGCGATGAAAAACCACTGCTCCTGGTTGTGGAGGACGATGCTGAGATCAGACGTTATATTCAATCAATTTTTGAAAAGGACTATAAACTGATTAAGGCCGCAGACGGAAAATCTGGATGTGAAAAAGCCATTAATCAAATTCCAGATCTGATAATAAGCGATATCATGATGCCGGGCATGGACGGACTAGAATTGAGTTCAACTTTGAAGTTGGATGAGCGGACAAGCCATATCCCTATTATTCTCCTGACGGCCAAATCGGGTGATGAGCACGAGATGGAAGGTTTAAAAACCGGTGCAGATGCCTATGTTACCAAGCCTTTTCGAGCTGCCAATTTAAAAATCAGGGTAGACCAGCTTATTGATCTTCGCCGTAAACTCCGACAGCGTTACGATCAGGAAGCAGACGTAAATCCCAAAGAACTTTCCCTTTCCACAGCAGATCAACGTTTCTTTGAGCGACTTCAAAAAATACTCGATACTCAGTTAACCGATCCACAGTTCAATGCAGATAGATTTGCCAGTGAAATGGCAATGAGTCGTATGCAACTGCATCGTAAGTTAAAAGCGTTAACCGGACTTAGTTCAAGTGAATTTATCAGGTCTCAACGCATTAAAATGGCAGTTAAGATTTTAAAAACACGGGAAGTGTCGGTTTCAGAATTGGCATACGACATCGGTTTCAATACACCATCATATTTTATCAAATGTTTTAAGGAAGCTCTCGGTCAAACACCGCTGGAGTACCAAAAACGATCCTGATATTGTTTCATGTTACATTTCTTATATCATTTGATACATTCTTCGTATCAACTCATCTGGTTGATGTCTACTTTTGAATTAAACAAATTGCAATACTGGGAGTAAGTACGCTATTAATCAGTTAGTTAGTAATTAGTTTTGAAAGCCGTTGAAGGGAAGTTCTGCGGCTTTCTGCATTGATACACGAAACCGAAATGTCACAATGTTACATTTCTGATACCAATTGTTACCATAGTGATAAGGGAAGCGCCACTAACGATCTAATTTTGAAACAGAACCAAAACCAATCTGAAATTGTCTTCTCAGGAACCAACAAACGAACAGAAAAGTGACAGTCGGGCGAAGATATTTTTAAGCATCGACCATCTTAAGAATGGGTATTACCAATTGGAATTGCTTTGTAAGAACAAGGTGGTGAAAAGTATAAAATTCAAAAAATAAGGCTATGAAACATCTAATACTATTATTAATACTATTAATGACCAACTCGCTCTGGGCACAGTATAGCGGCATTAATTATAAGCGGTTATTAAGGACAGAAAAGGTAATATCATAACAACGGATCGTAAAAAATTAAATTATGAAAAAAACAATCATTTCACTATTGGTTATATTCATAACCACTGGCCTGACGGCGCAAACCATCTTTAAACTCGATTCCATTCACCAGTATTCCTGGGACGA
>JABDIV010000049.1 GCA_013003555.1 Flavobacteriaceae bacterium
GCCCGATTGTGCCGATTCCTGGGAGCATGGCGAAACCACTCTAGGGTTTATCGCTGAGTACAAACTGGACCTGAAAAATATGATGACCAATTCTACCGGAGAAATCGATTGTCAGTACATGGAATGACATGATTAAACTTTTTAGAAATATCAGAAGACAATTATTAGGTGAAGGAAAGGCAGCGAGATATCTGAAATATGCTATTGGAGAGATCGTCCTGGTTGTTATTGGTATACTCATAGCATTATCAATCAATAACTAGAACACAAGCCGTATAAAACGGCAAAACGAAGTAAATATCTACCAAAACCTTAAGGACCAGATTAAAATTTATTCATTGGATATTGCCGGGCAGATCATATACAATGAATTTTATAATTCAAAATATGTGGAGGGAATTGAAATCATAGAGAAAAATGACAGGGTAAAAGAAGATTCACTGGCAAAGATTGTTGGAGAACCAACCCAATATTCCGATTTTGATCGCAGGGGCAATATCTATGAGAATATGGTCAACAGCGGTGATATCAATCTCATTAAAAATGAAGAAATCATTAAAGGTATCATCGATCTGGAAGAATCTATGATGTACATGAATCGGATGGAAACCATTCATTACGAAGCCATGATGGGTTACGCTGTAGATGCCATTAAGGATGTGATGAAATTTTCAACAGGGGAAATAAAAAAGTCAGAGGTTATATATAGTTATGAGTTTCAGAACTTGTTCTTCCTGTTTGAAAAAATAACAGATGAGAAAGGGATGGTCTAAAGGGAAGTCCTGGAGAAAATCAGTAACTTAAACGGATTGATCGATGAAGAACTTAAGAATCAGAAATGAACGGATTTGACATTGTAATGGTGATTGCCATAATTCTATTTGCCCGTTTGGGTGTTAGATTGGTGACCCGATATATCAAAATGAAAAAGGATTCCAAAAACGATGAAGATGCTTCGGATATTTCGTAATCTTAGAAATTCTAGCATGAAAAATAAAAAGGCAACATCATATTTATTCTACGCCTTAGGTGAAATATTCCTGGTGATGATTGGTATCCTTCTGGCGCTGCAGGTTAATAACTGGAACCAGAAACGCATCCTAAAAAATCAACTGGATGGGATTTTACTGGCAGTATCCAACGACCTCAAAACCGATACACTAATGGCCGGGCAGGTCATACAGCATTATGAGTTGAATAACGAAAAAAGCATTCAACTGCTCAAGGGTGAAATGACTAAGGAAGAATTTGAAACATGTGCAGAGTGTCGTAGTTTGATCACGGTTTATAAGCCCTTTGTCATTCAACTTAAAGGTTACGATCAGCTCAAGAATTATACAGACCAGCAGTCTACTCAAACCGATAGTCTTCTAACTACAATTACCCAGTTTTACACGGTTTTCAAAAAGAACATCGACGATAGCAATTTGTTTGTAAAGGAAGAGGTTCTTAATAATCTGAATAGCTACCGGGAAAAACCCTGGTTCGTAGATTGGACCCAAGGCGTTCTTACAACTGAAATGGTGGACTATTTTATGAAGGACCAGGAACATCTCAACCATATTGCCGCTCATAATGTGTTAGCCGCTCAGAATCACCTGCGTTTTGCAAGAATTTATAAACTCAATGCTATAGAAGTCCTTCAGCGGATAAATAAACGATTATCAAAGGATTGATTCACGAAATTAAGTGGCACTCAATTCCTGATAACTAATTAGAAAAACTCATAAACAGGAATTCTTCTAAATCTATAAATATTTAATAATTCTCTGCCGATCTGAGAATTAATATCCTACCTTTATACTTTAATATTTTATTTTTTTATTTTGAAACAAGGTACAGTTAAGTTTTTTAATGAGTCCAAAGGATATGGATTCATTACCGAAGATGATTCAGGTTCAGAGTATTTCGTTCACATTTCCGGTTTAACCGAGGAAGTAAAACAAGGAGATGCTGTTGAATTTGAATTAAAAGAAGGCAAAAAAGGTATGAACGCGGTCAACGTAAAAGTTGTCTAACCGTACATAGTATTTTTATTGTTAAACCTGTCCGATCGGACAGGTTTTTTTATTTTAACCATAATTAAGTTTAACTATGGTCTCGAACTTTCTTCATATAACCCCTGTACTGTCCTCAGAGGATCTGGTTCGCGATATACAATGGTATTCGGATAAATTGGGATTCTCAAAAACATTTGGTCAGGAAGGCTATGCCGTACTTCACAGAGAAGATCAATGGATTCACTTGCAATGGCATGCAAATACGGCTGAGGACCCTTTAAATGGTGGATCAGTCGTCAAGATTTTTGTCAGGGATATCCAGTCCATTTTCAAGGAATTGTTAGATCGGGGAAGTATCTCTCCTGATAAGCTTAATGAGAACACCCCCTGGGGTACGCATGAAATCGGACTATACGACCTGAGCGGAAATGCTATTTATTTCGTTCAGGACATTTGATCATTCCTTTCCATCCACATAATCCTGCAGGTAAGCAAATCTCGGTGTGAGCTGACCGTTTTCGGTCATTTTTGAGCGCTGCAGTATTCCGTCTACATCGTCATTATAAAATGCCGGGATAACATGTTCAATAAACATAAAGCCAAATCCCCTGCTGGCATTATCAGGCACTTCACAAGGCAAATTATCGACCGCCATAACAGCTATGGCATTTTCGTCCATATAGTCCACTTCGCTTTCAGTTTCAGCATCATATCCGTAAATAGGATCTTCAATGCTCGACGACCGCAAAGTACATGCTATAGGGCCACCCACATCGCAACTTATATCAGCAACCACTGAAATTTTGAAATCTTCCGATTTGGCGTTTTCCTTAGTGATCAGGAAAGGCGATCCATCTCCAAAGAAATGTCCCGCGATATATAAGTCGCTTATTTCAGCATATCGCATGAAGGTGGACCGGTACTCTTGAGGATGATCGAAGAAATCGAACATATCGCGCACCTCTCCATCGAGTCGTTCATTGTAATCCAGCACATCGATATTGACATAAACCGCCTTGTCGAAATCACGGTTTAGATAGTCCTCAACTCCTACTTCACGTATACCCATTTCGTCCAGGATTTCCTTGGCTCCACTGCCTACCCTGCCCTTGCCGGTAAGAACAATTTTAACAGGTGGCAGCGTGATGTTCTTTAATACGGCAATGAGGTTATCTTTTTTTTCCAGTTCCACTGCCTTCGGAATATCAAAAAGTTCATGCTTCAGTCCATAAGCCCGAATCCCATTATATGCCCCAGCTATTCCTGCATAATAACCAAAACCGATCAAGCGAAATCCATCTTTGTTCACAATGGTTTCGTGATCATATAGATCGATATTTTTATCAAGAATTGCACGTAGCAGTTTCCTGTTATAGGGCTGTTTTTTCATGGTGTGAGAAAACATAAAGTAGCTCTTATTCGGAATAAGATCCTCAATTGGAACCTCCTTGACACCAAGTAACAGATCAGCGGATGATACATCATCGGTTACTTCAAAACCAGCTTCCCTGTAATAATCATCAGTAAATACACGAATTGGTGATGATTCAACCAGGATTTCCGTTCCGGGGAAGCTATTTATGACCTTTTGACAGGCCTCGGGAGACAATACAACGCGCCGATCCGGCGGAGTTTTGCGCTCTCTGATCAAGGCAAATTTCATAGGCTTAGATTGGTATAGAATTTGCTCAAAAATAGTTGGATTTAACCGCATGCACAAGTTTTTTGATTAACTTCGCATGCCTTGAACAGGAAAAGAATTCGTTCATTGAAAATATGGGGTCGACTGGTTTTGACAGCGAGGTCTATGGATCAGTAAGCATGTCGCGTCATGATATTGAAACGCGTTAAAGGCGATATCAAATTTTAAACGGCGAGAATAACTACGCTTTAGCTGCTTAATAATCTGAATTATAGTAAGATTTAAGCCTGGTCCCGCAAGGCGGGAAAGCTAAATGTCTCTTGAAAGCCCTGGTATACGGCGTTCAGCATAGAGGCATCGTAAAAGTAAACCTAGAGAAGATAATGCTTTGGTGTCTTCTCGAAATTAAAAAGCTAAGTTATAAGTATGCAGTTTTCAGTGAGCTTATGATCGAAAACCAAATGTAAACTAAGCATGTAGAAAGCTCATTTGTAGCTTGTTTGGACGCGGGTTCGAGTCCCGCCGACTCCACAATCAAATACAATCCTATATAAATAGGATTTAAATAGAAAAACCCACCAAGTTGACTTGAGTGGGTTTTTGTGTTTAAAGACTCAAAATGCGTCAGCATTTTAGGATTGTATTTGCAGGATGGGAGACCAGGGCCCACCGCAGGTAATCCCGACAAATAATCCCTCTTGTTCTTAAATCGCCATTTTAAAAAGTCGCTTAACAATCTGAGTTAGAATCAAAGAACCAAATCCGAATAGAAATACCAGTTGAAATTGTTCGCCGTTGAGTTCTATTAGTGACAAAACTCGTTTCAGAAGTGGTGAGAAATAAGC
>JABDIV010000079.1 GCA_013003555.1 Flavobacteriaceae bacterium
GGCATTTATATCAACAATCAAACCTTCCTTGGCTCAGATGAAATAAGCGTAAAAGAATCGGAACTATCAGAGGTTATCAGTCTGGAAACCGATAGTTGGAAATCTATTTATAACTTCCTAAAACTCCAAGATCGTTCGGCCTCCATTAAAAGAAATACAAAGGAAACACAAATCGCGATCGAGTTAAATCTCGATGGTAGTGGAAGCAGTGAAATAAACACCGGGATTGCCTTTTTTGATCATATGTTAGATCAATTGGCACGTCATGGTCAGCTTGACTTAAAAATCGATGTCAGTGGTGATCTTGAAGTCGATGAGCATCATACCATCGAAGATACCGCCATCGCCCTGGGTTCTGTATTTCATAAAGCGCTTGGTGATAAAATTGGCATAGAGCGGTATGGATATTGTTTACCGATGGATGATTGCCTGGCCCAGGTCGCTCTGGATTTCGGCGGACGCAATTGGTTGGTTTGGGAAACAGAATTCAAACGCGAGATGATCGGTAAAATGCCAACAGAGATGTTTATTCATTTTTTTAAGTCCTTTTCAGATGCGTCAAAATGTAACCTGAATATCAAGGCTGAAGGGGATAATGAGCATCATAAGATCGAAGCTATCTTTAAGGCTTTTGCAAAAGCAATTAAAATGGCCGTTAGGCGTGATCCCGAACATATGGTTTTACCATCTACAAAAGGAAGCTTAGAATGAATTTGGTCATAATTGATTACGGTGCAGGGAATATTAAAAGTCTGCAGTTTGCCTTTGAAAGACTTGGTGTTCATGCGCAATTATCGCATGATGCCGAAACTATCATGAGCGCTGATAAGGTTATTTTTCCTGGTGTGGGAGAAGCGAGTTCGGCATTGGCAAAATTAAAGGCAACAGGTCTCGATGAAGTCATTCCGGAACTAAAACAACCGGTATTGGGCATTTGCCTGGGGATGCAGTTGCTTTGCTTATCTTCCGAAGAAGGAGACACCAAGGGTCTTGGGATCTTTCAAACCCGGGTAAAACGATTTTCAAGCAGTGTTAAGGTTCCTCATATGGGTTGGAATACGATCACCGGACTTCGTTCACCCTTGTTCAAAAACATAAAAGAAGGGGCATACATGTACCTCGTACATAGCTATTATGCTGAAAATTGTGAAGAAGCAGTTGGGCATACCTTTTATGAAATAGAATACGCATCTGCCTTGCAACATAAGAATTTTTACGGCGTTCAGTTTCATCCTGAAAAGAGCAGTATTAGCGGGGAGCGTCTGCTTATTAATTTTTTAAATATTTGATATGCGAATCATTCCGGCCATAGATCTTATCGATGGAAAATGTGTACGTCTCACCAAAGGCGATTACAGCACGAAGGTTATTTATGGTGAGGACCCGCTGGAGATTGCGAAACAATTTGAAGGGGTTGGGATCAAGTATCTTCATGTTGTTGATCTCGATGGAGCAAAGGCCAAGCATATCGTAAATTATAAAGTGCTTGAACGACTTGCTTCGGAAACCGATTTAAACATTGATTTCGGCGGTGGTATTAAAACCGACGACGATTTAAAAGTCGCTTTCGATTCCGGAGCCAAACAGATAACAGGAGGCAGCATTGCTGTAAAAGACCCTCGAAGATTTACCGAATGGATAAAAATCTATGGCGGTGAACGTATAATTCTGGGAGCTGACTGCAAGGATGAACGTATAGCGGTTAGTGGATGGACAGAGACCAGTGATCTGAAGGTTCTGCCCTTTATTGCAGAATACATGTCGCTCGGTATATCATATGTGATATGTACAGACATTTCGAAAGATGGCATGTTGGAAGGACCTTCCTTCGAACTTTACAGGAAGATAATTGAACACTCTAATAAGATCAATTTGATCGCTTCTGGTGGTATTTCGAAGATGGAAGACATCTATCAACTCGAAAAACTGGGATGCGAAGGTGCTATTGTTGGAAAAGCGATCTATGAGAACAGGATCTCCTTAAAGGATCTTGAAACCTATAATTTGAATAACTGATATGCTGACTAAACGAATTATTCCCTGTTTGGATATTAAGAACGGTCGCACCGTAAAAGGTGTGAATTTCGTTAATCTTATCGATGCCGGTGACCCGGTTGAATTGGCGCGGGAGTATGCAAATCAAGGAGCGGATGAGTTGGTCTTTCTCGATATTTCAGCAACACTCGAAGCCAGGCGAACACGACATGATATGGTTTTGCATGTCGCGGAAGCTTTGAATATTCCGTTTACTGTTGGTGGTGGAATATCGACGGTTGAAGACGTGGATGATCTTTTAAAATGCGGGGCCGATAAAATATCCATCAATTCTTCGGCGGTAAAGAATCCCGAATTAATCAATACCCTTTCAGGGAAATTTGGAAGTCAATGCATTGTGGTGGCCATCGATGCAAAAGAAATCAATGGAAGCTGGAACGTTCACTTAAATGGCGGAACCATCCCAACAGAACTGGATTTATTTGAATGGGCAAGGGAAGTTGAAGCACGCGGAGCAGGAGAGATACTGTTTACTTCGATGAATCATGACGGAACAAAATCAGGCTTCGCTAACGAGGCATTAGCAAGACTTACAAAAACCGTAAACATCCCGATCATAGCTTCTGGCGGGGCAGGATCAATTCAACATTTTATCGATACCTTTGAAACTGGTATGGCAGATGCCGCACTGGCCGCCAGCGTTTTTCACTTTGGAGAAATCCCGATTCCGGAATTAAAAAAAGAATTAAGAAAAAACAATATTGAAGTAAGATTGTAATGAAGATCGATTTTAAAAAAAATAAAGATAAGCTCGTTCCAGCCATTATACAGGATTCTAAAACTCAAAATATTCTTATGTTGGGTTATATGAATGAGGATGCCTACAACAAGACCTTAGAGACCAAACGTGTTACCTTTTTTAGCCGGAGTAAAAAACGATTATGGACTAAAGGTGAGGAAAGTGGTAACTACTTGGAACTCGTCAGTTTAAAAGTTGATTGCGACCAGGACACTTTGCTTATCCAGGCCATCCCAAACGGTCCAACCTGCCATAAGGGAAGTGATACCTGTTGGGATGAGACCAATGCAAGTTCTTATGGATTTCTCACCCGTCTAGAGGCTATTATAAAGGATCGACAGACTAATTCGAATGCAAAAGAATCGTATGTGTCTTCACTTTTTGAGAAAGGCATCAATAAGATTGCTCAAAAAGTAGGAGAGGAGGCTGTTGAGACTGTAATTGAAGCCAAGGATTCAAATGATGATCTGTTCCTGGCCGAAAGTGCCGATTTGTTGTTTCACCTAATGGTTTTGCTTCGCGCTAAAGGATTTGAACTACGGGATGTGGTCGATCTACTGGAAAGCCGACATAAATAATACAAGAATTTTTTATGTTCACGAAAACCCATTATTATCTCATTAAAATCGAGTATCTGGGTTATCGTTTTCATGGCTGGCAAAAGCAGCCCAACCTAAAAACGCTTCAATTCATGATCGATCGCACCTTGAATTATGTGCTCGAGGGCCGATCATTTAAAACGCTCGGCGCCGGTCGTACTGATGCCATGGTTTCTGCACAGGGTGCCTTCTTCGAACTGTTTTTAAAAGACCAACCGCTCGATGACATCGAAGCCTTTCTTGAAGAATTCAATCGCAATCTGCCGCAGGATATCCGAGCGATCTCAATTAAACAGGTTAAAAAAGAATTCAATGTTATTCAGGATGTCACAGAAAAAGAATATTTGTATCTCTTTGCGCACGGCGATAAATTCCATCCGTTCTGCGCACCGATAATGACCACTATCCTCGATTCTTTGGATATTGAAATCATGAAAAAAGGGGCTACATTATTTCAAGGTCATCATGATTTCAGATCATATTGTTATCGGGTAAACAAGAATGCTGATTTCCAAAGGGAAATAAAGCTATCTGAGATATCGGTCAACAATCAGTTCAGAGCTAATTTTTTTCCTGAAAAAACATTTCTGTTTAAAGTAGTTGGCAAGGGATTCGGTCGTAACCAAATTCGTTTAATGATGGGGGCATTGATCGATCTTGGCAAACACAAGATCACCTTAAATCATATCAGTGAAAGTCTTAAGCCAGATAATACTGTCGTTATGGATTATATCGCGCCGGCTTCCGGACTTATACTTAACCGCATCGAGTTTGATTAGTGCCGATGTTTTTGTAATTTCAGATACTAATAACGTCATAAGATGAGTACAACAATTCCTAAGGAAGCCCTGAGTTTTTTTAATCGACTTGCTAAAAACAACAACCGAGACTGGTTTAACGATCATAAGAAAGAATTTAAAGCTATAGAAGCCGAGGTAAAGGAATTCTATAATTTGATCTACAATAACCTGAATGTTCATGATACCGTGGATAAATTAAAACTCTTCCGCATTTACCGTGATATTCGGTTTTCTAAGGATAAAACACCCTATAAAACACATTTCGGCGGTTCCTTTCACAGGAAAAAACCAAAACTTCGCGGCGGATATTATCTTCATATTTCACCAAATGATCAATCTTTTCTGGCTACGGGATTTTGGGAACCACATAAGGACGACCTTTTCCGAATCAGAAAAGAATTCGAGATGGACGATTCTGAAATTCGAGCGATAATCGGTAATCCAAAATTTAATAAAGTCTGGGGTGAATTTGTTGGGGATGAATTAAAAACGGCGCCAAAGGGCTTTAATAAAGAACATCCGGCCATTGACCTAATCCGGAAAAAGCAATTCATTTTTACAAAACCATATGCCGATAAAGAGATTATCTCTCCCGGATTTTTAGAGGATATTGATAAATCATTTAAGTTGATAAGACCTTATTTCGATTATATGAGCGATGTGCTCACGACCGATCTTAACGGGGTGTCACTGCTTTAGGTTAAACGGCAGCCAGGAATTCCGGTTTATCAAATAACTGGATATTGCTCATAAGTCGTTCCTTAACAATATTCATCATGCGTTTGTTTAGGGCAGAAGAATTCTGAATGTAGATTTGATATTCTTCAACAGTAAACATCCCGATGATCATCCCCTTGATCGAATTTCTGAATTTCATATTCTTATGAATCGCGTTTTCAATATAATCCATTCGACTTTCAAGAGATAATTCATAAAAGACCTTTTTATGTTTAACGATGTAATTTCGAAATACATGCATTAATAATTCATGCTGAAGTTTAACGATAGGACGTAGGACTAGATTTTGAAATCGTTCATCACTACTCATATTATCATTGATTAAGGAAGCAGCGAATTCAGGTCGTATGTTCTTCAATTTGCGGGCGCGTTCGTTCATGATTACGAGGTTTGCTGTAAATGTAGATATTATGAAATGCGGTTCATCGATGGGCAGGATTACTTTTTCACGACCTTATTAACAAAAAAAACCGGTCAAATGACCGGTTTTCTTTAATTACTCATTTATGAAATCATCAAAGGTCTGTAATTCCAGATCTTCAACTTTAATCTTCTTTTTAAGCTTGGCGAAATCGTCCTTGGCTTTTGAGAACCTGGTTTCAATGATCTTCAGGCTTGCCAGTTCAGAAGCTGATGGTTTATCATAGCTTCCGGCTATCTTACTGTAAAGATCTGCCATTTTCTCTCGTAATTGAGGCTCAGCTGAACCAACGTAATTGTCACCCGTGGTAATTACCAATGTTTCCTTTAAATCATTTAAAGATGAAGCGACCTTTTTGTTTTTATCCTTTATGGCCGCATAAAGAGCATCCAATTCATAAACCATGTAGGCGAGTTGCTGAGTCATGTCGTACATCTTCATCGTTGTGTTATGCTTGAGTGCGATCTCAGAATCGGTAAGTCCCGTTTTCTTGTCGTTGACAACCTCAAATACATGCTCAAAGGTGTCTTTACCTTTTGTTAATACCGCTTTGTATTTCCCGGCAGGCACCCTTGGAGATGTAAAGCCACCGAAACTAAAGGTTTTACCCTTGGCTACTTTTGGTTGTTTCATGGTAAAGTTCCAACTAACAATATTTATGCCTTTGGATTTACCCGGACTAATACTTACAACCTTATTACCTTCCATATCCTGGATTTCCATAGTCATTTTTCCAAATGTATGACGCTTCGGAAGCAGGTACTTAATCTGTGCACCACCAGGCCCATTAGAACCTACAAACTGCGTTTCAGCTCCAAAACCGTTCCCAAAGGAACCACTTTGATCCTTCATGATAAAGGGTTCGCTAGCAAAGAAGTGTACCTTTTTAGCCATAGCTTCATCCGTTAGTTCACGCAGGGGTGAAATGTCATCAATGATAATAACACCACGGCCATGCGTTCCCATAACCAGGTCATTGGTGCGTTTCTGCAGATCGACAAAATGAACGGCAGCCGCAGGCATATTGTTCTCGAATTTACTCCAGCTCTTTCCACCGTTTAATGTAACATAGAGCCCGAATTCTGTTCCAAGGAAAAGTAGATTTTCATTCTTGTAATCCTCCTGGATATTGCGTGCAAAGATCTCTACATCATCGGTAATAATATTGGTCCAGGTCTTTCCATAATCGGATGTCTTATAGGCATATGGTTTCATATCTCCGGTTGTATGACCATCAAAGACGGCATAGGCAGTTCCTTTTCCATGCACACTTGCTTCGATATGGTACACCCAGGTATTAGCAGGTAGGCCATCAATATTTGGCGTTGTATTTGTCCATGTTTTCCCGCCGTTGGTTGTAACCTGCACATTCCCATCATCGGTTCCTACCCAGATAATATTTTCATCAAGAGGCGATTCGGCGATGGTAAAGATCGTTGTATGATTTTCCGCGCCTGAATTATCCATCGACAACCCACCAGAATCTTCCTGCTGTTGTTTGGCAGGGTCGTTAGTTGTAAGGTCTGGTGAAATGATTTCCCAGGTGTCACCCATGTCTTCCGAGCGATGAAGAAACTGACTTCCCATATAAAAACGATCGGGCTGATACAAACTCGTAGCCATAGGAGGATTCCAGTTAAATCTCAACTTGGGATACCCTTCAACCGGCAATGGTTGAATCGTCTTCACCAATTTATTTTCCATATCAAACCGCCATACATTTTCAGCACCTTGCATTTCAGAGTAAATGATCTTTTTCGTTGGATGACGTAACACACGGAATCCGTCACCACCACCTATTGATACCCAGTCACGTGCTTTTACACCACCACCAGCTGAAGATGGTCCGTACCAGGAGCCATTATCCTGAAGTCCGCCATAAACATTATAAGGTTCTTCATCATCAACACTAATCTGGTAGAATTGTGAAAGCGGTAAATCTTCGACTATTTCCATGGTAGTACCCCCATTCCAGGAACGATAAACGCCTCCATCTGTTCCGCAGTACATCCTGTCGGAATCCTTTATATCAAACACGATATCATGAATATCACTGTGCATGTTGCCAAGGTTCTTGAAGGTCTTTCCACCATCTCTTGAAATGGAACCGCTTAATCCACCTTTTACGACCACATCGGGATTTCGGGGATCGACAACAATTCGGGAGAAATAAAACGGACGCACGGTAATACCGAAATCATTGTTTAATTGTTCCCAGCTGTTTCCGGCATCATTCGATCGGTATAATCCTTTTTTAGTGTCTTCTTCGGCTTCGATCACGGTGTATAAAATATTCGAATCGGAAGGTGCAACCGCTATTGCAAGTCGTCCTAATTTTCCGGAAGGAAATCCGTTATGAATTTTATTCCATGTCTTTCCGCCGTCGGTAGACTTATAGAGTGCACTTTTATCACCACCTGAATTGAACGACCAGCCTGTTCTTCTGAACTCCCACATGGAAGCATAAAGGGTATTCGGGTCGTTGGGATCCATAGCCATATCGGCACATCCGGTTTGTTTATCGACATAAAGTATTTTATTCCAGGTCGCTCCACCATCAGTAGATTTATAAACACCGCGATCCTCACTGTCAGACCAAAGTGCGCCTAGCACACCGACGTAGATTTCATTAGAATTCTTTGGATTGACGATGATATTGGCAATTCGCTCTGATTTATCGAAACCATTCTTCGTCCATGTTGCACCGCCATCGACTGACTTATAAAGGCCATCTCCGATAGATACACTATTACGGGTCCAGGTTTCACCGGTGCCAACCCAAATCACATTATCCGGATCGTTGGGATCAAGAGTTACGACACCTATTGACTGGCAATAGTCATCAAAAATTGGGTTAAAGGTTGTGCCTGCATCATTCGACTTCCATACACCACCACCGGCTGTACCGGCATAGATTATACGCGCATTTGTCGGGTGGGTTTCCATATCGTTAATTCGACCACTCATAAGAGCCGGGCCGATATGCCTTGCACGCAAATCTCCAAAGAGATCAGCTGCATTAATGTTCGAACTTGTTTGTTGGGCCTCACCAAAAAAGGGGAGTATGGCGAGGCAAAAGAAAATTGTAAAAATTGACTTTTTCATATTTATGGTTGGGATTAATTCAATTAAAAAATCCCCAACATGAAAGCGTTGGGGATTTGAGATTTAGTTTTTGTTTTCGTTACCGTCTTTCTTCTCTTCAGCTGTTTCTTCAGGGAACATAAATTCCTTGTCATCCACAACAGGATTGAGTTCTATTTTTTCCATTGTAATAGGTTGGCCGCCCTGACCTTTAATACCCTGAGTCATAGAAAATGGCAAATAGATGCCATCAACCTCCTGGTAATCACTAAAGGTTATTTCGGAAGTCATGCCTTTAGCCTGACCCATCTTGATTTCCCTGTGCATTCCAATTGGAACGAAGTTTTCAGGGTCGAAGAAATAGAATGAGATATCATCTTCTTGCTGACCGTCTATAGTCAAAGGCTCTCTCACCAATTTAATTTTAAAGCATTCGGTGCCATCGATCTCCTCTTTTCCGAGTAGTTCAACCGTGTAGCCCTTATCCTTGTAATTTAAAAAAGCATCTGGAAAATCATTTATCTCATTTTTGAAATTAGCTGTAGTTTCAGCATCGCTTTTCTCGGCTTTCTGGGTCATGAAGTTTGTGCTCCACAATGTTTCACCATCAAAGACCCCCTGCTTGATCTCTTTTCCCTGAAAGGAAATAACTGTCATCTGCTTACCGCTTTTTAATTGGGTGATCTCAATAGGGATCTCCATTCCGCCATTGTTCACTTTGGCGCTCATTTTTAAGCCTTCGATCTTATTCCAGGCATCCATTCCGCCGGTATTTTCGAAGTAATTGTTAATGATCTCGTCTGCTGTTTGTGCGTAAGTTGAAGTGGCAAAACTAACAGCCAAGGCCACTAAAAAGAATTTTAAAGTTTTCATGAAGTATTATATTAAAGTAAAGTGTTTTCAATTGGACTTTAAAATTACGAAAATGTTACGCCGGAGAAGCCTTTTTTTAAAAAGATTAACAATGGATGTTATTCTTTGGGCATAACAAAAATCGACTCATCAACCTCGGCATTGAGCTCAACCGACTTATAGAGCATTTCAAGGTTTACTTGTCCGTTGAATTTTTCGATCACTGTAAACGGAAGGTACAAACCATCCACTTCCTGGTAATCACTGATCACCGTTTGGGCTGTAGCACCCTTCGCCGGACCCGATTTAACTACTGTTTCAGAAGCAATGGGAACATAGTTTTCAGTGTCGAAGTAATAAAAATCAACATTTTCTTCGGCGTTGCCATCCACCATTACCGGCTTTTTAATGAGTTTTATCTTAAAGACGTCAGTACCTTCATATGTGTCTTTGCCAACCAGTTCAACCTTATATCCTTTTTTCTTGTAATCGAAGAAGGGGTCAGGCATCTGGTCTTTGGCCTCATTCTTATAATTAATAGAAGCCTCCGAATCGAATGCCTCGGCTTGTTGCGTTTGGAAATTCATGGCCCAGGCATTTTCACCATCGAAAGCCTCGACGATAAACGAAGTGCCCTGAAGATCGACGTCTATAATAGTACGTCCATCTTTCATCATGGTTGCCACAAATGGATAATCAACACCTTGCTGGCGTCCGATTCCCGTTATACGCATCGACTCGACCTTTGACCAGGCCGCATATCCGCCAATGTTCTCTATGTAATTGTCAATGATTTCTTCGGCGGTTTGCGCCGGTGCGACGAGTGCAATCAAGAATAGACAAACTGCACCCAATAATTTGATAGTTTTCATGTGAATTAGTTTTTGATTGATACTAGGTTTGTGTTTGAAATTAATGAAATGTTACAATATTTCACTGATTTTTTAAGATGAATTGACTAAAAACATCAATGAATTGTTTTTTCGGAAAATGAGTTGCCATTTTTTCAAATTGAATTTTGTAATTTCAAAGAACCAAAATGACTTAATCATGAATAACAAATCTTGTATTTTTTCAATTTTATTCCTGGGGCTTCCATTTTTTTTAATCGGCCAATCAATTTCCGATTTTATATCGGTCACGCCGGTAACCCAAACCGAAGCCTACGTTTTTCCAAGCAGTCATAAATTCCAGAAGATCATTGAAAGCGGTGATGCCTTAACCGAAGGCGGAACCATGCCAATCAGCCCTGATTTTTCTGGGTTTGTACCTATTTCTGGAAGTAGTACAAACGGCTATTTAAGCATTAATTCGGAGAGCGCTCCCGGTGGGAACACCATATTAGATATAAGTTTTAACAGCGGAAGTAACCTATGGGAAGTGTCTGCTTCAGAAGCAGTCGATTTTTCGGCTGTGGCCGGTACCATTGCCAATTGCTCGGGAACAGTTACGCCCTGGAATACGGTCGTATCCTGTGAAGAATTCAGCTCGTCATTAGACCAGAACGGTGACGGTTACAGGGATTATGGATGGAATGTTGAAATCGATCCAGCTACCAAAACAGTTTTGGGTAAACGATTTGCCATGGGCAATTTTGCTCATGAGAATATTGTGATTCATAATAACCTACGAACCGTATATCAAGGCGCCGATTCAAATCCAGGATATCTCTACAAATTCGTGTCAACAGTTGCACAGGATCTCAGCTCAGGCGTTCTTTATGTGTACTCGGGATCTAAAAATGGGGCAGGGAACTGGATTCAAATCCCAAATACAACCCAAACTGAGAGAAATACGACTTTGTCATTGAGCTCATCAGCGGGAGGGACTGTTTTTAACGGGGTTGAGGATGTGGAGATCGGTCCGGACGGACAAGTTTATCTTGCCGTAAAAGGGGAAAATCGCGTTTACAGATTTCAGGACTCTGATCCGATTACGGGAACCACGGCAACCATGGAAACCTATGTCGGAAACATGAATTATGACATCACGCACGCAGGTGGTACCACTTCAGTAAGCTGGGGTAGCGGGAATGATAATTTAGCGTTTGACGGCAACGGTAACCTTTGGGTCAACCAAGATGGCGGCAACCACTACATATGGGTTGTTGATAATGGACATACACAGGCGAGCCCTCAAGTTCGAATATTTGGTATCGCACCGTCAGGATCTGAATCAACTGGTATTACGTTTACACCCGATTTTAAATACATGTTCCTGTCAATTCAACATCCGAGTAGCTCAAATGCAGCTAATCAAACCGATGCTGACGGACAAGTCGTTGATTTTGATAAAGGAACTACCCTGGTCATGGCCCTGGCCGATGATCTCGGGGAAACATTGAGTTTAAATGGAAATGAACAAACTGTTTATTCGATTCATCCGAATCCGGTTTCGACAAATGAGATGATTGAAATAACGGGAAAGAATATCGAAAAAGTATCCTGGTTTGATGTAAACGGTAAATTGATCTTTGAACGTAAATATGATCGTGAACAACGTGTGGAGCTAAATTTGAACGGCCTTTCCTCGGGATTCTATTTTTGTCGGATCAATGATCGGAAAACTGTGAAGATCCTTGTTGAATAAAAGTTGAATAGACAACATTTTCATACGTTGGAATGGCTATATTTGAGCTGGAACTGACTTCAATTTAATGCATTAACCAATCATAACTTCCAATGGATAAACCATTAATCGAATGCGTCCCTAATATTAGTGAGGGTCGCAATCAATCTGTAATTAAAGCTATCGCTAAAACCGTTGAAACCGTTGAAGGGGTGCGCTTGCTTGACATCGATCCCGGAAAGGCTACCAATCGAACGGTGATAACATTTGTTGGAGAGCCCGATCAGGTAGTTGAGGCGGCATTTCGCCTGATAAAAAAAGCTTCAGAACTCATCGATATGAGTAAACATAAAGGTGAGCATCCGCGTTTTGGTGCTACAGATGTTTGTCCGCTTGTGCCCATATCTGGAATCAGCCTCGAAGAAACTGCAGAATATGCCAAAGCGCTTGGGAAGCGTGTAGGTGAGGAATTGGATATTCCCGTTTACCTGTACGAGAAAGCAGCTCAGGAAGAAAAGCGTATCAATCTCGCCAACTGCCGGGCGGGGGAATATGAGGGCCTGCCAAAGAAATTGAAAGACAAGGCCTGGAAACCCGATTTCGGTCCTGCGGAATTCAATAAAAAGGTGTCTAAAACCGGAGCCACTGCAATTTCAGCACGGGACTTTCTGGTCGCCTATAATGTTAATTTAAATACGACATCTACACGTCGAGCGAACGCTATTGCATTTGATATTCGCGAAGCCGGACGAGTACAACGGGAAGGTAATCCGATTACAGGAAAAAAGGTTCTGGATAAGAAAGGAGAGCCGGTACGCATTCCCGGCAAGTTAAAAGCCGTAAAAGGCATTGGCTGGTATATTGAAGAATATGGTATTGCACAGATTTCATATAATCTTACCAATATCAGCATCACACCCATGCATATCGCTTTTGATGAAACATGTAAAGCGGCAGATGCGAGAGGATTGCGGGTAACCGGTTCAGAATTGATCGGGTTGATTCCCTTAAATGCTATGTTGGATGCGGCCGATTATTTTCTGACCAAACAAAACCGATCATTGGGAATCTCTGAAACGGAAAAGATCAAAATCGCGGTAAAGTCACTTGGCCTGGATGATTTGAAACCTTTCGATCCTGACGAAAAGATCATCGAATATCAATTGAGAGGCGATTCAAAACAATTGATTGATCTGACCTTATCTGATTTTGCTGATGAAACAGCCTCCGAATCTATGGCTCCCGGTGGTGGATCGATTGCGGCCTATGTTGGTGCGCTGGGCGTTTCTCTGGGAACAATGGTGGCCAACCTTTCGGCCCACAAAGCTGGCTGGGACGATCGTTGGGAGGAATTTTCGAAATGGGCAGAAACCGGACAGAAGTACAAATCAAAACTCATGTATTTAGTCGATGAGGATACAAGAGCCTTCAATAAAATAATCGATGGCTTCAGAATGCCGAAGGGGACTAAGCAGGAAAAAGATGCCCGGGCTACAGCTATTGAATCGGCTACGATTTACGCAACAGAAGTGCCATTACAAGTCATGGAGACCGCCTTTTACTCCATGGAGGTTATGCATGCCATGGCTCAGCAGGGAATCCAGAATTCGATTTCAGATGCCGGAGTTGGGGCACTATGTGCAAGAACTGCTGTTTATGGAGCTTTCTTGAATGTTCGCATCAATGCCAGGGATATAAAGGATCGTTCGGTTGCCGATACATTACTAGAACGCGCCGATAACGTATTTCAGAGTACGATTAGCCTTGAGGAGGAGATATTGGCCTTTGTAAATACCGCAATTTGATTATGCTTTTCTGAAATTAGAATCATTAGGATATTCAAACAATTCCAGGTCGAACTCATGAACCGATGCGATCACATGATCGAAAATATCGGCCATGATGTACTCATAATTCTTCCAGCGCTTATCACTGCTAAAAGCATATATCTCTAAAGGAATTCCTGTTGATGTCGGTGCCAATTGACGCGTCATTATGGTCATTTCCTTGTTTATGGCCGAGTGAGCTTCAACATAGGTTTGAATATACTTTCTAAACACCCCAAGATTAGTGAGGTTACGCCCGTTGATAAGCAAGGTTTTATCCGCTCCCGATTTTAAATTATATTCATCGATTAGTGCCTGCCGGCTGCTCAGGTATTTTGAGATCAATTGAACTTGTTTCATGCGTTGCACATCGCTTTCAGTCAAATGCCTAACACTGTTTATTTTAATGTTCAACGAACGTTTGATTCGCCTGCCACCGGAATCCATCATGCCTCGCCAGTTCTTGAACGAGTCCGAAATCAAAGCGTAAGTCGGGATGGTTGTAATGGTCTTGTCCCAGTTTTGCACTTTGACGGTCGCCAGGTTAATCTCGGTGACATCACCGTCGGCACCATATTTTTCAAAAGAAACCCAATCGCCAATTCGTACCATATCATTTATCGACACCTGGATACTGGCCACAAAACCTAATATGGTATCCTTGAAGATGAGAATGATGATGGCAGACGCGGCACCCATTGTCGTGATGAACTTCAGGAATGTAATCTCCGTTATAATGGCTACAATTGCCGCAATTCCGAAGATCCATGCAAAGATCATGAACACCTGTATGTAGCTATCGATTGGCTTATCTTTTAAATTTTCAAGGGTTTTAAAGTAATCCCTGAATGTCTGTAGCAAACTTCTTATAATCCAAAGGGTTAGAACGATTGCCAGAACTTCGATACCCTTCTCGGCAAGGGCTTCGAAATAAGGAAAGTCGAAAAATATCACCGGAACAGCTTCATAGGTAATCAAAAGAGGTATTATATGAGCCAGATTGCGCGGCATTTTATTCGCGACTAGGATATCGTCGAAATTGGTTTTAGAACGCTCTGCTATGCGATGAGAGATACTGCGGATTATTTTCCTAATAATGAGGTCTAAGATATAGACCACGATCAAAAAGCCTATAAGCAGGGCAAGCATGTTGAGATTTTTCGCCCAATTTTCGTCCATTCCTGCCTGTATCAAATAGTCGTATATAAAGTGTTTAATGCTGTTCATAACTTGATTGGTTTTTAAAGCTTCAAAGGTATTCAGAACTATTCAATTAATTAATCGGCTGTTCGCAGATACTTATAATCGATATAAAAGGTGGCAAAAGGAATAATCGATGCCAATAAGATCTCGCGAAACGCTTTTGGCGACCATTTGCCTTCAGCGTTAATATACAAAGCCAGCACAATATAAAGCACGAACCAAATACCATGTGGAAGACCAAGCAGTTTAACAAATTGCGGATCGTCAAGAAGATATTTTATAGGAACTGCAATAAACAAAAGCAATACATAGGAGATTCCTTCAAAAAGGGCGACGATCCTGAAGGATTTGATCATAGTTCAATGGATAATTTTGACTTTGCAAAGATACAAAGCTCCCGTTCAATTAGCTAAAATTTATGCTTTCTTAATCCTGCGGCTTTCATAGATTAAGTATCTTTATAAAATCAAAAAAAAATCACTGATCCATGCGAAATTTATTTCTATTAGTTCTGATCTGTATCGGCATGATTTCCTGCAAAACAGACCAGGCCGAAAAGGCTATGGCTTTTTCAATCGATTATGAAAAATTCACTTTAGATAATGGTCTTGAGGTTGTTCTACATGAGGATCATAGTGATCCTATAGTAGCCGTTGCCACCATGATGCATGTTGGATCAAATCGGGAAAAACCCGGAAAAACGGGTTTCGCTCATTTCTTTGAACATATGAGTTTTAACGATTCTGAAAATGTACCTGTTGGTGCCAACCGTAAGATGATCCCCGAGTGGGGTGGAAGCCGGAATGGTGGAACCTGGAGCGACGGAACCGTTTATTACGAGGTGGTTCCAAAGGATGCCTTCGAAAAAATTCTTTGGATCGACTCCGACCGCTTTGGCTATATGATCAATACGGTGACCGAAGCTGCTCTCGAACGTGAAAAGCAGGTGGTGAAAAATGAAAAGAGACAGCGTGTTGATAATGCACCATATGGATATACCGATGAGATAATCAGGAAAAATTTATACCCTGAAGAACATCCTTATAATTGGACGGTGATCGGTTCTCTGCCCGATCTTCAGGCAGCTACCATCGACGATGTTAAAGAATTCTATAATCAATATTACGGAGCGAAAAACGGAACATTGGTCATCGCAGGTGATATCGATGTAGAAGAAACTAAAAAATTGGTAGAGCGTTGGTTTGGTGAGATAAACAGCGGTCCGGATGTTGAGCCATTAAAGCCGAGACCTGTTGCTCTCAACGCCTCTAAATCGCTTTATTTCGAAGATAATTTCGCCAAATTACCTGAATTGCGAATGGTCATTCCGACGGTTGAAGAATACCATCCGGATACCTATGCCCTTCAAATTCTGGGACAATTATTAAGCGGCAGTAAGAAATCACCTTTATACCAGGTCGTCGTTGAAGAAAAGAAATTGGCGCCAAATATTGGCACCTACCAGAGGGGCAGCGAACTGGCAGGTGAATTCGTATTTCGAGTGCGCGCCAATGCGGCTGTAGATTTAGATGATGTGACGGCAGCCATCAGTGAAGGGCTGAGTCGCTTTGAGGATAAGGGCGTCGATGAGAACGACATGAAGCGCATTAAAGCCGAGTTGGAAACGGGATTGTACCAGGGCGTTAGCACCATTCTTAATAAAGCGTTCCAATTGGCATCGGATAATGAATTTAATGGCGACCCTGGCTATATTTCAAAAACAGCAGAACTAACCAATGCCGTTACTGCGGAAGATGTGATGCGTGTGTATGAACAATATGTTAAGGGTAAAGCCTATGTGATGACCAGCGTCGTTCCGAAGGGACAATTAGATCTTGCCGTTGAAGATGCCGAACAGGCAACCGTATGGATCGAGGAGGTCAAGAAAGATGTCGCCAACGAAGAAGTGAGTCAGGGTGAAGAAGCCGAATATGAAAAAACAGCGTCGAAATATGATAGGGGTGAACCGGAATTCGGTGAATTGCCTCGTTTTAAAATGCCGGATATCTGGACAGGTGAATTGGCCAATGGCATGAAACTTTATGGTATCCAAAACAATGAAGTGCCTTTGGTGCAATTCGATATAACCATCCCTGGTGGCCATCTTCTGGATCCAAAAGATAAATCGGGAGTAGCGGGTTTATTAAGCGACCTGATGATGGAAGGTACTGCCAATAAAACCCCAGCCGAATTGGAAGAAGCCATCGGCTTGCTCGGAGCCAATTTAAGCATGTACAGCGCGAATGAAGATTTTCATATCACCGGGTCGTGTCTGACTAAGAATTTTGAAGAAACCATGGCTCTTGTCAGGGAAATTATATTGGAACCCCGCTGGGATGCCAAAGAATTCGATCGCCTTAAACAAGCGCTTGAGACCGGATTAAAAGGACGAGAGGCCAATCCGAATGCCATTGCATCACTGGCTTTTAATAAACTTGTTTATGGCAACGGACATATCTTCGGAATTCCCGGATCGGGAACCCTGGATAGCACGAAAGATATAAACATGGATGACTTAAAAGCGTATTACGCCAACCTTAGTCCGACAAACGCAAACTTCCATATAGCTGGAGCCATCGATAAAGCCGGTGTGGAAAAGGCACTTACGGTACTCAGTGATTGGTCAACCAATCCTGTCGAACTGCCTGAATATGAGCTTCCGCAGGGTACCAACGGGAATACGCTTTATTTTATAGACGTTCCCGATGCAAAGCAGTCGGTACTTATTATCGGTAAACTTGCGCTAAATGCCAAAGATGAAAACGCCAATAACCTCGACTATGCCAATGAAATTATCGGTGGTGGTAGTAGCGGCCGATTATTCCAAACACTGAGAATTGAAAAAGGCTACACCTATGGGGCCTATTCAGGAGTTGGGAATAGCCTTGAAGTGGCACCATTTAATGTAAGATCGAGTGTCAGGGCTAATGCTACCTTAAAATCACTTCAGATTATCGAGGATATGCTTGAGACCTATGGTGAAGGCTTCTCGGAAAGCGATGTGGAATTGACAAAAAATAAATTATTAAAAGCCAACACGAGAGCCTTTGAGAGTTTAGGTGCCAAACTCAATATTCTTCGGAATATCAGCAAGTATGATTACCCGCTGAATTATATGGAGCAGGATCAGGAGGAGTTGATTAATATGAGCCTTGACGATTATAAAGCAATGATCTCTAAATACCTGAATGAAGACGATATGGTCTATGTGGTTGTGGGTGATAAAGCAACACAATTAGAAGAAGTTAAACAACTAGGCAAGAAGGTTATAGAGCTTGATATCTATGGTAATACTTTAAACTAATTTTCAACTAACCAATAAAAGACAATGCGCAGTATGACCTGCTAAGTTACTGCGCATTGTTTGTATTTAAATACCAACAAAAGGCTTGTCTGATCCATTTGATTTTAACCGAATAACGCGCCAGTCTAAAAACCTTGCTGTGAAGCTCACGGCAAGAGGAGAACAACGGGTGCGATCGGGTCACCCATGGATCTTTGAACATCATATTGAACAGCTGAAGGCAGACGGACAAACCGGGGATATCGCCATAATCTTTTCGCATAAAAAAAACCAGGTCTTAGGGATCGGACTCTATGATCCCGATTCGCCCATATGCATAAAAATGTTGCATCATGGTTCGGGTAAAACGATTGACACAACCTTTTTTGAAGGTCGGGTAGAGGTGGCCTACAAGAAACGTATTCCATTATTACAGACCGATACCAACAGCTATCGCTTATTATTTGGCGAAAACGATGGCTTCCCCGGACTCATTGCCGATGTTTATGCCGAGGTCCTTGTTATCAAGTTGTATTCGACCATCTGGTTACCCTGGTTTAAAGCCTTACTCGATAAACTGCTATCGCTCAGTGGTGCGGGTGTTGCTGTTCTTCGTTTGAGTCGGAAATTAATACAGTCACCTCCGGATGGATTGCGAGATGGAATGGTAATCTTTGGTAGTCTTGATGGGGAAGATGTTGTATTTAAAGAACACGGGGTCCGATTTTCAGCTAATGTCATACAGGGCCATAAAACCGGCTATTTCCTGGATCACCGTCATAATCGAAAACGGGTTGGGGAATTAAGCCAGGGAAAATCAGTTCTGGATGTATTCGCTTATAGCGGTGGCTTTAGCGTGCATGCACTTGTTGGCGGGGCGACAGAAGTTACCAGTGTCGATATCAGCAGGCAAGCCCTTGATCAAGCCAGTAATAATGTATGGTTGAACGAATTTAACGGTTCACATATTTGCCTGGCCGGTGATGCCTTTAAAATTATGAAGGAACTCGCTGAGCAAGGAAAGACTTATGATATGGTCGTAATCGATCCACCGAGTTTTGCCAAACAACAATCGGAGATTGATCGTGCAAAGCATAAATATGCAAATCTGACCGAAATTGGAAGCCGACTGACCTCTTCTAATGGATTGCTGGTTTTGGCGAGTTGCTCCTCAAGAATATCAAAGCAATCCTTTTTTGATGTGGTTGAGACGACTTTGAGGCGGGTTGGACGACGTTTTAAATGTCTTGAAAAATCCGATCACGACATCGATCACCCGGTCAGCTTTCCGGAAGGCGCTTATTTGAAATGTGGATTTTACAGGTTTATAGATTGATTTTCAAGGATTTCATCAGGAATAGTGGATAACGGATTGTTTTATTAATAAACAACCGAAATTAATCCATTAAACCATAAAGCTATGAAATCACAATCGTATTGTATGCTGGCCATCCTGATCTTCGTATTATTCAGCTGTTCATATGAACATCTTGATGAGCCTTTAATCGAAGGCAAAGAATTAATTCAAAACGGCCGAGATTCAAGGGCTCCGGCCTTCGTTTTTAAAACCGAAGCTTTTTTCAAAATCGTAGACTCTGAACAGTGTGGACATCTGAATCAAATGGTGATCAATGGGTCCGGTAAATCGACCCTAATGGGCCACTTTAAGCTCAAAGCCAAAAGATGCACCGACTTTAAGAAAGTCAATTATATCAAAGGCAGTCATATTGATAAAAATGGTAACCAAATGTTTTTTTATACAGATGATTACGGTCTTGATTCAAACGGTGCCTATTGTATTTATGTTTTTTATGACGGAACCGGTCCATATGCAGACTTCTCAAAGGTCGTTAAAGTATATATCCGGGATGAAATGATCGATAAAACTTCCGGTAGATTCTTTTCAAATGGTTCGCTGGAATGAATCGGGTGATATCTTATGATTCATTTTAGAATGAAAAAAACGCAATGGATTAACTCCATTGCGTTTTTAGGATAATATAATAAGAATGGTTTATTTGCGTGCCGCTTCAGTCTCCATAAGCGCAAAGAATTTGTTGATATTTGGCAGAATTACGATGCGTGTGCGTCGGTTTTTTGCTCGGTTATCACGGCTGTCATTCGATGCTATTGGTTGGTAGCTACTGCGGCCAGAAGCGATTAGTTTCTCTGGTGCGACCTTGTATTTACCCTGGAGTTTTCTTACAACTGAAGTAGCGCGCAAAACACTGAGATCCCAGTTATCACGTACTCTTTCGTTGTTGATCGTTCTTGAATCGGTATGTCCTTCAACCATGACATCAATACTAGGCTCGGAATTGATCACATTTGCCAATTTCTGCAGTAAGTCGTCGGCCCGATTGCTTACTTGATAGCTCGCCGTATTAAAAAGCATCTTGTCGGAGATGGAGATCATCACTACCGTATTATCGATATTGATTGCAATATCCTCGTCCTCATTAAAGTTGGTGGCATCAAGGTTTTTTTGAAGGTTGTAAGAAACCGCCAGATTCATGGAATCCTTAAGCGTTTTCGCATTGCTCAGCTCGGCCTGATCAATATTTTTCAATGTTCGACGCATCGCTCTCTTCGTGTCATTGGAAATAACCACGCCATCGCTAAGGACTTCAAGTTTGGTGTTGTTTTCTTGGGTGAGGTCTTCGTTAAGTTCAGCGAGGGTATTGATCTTTGTATTATAGGCGTCAACACGTTGTTGAATCGCATCGAATTTAGCTTCAAGATCTTCTTTTTCAACTCTCGTTTTGGTCAGTTCACTTTTAATCTCACCGTTTTCATGTTCCAGGGCAAGGTATTTCTTTTTTGAAACACAGGAGGCCAGAACAAGGGTAGATACCAATAGGACAAATAATTTTTTCATAATGTTAGTTTGTTGTTAAACAGATAGTTTGTGATTTATAAAGGTATTTACGGTGAGAATGGCGTTATGGATTTCGAAATGTGAATTAATCATATAAAGTTTTAAACTAACTATGTTTATAAACCCTAAATGATACTAAGAAAAGCTGTTTTTAAGAGAATTTTAATTCGACCTTTTATCAGTTTTGACACCCTAATAAGCGATATCAGATACGACATATCAAAATAATGACTAAATTAATGGTGCTATTAATTAAAAACCATTTTAAATTATGAAATCAAATTTTTATTATCTGTTTTTTGTGTTTGCCCTGCTTCTTGCAGGCTGTAACACTGATAACTTAGAAGAATCCCCGGATACCTTACAGCTAAGTGAAAGAAGTGCAGACCGACCGTTTAAAGTTAGAAGTGCTGGCAGTTTTAATGTTGTTGAACCTGATGTTTGTGCACCTCTGGCCCAGATTATTCTGGAAGGCAGTGGAAACGGAACCCATATCGGACTCTTTGATGTATACATAACCTGGTGCGACGATTTTGCAGGAACGACCATACAGAATGGTATCGTAACCGCAGCCAACGGGGACGAGCTTTATTTTTATGTTACCGGTTTTGGTATTGATGACGATGGAGAATTCGGAGAGTATACTTTTGAAGGCGGAACGGGTCGCTTTGAAGATTCGTACGGGTTTTTAAAATTGTACAATTTAGTTGAATTCACAGGGCCAGGTGTTGGCACGTATTCGAATCAGGGGGAAGGCTTTATTAACTATTAATATAAATAAAGGTTTCTCATTAAAAACCAAAAATCCTAGTTCACAAATAGCTTCTGAATTGGGATTTTTTAATGATATACTGTAGTTTTTTACGGCGACTTATCATGCTCATGTTTTAAGAGAAATTTATGTCTGCTGTACTTTCTATTTTGATACCTTGTAAGTATGAATGCTGTAATAGGGGTAATCATCTTATTGATTTTTCCGCTGTTCGGATTTGGACAATATGCCGAATACGACTGGCAGGAGCGGGACGAATGGATGCCTGTTGAGCGAATTTTTAAACTAGCAGGAATCGAAAATGGCAGCCAGGTAGCCGACATCGGTTGCCATGAAGGCTATTTAAGCATTCATCTTGCGAATGCGGTTGGAAAAGGAGGGAAGGTCTATGCCGTTGATGTTCGCCGGGACCGGCTCGATCTTTTGAGAGATCATTTGAAGACCAGGTGGATAAGGAATGTTAAGGTGATATTGGGCGATTATGACAACCCGAAATTACCGGAAGGACAATTAGATGTGGTTATGATCATCGACACCTACCACGAAATGAACGATTACAAAGATATTTTGAAGCATGTATATAAGGCCTTAAAACCTGGTGGGCGACTGGTTATTCTCGAAAAAATGAAACGACGTGTGCGTTCAGGGACAAGAGCGGAACAGACCGATGCCCATAGTTTATCGCACAAATATGTTCGACCTGAAATGGAGGCGGCACAATTTATAATCACCAAGGAAATAGACGATCTGGGTGACTGGGAAAACGATGCCGATAAACCCATGTGGCTTTTAATCGGTGAAAAAGAAAAAGATTCCAAATGGCGCAGCGGAAAGCTATAAATAAATCGTTAAGCAGGCGAGAAGCCATGCAACTTTTGGGCTGTGGGACGGCTGCGGCTTGTTTTTTACCGTCATTGCTGGCTTTTAAATCAAATTCCATTATGAAACGAAACATTCCAAGTTCGGGAGAAGCTTTGCCCGTTGTGGGCTTGGGAACCTGGCAAACCTTTGATGTGGGTGTTAATCGGGAGCAGCGCCGTCAGTTGGCTGAAGTCCTCAAGGAGATGAAAGCTCTTGGAGGTGCCATGATCGACAGTTCACCCATGTATGGTACATCAGAACAGGTGGTCGGCGATCTCTGCACCGAACAACAGATCAGTGAGCATTTCTTCTATGCAACTAAAGTATGGATCAGTGGGCGACAGGCCGGGATTGATCAAATGCAGTCATCGATGCGAAAGATGAAACGATCGACTATGGATCTGATGCAGATTCACAACCTGGTCGATTGGGAAACACATATTAAGACTTTAAGAGACTGGAAAGGTGAGGGGAAGATCCGCTATTGGGGAATTACGCATTATACCAATGATTCGCACGAAAAACTTGAACAACTCATCAGGCAGGAGCGACCTGATTTTGTGCAATTCAATTATTCGATTAACGAACGCAATGCCGAAAAACGCCTTTTAGATGCTGCGAAAGACCATGAGGTAGCTGTAATTATAAATCGTCCTTATGATGGAGGCAATCTGTTTCGAAAGGTCAGAGGAAAAGAATTACCGGACTGGTGTTCAGACATCGATATAAACTCCTGGGGTCAATATTTCCTTAAATATATTCTGTCATATAAGGCCGTGAATTGTGTCATTCCCGGCACTTCAAAAGTCAAACATGTGATCGATAACATGCAGGCGGGTTACGGTCGATTGCCCGATGTTGAACAGCGGCTAAAGATGGTTCATCATTTCAATAATTTATAAAAAAATCCCCTAATGCTCGGGCATTAGGGGATTGATTGTTTAGTGGAACTCGCCATGTCGTTATCGACGCATCGCATAGCTACCGGCATTTGCATAGGCGACTAAAACCTTGTTCCATTCTTTAAGTTTCAATACAATTTTTCTCTTTAGTTTTTTCATAACAATAGTTTTTAATTAACACATCTTTACCCATTAGATGTTGAATTGGTGCATAGGTTGTCTAAAGAAATCTGAAAATTCTGCTAAAATTTGTTAATAATCGAGATTCGGAAAACTACGTGAGAGGGGTTATTATCCGGGTGAATTCTGTTGGAAGCACTGGTGTCTTGCAATCTTTTGTGCTTTACATAAAATTAATAAATGTGACGAAAAAGAGTATTTAATAATATAATATGTTACATGATAATTATCATTGTATAAAATATGAATGTTTATTATATTAAAAAGTTATAAATAGTAAGTAAGTATTAATTTAAACAATTGAATTATGAAAGCACGACTAATTGTTACATTACTGGCCGTTTGGTTGATAATGGGTTGTAGCTTAGATTCGATCGATGACCCGATATCAAAACGTGCAGATTTAGAAAGGACATTGACCATGATGATTCAATATGAGGAATATGGAAAATTCAAGATTATTGAATCTAAAGAATGTCCAGATCTTAACAAGCATTTGCTTTACGGTGAATTCAAACACAAGGATTTGGGTAGAGTCGCCACATGGGCAACGCTTTGTACCGATTACCAATTAGATAATTACCTCGACGGTAAATTTACATTGGAAAATGGAGAAGAGATTTATTATAGCTCGACTGTAACAGAAGAAGACGCGCTTGGCAGATTTTATGTTTGCAACATCAAGGGCGGAACCGGTCGTTACTTTAATGCTACCGGTAAATTAGTAATCTATACAGAAATGTATCCTGATTTTAAGGTTCATATGGGCTACAGACACCTCGGTGAAGGTGTTATCGCTTATGGAAAGTAGCTATCATTACGATGGTTCATTAAGTGGATTGAACCTGGGAAAGAATCATTTAGTTGATTGTTTCCCAGGTTTGTTTTTATAAGACAGGTTAATATAGAAGGGCAGATATCAAAATATTCTATTTTACATAATATAAATTATAGAACATTTTACAACAATTAGTGTAATAGCGCTTTTAAGCGATATTTGACATAATTGCAGATATAATGTCTTTAGACTTATATCGATAGTAATTATGTCAAGCTAATTGTGGCTTCTTATAGTACACTTATAATAATTCTCATCCAGCCAAGTGTCCAGATATTTTGGAATATGGGATTCTCAGGGAATGAAATTTTGAAATTGAAAATCAGTTAGATTTAAAAGAAATCGAGTTTACGAGATTCATGAGCTCAATTATTTGAAATAGAAATTTGGCGAATAAAGCTCAAGATATCCCGAGTCAAGCTCGGGACAGGCGCCACGCAATATGTTATAAAACATTTATAGCAATTTACTCATAGCTCAGTTCTTAAGTGACTTCGTTAGAATGTTTGTGTCTTAATTTAAAAGAACTCAACAATAATCTGAAATGAAGCAAATACTACGACTTGTATTACTGACCCTTCTTGTTCTGTTATTAGTTCACATGGTTTAATAATTTTAAGCAGAGATTTATAAGAGACATTTGTTAATAATGATTATTAGATAAATAAGAACAATTGAATCAAATAATCACAATTATCATATCACCACTTTCTTATTATTTTTCTTAAACGCTCTAATCCCCATAAATATCAAAAATCCTATTGGACCCATCATAAAGGTCGCAAGCAAACAAGGCACCATTAGCCCGGGATGTATTTTTATGGTCCTATTCTGATCTAACATCCACATGCCGACCAGTATGTCGAAAGCCAGATAGTGAAGCCAACCGGCTAAAACGGCATTCTCGACAGTAAATAATCCCATAACTTCCTGCAAGCTCCCGAAATCCATTGCCGGACCGGATATCAATGAACTGATCAGGTAAATCGCATATACAATTGATAAGAGCACGGGAACGACCTTATATTTGATCAAGGATTGCGTGATCTTCCATCGTGGCAGGACAATCATAAGAAACCACATGATTAAAGCCACTCCATTTGCTATTAAAAATACGTTTGATGGTGTCATAATAAGTTGATATTTTGAAATTCTAGTAAAACCCGTCCCGTTATAGACTTTTTAATGATTTTGATTATTCATAAGGTGTTAATTAACAGCATTTTAAAAAATAAAATTCGTAATTTACACATCTATATTGATTATGGAAAACACTGTCAAAATAAGTATTTTTTCCATTTTATTAATGGTGTTTTTAGCTCATACCTGCGTTGTGGATAACGAGATTAACGGGATCGAGCAGGTTAAGTCTGAGGGTAAACCGACGGAGAAAATGCCCCTTAAAGATAAAAATGAATTCGAAAAAAACTCAGAAATAACCCGTAATGTCCTGATCACCCATTGCGGCCGTTGCCATCAAAGTTCATTAGAAACCCATAAAAAAGATGCCATCGCGGTATTTGATCTTGATCAGAATGCCGACTGGCATCAGACACTCGCGGAACACAACCTTGAAGGCATAACCAATAGAATCCAGGATAAAAATTCGATCACAGAGGAGCAAAAATTAGCCATAACTGCTTTTCTGGAAAATAAATCTGCACAGCTCAAACAATGATCCATTCATATGGCAATGTTTAAGGTACCAATTGAATCAAATTTTTCATATCAATTATTCCTTCAAAACTGTTAAAAACAGGATATTAAAACTAACTTTAATTCGAATTGACATCCTCAGACCAAAAATGATTAGAGGTTATCATTTTATTATCTAAATTCAACTCATGGAACAATTTGATGCATATACCCTGATCATTGCCGCCTCTGTGATCGTTATGATCTCCTTTTTCTTTGTAGCCTTTGCCAAACGCACCAATGTGCCTTCGGTGCTTATGCTGATAGGTTTAGGAGTTGGTCTTCAATACCTTTTGAAATACTTTAATATCCCCATGCCAAATTTTTTTTCCGTTTTGGAAGTCTTGGGCATTTTGGGTTTGATCATGATCGTCCTGGAAGCGGCCCTGGATCTGAAATTGCGATACGATAAAATAGGAACCATAATCAGTTCCTTTGTTATCGCAACCGTAGGATTAGGAGCATCCTTTCTTGCAGCCGGTCTGATTCTTCATTTAATGATTCCGGAAATGACCTGGGCTCAAGCCTTGCTGTATGCCACCCCTCTGTCTATTTTATCCAGCGCCATTATTATTCCAAGCGTTGAGAACCTGGATGAGAAAAAAAGGGAATTCGAAATTTACGAGAGTACTTTTTCCGATATCATTGGGATCATGCTCTTTTATTTTCTAATTGGATATTTCGAGAACAAGGAAGCCGCATCAGCCGGCCTCGAAACGGGCAATCCCCTGGGTAACTTTATTATCAACTTCATTTTGACATTGATCATAGCCCTATTGGCGAGTTACATTATCCTGATCGTGTTCCAAAAAATCAGGGCCAGGGCTAAACTTTTTGTTTTGATTTCGGTACTTGTACTCCTGTACGCCATTGCCAAAAAGTTTCACCTCTCCCCGCTTATCATTATCCTGATCTTTGGATTAGCAGTCAGTAATTCCAACCTATTTTTCCGTGGCCCTTTTAGGCGCAAGCTTAATCCCGACAAATTCAAACAAATGGAACATGGCCTTCATGACCTGACGGCAGAAACAGCCTTTATAGTTCGTACCTTTTTCTTTGTGATTTTTGGCGCCAGCATCTTGATCTCAAGTCTTTTTAGCCTTGAAGTTTTAAAGGTGAGCCTGGTATTAATAGCTTCCATTTTTATCATTCGTTACATCTTGCTTCGGATCTTTATCGGCAAAGATATTTCACCTCAGGTCTGGATTGCGCCAAGGGGATTAATCACGGTTCTTTTGTTCTATGCGATTCCGATTTCGTTTAAAACCGACCTTTTTGATCCTGGTATATTGCTTTTTATTATTATCGCAACTGGGTTGTTTATGACTTTCGGACTTATTTTAACCAGTATTTCCAGGCAAGAAAATTACGATTCATCAGCTCAGGTTAAATCTAAATTAAAGGCGGTTACGGCTGACCCTTCCACCGGTTTTATTAAGCGTTGGCTGATCAAAATTTCCATATTTTATAAATATAAAATTCAATATCCCATATTGCACCATCCGTATTACCTGGAATTGAAAAGACGGATAAAAGAGTTCTATTTAAAATCTACCCGTGCTCTTGAAATCGATCCAAATCTGGATAAAAATAGTAAGCGATTCGGAAGCCGGATACGATCCATAATTCGGATAATTCGCAACCCCGATGGAGTCCCTTTAAAAGACAATAAAGACTACATTAATCTCAAAAAACATGTTCGCAATATCATTTTTGGAGCCAATACCATTGAAGGGATATTGTTCGACATTATAATCTTCGTTCTGATAATTTTATCGGTGGCCATCGTGATGATCCAAAGTGTAGGGGTTTCCCCGTTTTGGAATCGGGTTCTTTTTGCTTTTGAACTCATAATCACTATAATTTTTACCATCGAATACATTCTCAGAATATGGACCGCTTTAAATCCTAAAAAATATGTATTAAGCCCTTTTGGCATTATTGATCTTTTAGCCATTTTGCCCTTATTCCTGGAATTGATTTTTGTAAACACCTTTTCACTCGGAACCATCCGTCTGCTGAGACTACTGCGTATTTTTAGAGTATTGAAAATTGCTCGTTTTCTCATTGAGGCCGATGTTCTTGTAAAGGGCATTAAAACCAACGCTAATAAAATCTTTGTATTTCTGTTTTTTGTTTTGATCGTGTGTACCATTATGGGGTCGGTGATGTTTGTTATCGAAGGACCCGAACACGGATTTGAAAGCATTCCGCGAGGCGTGTATTGGGCAGTGGTTACATTAACCACCGTGGGTTATGGGGATATTTCACCCGGCACACCTATGGGCCAGTTTATTTCGATGATCATAATGATTTTAGGCTATGGGATTATTGCTGTACCAACCGGATTGGTTGCCGCTGGGGTTGCAACTGCCGCCAGGGAAAAGAAGAAAAAAGGATCGTTCTGTCCAAAATGCAAATCGGAAGATATCCCAGCCGACTCTAATTATTGCCGTGTATGTGGAACCGATCTGACCTTAAATCAGAACTTTGAACATAAAAAAGATCATAATAATTGACCGCTGGGAAAAGGCAACCCGGCTTTAAACTTCCTTACGTAACACTTCCAATGGCGGACTTTTTAGAACACTTCTTATATTACTCAGCCCGATGATCAAGACCAATGCTGTAATGCCGGGTAAGAATAACAGGAAAGGTACGCCCGACGGCACAAAGGGTTCTTCAAAGAGCAAAGTGGCTAATAACTGGCTGCCTATCAACGATAATAAAATACCGACCAAGCTCCCCAGAATGCCCAGGTAGAAGTATTCGAGTGAGGTGATCTTCAGGATCTGCTTGCTCTTGGCTCCCATGGTACGCAATAAAACGCTCTCCCTGATCCGTTGGTATTTACTGGTTCTGACAGAGCCAATCAGTACAATAATGCCCGTAAGAATGCTGAAAAAGGCCATAAAATTAATCACCCAGGAGACTTTATCAAGAACGTCTTCAATGATGGTATATATCTGCCGTAAATCGATTACCGATACATTTGGAAACTTACTAACCAGGTCGCGTTGTAATAGGGCCGAACTGGGCGCATCAGGCACATAGGCCGTGATAACATGAAATTGAGGTGCATTTTCCAAAACGCCAGTTGGAAACACCACCATAAAATTCATTTGCATTCTCGCCCAATCAACAGTACGGATGCTACCAACGGTTGTTTCCATGAGCACACCGCTCACATTGAAAACAATTTTATCACCAATAGCAAGATCTGCGTTTTGAGCAAGATCATCTGATATGGAGATCATAACGCTTTCTCCCGGGGCCAAAGCAGGTTGCCACTCCCCTTCCACTATCGCCTCAGAAGCGATAAGCGAATCGCGATAGGTTGTTCTGAACTCATGATTTAACACCCACCGGTCCACCGTCGATGCCGTATCTTTTCGAATCTCGTTTACGAGTTTTCCATCGATACTATGAACGCGCATGGTGACCAGCGACAACTGGTCTATGATCTTTAAGTCCTGTTGTGAAATGGCCTGGGCCACGGCATCTTTTTGTTCCGACTGAACATCAAGCATGATGATATTGGCGCTTTCACCCGCCCCTGGAATAACTGCTTTCGACAAGAGAATATCCTTGGTAAAATATAAGGTACTGATGAGAAATGTGCCCAGTCCGATAGCCAGGATCAACACCATGGTTTGATTGTTAGGCCGGAATAAATTCAACAAACTCTGACGCGCGGTAAAGCCCCAGTTTGAAGGAAAAAACCGTTTTATCAAAGTCATCGACAAACCGGCGATTCCGGCAAGGATTGAAAATGTGATGATCACCCCAATGACGAATGCAAATGCATAGGCTACATTTCGCAATAACCAGAAGGAGAATGCATAAATAAATACCAGGATGGCTATAAAAGTCAGTATTCGCGCTTTTCTTGGCTTGCTTGTGTTGTCCTGACTCACGCGTAATACTTCTAAGGGTGAGACATACCACGTATTGAGCAGTGGTAAAAGGGCAAATAAGATCGACATAATAATCCCGAGAAGCAGCCCCATAATTAGCGGCTTTATTGTAATTGTAATTTCAACATCAAAGGGTAAAAACTCCCGAAGGATATAAGGAAAGGTCTCTTGCAGCAAAACGCCGAACACGGTGCCGATTAAACCACCCAGCAGCCCCATGCCTGCAACCTGAATTAAAAAGATCAAAAAGGTTTGTTTCCTTGACGCGCCGAGACATTTTAAAACAGCAACGGCGGCCAGTTTTTCTTTAATATAGATATGTACCGAACTGGCGATGCCAATACAGCCCAGGAGTAATGCTATAAAAGCTGCCAGGTTCAAAAACTTACCGAAGTTATCATACCGGCGTCCCAATCGTCGACTCGTGCTGGTATGAGTGTCGATATCGGCGTTTTCATCATCTAAAATGGGGTCTACCATTTTATCTAAAAGCTGCAGATCCATTTCCGGCGCCTCGAAATAATATTGATATTCTTTACGGCTTCCTGCCTGTAATAATTCAGTCTCTGAAATTAAATGAAAAGGAAGGAGTACCGTTGGGGCAATTGAACTCGAGATGGCGGACGAGCCCGGTATTGATTTTAGGGCCCCTACGATGGGTAAGGTCAATGCACCCAATTTAATCGAATCACCCACTGAAACATCGAATTGCAACATCATGGTGGCATCTACCACGGCCCCGCCTGTTGTTTGATAGGTAGTTCCGGCCGATTGCGGTTCGGTTGTTAAATTGCCATAGAAAGGAAAACTACCTTCAATACCGCGTACCCTCACCAGTTTCGCACTTCCGTTTTTAGGAAATGCTGCCATCGATGAAAAGGTGACTTCGGAAGCATCGGCGCCGCCTAAAGAATCAATGATTGACAGCACCCGCTCGGTTGGTAGATCGTTGGTGTCAATAAGAAAATCGGCACCCATCAGAGACTTAGACTGTCGTTGAATGTTTTCCTTTAGATTATCGCTGAACAATTGAATAGAAACCACGGCTGCGATACCCAATATGATCGATGCCATAAAAAGCAAAAGTCGGGCACTACTCGCCTTGCCGTCTCTCCAGGCCATTTTAAATAACCAGCGGGTTCCTGCTTTTGTATGTGATAATTTGGTTTTCAAACTGTTGCTGTTCTTTCGTTGCTGAAAATCTTTCCACCCTTTAACCTCAGGATCTGTTGTGTTCTATTCGCTAAATCTAAATCGTGAGAAACAATAACCAGGGTCGTTCCGGCTTCTTTGTTCAGATCGAAAAGCAACTGTATAACTTTTTCGCCCGTTTCTTCGTCCAGGTTGCCGGTTGGCTCATCGGCAAAAATAATGCTTGGTTCATTTGAAAAGGCACGTGCCAGTGCAACACGTTGTTGTTCACCTCCCGACAACTGCGATGGATAGTGATGCACACGATCAGCCAGTCCCACTTTATCGAGTAACTCCAGACCAGCGTTTTGAGCGTCTTTGGCACCTTGTAATTCTAAGGGTACCACCACATTTTCTAAAGCTGTCAGCGTTGGCAATAATTGGAAATTCTGAAAAATAAATCCAACTTCATCGTTTCGAAGCCTGGCGCGTTCATCTTCGTTCAAATCCTGCAGTTTATGTCCGCATAGTTCAACCGTACCACCATCGGGATAGTCTAAGCCGGCACACAAGCCGAGTAAAGTCGTTTTACCACTACCCGAAGGACCGACGATAGCAAAGCTCTCACCCTTCTCCACTTCGAAGGAAATATTTTGCAAAACCGTGATGTTTTTTGAACCGCTTTTATAGGTCTTCTCGAGCTCGTGAATCTTTAATATCTTTGGCATAGTATTTTTTAAAAACGTAGACGAAGCAAAATAAGTAAATGAATTTGAATATAGATGCTCATCAAGGTGTGAAAATGTTAATGATTCGTTATTTTTTTCTGGCTTTTATTTTGTTTTCTTGTGATGGTGACGGGTCGAAGAAGGAACAGCAAGATAAGCAGGAGTCCATTGAAACCGAGGTTGTAACTGAAACAACTACCGGCACCAAAACAATTGTGTTTTTCGGCGATAGTTTAACAGCCGGCTACGGACTTGATGACAGCAGTGACGCTTACCCGGCGATTATTCAATCTAAAATAGTCGCTGCTGGTCTTGATTACAGAGTGGTGAATTCGGGGGTGAGTGGTGAAACAACGGCCGGAGGACTTGGCCGAATCGATTGGGTACTCAATCAGAAAGTGGATGTTTTTGTGCTTGAATTAGGTGGTAATGATGGGTTACGCGGTATTGCTCTGAGCGAAACGCGAGAGAATTTACAGGCTATTATCAACGCGGTCAGACAAAAATATCCTGAGGCTACCATTATCCTTGCAGGCATGCAGCTCCCTCCCAACCTTGGTCAGGATTACACATCGGAGTTCAAATTGATTTTTGAAGAATTGGCCGAAACCAATGCCATTGAATTTATTCCATTCTTATTAAAAGATGTTGGTGGTATTCCTGAGTTAAATCTCGGCGATGGCATACATCCCAATGTTGAAGGGCAAAAGATCGTGGCTGATAATGTTTGGGCTGTTTTAGAGAAGGTTCTGGATCGTTAAGACGAAGGCATTAATTTTAAAATGATGCGGTTAAAGCTCCGGTTATTCGGTGATAAATCCGGGGCAAGCCTATGGTGTTATAGTATTGATCATTTTATATTAGAATAATTATTGGATGACTTTTTAAACTTAATTATTTAGGAGCTTATCCAATTGATTTAATTTTTCATTTAACATGCTTTTATTTAACACAATTCCATCTTTGATGACTAACTCTGGGTTTTTTAATGTCGTCATATCTTCAAATGGATTCTTTTCAAGAAGTACCAGATCTGCCGTTTGCCCTTTGCTGATGGTTCCTGCCAATGCGTTATAAGGCGCCAAATGCTTCGCAGGTATTACCGTTGCCATTCTCAATGTCTCAAAAGGTGATAGCCCGGCTTCTTGAATAAGTTCAAACTCGCGATGAATGCTAAATCCCGGAATGATGGTAGGATTTAAGGCGATAATGCAGCGGCATTAATCATACTCACAACTGCAAATCCCTTTGTTCGTACCTATCCAAACGGCGCCATTAGAAGATGTAAAGAACATAGTCACGCGATCTGATGGCAATTGGTTATCCTTATTAAAAGCTTGCCATTGGCCATCCATATAGCGATGAATGCCTTTGTTTCGGGTTATCGCCCAAATCCCGTCATTGGTATCTTTTAAGACTCTCCAGACCTTCGGAATGTTTTTATGCAGGGTTTCATTTTCGCCATCTCGAATGATCAAGCCCTTTAATGATGGAATCCAATGGCGGCCTTGCCCATCGATATAGCTGTTTCCGGTTAACAGTTTCATCTTTTCCTTAACCCACTGGTCTTCGTTATCGTAAGTATAAACACCGTTAACCGCTGTCATGATGATCTTGCCGTTGGAGGTTTCTGCAAAACCATAGGGCGGATTATCCATGGAAGGCAACCCATTTTTTCGATTAAAACTTCGCCAGTTTTTTCCGTCATGCCTGGCAATCCTAGCCGGGGCACCCAGCCAGAGATTGTTATTGCTATCGGTAAATCGAGCACTTATATAATTGCCACGGCTAAAATTGAATTCTTCGTGGTCTTTTCGTATCGAATGAAAGGCATCATCTTCAAAATAAAAGATACCAAAATCTGCAAAGAAATGAACCCTGTTATTTTCATCTTCGTAAAAGCCTTTTATAAAATGGCAATCGATACAGGGCATATCTTTGCCTTTATAGATCGTCCATTCTTCTGTTTCTGCGGCTAGTCGCAATAGCGCTCCTTTTGGAAAGAGAGCACCGCGTTCGGCTCCCGGACTTACGGCCGACATACCCATCCAGACATCGCCGTTAGAGGCTTCGTACATTCGTGTAATTACCGGGGCTTTAATACCCAGGTCTTCTGTTTGCAAGGGTTTCCACTCGTCACCATCATAGATCACTACCCCACCCTCATATAAATGCCCTAAGGCATAGCCATCAAAAAAGATATCGGGTGAGCCAGTGCCAATCCAGATGCGATCTTTGCTGTCGATCATGTATGACCCGATCTTGTTCTTGAGCAGATCTGATTTCTTATTGATTATTTTCCAGCTTCCGTCTTTAAAAATATTAATGCCTTTGTTGGTGACAATCCACAACGAACCGTCTTTATAATCGAACATGCCTTTGACAATGTGGTCGTCCATTAAGAGGGCATCATCGTCGGTATAACAGGTCCAGGTTTCCTGCGCATTAAGTTGAAGGGAGAGAAATATAAAAACCGATATAATTCGTGAAATAGTTTTCATGACGCAAAAAGATTGGTCTTACTAATTTACGATTTCTAACTGGCTATGGCAAAAGAGGCTAGTTTTTTTGAACGCTCTATTTTTCGTAACTTTTAAGAAACAAATCGGACATAAAACTTAAGCAAATGACACGCAATTCAATTTTATTATCAGCCCTTATGCTCCTATTCTCTATAGGCATGTCCTTCTCACAGAGAGCGTTTCTTAAAATAGGTGACATCGATGGTGAAGCCACGGCAAGTGGCCATGAAGCTTGGATCGTTATTGAGAGTCTGAGTCATGCGTTGACTCAACAACAATCAACAACAGGAACGTCAAGACGGCGAGGAAACGTGGTTTTAGGGGATTTAGTAATCACCAAAATGGTTGATAAGGCCACGCCTCAATTAATGGAGCTATGTGCTAAAGGACAGGTTATTCCTAAAGTAGAACTTGATATGGTGGCCAATAATGGCCGGGTGTTCTATAAGGTAAGTTTGGAAAATGTATTGATTAATCGCATTAGCACGAATTCGGTATGTGATCCCGAGTGCATATTAGTCAATGAGGTGGCCTTGCAAGCTGCCAAAGTTAAATGGGAATATACCGATAGTCGCGGCCGAAAAGTAGAATCCACCTACGATGCTCAAAGAGGGAATTAGACTTCACTCCTATTTTATTAGTCACAACCTGTTCATCAGGCTCTGATAAGGCGCGAATTATTACCTTTTGAGCAGTTTTTTCACGGTTGAACCCTGATAATTATAGATTTTTATCAAATAGAGTCCGCTCGATAAGTCATCGACAGTGATGCTGTTCAGGTTTGAATTAAATTCCATGACTTTATTACCTACCAAGCTGAAAATTTCAATTTTGGTTAACTCGATTGTGTTGGATTCTATAAACAGTTTATTACCAACAGGATTCGGATAGATTTTAACTGTACTGAAATCTTGATCTTCGATGCCTAAAGTCGATACTTGCTGAACGTCATCAAAATAAAATGTGGAAGCCGGGGAACCATCGCCAAGGTTTCCTATATCAAATAAAAAGACTAGCCTGTCGAACACACTGACACCTGATGCTGAAAAAT
>JABDIV010000012.1 GCA_013003555.1 Flavobacteriaceae bacterium
CTCGATAAGCATGAGGACTTGCTGAGCAAACAGGCCATTTATTATCGGTTTCGCGGTATTTGCCATGAAAACCTGAAAAATCCGAAACAGGCCATTGCAGCCTATGAATCAGCTCAAAACCTTGCTGAGACGCAGAGTGAAAAAGAGTGGGCACAAAACCGCATAAAGACAATAAAAGAAGGACCGTGATTTCCGAGAATAATGATCTGTTCCAGTAGCAATTCTGTTGGTATACATATTCTGGAGTAAAATAATAAAAGCGCCCGTAAACACATCGGAGCTTTCAATCTTGCTGCATATTCTGGTCAAACGTGAACACCTATTCTGATTAATCGTGAACACTGGACTTATCATAATAATGCCGTTCAGGCCTAATATCTGAATGACGCTTTTGGGTCGAAAGCAGCAGTACAAAATCAATTTCCCGAATGACTGCTAACTGAAGCGGTTGAGGTAATTCCAGTTTAATAAAAACTATAATTTTATTTGTGTGCCTGCGAAAGCACGCGCATTCCGGTCGATAGCAGAATCCACAAAAAAGCCGCCAGGGTTTATCCTTCTGGCGGCTTTCGCGGTACGCTTAAATTACTTACAGAATTTCGCTAAATATCTCGGTTTAGCGTCAACTGGTCAGGTCAGGGGCGTTTAGGTGTTTCGTATTTGACTTCTTTTTGAAACGATTCCCAGACGGTTTCGTAACCGACGAACCCTTTTTTATTGGCTTCCATCTGACGGGTCACGACGAAGCGTGATTTGCCATCGGGTACCTTGGGTCTGGTTTTCTTTGGCTCGCTCATAAATCACCTTTATATTTCAATTATCTATTAAACTTCATTTGGGATGATCAAGATAAAAATCAGTTACTGCAGGTCATCCTGGAACAGAACATGGCTGTCTCAAGCAGCGGAGTATATCAATATCGGCTAAGAAGTCCCATTATTCCTCTTTATGCGTCGAACACCATATTGAATGGGAGCCGCGATTTTTTAAGCCTTTCTCTGTAAACCGGTATAATCGCCGGCAGCAGGTATAATTTTTATTGAGCGGGATATGGC
>JABDIV010000094.1 GCA_013003555.1 Flavobacteriaceae bacterium
GCATCTGTTAAGATTAGGTCGTCCTATAACCTGTCGGGGGTTAGCTTTTCACCAAAAGAATTGACAGCGGCCATACAAAAACATATACCTGAATTTAAAATTGAATATAATCCCGACTTCAGACAAAAAATTGCCGATTCATGGCCGAATTCAATAGATGATGGTCCGGCCCGGGAGCACTGGGGATGGGAACATGACTTCGATATCGATGAAATAACGGCTGAAATGCTGTCAAAACTGCGTCATTCATCGATCGCCTGAGGTGTTTTTAATCGGAAAATTAGAACATCATTTTACCATTCATCGACAAAAAATAGCATATTGTCGATAAATTAGTTGTGGTAATGACATCCAATAACTACATTTGTAGCAGAATTTCATTAAACCCCAAAGTAATGAAACACCTACTTATAATTGTTGCATGTGCAACTATGGCTTTTACTTCACTCAGTTGTAGTACCGAACCGGTAGACGACTTTGAACTCCAATTATTATCGCAAGACGAACCGCCTTCCTTTGAGGCCAATGACATTTGTGTTGATAGTGATCCTGAAGTACGTATAACGAACAATGGCGACCTACCTATTCATTTAGACGTTTATGATTTTAACGAAAATCTGCTCGGCTTTGTGCATAACCTGCAGCCGGGAGATACCTCAGAATGGGTAAACTTTCCGGTAGGGACAATTATGTTTTCCGTAACCAAAGATCTTATAGCCGATGAAAAGATCCAATTTGAAATGTCAAAATGTATGATTTTCGAAATGGAAATAGACATCGATAATCTGCTCACTGACGCAGAACCTGAAAGTATTTAGTAAGTTTTTACTAAATTTGATTAATAATAGCGAAAAAACCCGCCCCAAATCATTGGACGGGTTTTTTTTATGGTTTGTTATTTTCGGGTTATGATTAACGAATCAGTTTCGTTTTGCCCGTATGACCTTTCCTTTGTAGACTTCAATATCATCGTACCAGGCTTTTTCGACTATAAATTTTCCTTTAGGATCCCCGGGTGTAAGTAGAATGTCCTTTAAGTCAAGCTTAACTCATTCATGCAGTACATTCATGGCATTACTTTAAATAAGTTAGGACTCGGATCCATGCAGATGATATTTTTCCAGAAGAACTTAATCGATGTCAGGATATATCATTTTTGAAATGACTTTAAATAAAAATAATGAAGTATCTGCTCAATCGAATACCGGTAAAACTTAAAATCAAAAAAATAGTTTACCAATCACATATATGGCCACAAACTGTTTAATACTAGCGTATTAGGCTTTAGTGGGCTTTATAAAATCAGATGAATTTTACGGCTTAATTACATTATAATCAGCTAATTAACCGGTTTATTTTCGATCTAAGGGTAAGCTATGCATTTCAACGATAAATTCAGTTTCTTAAACGAATTTGTAAATAGAATTGAATAGGTTCGTTAAATTAAAACAATTTAATCGCTATTATTGCAATCCAAAGTTGTACCATTTAGGTTTAACTTTTGAAAAGTTTGAAGGCAAATTTATTTTAAGTCCTTCATACAATCAAATCGTCCTCACATAACAGTCCCCACTGTCTACAATCTTCTTATTTGTGTTCCAAATAATTTCAACCCGTCCTCATTATTCGGGCTTTTAATTGAAAATTAATTAATAAGCCATTTCATTCAGGCAAATTTTGTTGTTATGAATGAAAAACATCCACTTGAATGTCTCATTCGATGAATGGGAAACGTCATTGGGTACAAATAACAAAAGATTTTTGTGACACATGCAAAATTAATGTGTCACATAAACATAAGTGCTATTAATTATAACATTAAATTAAACTATCCAAGATGAGGACTTCTACTCCGAAGACGCCGTTAATGGCGTCAATTCCTACTATTTTTAATTATTTTAATCACAGAAACTTACCGAAATCTTTAGTCGGTTTATTGCTTTTCTTTACGTTTCTCGTTCCTAATTTGTCATCCGGACAAAGCATAAACCAACTTTATCAATGGGCAAACACTGATTACGAATGGCAAACCGGTAACCTTGGTACAAGTAATTCCATCTATCAGGAAGACGATACAGTACCGTATTTCACTAACTTAAGTGGTTTAACCGTTGACCAGGTATACACGATCGAGATCGAATGGGACACATCAAAGTCTAGTAAGCATGCTCTAGATTACCTGACGACATACGATCGCACCTACGACCCCATTAATCCTGCGGTTGAAGATGGCTTGGTTCCCGATACAGTTCCCGACGATACAGAACCCATTCCACAAGATACATTCATGCAATCTGATATTAATTGGAATGGCACACAGGAATCTGGCGTTTTCACAATATGGAATGGTACCTTTGTAGACGACACGGGCAGCGCCTCCGGTGACGCCACATCGGACTACACTACACCTACTGATTACCTTGGTGACACATCCACGTCCATCCAAATAACATTCAAAGCTACAGCTACCGATGTCGTTATTGCTTGGGGTGGCCATATTGGAAGTCAAGGAGACTGGGGTGCAGGTAACTCTGCAGGAACAATAAGTGGATCACCATTTCACATGCGAATTAATCAGTGGTTTATTCCAGCAAATACCTGCCCAACATCAACAATTAAGGATTTTACTCAACTGAATGTAGGCCAATTGGACCGATCATTATCGGCAGCTGCCGTGATCATTCCTGGTACCATCAGCATTTTTAAGGATGCACAACCTAACGACGCAGAGGGTTTCGAATTCACAGCGTACTCAGCATCAGTCCCCGTCCGTGTTTTTGACGGGCTGCTCGATATTAACAACGATGGTATAATCAATTCAGGAGACACAGGTACCTTTAATGGAACGTCGGTAATTGCCGGCAGTCTCGACATAGCCGACACCACTAGCTTTCTAGGCAGTGGTCCTTCAGCCATTGACGTGATTAACGGAAAATTGGATCTGAATAATGACGGTTCTATTTCAACTCTAGACGACGGTTACGCCGAGTCTTCTGTCGAATTCAGTTTCACACTGGTTGACGATGGTATTAATCCAAACCTCTCAACAATCCTGTTATTTCCATCAAGTTGGACAATCACAG
>JABDIV010000100.1 GCA_013003555.1 Flavobacteriaceae bacterium
ATACAATTGCTTCACAATCACTCGATGTGACGCTGCAAAAATGATTGCTGCGTGAATTTTGCTTCAGAGAAATTTGTATCGAGAACCTTTCAATCAGAACGACAGGCCCACAAGTGTGCAGCTCCATCTCGATACAATTGCTTCGCAATCACTCGATGTGACGCTGTGGAAGTGTTCAGTTAGTTAATTTGTTATTGACAAAATCACGCCGCGCTCCAACGACGTCAGTTCGAGTGAATTTCTCTTCGGAGAAATTTGTATCGAGAACCTTTCAATCAGAACGACAGGCCCACAAGTGTGCAGAGCCATCTCGATACAATTGCTTCACAATCACTCGATGTGACGCTGCAAAAATGATTGCTGCGTGAATTTTGCTTCAGAGAAATTTGTATCTAGCCTTTCGATTACCTAACCTTATTTTTTAAAACATTTCTTTGATAAAATAGGTAGGATTTCATAATTATCTTCAATAAGAGCTGCTTTTTTGGCTTTAGACCATTTTTTTATTTTCTTCTCAAATAGAATTGCCTGGTTGATATCCATAAATTCTTGAAGAAAGACCATCTCTACTGGTCTTCTTGAAAATGTATAACTGTTTTTTTTGAAGCCTGAATGGTGTTCAAATAATCGTCGTTCAGGATTGTTTGTGATGCCGGTATAATATGTTTTGTCAGAGCATAATAATATATATACGTAAGAGCTTTGCATACTTAAAATTAGTAAAATCATGGATTAGATTAAAGAGCTGGTATAATTTTAGTTTGAAATCTTAATTACATCTCGATACAATTGCTTCGCAATCACTCGATGTGACGCTGTGGAAGTCTTCAGTTAGTTAATTTGTTATTGATAAAATCACGCCTCGCTCCAACAACGTCAGTTCGAGTGAATTTCTCTTCAGAGAAATTTGTATCGAGAACCTTTCAATCAGAGCGACAGGCCCACAAGTGTGCAGCTCCATCTCGATACAATTGCTTCGCAATCACTCGATGTGACGCTGCAAAAAATGATTGCTGCGTGAATTTTGCTTCAGAGAAATTTGTATCGAGAACTGAATAATTCTAATGACATAAAAAAAGCCTCTCAATTAGTTGAAAGGCTTAACCATACTATTGGCTTAATTTTAATTCGTTCCTCCTCCGGCTGCAGGTTCGGCTTTGTCAACCTTAACACGACCTTCCCGATTAGCCACTTCCCAAGCGGTATGAAAAACCAGTTTGGTGCGATTGGTTAACAAGTCGTATTCAATTTTATCAACCGTGTCACTCGGACGATGGTAATCGTCGTGTGTTCCGTTAAAATAGAAGATGATCGGGATATTATTTTTCGCAAAATTATAATGATCAGATCGATAGTAGAATCGGTTCGGATCGTTTTCGTCATTATATTTATAATCGAGTTCGATATTGGTATATTTTTGGTTTACGGCTTCCGATAATTCGTGCAATTCGGAACTCAGCTTATCGCTTCCGATCAAATAAACATAATTGCGGTTATCACTTTCACGCTTCGGATCAACGCGTCCTATCATATCGATATTCAGATTGGCTACCGTTTGTTCCAATGGAAATACGGGATCTATATCGGTATAATAACGTGAGCCTAATAGCCCTTTTTCTTCGGCAGTAACATGAAGGAAAACAACTGATCGTCTTGGACCCTGACCTCTCTCAACGGCCACCTGAAAAGCTTCTGCAATTTCAAGCAGAGCTACAGAACCCGAACCATCATCGTCGGCGCCGTTATAGATCTCACCGTTTTTGATCCCTTCGTGATCGAGGTGGGCTGATAGCACCACATACTCCTCTGGTTTTTCGCTTCCTTTAATATAGGCGATCACATTTTCTGAAGTCAGAGCATCTGATTTCGCCTGGTAATTGAATTTCAAATCGGCTGGTATTGGTACACCCGCATTAATGGCATCACTTTCGGTAAGCGCCTTTAAAACATCAGTACCAACAAGCAACATATACATGTCGTCAGCATTGCCTTTCAGGCTCAGTCGACCACTTGAACGTCCAAATCGCGCGGCAACCATATCATAGATCTCCGGGTAATAAAAGAGCACCATTTTAGCGCCTTTTTCTTTCGCGAGATTCCGTTTGGCAGCAAACTGTTGACGCATATTCGACCATTTTGATGTTTTATCCGTACCGGTAATAACATAGGTGCCGTCATGATGTTTCGGCTCACCCGAGCGGATGAGGACGATTTTTCCGTTGACATCTTGATTCTTATAGTCGGAATATTGTTCAGATTCGATACCATAACCCATGTCGATCACAGTATCAGCTGTCAGTTCTCCGTCCTTACTCGAGCTTAGCGATACATAATGGGTGATCGCTTCCAGGGGAGTTCCATTAATCGTCATTGTCATATCAGGGGCTTGCATGCGTTCGAGCGGTACCTCCTGAAAATAATCATCGTCACCAAGAGGGGACGGGATGCCGAGTTTAACATAATGGTTTTTCAAATATTCAACCGCTTTCTTTTGTCCGGGTTCACCAGTTTCACGACCCTCAAACTCGTCTGAGGCATATACATATAGTTTTTCCTTTAACTCGTTTTCGGTAATGGTGCCTGCCAGTTCTATTGTATTTATAGGGGCAACCGGAGCTACAACTTGCTGACTCTTACAACCCGATAATAAGGTGATGACAGCAAGTGAATACAGGGTTTTTTTAATCATGATGGGGATAAATTGAGTTTGTGCAGTGCGATAATACAAAAAAAAGCCGTTTAGACTTGTTAAATAGGAGGCCATTTAACATTTTTTAACGGATTATTTCAGTTTTTGTCAACAGCAATCCGACGGTCTTGATTCGCTAACTGCCAGGCCGTTGCAAAAATGAATCGGGTACGTTTCATGAGTAAATTGTAGTCTATTTTATCGGGTGTGTCCGATACGCGATGATAGTCGGCATGCTCTCCGTTAAAATAGAAGATTACAGGGATATTATTTCTGGCGAAGTTATAATGATCAGAGCGGTAATAATATCGGTTTCGGTCGTCTTCGTCATTATATGTATAATTAAGTTCGAGGTCGAAATAGGTCTGATTAACCGCTTCATTGATGAAATGCAATTCGGTGCTCAGGCGGTCAGATCCGATCAGGTAAAGGTAATCACTCCTACCGTTTCGTTCATAATAGGTATCGACGCGACCAATCATATCGATATTGAGATTTGCGATGGTTTGCTCTAATGGAAACGCCGGGTTTTCAGTATAGAAACGGCTTCCCTGGAGTCCGATCTCCTCGGCAGTCGTGTGCAAGAAAAGGACACTTCGCTTTGGTCCCTTGCCCTGTTTTTTGGCTAATTTAAAGGCTTGTGCCATTTCCATAAGGGCAACTGTTCCTGAGGCATCATCATCGGCGCCATAGTAAACTTTGCCATCTTTTTGAATGCCCATATGATCATAATGCGCAGAAATGACAAGCACTTCATCAGGTTTTTCATCTCCTTCTATATAAGCATAAACGTTCTCGGTATCTTCAAAACCATTTCCGAAGTAAGATCCGGGTATCGACTGAAAATAATCACCACCATTCGGAGCTGAAATCGACTCTTTTGTATAATAACGTTTTAGGAATTCTGCTGCTAATTTCTGTCCGTTAGAACCGGATGAACGACCTTCAAACCTATCGGAGGCTAAGAAATATAAATGCGATTTTAATTCATTGATAGTGATGGTACTGGCGTATTCCATTACATCTTTTTGTTCAATGATTTGAACGCTATTTTTTATGCTTTGTATCTTCTCCTTGTGGCTCTGTGTTGCGCAGGCACCTACGAGTAAAAAAGCAGATAAAAATGCCAGGGTTTTCATGAGGGAAAATGATCAGGTTTTATTCGTCAATTTCTAAATCTTCGAGTTCTTTTTTTGCATCTTCAAGTGACTCTTCTTCTTTTTGAATGGTTTCGGCATCTTCTTCAACAATGTTTTCATTAAAGGCCGATTGATAAACCGCTAGTGCGAGCGACAAAACAGCCAGGCCCATCAGAATTTTTGATGCCACAACACCGCGATTTTCCTTTCTGGCCATTTTCCAGACCAGTATGGCCATTAGCATGGTTAACAAAACAGGGGCAAAACCTAAGGTACCAAATGGGAGATAATTCATAACCAGGGCGAGTATTCCTGTTATAAAACCAATGATCATCAATGTTGTTCTCATAAACTGTGTTTTAATCCGGTTGCTTCTTCAAGCCGTAATTCTCCACTTCCAACGGCAACTTTAAATTTTGCAAATACAGGAATCTTATTTGCATCGGCGGAGAGCCATAAAAGGTTTGCATTCGTCCCTTTTAAAACATCCAGAGTGTTGACCGCAATACTGAGTTTGTAACACGGTATATTCCCTAGTTTCGTTTTTTTGGTTTCCTGCCCGATCAGTTTTATGGTTACCGGGGTTTCCGCATTGTCAAATAAAACGGTAAAGGTGTCTGTAGAACCTGATGTTGCCTTGTGAATATCCAGGTTTCTTATGTGATAAATGAGACTGACAATATCCAGGGTGCCGCTGCCGATACTTAAGGTTTGATTTTCATCCCAGAACGTCCCATTTTTTCGTCGCTTGCGCCTTAAACTTTCTACCTCACCGGTTTTATGTTTGTATTTATACTGCATAAACTTATAATAGCTACCTTCATTGATTTCGCGCTTATACAGGTAAGGTTTCAAGGTTTTTGCACTCACATAACTCTCATAGAGATCATTGATCTTAAAAAAATTATCCCATTTACTGAAGGTTCGGGCTTTGCATTTTAATCGCAGGAGCATACTACCCGAGCTATTCACTTCGCTGGTTTCCATAGTTATCTGGGCGAGATCTGTCAAAAGGCCCGACATGCGGTAAGAAGCGGTGAAGGTGAGCTTTTCATTCGATCCGATTGCCGTATTTTGAGCAGCAAGAGGTAGGTTTAACAAGAGAATAGCAATTAATATTAACTTACGCATAAGTGGTTTAAATTACTGGTTAATCAGGTTCAGGACGCATTAATTATGCCGAAAAATACAATGGATTTGGGTTATTAACCAATTTTTTTTTGATTTATTGAAGTCTCGAACAGAACTGCTGAACTGATTTTTATCATTGTTTATTGCCCAATCGGCACCTATATTTAATTCGACTAAACGTATGGCCGTTATGAGAAACATATTGTTGCCAACTGATTTTTCGGAAATTTCCCGGAATGCTGTCGAATATGCACTCGATATATTCGAAGACGTAATCTGCACCTTCTATATTCTGAATGTGCAAAAGGCATCTTCCTTTATTTCAGATGAGTTTAGAAGCATGAGCCCGTCAACTACCATCTATCAGAGTTTGATAGCCTCGACGAAATTAGCACTGAATGAGATCATAATTAAATTGGAATCGCGTAAAAACCCCAATCATAAGTTCGAATCGATTGTTGACTACGATAATTTTATTGATGCGATTAACCAGGCATGTATTCATAAAGAAATCGACATCATTGTTATGGGTACAAAAGGCGCCACCGGTGCCGAACAGATTATTTTTGGAAGTAATACAACTCGTGTGATGCAACGCGGTATTGTACCTGTACTTGCCGTTCCTGCTAAATGTAAATTCAGCGGAATTAAAAAAATTGCCTTTACCTCGAATTATCTGACCCATTATAAGGAAGACGAACTAACCCCCTTGATGCAGATTGCTGAATTGTATGATTCTCGTATCGATATACTGCACATGGTGGTTGAGGATCACCTGAGTGAAGATCAAAAGAATAACAAGGCTTTTTTAAATGCCTTTCTGAAATATGTCGATCACCGGTTCATCGATTTGGAGAAAAGCGACATCTTCGAAATCGTTAATCAGTATGTGCATGAACACAATGTTGATATGTTGGCGATGATGAGCCGTAAACATTCGTTTCTCGAACGGGTATTTAACAGGCAGAATGTGGAGACCTTCGCCTTTAAAATTGACATACCAATGCTGATGATGGAGAACACCGGTGAACTTTATAAAAGAACAAGCTAAGATTAACTAATTAATAGCATTAATCTGAACTTACCCCGCTATTGTAACCCAGGTTACATAGCGGGGTTTTATGATTTATGTCATAATTCCGGGTTTCGGATTCGAGTAATTTTACCCCAGAAAATCACTATTAAAAGGATGAACACAATGAAGAAATTATTAATACTAGGAGCCGGGACATCCGGAACTATGATGGCGAATCACCTTGATCATAAGTTGCCTAAAAAAGAGTGGCAGATCACTATCGTCGATCAAACCAAAACCCATTACTACCAGCCCGGTTTCCTTTTTTTGCCCTTCGATATCTACACGACTAAACAGGTAAAAAAGAATGGCAAGAAGTTTATACCGGAGCGTGTCAATTATATTCAACGTAAGATTGAATTAATCGATGCAGAAAAAAACATCGTTCATCTCGAAGACGATTATTACCTCGACTATGATATTTTAATTATCGCGACAGGAACTAATATCGCTCCCGATGAGATAGAAGGTATGAATGGGCCCATGTGGCAAAAAAATATCTTCGATTTCTACACCTATGAAGGTTCTAAAGCCCTTCGGAATAAGCTACGCGAGTGGGAGGGTGGAAAATTGGTAGTTCATATTACCGAAATGCCTATAAAATGTCCGGTTGCACCACTTGAGTTTGCATTCCTGGCTGATTCGTATTTCAAGAATAAAGGTATGCGCGATAAGGTTGACATCACATATGTAACACCATTGGGTGGTGCCTTCACCAAACCAAAAGCAACTGAGGCCCTGCATCACCTTCTCGAAGAAAAGGGTATTAAGGAGGTAACCGATTTTAATATCGAGCGCGTTGATTGGGAGAATAACAAGATTATCGATTATGCCGATACGGAAGTTGAATATGATCTTTTGGTTACTGTGCCCACCAATATGGGCGACGACCTGATCGAACGATCTGGTATGGGTGATGATTTGAATTTTGTCCCGACCGATAAGGCCACCTTACAAAGCCTGGATCATGAGAATATTTTTGCCATTGGTGACGCGACCAACTTACCGGCATCCAAAGCCGGATCGGTAGCGCATTTCGAAGCGGAGATCCTTACCGAAAATATCATGCGATATATTGAAGGAGAGCCTCTTAAAGCTGAATTTGACGGCCATGCCAATTGTTTCATTGAAACAGGTAACGGCAAAGCCCTGCTCATCGATTTTAACTATACGCACGAGCCAGTTGAAGGTACATTCCCACTCCCTGGTGTTGGTCCGTTACGATTGCTGAAAGAAAGCCGAACCAATCATATGGGTAAAATGGCATTTCGATGGGTATACTGGAACATGTTATTAAAAGGACGGCATATTCCTTTTGTATCAACAGCCATGACCAAAAAAGGAAAACAATTAGAAAACGTTTAATTAATTATTATAAACTGAAAAATCATGTTAAAGACAATAGCAAATCGCGAAATTGAAGTAAATGACGAAGGGTACCTGGTAAACTTCGAGGAATGGACTAAAGAAGTGGGCAAAAGCCTCGCTGATGAACACGGTATTGAAATGACCGAAAAGCACTGGGAAGTGGTAGATTATCTTCAGGAAAAATATAAAAATGAAGAAGCACTCTCCGTTCGTGGCATCAAAAAAAGCGGTGTAATCGACATCAAGCAATTCTATAGTTTATTCCCTGGTGGACCACTTAAAAAGTCAACCTTGATCGCTGGAATACCAAAACCTAAAAGTTGTATTTAAAAAACCCAAACATTATGAGCAATAAGCTAAAAAAAATGTGTTTCATTCTATCGAAGGCTACAATCGAAAATGTGTATGCAGCCTTTGTGATGGCGAATGGTGCCCGAATGGAAGGTATTGAATCGGAAATATTTTTTACTTTCTTCGGTCTTGAGGCCCTTCAGAAGAAAAAAGTAGAAAATCTTCGCGTTGCAACGGTTGGTAACCCGGCCATGCATATCCCAACCATGATTGGTGGTTTGCCTGGGATGGAAGCATTAGCAACAAAAATGATGAAAAAAGAAATGGAAAAACTCGATATGCCAACGGTTCCTGAATTTATAGAGATTCTGTCAGATTCAGGTTGTAAGCTCTGGGGTTGTAAGCTGGCAATCGATATGTTCCATCTCGATCGGGACGACCTGGTCGATGAACTCGACGGCATTCTCACCATCGGTGAGTTTTATGGCCGTGCAGAGGAAGAGGGTACGCATATAGTGTTCATCTAGACATAAGATTGATTGTAATTGAGATTAGTAAAAAACCCACCGGAAACGGTGGGTTTTTTTGTGTTTTATACTTTAATCCTGTTCCGGACTAATACTCATGACCCGTTCATAAAGGAGGCTGTATTCAAAGCCATTTGGCATGATTTCATCCATCTTGGTTTCATCCATAATTTCAGCCCAGTCGGCATCTGACCCATCTGGATTCGGACTGCTATATGCAAGATAATTCATGGCATCGGCCATAGAGTTAAAGCCATCCCAAGTAAAGCAAGAGAACCGTCCTTGATTTCCCATCGGGGAAACAACCGACATGATTCCCCAGGAGGTCATACCATTGGTCCCGTTCTGAATGTTTTTTTCATGAAGCGGTTTCCAAAGATTCTTGTTTTCTTCAATAAAGTCAGTTCTGCTCTCTGGTTTCGCATAATTAACAATGGCATACTCATAATCGCCTTCAATTGCGTCTTCCAGTTGCATATAATAGTCAAATGCAACTGTTGTGAACGAATTGGTTTCGACATCAGCAGGATTAGCGCCCATCTTTTTAATGTTCTCATCAGTCCAGACCTTCGAAGGATCCATCTTGTCAAAACTTTCAAAGTTATTTACAAAAACGTAATTCGGTCCATCGGTTACATTGATACCAATTTTACGCCAGAGTGACCATCCGGTCATGTTTCCCTGGTCAATGGCGGCTTTTGCAACCTTTGACCAATACTTGGTTTCTCGCTCGAGAAATTTTTCTTCATGTTCCGCTGGTACGGTTCGGTATTGCAGGTAGGCAACCTGCGAAAATGCAGTAAACGTTAAAATCAATGAGGCAATTAAAAGCAATGATTTTTTCATAATGTGAAAGAATGTTTTGGTTGATATGAACTAAAGATAAGAATTTATCTGCCTCAAAATGAAAATGTTAATATTTAATACGGTGAATTTCCCTGCAAACACCCGGGGAGGATAAACAGTCCAATATGGCCCTGATAATCAATTATGAATAAATTGATCTATTCCTGTCATTTCCCAGTGGCCCAACGCGATTGGAATATTTCCGATAGAATTCAATCTATCCAGGAAATTTTTTATTGAGAATTCAGGTCCGTTTAACTCCTGAATACGGGCATAATCGGCCATGGCATATTCCAATAGATATTTCCCCGTGATGTAACTGCTTCCATAGCCGGGCTGTCGCAGGTAGAGGTGTTGTTCAAAGATCAACAATTCCTTTTCCGTTTTCATCCAGCCCCGAGGTGTATATTCCGAATGGATGCCTCCGGCTTCCTCCATACTCATCTCATTAGCATGGGCATATAATGATCCGAGTCCGCGAGCGGCCCGTTGGGCGATCATGATATAAACGATTTCGCGAACTCGAGGATTATCGTCATATAAACCGGCTTGCATGAACATTTCTTCAACTGCAGTTGCTGTTCCTTCATTTCGAGAATCAAAAATATTGTATAACAGTGGTCCGCGTCTTATTTCACTTTGGTGCGGTTCATTGTCCATTCGGGCCAATTCAAACCAATGGTAAAAATGTGAATAGAGTGGGCGTGGATCATGATGTGCGGTGATCCAGAAAAAATTACGCCGATCTTCCGGCACAAATTGACCGAGGTGTTGGCGCAAGGCCGGTTCGAAATAAGGTTTAACCGTGACAATCTCATCCTTATCCAGGAAACTCATCAGGCTTTGAGCGCTGGTTTCGGCTAATTCGTTATATGCTTGTACAGAATTGGCTGCCATCAATGCAGGGAGCTTCCTGTTCCGATGTTCTTCTAATTTTAAGGAGGACCAGGCACGGGCCAGTTCACGTTTGAGGATCATGACTTCGTCTTCCCATGTTAACGGCACCAGGTGGACGTTCTGAAGATACCAACTGTAGTTTTCTTTTCCGATTCCCGATGGTCCGTCCTTTGTTTCTGCCTCCGTTTCAAGCCAGGAAACGAGATTATCAGTCGACAGAACGGCTTTATCAATCGCCTTTACAAGTTCTGGTTCCGATTGAACACCATCCTGATCGAGGATTCGTTTTAATCCCATACTCTGAAATCGAATATCGCGTATGCCTGTAATGAACAAATCCTTTGCGTTGCCCGTTAGGTTCTTCTTTGCCTGTTCATTCAGTGACGGAATAACTTTTAAATCGGAGATCAAACGGACTTGTTCAGCAGGAGTAAGCGGAAAACTGTAAGTCCATATTTCGGTCGTTCCGTGATTGGTCGGTCCTTCGTGGGCCGGAACATCGCTTTTGTAAGTCCAGAGAGACTTGTAAAACGCTGGATCCCGTTGCCAGGGTTTAAGGATTCGATCGTTGAAATCATATCCGTTCATTTCGGCCCAAACAATGCGCCAGTCAACTTGCTGAGGGATGGTCCAACCTGCAGTATCAATCGACATCAATCGATTTTGAAGGGAGTCGAATTGAGGACGTCTATTTTTAAAAGTTTCGGCCCGATAATCGGGAGCACCCTCATAAGATGGAGGTGTTTCGAACGACCGCCAGTCATTGAAAAGGATTTCCAAATCCTCATAGCTGGTCAATGTTTTAGTCGTTGACGACGGTTTGATTTCAGGGTTATTACACCCAATAATAATTACTGAGAGTATCAACCAAGAGATTGATCGAATGGTTTGATGGTTCATGAAGAAAAATTAAAGATGATCGAATAAAGATAAGCGATATTCAGATGACTTTATATAAAATCAGTCCTCGATGCAATCTGAAGCGTAGCCCTCACAATCCTCGATGATGAACTTCGACCGTCTGTTCTGTCGATGATAATCATCACTCATCTCAGAAGGTTGACTTTTTATGAATGCTTCTGAATGAATCGGACAATTTTCCCCAAGTCCTACTGCACTCAAAATTTGATCTCTGTCAACGCCTGCATCGGTCAAATACTTTTCGGTTGCATCTGCTCGCTTTTGAGAGAGTTTTAAGTTATCAACATCTGACCCAATCGCATCAGTATGCGATTCAATTCGGATCCTGATCTCGGAATTTGACATAAGAAAATCCCTTAGTTTATTGAGACTTGTGGCCGAAATGGAATCAATTTCAGAACTATTTCTTGCAAATTCAATCCGACTTCTTTTATATAAATCACAAGGGTAGGGCTCTAATTCAAGATCGTATTCGAGGTTGTCGTCGGACGACTTCGATGGATTAACCGTGATAAGACGGTCAAAATAGCGCGTTTTACTTACACGCAGATTAAAGGATCGATCGTTATCGATTTCAAACTTAAAAGATCCCGATGAATTCAGGTTGAGGGTGTCTAAAATCTTACCTTCGGAATCGATCAATTCAACAATAGCATCCTCTAAATAGTCTTTGGTCTTTATATCGGACACAACCCCAATGACAATTCTTTTTTTCTCAATTTTTAATTTTGCCCTGTAAATATCATCGTCTTCCCGAATTCCAGTGCTGTCCCGTCGCGCGCGGTTAGAGGTAAAATACCCAAAAGCTCTGCCATCGTCATCGCGTTCGGTTGGATCGATAAAAAAAGCGAAATCGTCTTTCTCACTGTTGAACGGTCTTCCTAAATGTTCGATGTTGGATGCTGCTTCCCCATTAAGAACCTTATTGATCTGTCGTACTCTGTAGATATCTAACATGCCTAATCCAAGGCTGTCCTTCTGAGGACCATCCGAAGAAAAATATAAAGTACCATCGGATGCAACAAAAGGAAAGCTCTCCCGTCCGGGTGTATTTATAATGGATAAATTAACCGGTTTTTTAAATGATCCATCTTTGTTTATATCTGAATAATAAATATCGGTTTGACCTTTGGCTTCAGGATAAGGTGCACAGGTCACAAAAAAGAGTCTTTTTTTATCCGGACTTATGGCCGGATTTCCCACTGAAAAGTTATCCAGGTTGAGCCTCTCCAATTTGCTGTTCATTGTTGAGTCCGTGACCCACTGGTTAACGATTCGCCTGGCGCCCATCAATTTTAAATTAGAGACCCCTCGTTTATTGTAAACGATCTTATTATTGTTCACCTCGCCGCCCGAGTAATACATGAACATCATTTCTTTCCCCATGATGGAATCCTTAAAGATCGTCATCCCGGCTTCATGGGCAACTGTATTTATTTCGAATTTTAAACTGTCTTCAGGGATCAACAATTCGATTTCAGGATGATTGTTCAGCTCAGCCGAGTAGATATCTAAAAACGGTTGTTCATTCCATTTGTAGAGCTTCTTATTGTGCTTTCGTTGATTTGGTTTTTCGCGTGATGACGTAAAGTAAAGGGTGTCGTTTATGACGACAGCACCAAAATCGGAATAAGTGGAATTAAATGAAAGATTCTCGGCTACTGTTTCAGTAGGTTCTACACTCCGGAAATCGAGATTACTTAAATCCTTGTCGGTATAATCCTGATAAAATAACGTCAATTGAGTTTTAGCCTCTCCTTGTTTGTTTTGTCCCAAACTTTGCAAACACAGGGCATAACGATACCTTTGTGATGATTTCAATCTCTGTTTTTCACCGCCGTCAGCTTCCTTATACAGCTCTACTGCCTTAGCGGGCTTTGATATGAAATAATAACAATCGGCCAGTTTGGCCTTAACCGTCCAACCCGCGCCATCTTTCTCAATAGCTTCTGCATATAATCGGATGGCTTTTTTATAGGCGAATTGATCGAAGTATTTATCACCTAATTCAACACGGAGTTGACCAAATAAATTTCCTCCGTATAGAAGGGTTAAAAATAGGACCAGATGTGTAATGCTTTTTTTCATATCTAGTAATACCTGGGTGAAGTCACACGTCGGCGAGGATTAAACACTTCATACATCAGAATTATTTCATGTGTGCCATCGGTATAAGGCCGAATTTCGGCCGTTGGTAATTCAAAAGTATAACCGATTCGCCAGTCTCTTAAAACCTGGAAGTCGGCCATAAAACCTAATGCTCCGGCCGTGTTATTAAAGCGATAAGCAGCTCCCAGCCAAAGACGTTCAAAGAATAAGAAATTCGCACTGATATCGGTTGATAAGGTAGCCCCGTTCGTCGCTTTTAACATAAACGCCGGTTTAAACTTGGTCATAAAGCCGATATCAAATACATAGCCACCCGTTAAATAGTAACTCACGCGTTCGAGCGCTTTATATTCTGGATTCTGACTATAATCGTTAGTAAACAGTCGTGGTGCCGATAATCCTAAATATCCTTTTTCCCAGAGCCACATCACACCAGCGCCAATATTCGGGATCCATCTGTCTTCAATTCCTCCGATAAGGTTATCAGTAGGGTTTGAGGTATATAATTCGCTGTCGACACTAAAAGAGGTAAAGCCTGCTTTTAATCCAAAGGCCAATTTTGAAATCTCATTCAGTTTTATGGTATAGGAAAAATCAGCATACAAATAAGTGAAATTCTCGAAGCCCAACTCATCATTGATAAAGGAAAAGCCTAACCCGATTTTTTCATTTCGCAAGGGTGCATGAACTGAAATGGTTTGCGTCGTTGGTCCGCCTTCAAAACCCAGCCACTGACTGCGGTGTAGACCAACGACACTAATGGTCTCACGGCTTCCGGCGTAGGCCGGATTAACAGAGATCGTATTGTACATATATTGGGTGAACTGTGGTAACTGTTGGGCTACCGCGGGTAAAGAAACAACTGACCCTATAATCAGAACAAATATTTTAATAAATGCTTTCATCGGTTAGTTAGGCTATTCGGTTGCAACATAAAAATAACCAGTGATCGTTTCCTCTAATATTCCTTCTGTCGAATATCTCAATATGTAAAAATAAGTACCTGCAGGGATGGTACCGGCTGATCCAAAAGCACTTGATTTAATTGTACCTCCCCAATCATTCTGATAATTTTGCGCTTCAAAGATTTTCGCTCCCCAGCGGTTGAAAACTTGTACATCAACAATAGGACAACCTGCCCTCTGGGGTGTTGTGATACCAGCATCGAAGGTGTCGTTTTGGCCATCACCGTTTGGCGTAAGTGCTGTTGTTATTTTATTGCCCTCAATGCATCTGGCACAGGGTGGTTCTTCGGCTAATAAAATAACTGTCACTTCAATCAAGGGAGGACAATCTTCAGACTGAGAATTATATAGAAAGATATAATCACCAGGGAGTAAGTCAGCAAAAATAAAAATAGTGCCCGATTCAGATATGTCGATGTCTATGTCATCGGGACTCGAATCAAGTGACCAGGTTCCACCAGAAATGTAGCCGTCAGGCAAAAGCTCAAACAAATCATATTCACCATAATCCCGACATAATTCAACAGTACCACCAATTTCGATTCCACCGCTTCCCAGGATTCTGCCTATCCTTGTTATTTCTGTATCGGAGTTTCCACAATCGTCGGTAATGGTAAAGGTATATAGCCGGTACTCAATACTTCCGTCGTCGTTAGTTCCGTCATTAATACCTTCATCGGAGTTGATCTCACCACCATCAGAACAATTATCAGTATAGGTGGTCGTTAAAAATTCCGGCCACTCCAAATTACAGCCATCTAAGGTAAAATCGTCTAAATCGATAATCTCTGGATTGGTCATATCTATTTCTCGCCCAACAAGGGTTTCTGCCATAGCTGAATTACCACAGGAATCACTTATTGTAAAGGTATATAATCGGTATTGGGTACAACCATCCTCACTTTCACCTGCATCTTCGCCACTATTTGAATCGATATCGCCGCCATCTGAACAATTATCACTCCAACTTGTTGTCAGGAATTCGGGCCAGTCGGCATTACAGGATTCCAACATAAAGTCTTCCACACTCAAAATCTCTGGATCGGTCATATCGTTTTCCCGGGCTATCCTGGTGGTTTCTGTATCGGTATTCCCGCAGGAATCGCTTATGGTAAAGGTGTATAAACGGTATTGAATGCAACCATCCTCACTTGTACCATCCTCAATTCCATTGTCAGATTCCAATTCACCACCATCCGAGCAATTATCACTCCAACTTGTTGTTAAGAATTCAGGCCAGTCGGCATTACAG
>JABDIV010000111.1 GCA_013003555.1 Flavobacteriaceae bacterium
ACCACCACCATCTGATTGAATTTCACCTCCGGCAGAACAGTTGTCAGACCATTTGCTAATTAAGAAAGGAGGCCAGGGACTATTACAACCTTCAAGTTTAAAATCATCCAGGTCGGAAATCTCAGGACTGGTCATATCGTATTCACGAGATACCAGGGTGGTTTCTTTGAGTAAAGTTCCACACTTATCCTTAATCACGAAGGTATAAAGGCGATATTGAATACAATCATCCTTGTCGAGCTCATAATCGACTCCGGCGTCAGATATGACTTCACCTGCTCCTCCACACTTATCTTTCCATTCTGTAACCAGATGCTTGGGCCATTCTGCATTGCATTCTTCCAGCTGATAATCAGGAAGGTCTACAATTTGACCATTAGCCCATTGAAAATTGCAAAAAAGGCATAATAGAATTAGCCCCATCCATTTGTAATTGAACTTTTTAGCCATGCTCTAAAGTTTGATCAATAACCAATAATAAGTTGTGAAGTTCGTGTCGGAATTTGTAATAAAATTTCAAGTCGCATGTTTATGCGAAACGAATACAGAAACCAGACTTTGGATAGATTTTTTAGGGTTGTATGAATTTAAGTTAATATAAAGTAGTCCAATTGCGATATAAAACAGTATTAAATGCTGAATATACAGGATGAATTACATCTTTAAACGTAATTCGATACCCATAGACGGTATAAGCCTATTTCTTATTCTTTTTTTTCTTTTTTCTTTTCACGCGCTTTTTAGACTTCTTGTTTTTTAACTTTTCTTTCTTTTTATTTTTTCGTTTATCCTTCCTTTTCTTTCGATTCTTCTTGCCCTTACCATTCTCTTTCTTCTTTTTCTTTTTAAGCTTTAATTTCTCTTTACTGGCCTTATTCTCCTTCTCCTTTTTCTTTTTAAGCTTTAATTTCTCTTTCTTCTTTTTCTTTTTTGAACTATTCTCTTTTTTCACTTTTTCCTTTACTGCTCCAGGATTAATTTCCGCTTTTGATTCCTTTGCTATGGCTTCATTTTTTGGTTCTTGGATCGGTTGTTCATCTATATCCATTGAAGTCTCTTCTTCCTGAGTATTCTCCTCATCGTTAATTGAACCAGCCTTCAACTTATTCTTGTCTTCCTTAATAATTTCATCCTTCAATTTGCTCATGAAATTTTCTTGTTGGCTAACATCTACAAAATTGATGTTAGTGAATTCTTCAGGAACATATTTATAATCTAAAGCAACAATGCACATATCCATAAGTTTTTCGACATGGCGTTTTACTGCGAGATCCATCTCATTAATACAATGATTTTTATGATAATATTCTTTAGATATTACCGGGATAAACATTTTAGAATCTACAATGCTACGCATGTACTTTGTAGTGAAAAGCTCACCGATACCGATACTATTTTCATCGAAAAAAATATTCAGGCTTTTGCCGTCAGGTTTGGTAAAATTGGCAAGCGGACCATACAGATTCTTTTTCACCCATGCACTGTCGCCATGCGAATAACTGATGAAAACATCATATATATCTCCACCTTCCATGATACCGGTTACAAGAAATTTCTTGGTAAAATGCCAGGACAAAACGGCCGCCCAAAGCATGCTCAAGGTTGGTAAGGCAGGTCTTATAACGGTATATTCTAATAGCACATACCCGATAAAACCAAGAAAAATCACTCCAATTAAGAATGATATAATGGCTATTACGTAAGGAAGAGTCTGAAGATTTTTTACATACTTATAGATAAATGAAAAAATCAGGCATACAAAAAGTGCAAACAGAAGCACAAATGACACTTGTACCAATCTGTTATTATAAGACGGCCTGACAAATTTACTTCCATTGAGTTGATCTACTAATGCAGAAGCCACAACATAGGGGCCGGGAATTAGATAATTACCAATAGACACCTGGTCATCTGGTGTACCAACAATTACGAATTTGTTTGATAAATCGATGTTGGATTTAAGCTTTAAAAAATTTTGGGTTTCAGTTATGGTCGAGTCACTGGTGAAAAAATAATAATTGTCTTCTATTACAACCGGATCATAAGGTAATTTCAGAGGTAAGGGATAAATAACCTGGTTTGTTAAATCGGTTTTTTCCCTGTCTGGAAAGTAATCATTAACGACTCTAATCGGCAATGATTCAATAGCGACGGTGTCGATTAATTCAAAGGACTTATAATTGGCGAGCCCATTAACATTTTGGTAGTTATTGATAGCAGTATTTAAACGATTGCCATTGAAATAATAATCATATAATAATCCAGCCTGGCCGGCATCATGCGCATCAAATTTTGTGTTATCATGCTCCTGAGGTAATTCGTAAGCGGCATAAACCTTGACCCTTTTATCGCCGATAAGATTATTAACAGCATCCATGATGGGATCAAGACCAACTGAATCGCTCCTGAAGGTAATATCCAGGATGACCACTGGCGGTTCCGACATATTGGTATACACCATCGAATCAATGGTTACAAGTAAATCGGCAATATGACTTCTTAAGTTTTTTACATAGGTGTTTTTTGGAAAATTTTTAGTTGGAATATCAATAAATATAATCTTGTCATTTATTTCATTATTGATGACGTCAAACTTGTCTTCAGAAAACTGATCATTATATTTTTCAAGTTGAGAATTCAAATAGAATTTATTGTATATGAACAGATCAACAGGGCGTAAGACTCCTCCGACGGTAATTGCTGCTGATATAATCAGTAGCAGCAGGTAAGCCAATAGGTATTTACTTAATCTTCGGAAATTGATCATTTTCTTGCTTGAAAAATTGGTGGTTTTAATTATTTATTATCCTTGATTTCTTCAATGAGATATTTGGCATCAGAGCGATACTTTGTAGGATTTTCATTCTCATTTTCAAGGCATCCGTTAATTTTCAGTTTAATGTCGAATCCCCAGGCATAAAATTCATTTGCAGCCAGCATATCATATCTGAATGCATTGACCAACTCATTATTCTGCTTGAAATCATTGAGGACTTCTTGTTTATTTTCATAGTATTCTTTTCCGAAACTCAGGCCAGCTTCCAACCAGGCTAAACTTCGTTCTAAATCATCATTTTGGTAGTATGAATCTGCAAATAAAAATGCAGATTGTATTATCAATTCCACACTTATTTCTCCATTATCAATGGCTTCGCTGAATGATGCAATGCCATCCTCAACAGATTTTACTCTATCTACTTCCTTAAAAGCCCTTTTAGAATTAGATCCAGACTTTAACATCGTTTTCTTTTGTTTTTTAAACTGATTCTGAAGGAAGTTTTTTATTTCAGATTCCGCTTCGAAAAATTGAACCAGCTCATTATTGGGATCATAATTAAAGATGGAGTCCTTATTGGTTAAAGGCTTGGTTTCCCTCACAAAAAGCGCTCTTTTATTTTCATTACCGATCACTATTTCATCCTTAATTTCAATTTTTTCCCGGCTATTAACATCTATCTTTCCTTCTTTCAGGACAACGGTCAAATCTTCTTCATCCTCCAGTCTTAATAGAAATTTAGTCGCGCGCGACCGGGCTTGTATTCTGTTTGTCGGACCGCTGGCCAGCACACCACCGGTGAGTTCCTTGAAAACATTAATCAAGATATTGCTTGAAGCACCTCCATCGATTAAGCGGTATTCTTCACGTCTTTCATTTGTCCGGAACAGTAATTTACTGGGTCCTGTAATTTCCACAATATTTCCATTGATGGATGTTAGAAACACTGTAATATTAGAAGAAGGGACATTAATGATAGATTCTGATTTAATCACGGTCCTTTTAGTGATCTCTACCTTGCTGTCTTCTCCATTGGGAGAGGATATAACGATATCTATTTTGGGAATTGAGCGACCATTAAGCTGAATATCGGATATAAAATTTTGCCCGAAGAAACTTTGAGAGAAAAACAGGACGAAAGTGAGGAGAAGTACACTCCTCTTCTGGATGTTTTGGTTGATAATCATGACTACAGTTATTGCCGCTGTATCTGATTAAAGATAGTCAAATTTCAGAAAGTAGGATTTAACCTGCATTCTGAATAAGAAATCTGAGGTAAATTAAAATGGGTAAATCCAATCAAAAATCACACCCCAGGTATAGGGGAAAATTAATCCTGAATTTCGACAATAAGGGAGTCTTCTGTTTTAGTAACTTTGGTAAGACCAAGCTTGCTCAGGCCTTTCATCCCCTTATCCCAACCTTTATTACTGAGTCCGGCTTGTTCCTTTAAATCGGAGAGATTAATCGATTTTTCCTTTTTCAATATCTCGAAAATCGCCTTTTCGTTATCACTCAGTTGAAGTGGTTTTTTCTCTGGTCGCATCTGCGGGAAGAAGAGTACATCCTGGATACTCTGACTATCAGTCATAAACATAGTTAACCGATCTATGCCAATACCAATCCCTGAGGTTGGAGGCATCCCGAATTCGAGTGCACGAATGAAATCCTGATCGATAAACATAGCTTCATCATCTCCTTTTTCACTAAGCTTAAGCTGATCTTCAAAACGCTCGCGCTGATCGATCGGATCATTCAATTCTGTATAGGCATTGGCTAATTCCTTACCGTTTACCAAAAGTTCAAATCGTTCGGTCAAACCTGGTTTAGTCCGGTGTTTTTTGGTAAGCGGACTCATTTCCACCGGATAATCGATGATAAATGTGGGCTGAACATAGTGAGGCTCACAGGTCTCTCCAAAGATCTCGTCTATCAACTTGCCCTTACCCATGGTTTCATCAATCTCGATCTCAAGTTTTTTAGCAATCTCCCTGACTTCATCTTCCGATTTATCGTGAAGGTCATAACCGGTATGTTCTAAGATGGCATCCAATATGCCTACCCGGGGATAAGGTGATTTATAATCGATGACAGTGTCTCCCATTTTTACTTCAGTAGTTCCATGTAAATCCATGGCAACTTTTTCCAGAAGCTGCTCGGTCGATTCCATCATCCAGTGATAATCCTTGTAAGCCACATACATTTCCATAACCGTAAACTCGGGATTATGGGTGCGGTCCATACCCTCATTCCTGAAGTCTTTAGAGAATTCGTAAACCCCGTCAAAACCACCGACGATTAATCTTTTCAGATAGAGCTCATTCGCAATCCTAAGGTAAAGAGGAATGTTCAATGCATTATGATGCGTCATAAATGGCCGTGCTGCAGCTCCTCCGGGAATTGGTTGTAAAATAGGGGTTTCCACCTCAAGAAAGCCCATATCATTATAGTAATTCCTGATGGTATTCATGATCTGTGTTCGCTTGACAAACACATCCTTAACATGAGGATTCACCACCAGGTCCACATAGCGCATCCTATATCGCTGTTCAGGATCGGTAAAGGCATCATAGACCTTGCCTTCAGCATCAGTTTTTGGCAGTGGAAGGGCTCTTAGGGTTTTACTGAGAAGAGTAAAATCCTTTACCATAACGGTTTGTTCGCCCACCTGGGTGGTAAAAAGCTCACCTTCTATCCCTATAAAATCACCTATATCAAGGAGTTTTTTATACAGGTCGTTGTACTTCGACTTATCTTCTCCCTGGCATATCTCATCACGATTAAAATAGACCTGGATGCGTCCTTCACTGTCCTGGAGTTCGGCAAATGATGCTTTACCCTGAATACGCCGTGACATCAGGCGTCCCGCAATCTGAACCCGTTTACCTTCTTCAAACTGATCCTTCAATTGTTTGCTCGTATGACTTATCTCATACGCTTCAGGTGGATATGGATTAATACCCATCTCCTTGATTTTTTGAAGTTTTTCACGTCTGACTATCTCTTGTTCAGAAAGCTGCATATTCTGCTGTTTATTTTGGCAAAATTAAACTTTTTAGATCGAATCACATAAGGGCAATTTCACATTTAATCTGGCAGAGAGATTCAAATAAATCAAGGAAATAAAATTATCTCCCAAATATGACTAAAATCATAGGTTAAAACTTTGATCCTGCGTTATTTTATGCTGTCTTAATGAACACTATTATTTTTCCCCTTTGAGGAAGGGGTTTTTATTATTAAATCTTTAACCTAAAAACTAATACGATGAGGAATTTATTGATGAGTGTGTTAATAGTGTTCGTTGTTCTGGGCAATAGCAGGGCTCAGGAAATAGCACCATATATCAAAGTAGGAGAATCAACAGAATCATTAAAATCTGTTTCCGATGAGGTGATCAGTGCTTTAAAGGACAATGGATTTCTGATTTTAGGCTTCTACAATCCGGCCAAAAAAAGCAATTTAAAGGTAATTGTATTCACCCGATCTGATGTTACAAGTAAAGTGATTAAAGTTTTGGATCGCGGTGCATTGGCGGCACCTTTTAAAGTCGGATTGGTTTCCGAAGAAGGAAAAGTCACAATCTCCTACACCAA
>JABDIV010000117.1 GCA_013003555.1 Flavobacteriaceae bacterium
GTACAAGGTCTGACTGTTGATAAGTTTCTTTTAAAATACAAGTGTATTAGGATATATTTGTAGGTAAGATTTTTTTCAGAAAACGAAATTTAAATTGATGAAATTTATTGTTTCCAGTAGCTATTTATTAAAGGAGTTGCAAGTACTTGGTGGCGTGATTAATAATTCTAACACCCTTCCTATTCTCGATAATTTTCTTTTTGAATTAGACAAATCGAAATTAACGGTTTCGGCAAGTGACCTCGAAACAACCATGTCCTCTACCCTGGATGTTGAAAGTGATTTCAGCGGTAGTGTTGCGATTCCGGCAAGGTTGTTATTGGATACTTTAAAAACCTTTCCTGAACAACCGTTGACCTTTGTTGTTGAAGATAATAATACGGTTGAGATCAGTTCGAATTATGGAAAGTATGCCGTGGCATATGCTAATGGAGAAGAATTTCCAAAGGCGGTGGAACTGGAGAATCCTAGTACCACAACGGTGATGGGAGATGTTTTGGCCACTGCGATAAGCAAAACGATTTTTGCTGCTGGAAATGACGATCTGCGTCCGGTTATGAGTGGAGTATTCTTCCAGTTTTCTCCGGAAAGTCTAACCTTTGTTTCCACCGATGCGCATAAACTTGTGAAATACACACGAAGTGATGCTAAAGCAAATGAAGTGGCAGAATTTATCATGCCGAAAAAACCTCTGAACCTTCTCAAGGGAATACTGGCAGGAAGAGAAGACGACGTGATAATCGATTATAATGATTCCAATGCGAAATTCAGTTTTGATAATGTTGAACTGGTTTGTCGATTGATCGACGGGAAGTATCCTAATTATGAAGCAGTAATTCCGAAGGACAACCCAAACAAACTGACTATTGACCGGAACCAATTTCTCAATTCAGTCAAGCGGGTTTCGATTTTTTCCAATAAGACTACGCACCAGGTAAGGTTAAAAATAGCAGGAGCTGAACTTAATATTTCAGCCGAAGACATCGATTACAGCAATAAGGCTGAAGAGCGACTGACCTGTGATTACCAGGGAGATGACATGCAGATTGGATTCAATTCAAGATTTCTTAGTGAGATGATTAATAACCTGAATTCAAATGATGTGCTCCTTGAAATGAGCCTACCGAACCGGGCTGGATTATTAACTCCAAATGATGGTTTAGACGAAGGGGAAAGCATAACTATGCTGGTTATGCCGGTAATGCTGAATAATTAAGAACATCCAAAATAAATGTGCAAAAAACGCTCATGCCAGGCATGAGCGTTTTTTATTATCTCACAAATAAACTAACTAACTAATAAAACTAAGAGATAATGGATATTTTGGATCTTCCCCATTTCCGGCTTTGATCGCGTTAATAACAGG
>JABDIV010000042.1 GCA_013003555.1 Flavobacteriaceae bacterium
TGAATGATTATGTTGATCAATGGTGTGGAACCGATCAGGATGGAAAGATTCTTCCTGTGGGAACCTATTTCTATATCATATACTTCAATTCATCACGTGAACCAATCACAAGCTGGATTTATTTGAATTACTAACGAACCTAACTAATCAATAATGAAAAGAATATATATCATATTAATTATTTTTCTAATTGCTTATTCATCACATGGGCAACAGGATCCTCAGTACACACAGTACATGTATAATATGAATGTGATCAATCCGGCCTATGCCGGATCAACGGAAGGCCTGGCGCTTGGAGTGCTTTACAGAAGTCAATGGGCCGGTTTAGACGGGGGGCCAAAAACCTTCACCTTTGCCGCGCATGCACCTGTTGGCGATCGGGTAGGCTTGGGGTTATCACTTATAGCAGATGAAATCGGTCCGGTTAAAGAGACCAACGCTTTTGTTGACTTCTCATATACCATTCCGGTTACAACCGACACCAAACTGGCATTCGGTTTAAAAGGAGGATTTACCTTTCATGATATCGGAATACAGGAAGGGCTGATCGATCTGATTGATCTTGGTGATCCCTTTTTCGCTCAAAACATAAATGAAACAACGCCTAATATTGGAGCCGGGGTCTATTTTTATAAACCTGACCGCTATTACATTTCGGTTTCTATGCCTAATCTTCTCGACGCTGTTCATTTGGACTCGAACGGTAATAAGATCGGATCGGAAACACAGCATTTGTTTGCTGCAGCAGGCTATGTATTTGATCTGAGCGAGAATTTTAAGCTGAAGCCACATGGCTTCCTGAAATATGCATCTGAAGCACCGATCAGTTTCGATTTAAACGCCAACCTATTCATGTATGACATTGTAGAGGTCGGGATTGGATATCGATTAGACGATTCCTTCAGTGGAATGGTAAACTTTCTGGTGACACCTAATTTACGAATCGGTTATGCTTATGACAGTATTCAGTCTGAGCTCGATATCGTTACCAATTCATCACACGAAGTGTTTTTGAATTTCGATCTGAATTTTCCAAAGAAGGTATCTCGTTCACCTCGTTATTTTTAATCGGTTAAGCTAAAGAATCATGAAAAAATTAAATACACTTTTTATAATTGCGTTAGTGAGTAGTTTAAGCTTAACTGCTCAAAATAAGGACACTAAGAAAGCCGATAAACATTATGATAGACTCGAATTTGTAGATGCGGCCGAGGATTATCTCAAATTGGTAACCGCCGGGAAGGCCGATTCTTATGTTTATAAGCAACTGGCAGATTGCTACTACAATATATTTAATACAGTTGAAGCTGAACGGTGGTATGCAAAGGCTCTTGAAGGATCTCAAAATCCTGAACTCATCTATCGTTATTCTCAAATGTTGAAAGCCAATGGCAAATACGATGAATCGAATAAATGGATGGATAAGTTTGCTGAAATGCGACCGGGAGATGACAGGGCTCTGGCATTCAGAAAAAATCCTGATTATCTTCCGAAGTTATTGGAGAAAGGGAAAAAATTCAATGTGCAGAATCTTTCTATCAATTCTCCTAATTCGGACTTTGGTGGAACAGTGCAAGGCAGTAAATTATACATTACTTCTGCACGGAATGATGCCAGAAAAACCTATGGATGGAACGCCCAGCCATATTTGGATATCTATGAGTTCACCATTGCAGATGATGGGTCTTACATGGCCGAAAACCTGCTAAGTGGAAAGATCAATACAAGATATCATGAAGGCATCGTAAGTTTTAGTCCGGATGGCAAAACCATGTATTTCTCGAGAGACAGCCATTCAGAGAATATGTTTGTCAAAGATTCAGTAACTCGAAATAAGCTTGGTGTTTTACAGCTTTATCGAAGCAATTTATTATCGGATGGATGGAGCGATGTTGAACCGCTTCCTTTTAATAGCGCGAATTATTCTGTAAAAAATCCGTCGGTTAGCCCGGACGGAAAAACGCTTTATTTTGCTTCCGATATGCCAGGAGGATTTGGAAACTTCGATATTTATAAGGCCTCAATAGGTGATGACGGACGATTGGGTGAACCTACAAATCTGGGACAAAAAGTGAATACCGAAGGCCAGGAAATGTTTCCATTCTATAGCAGTAACGGCACCCTATATTTCTCATCAGACGGTCATCTAGGTCTGGGAGGAATGGATGTTTTTCATACAAGGGAAATCGATGGAAAAATTGCTCCGATTCGAAATGGTGGTGTTCCATTAAACAGTAATGCCGACGATTTTGCTTTTAGAATTAACGAAGACACCGGAGAAGGTTTTGTTTCGTCCAACAGAGACGGGGGTTTAGGCAGTGATGACATATATGCCATAAAAAAATTACAACCGCTTTGCGATGTTCTTATCAGTGCAAGTGTTACCGATTCGAAAACCGGAAACCCACTTAGCGGTGCCATGGTTTCTATTGTCGATGATGAAGGCAACAAAGTATCCACGAAGGCAACCAATAGTGATGGCGTTGCTGAGTTCATGATTGAATGTGAAACCGATACTAAGCTCGAGGTGACCATGGATGATTATGAAAGCAGCATAACCGATGTTGAGGGCACAAGTGAGGAAGAGGTAAATGTGAATATTCCTTTGAATCCAATCGAGCAAATTGTGGTTGATGATCAAGTGGAATTAAATCCGATTTATTTTGACTATGATAAATCAAATGTAACTGCAAAAGCGGCCTTTGAACTCGACAAACTCGTTCAGGTGATGACCAAATATCCAGAAATGGTTATTCGTGCCGAATCACATACCGATACTCGTGGCTCGAATTCATACAATCAGCGTTTATCGGAACGACGAGCGAAAACGACCGTTCAATATGTGATCTCTAAAGGAATTGATGCTGCCAGAATTACGGGAGAAGGAAAGGGAGAGAATGAACTTAAGGTTGATTGTGGATCGAACTGTACAGATGATGAACATCAATTGAATCGCCGCTCTGAATTTATAATCGTAAGTGGAAATCCTAATTCAAAATAAATTGATTTCAAATAACTAACTAACCATTAACTTGAGCCCCGGCAGAAGCCGGGGCTTTTTTATGCATCGAGTTTCATCAAAATGATCGAAAGGACAATTCCCAATATTGGAATTAGCCATAACGACATGATATGACGTTTTTCACTTTTGGAGGCATTATATTTTGCCTTTTTAATTGCCTGTTTGCGTCCCGTATATTGCATCCAGTTGTTGAAATATAGAACAACGATTATAACAGCAAACAACACCCAGGCCTGAAATGAATTTATTACAGTCATATGCATGCTTTTCAGAAATTTCGACAGGACAACGCCTAATATAAGAACCGCAAGAGTTTGCACAAGGGTAATATAGATCAACGCTATTTTTCTTGCATGACGCGGTATACGTGTCTTGTAATATTGAAACACTTGAAGAAATAGCGAATAAAATGTACCCATTGATTTATCTCCGTCAGATATAAAAAAACCACATCGAGAATGATGTGGTTTTTCTTTAATTTTTAATATTAATTTCCAGTTACTTCAACATTATCTATATGATATCTGGTTGTTGGTCCGGGATCGGCTCCCTGGTAGAAGAATCCTATATGAATATCTCCATCCAGACATGATATATTAACCGGCCCTACCGGTTCGAAGCTGCCAAAACCACTGGGGTTACCTTCAGGAATAATCACATCAAGCGGAGTCCAGTCAGCGGTTGTAGGATCGCCTGTAAAATTTGTTGACGCCCAAACCGTAAGTATATTTCCGTTATTAAAATTGGTTTGTACATCAAAACTTAACTCCTCTCCGGTTGTAGCATCCAGGTTGATCGTCGGAGTGATTAACCACACATCGATTGGATCTTCATTTGAATTAAATCCAGATATCTGGGCATAAGCATTTCCGCTAAAGCTACCGATTACCCAATCCTCGGTTCCGCCGCCAACATTGGCATTTGTCCATCCTTCGGCTCCATAGCCACCAAAACCTTCAAAATCTTCCTCCCAAAAAACAGTGCCGCCTCCGCTTGGTGTTTCACAGAATAAGAAATCAGGATCACAGCGGGTATCATTATCAAAAACGATATCGGAAGCCGAATTAACAACGATATTAAAGGTATCTCCAAAGAAGTTCTTTGTGAGTATAGCTTTCATAGAACCGCGGTTTACAGGCAGCTGAAGGCCTTTAAAATCAGCAAAGGTGCTCGTGCTAAATACAGCAGTAGTTCCATTGGCACAATCTTCCAGAACACGCTCCCCATCAAACTCATCAAGCGGCTCAGCTGCGAAGGTCAATGGATTGTCAATTAGAACCTGGCTCCGTTGAAACTGAACATCCTGTAGTTCTATGTATAAATTCGTTTTACTGTCAGACAGTTCATTTAAACCAAGAGGTAGTGGTACAAGCATTCCTTGTTCCGATGACCTGGCAAGGACGTCACCTTCTAGCGGACCTGGTATTTGTTCAATAAAATCGCCTTCCCTAATACCAAGGGTCAAAACGCCGTTATCGAGCCCAACACTTAAACCATCGAGTTTTACATAAATTTTACGCCCTAAATCATAGCGTGTAAAAAGCGGGTTCTGGTCGATTGCTACTTTAATTCCCCTTGTTGGATTTTCAAGTTTATCCTGTAAAATTATTTCCTCGAAAAAGTTACCAGCCTCATCGCTTGAAATGACATAGCCCTCCATATAGGAAGACGTTTCTTCAAAGGTGTGGGCTATCTCTCCATCTAAGGCGGCCTGAGAATAAAATCCATAAACAGCATCAATAGTGATCACAGGGCCATCAAGTACAGGTTCTGTTATCGAAATATTTGGCGTGTTAAATTCATCATCCTGAACACAAGACGTTATGACAAGCAAACCTAGAAATAGGGTTGCCAGCTTTCTTATTGGCATTGATTTCATTATTCTGAGATATTTATTTTGTTCTGTCATGTTGTGTTAAAATCTGAAATATAGGTTTAAATAATAGGTTGTTCCGTTACCGAAGAAATAACGGCTTCCGAATACGGGGCCATAGTCCCTTGATTTATCTTCAAGGACATCATTATAGTTAGCCAGACGAGATTGTTCAAATCCGCCGGTCTTATATTCCTGATCCAGAACGTTATTAATTGTTGCGAAAAAACCAACAAAATAATCATTGATTTTCCAGGATTTTCCTCCGATGATATTTACCAGAAAGTAATCGTTGAATTCTTCCTGTTTAAGCAGGTCTCTAGCAACATTATCATCATATCCATTGATGGGGAGTCCGTCATAATCCAATCCGAAATTTTCAGATCGTGCCAATGCGCTAACGTCGACATAAGCATTAGAAAAATAGTTGGTTGTAGCCCCGACCCACCAGAAGTCTGGGTCACGATATTCAAATCCGAGCTGATAGGCACGTTCAGGGCCACCTGCTACATGATAATCTTTTAAAAATGTTTTCCCGTCACCAAAACGCAATTCCCCTGGAAAATCGTCACTTGTCAAATAGAGATCCGGGTTATTCGCATAGGTATATTGGCCAACCGACGCTGCGGCTTTCAATTTAATGGTCGGTGTTATTTGAGCTTCTATACCCAGCTCGGCACCGATATGCCGTCTTTCAATATTGGTCATCACCTCCTGAACAAACGCATCTTCCTCTATGCCCAATCCGGCGAGATTTTCGGTAAAATAAAACGCAATATCAGAGCCGTCACTAAAATTGGTATAAAATCCTGTCAATCTCGCTTTTACCAGGGGAGAGCGATAGATGTAACTCGCATCGATTGAATTGATAGTCTCTTCGGTCAAACCTGTCACGACATTATTGTTCTGACGTGAATTGCTAAAGGAATTTCGAATAGACGGGGCCTTGGTGAAGTATGCAGCATTCACATCGAGCAAGTGCCGGCCGGTAAATTTATAGACCAGGCCGCCCTTTATTCCATAGGTTGAAAAATCGAGTTTTTCACTTTTCCCAAATGAATTCCCGATAAAATATCCATTTTCAAAAAGACCATTTCTTTGGTAGGTCGTTTTACCGATGTTTGCACCGACATAGAAATCAATTTTACTGTATTTGAATTGGGCCTGGGCAAATCCATTGATCACGTTGGCATCGATTTCAAAATTATATTTGTAGCGATCGCCTTCAACTACAACCCTATTCGGGTTATTGGTATCACTTTGAGCGATATCGGTTAAGACAAAGGAAGACTGCGGATCCTCTTCAGCGAATGAATCAACATCGAGATAAGCTGTTGCTCCCAGTAAATCTTTTAAATTGGCGAAATTCTCACTGTTCAATTTTCGATAACTCAGGCTGGCATTTAGTGTGACCTTATCGGATATTTCAGTATTAAGAATTGTATTTGCTGTAAATTGGGTGTCATCGTTGCGATCTTCCTGTATGGCATAAGTAGCTGTGTTTCCCGGTAAGGCGTTTGCTTCATATAGATCTGCCCAATCTAACTGGCCATTAGTAACAAACTCCTGTTGATGAACAAAGGCATTTTGAAAGTCTAATGGAGTGGGGTTGTCAAATCGCAAATGATAACTCGGTAAGTTTTGATAGTAAGCCGGGTCAGGATTTCGCGCACCACCTGAATAGAATGTTTCGCCATTAGGGCCGATCTCCAGTTGTGTGCCGCCATTGTCTATTCGTGTATTTCCAATTTTTCCGAATTGATACGCCATGTTAGTATTCAAACTGGTTTTCTCGGAAAGTTGCCAAAAGTGATTTAACATCAGGATCGGCTCTATGACATCTCTAACCCTTGAATTGCGCAAATCGCCTTCCTGACGGCCCCAAAACGGATTATATTCGCGCCCTTTCAAGCGATTAACCTCATCGGTAACCGCCGTTGACCGACCTCGTCGGTTTTGAGCATAAATACCGGTGAAATTCAAACTGTGATTATCACCCAATTGTTTTTCAACAGCCGCGAAGAATGAATTTGAATCATAAAGTGTTCCGTCGATATATCCTTCATCACCAAAACGCCTTGAAGCCAGGACCGAATACGACCATCCTCCTTCTAATAAACCCGAACTGTAACTACCCATCAATCGACCTTGATAAGAGCGATTTGCTGAAGCAACTGAGACCCTTCCTCCTTTGCGATATTTTGACGCCCGCATAATGATATTGGTCGTTCCGGCTAAATCCCCGAAGTTATATTCATTAGCTGCTATACCTCTTGAGAATACTTGATTTCGCTGTACATCATTCAATCCACCCCAATTTGCCCACTGTGGTCTTCCATTAAACTGTTTGTTCATTTCAACTCCGTTGATAAGAACTTTTCCATTGGCATTATCTAAACCGCGTGGCCTGAAAAAGGTTGAACTGAAATCATAAGCTGCAGCATTGAGAAACACATCTCTCGACGATTGTAACAAGCCGGAGATATTATCTGTGAAGCCTTCATCGGCATTCAGTTCATCATCCGACAGCGATATGATGAAATCATTGTTTGCAGTAAGATCAATTTCCAGGGTCATATCGGTAATGTTAACGGTCTGACCTTCATTCACCACAATGGGGTAACGCTTGCTTACATATCCAGCTTTCGAAACCACGAGCACTTGTTCACCGAGGGGAACATCCGCATCAAATCGAAAAACACCGAGTTCATCGGTCATGGTTGATTGCTGGGTTTCTTCAATAGTTATCGTCGCTTCCGTAATGGGTTCTCCTGTGGCTGTCTCGATAACACTGCCGGTAATTATTGTTTGTTGAGAAAAGGCTGGAAAAACCAAAAGGAGTCCGAACAAGCAGATCCAAGAATGTATTTTCATAATTCAAATTAAAATTGGCATACGGTTGACACCTTACTTTAATGATTATTTCAGGCTCTCAAATTTACATTATTTATCATTAATATTTACTTTTGGCTTAACATTTGATTGCTATTTTAACGCAATAATAAATCAGCCATTCATGAAATCTTCGAAAATATATTTTCTTACGTTGGGCCTTCTAATCAGTCTTCAAGTTTTTAGTCAGAACAAGCGGCAATTTAAGATCCATACTGTTGCTTTTTATAATGTTGAAAATTTGTTTGACACCATCAATGATCCCAATAAATTTGATGAGGCCAGCCCCATTATGGAATTGAATTACAATCGGCAGGCCGTTTATGAGAAGAAGGTTAAGAATATGGCCCATGTTATTTCAGAAATCGGTTCGGAAATCAGCAGGAATTCACCTGCGGTTATCGGCCTTGCAGAGGTTGAAAATCGAAAAGTTCTTGAAGACCTTGCCAATGACGAGGCCTTATTGGCAAAAAATTATGGTATTGTCCATTTTGATTCGCCGGATGCACGAGGAATCGATGTTGCCTTAATGTATCAAAAAGCGATTTTCGTACCCTTAAACAAGAGCAAGCATGAACTAAAGATTTATGATGATGAAAGTCGGAATCGAGTTTATACCAGAGATCAACTTCTTGTAAGTGGAAAATTGGAAGGAGAATTGGTTCATTTTATTGTTAATCACTGGCCATCACGTCGTGGTGGTGAAGCCCGAAGCAGGCCTAAACGCATTGCAGCTGCGAAATTAAACAAACGGATAATTGATTCTTTGCAAGCTATCGACCCGTATGCCAAGATTTTTACCATGGGTGACCTCAATGATGACCCGACCAATGCAAGCGTAAAAGAGATTCTTAAAGCGGAACGTAGAAAAGAAAAAGTTCCTTTAAAGGGTATTTACAACCCGATGGAAAATTTGGCTCGCAAAGGAATGGGAACCAATGCCTATCGCGATGGCTGGAGTTTGTTCGATCAGATCCTGTTCACCAAACCATTGCTCGACAAAGATTATTCTTCATTCCGGTTTTATAAGGCCGGCATCTTTAATAAAAACTATTTAACAAACAAAAAAGGGCGTTGGAAAGGTTATCCGCTGCGAAGTTTTGCAGATGGAAGTTTCACCAACGGTTATAGCGATCACTTTCCTGTTTATGTGACGTTGATCAAAGAGGTTCCCTCAAGTGAATAAAAAAAGTGACCGGAAGGTCGCCTTTTATTAAAAGCTTGGCCAAACATCCCATGGAACTCGTGACAATAAAAAAATCAGTCCCAAGCCATAAAAAACAAGGATAGTTTTATATTTTTTATCGGACGCTTCTTTCTTTTTATGTTTTGAATAGCCTATAGTAATTAGGACAATGGCAATTATGTTTACAAGTGGATGTTCAACAAGGTATAGTCTGGCATTTGCATCTTTCATTACTCCACCACCCATGGTATTCCATAAATCGAACATCGGTGTTAAAAAATACAGGACCAATCCTAAGATCAATTGGATATGGGATACAATTAGTCCGAATAAAGCAATTCTGAAGGACTTCTCTGAATAATTTTTGTTACGGCTTAAAATAGCGTTTACAACGGCTATGATAAGAACGATCAGGACCATAAAAGCCCAATATGAATGCAAGTACTTTAGAGTGGTATACATGGTTTTAAATTTTGAAAAGCAAATTTACACAATTAATAGCACAAAAAAACCCCTTCCAAAGAAGAGGTTTTTTTCACTTAGAAAACTAAATTATGCTAGAATCGATAACGTGCTCCAAGATTCCAGGTTCTTCCAAGACCGAAGTAACCCTGGTTGGCAGTATCGATACCGTTATAACTGTCATTATTGGCATTTGAATCACCCGCCATGATATTGGTTCGCAATTCAGAAATGTAAACATTATCGAATACGTTGTTGACATTCAAACGCAGGTTTAATGATTTGGTGTCATTTTTACCTAAGCGCATGGTATAAGAAAGACCGGCATCTACAAGGTTGTAAGATGGTAATTTTAGGTTTTCTTTTACGGCACCAACGTCAGCATAAAGATTATCATATAATCTGAAATCAGCATCAACAGAAAAGGCATTTGAGATTCTCCAATCGGCACCTAATCCTACTGTGAACTGTGCAGCATCACCAACTTTCCCACCGTCAAAATCAGCTTGTTCAGTACTGATAAGGTTTTGTTCTTCATCTGTTATTCTGGTAATTCCCTCTCCTTTGAATTCCCAATTTCCGATAGATGTAAATCCATTAAGTCGAAGATCAGGAAGTAACTGGGCCCCAAAATCAACCTCAATACCTGAATGCACTTGTTCAACACCTTGATTAGTAGCGAACTGAAGTTGATCATTAACAACACTTGATGAGGTAACTACACGATCTTTCCAGGACGTTCTGTAAAGGTTTAAGTTAGCATTGAAGAATTGGCTTCCAAAACTATAACCAGCCTCAAGACCAAAGATCTTTTCATTTTCAGTTAACGGGTTAACCAGGTTTCTAAAATTCAGGTAAATGTTGTCATGATAAGGCTGACGGTTATAATAACCTGCATTTACATAAATTTTGTTTTGCTCATCAATGGTATAGCTACCTCCACCTTTTACGTTGAATCCAAAATTTGATACTTTTTCAGAATCAACACCATCGGTAATCCCACTTGGCAGTGGAACAGGGTTGCCGCTCGAATCAGGAACGTTCTGAGATGATGTTCCATCGATCAAAGCTTGATCGGCATATTGGTAGAAATCAAATCTCTGATGCCACTGGTTAGAGATCGATCCCTGGAAGAATGCAGAAAATTCATCTGTTGCATATTCCAATTGGGTAAACAATCCACCATAGGAAATGCGCTCATCATTGCTATACGCAATTTTTTGATCTTCTTCCCAGTTTGTGGCACCCGCAAATAAAACGGTCCATGGATCAGCTGATAAATCATCTGTTGCGATTACGCGTTTATATGTTCCAAAGGAGCCATAGGTTTGATGACTGTTATTTTGATCTCTTAGCCGAATGTTTTCTTGCCAAGAGTTTAAGCCGTGGAAGTTCTCAACCAATCGGAAGTGTTTTCCATAATACGTTCTTAAATCAAAACCTGCATTCCATGTCAGGTTTTCACCAATCTTCTTCTCAAGGTTGGTTACCAAACCGTACCAGTTATGAAGATTCATTGAAGATCTAGTTACATAACCACCACCTGCGGCAAAAAAACCTCCTTCTCCGTTAGGGACGCTTTGATTAAAAGCATAAATCGCGTTGTAATCAATACGCCCTTCACTTGTCCGTATACGGTTTCCGCGGTTACCGGTACCACCTCCCATACCCCAGGAGGCATAAAGAACTGTTGACAAATTGGTGTCTTCATCAATGGTAAAGTCCCAGTTAAGGTTTGCAACAGGTTTGTGATAGAAATTACGACGCTCTGTAAGATATTGATCACCGTAGTACCCCCAGTTATTGTTATAACGACGACCATTATCTAAATAACTTGAGATTGACTTAGAAAAGTTTTGGTCATGCCATTGGGGTGCTCCCGTGATCATGAAATTAAAGTTGTTCTTATCGTTTGGCTGATAACCTACAGATAAAAAGTAGGTTTGACCCTGACCAAAAGTACCTTCATTGTAACCATCTCCCTGCCAGTGTGAGATCATAAAACTGGTACCCCAGCCTTTTTCATTAATACCGGTGTTATAGGAATAGGTTGCCTTAAAATAATCATCGTTTGCAATACCTGCATAGACAAAGCCACCTTCACGACGATCGGTACTTCGGGTTACAAAGTTAACCGTACCACCCACAGATGATATCGCTAATTTTGATGAGCCCAATCCTCTTTGGATCTGGATTGCACTGGCCACGTCATTCATACCAGACCAGTTCGACCAGAACATACGTCCGTCTTCCATACTGTTGATTGGCTGACCGTTCAACAGGTATGCTGTATTGTCCTGTTCGAATCCACGAACAGCAATACGCGAATCACCAAAACCTCCTGATTGTCCGGCGACATAAACTGAAGGCGTATTTACCAGGGTCATGGTGATATCCTGGGTTCCGATTTTTCTTTGAATCTCACTTGAAGTGATTGTTGATACAGCAACGGGAGTTTGTCTATCTTCCGCTAAATCGATAATTCCTGTTCCCGTGATTACAACTTCTTCAAGAGTATTATCGGGAGATAAGGTTATTGTTCCCAAATCGGTATCTCCATTAAAGGACAAAGTAACAGAACCATATCCTACAAATGATACTACGACCGAACCTGCTGACGAATCGGTTCGTAAACTGAAATTACCGTCAAAATCGGTTGAAGCACCATTGGATGTTCCACTTTCTATGACATTTGCACCAGGTAGCGGTGCGTTCAAATCAGAGCCTACAACCGTACCGGTCACGGTGCTCTGCGCTATTGTATATGCACTGAATAAAAAGGCGACAATCAATAGCAAAGATTGAGTAGTTTTTTTCATATTAAAAATTAAATTGGTTTCTGAATCTGTGCAAAATTAGTCAATAAATCTAACATGGGTTTAACAAAAAGTTAAGAAATATTTCTTCCCTTTTCCCTGCGAATCTATAATCTGCAATAAGTTCTTTGATCAAATGAAAATCTTTAAACTATTTTGTTAATTTTCTGTAATGATTTATAAGGTTTTTAGTGGAAGCGTCATGAATTTCAAATTCAGGATTTTCGAGCTCTTTTAGGATTTTACCGGCCAACTGCTTACCTAATTCTACCCCAAACTGGTCATAACTGAAAATATTCCAGATCACACCCTGTACAAAAATCTTGTGCTCGTATAAAGCGATTAACTTCCCAAGGCTTTCTGGAGTGAGTTTTTCAATAAAAATCGTGTTGGTTGGCCTATTTCCCTCAAAGACCTTAAAGGGTAAAATTCTGCCTATATCGATATCGGTCGATCGGCTTTCAATCATTTCCTTTAAGACGACAGAATCTGGTTTTCCGGTCATCAGGGCTTCGGTTTGCGCCAGGAAATTAGATGTTAATTTGTCATGATGGTCTATGTTGCCGTGTAGTGGTTTTACAAATCCGATAAAATCGGCAGGGATTAGTTTGGTCCCCTGATGAATCAATTGAAAAAAGGCATGCTGCGAATTGGTTCCCGGTTCGCCCCAGATAATAGCTCCGGTCTGGTAAGTTACAGGTTTCCCCGAACGATCCACACCTTTACCATTGCTTTCCATAACCGCCTGTTGCAGATAGGTGGCAAATTGATTTAAATATTGTGAATATGGAATGATGGCTTCTGTTTCTGCTTTAAAGAAGTTGTTATACCAAATACTTATCAGAGCCAATACAACTGGTAAATTATTTTCATAAGACGATACCCTGAAATGATTATCCATCTTTCTGGCTCCCTTCAGTAAGCTTTCAAAATTTTGATAGCCAATAGATACCGCAATGCTGAGTCCAACAGCACTCCAAAGTGAAAAGCGTCCGCCTACCCAACTCCACATCGGGAATATATTTTCTGCTTCAATACCGAACGCCTTTACCTTTTCAAGGTTTGTGGAGACCGCTACAAAGTGCTTTCCTATTGCATCTTCATCAGCAGATTTCAGGAACCAACTTCGAATGGTATTGGCATTTGTCAAGGTCTCCTGGGTTGTAAACGTTTTTGAAACAATAATAAACAGTGTTGTTTCGGGATCAAGTTGTTTAAGGACCTCATTCACATGATCACCGTCAACGTTACTTACAAAATGTGTGTTAAGATGGTTCTTATAGTAGCTGAGGGCTTCGACAACCATGGCCGGTCCCAGATCTGAACCGCCAATGCCAATATTGACCACATCTGTAAATCGTTTCCCTGAAAAACCCACTCGTTCACCATCGATAATAGATCGTGAGAAATCTTTTATTTTATTCCTGACTTCAGTAATCTCAGGAAAAATGTTATTACCTTCAATCTCGATCTCAGCATCTTCCGAGGCACGCAAAGCGGTATGCAGCACTGCCCGACCTTCGGTTTCATTGATCAGGTCGCCCGAGAAGTACTTTTTTATGGCATCCTTAAGATCCAGTTCTTCGGCAAGATCTATTAAAAGCTTTAAGGTCTCGGCGTTCACCCTGTTTTTTGAAACGTCTACATAAAATTCCTCCCATTGTATTGTAAAATCTTTTGCCCTATTTGGATTAGAATTAAACCAATCGATCATTTGGTGATCCTTGATTTCTTCAAAATGCGTTTGAAGTTTTTGCCAAACATTCGTTGAAGTGGGATCTTTTTTATTTAATGCCATTTATTGAAGTTGTGTTATCTCCGCCTCCTTTGGAAGGTTCTCGATTTCGTGTTCGGTAAATTGTATTGCATCAAGCTCCAGTTTTAAAGGAACTATAAAATCTTTATACCCGGTTTCCAGGGAATCAGGTATCGATTCGGCTGAAGGTAATTTTTGCCTGAACGGATCGACCTGTTTTCCATTTTTCCAGAAACGGTAACATACATGGGGGCCGCCGGTATTTCCGGTCATGCCAACATAACCAATAACATCCCCTTGCTTTACATAGTCTCCCACATTAACGGATCGTTTACTCATATGTAAATATTGGGTGCTATATGTTGGGTTATGCCTGATCTTTACATATTTCCCGTTGCCTCCTCGCCTTGTAGATTCTGTAACAGTCCCATTTGCCGTCGCCTGAATCTCTGTTCCGACAGGTGCCGCAAAATCAGTTCCTTTGTGCGGGCGGCGCTTATACCCATAATAAGCGATACGACGATTCAGATTATACCGAGACGATATTCTGCTGAACTTTACAGGGGCCTGAAGAAAGGTTTTTCGTAAACTCTTGGTGTTCTCATCGAAATAATCAGCAATATTCTTACTGCTGTCAATAACAAAATTAAAGGCATAGAATTGTTCTCCACGATATTCAAAAAAAGCGGCTTCAATACTTTCGATCCCGGTACTGATGCTATCTTCGATATAGCGCTGATTATAGATCACCTTAAAGCGATCACCTTTTTGAAGCCTGAAAAAGTCAACCGTCCATGCATAGATGTCAGACATGTCGTAGATTAACTGAATTGGTAATCCCTGGCGTTCCATGGTCATGGATAGGTTGTCGGTAATTATTCCGGAGGCTGATCTGCGTTTTAAACTGATCGGTTTTTTCTCTCTATATGCCAGGATGGAATCACAAAACTCAATAACGACATAATCCTCACGCGTGGGCTGGTAAATAAAACTTTGAGGCTCTTTCGACTCATCTTTGGTGCAAAGCAGGGTGTAGGGTTTGCCGACCTGCAATTTTCGGATATCAAAGGTATCCTTAGCTTTTTCCGCGATTTGATAAATCTTTGGATAATCGATATTATTTCTCTCGAGAATAAGTCCGAATGTATCTCCACGCCTTATGGTATCTCTAACAACAGTGAAATTGTTCAGGTTATACCCAAACTCCATTAATTCCTCCTGTTCATTTGAATAATCCTGCTCGAAATTTTCTTCAACCGGTTCATCGGTCTTACAGGATAGAAAAAACATAAAAACCGATAAAACACAAAGCGTATACTTCATTTTTACTTATAGATCTTTTCCCCAATTATCTAATTCGTCCTGACTCCAAAGTTCAGGAAAAAATATTCGTCTTTGGTGTTTTGGATGCATATATTTTTGCCAGTCACTACCACCCGTAGCTTCGCCATCGCCATCCTTTCCGAGGATATAATGAACAGCGGCCTTATAATGAGCCATAACCCAGGTAACATTAACCGTATAATCATAATGTCTCATCGCCTTAATCAAATCCGGGTCGTTTTGATCGTTGTCTGGAAGTTCTTTAAACCGTGACCATAAATTTTTTGTGTTATAGGTCTTCATGAAGGTTATAAACTCCTCTTTATAACGGTTCTCAAAATTGGTAAGAAGCGATGACTTTTCGCCTGTTTTGAAGTCTTTACCTGCTGCCTGCCAGTATAAATGCTCAAGGGCATGCTCAAAAGGTGTTTCCCGGTCGATAGAATCCCTGAACCGGACATCGATAAGATTGATCAATTCGGTTGACGCAAATTCGATTAAACGATATTGAGCGCTTTGGAAGCCACTTGCCGGGGTTAATGTATGCCGGAACTTGTTATATTGTTCAATTTCCATGCCTTCTCGCATGATATTGAACGAGGTGGTAAGCATGTTGAAATAACGGCTGATACGCATCAATTTGTTCTCAAAAAAAACAACATCTAAATCCTCCCGGTCGGCCACCTGGGATATCTCCCACAGAATCATTTTAAAAAGGAGCTCATTGATTTGATGATAGGCGATAAAAACCATTTCATCGGGGAACGTTGTTCTTTGGATTTGAAGACTTAAAAGGGCGTCGGTGTGGATATAATCCCAATAGGTTATAGACTTGCTGTATAACAGTCCCTCGAGGTAATCTTCAGTGTCCTCACTTTGGGCGTCATACTTGCTTTTAAGCTTATTTAACAGGTCGTCATAATTAGGTTGGTCTGGCATTGTAATTTTAAAATTGTATTTCGAACTGATGCTTCAATCCTTTGAAGGCTTCCAGGTCGGCCCTGAGCGAGCCAACAGCTAGATCGGCCTTTATTCGCAAAGGTATTTTATTTTTATCAGCACTCACCCAAAGCGTCAAACTTTCTTGTTCCTTAAAAACACGTCCGGCCATAACATAGGGTCTGAACTTTAAGGTTTTTATCTTACCAAATTTAGTGCGAATCATCTCACTACCAAGAAACTTCAATCTGAAGTTATAATTTTCACTGTCGAAAAACATATTAAGGCTGATTTCATCTCCCACCCTAATCGTTTCGGTATCATAGGTGTTTCTCAGAAAATAATAGGCCGAAACCATATCATGCACATTGGGCTGTGTGTCTTCAACACTTTTCTTGTTGTGTTTAATATTGTTGATGTGGGCCTTTTTATTCTTTTGATCGAAGTCGATTTGAATATTTTTTGTGTGTCCGCCCTCATCGATATTGCGAATAAAACGGTACGGCAAACCCGTTTCCTTATCGAAATAACTTTCATAGCGATCTTCTACCTTAAAAAACCACTTTATAGCACCTGTTGTCCAGCCATTGCCAACGACATGATGTACTGGTTTTCCATCAATTTGATCATTCTTGACTTCCAGGGTTGCATTCCCTGCCTTCATCCATCCACTATAGCTCATGCGAAATTTAAACCACTCGCCGGTATCGAATGCTTTATCGGCCTGGGCAAAGCTGATCTGGGACAATAGCAAGCCAATGACTATAAGTAGTGTTTTGTTCATTATCTAAACTGTTGTATTGTAACTTATTAGGGCTACAATTATTGTTTCTATCCCAATATTTTACAATTACCATTCCAAAAGTAACCAAAGAAAAAAACTCTATCAAAACTTGTGATAGAGTTTTTGGATTATCCTATATTAAAAATTTGTTAAAGGGTTCCGCGATTTGCCTGTTCGCGTTCAATGGCTTCGAATAATGCTTTAAAATTTCCAGCACCAAAACCCCTTGCACCCATACGTTGAATAATCTCATAAAATAAGGTAGGACGATCTTCCACAGGTTTGGTAAATATTTGAAGCAGGTATCCCTCCTCATCAGCATCGACCAAAATGGATAATTGCTGAAGATCATTTAAATCCTCTTTTAAAAGGTGTTTATGAGCACCCAATCGTTTTGGAATTTCATCGTAATATGCCTGGGGCGGTGGTGGAAGAAATTCAACGCCTCTTGCCCTCAGTTGCTTAATTGTTTCAATGATATCGTCGGTAGCTAACGCAAGGTGTTGTACCCCCGGGCCTTCATAAAAATCGAGGTATTCTTCGATCTGGGATTTTTTAGCCCCTTCGGCAGGTTCATTTATCGGGAATTTTACACGCCCATTGCCATTGCTCATAACCTTGCTCATCAGGGCTGAATATTCGGTATGGATCTGTTTATCATCAAAGGACAGGAAATTCTCAAAGCCCATGATATCTTCATACCATTTCACCCAGGTGTCCATTTCACCCCAACCGACATTGCCAACCATATGGTCGATATACTTTAGCCCTGTTGGTTTAGGATTATAATCGGATTGCCAGGAAACAAACCCGGGTAAAAAGACGCCTTTATAGTTCTTTCTCTCAACAAAAATATGAACGGTATCTCCATAGGTTCGAATTCCCGATCGAACCACTTCACCAAACTCATCTTTTTCAACAGTCGGAGACATATAAGGCGTGGCACCTCGTTTAAGAGTTTCGTCGTAAGCACTTCTGGCATCATCAACCCATAAGGCAATTACTTTTACACCATCGCCGTGTTTTACGATATGTTCATTTATTGCTGACTCACTATTCAGTGGTGAGCTGAGGACCAATTTAATCTTGTCCTGCTTCAACACATAGCTCACAGTATCTCTTGAACCGGTTTCAAGACCTTTATATGCATACGATTGAAATCCGAATGCCGTCTTATAATAATGGGCCGCTTGTTTGGCATTGCCCACATAAAACTCAACATAATCTGTCCCTAACAAGGGCAGAAAATCCTGAGCGCCCTCGAATATTTTTTCGAGACCATAGTCAACTGATTTTAATTCTTTGCTCATAATATTTTATTTTTCCAGCCAGGATTTAAAATAATCGTTGTCTGCTATTTTTATTGCTTCTTCTGTAATTTCAAGGGGTTTAAAGGTATCAACCATTACGGCGAGTTCTTCGGTTTCGGTTTTACCGATACTTCGTTCCATAGCTCCCGGATGCGGGCCGTGCGGAATACCGGCAGGATGTAAAGAAATATGGCCGGGTTCAATATCATTTCGACTCATAAAGTCTCCATCTACATAATACAATACCTCATCACTATCGATATTGCTATGATTATACGGTGCTGGTATGGCCTTAGGATGATAATCATATAAGCGTGGTACAAAACTACAAACCACGAATGCATCGGTTTCGAATGTCTGATGTACCGGTGGTGGCTGATGGATTCGACCTGTTATCGGCTCAAAGTCATGAATTGAAAAGGCATATGGATAATTAAACCCATCATAGCCAACCACATTAAAAGGATGTGTGGCATAAGTCATATCGATAAGTTCATTCCCCTTTTTAATTTTTATTAGAAAATCACCTTTTTCATCATGAGTTTCCAACTCCTCAGGTTGCCTGATATCACGCTCACAAAAGGGCGAATGTTCAAGAAGCTGACCAAACCAATTCCTATAGCGTTTAGGTGTGTAGATGGGTCTGTTCGATTCTACAATGAATAACCTGTTGTCGGAAGAATCGAAATCGATCTTGTAAATGGTTCCTCTTGGGATAAGCAGGTAATCCCCGTACTTAAAGTCCAGATTTCCAAATTGAGTTCTAAGCTTGCCACTCCCCTTATGTATAAACAGGAGTTCATCAGCATCTGTATTCTTATAGAAATAGCTGGTATTTCTACCCTGAGGGGCCGCTAAGGCGATATGACAGTCGCTGTTGGTAAGTATAATTTTACGGCTTTGTAAGAAATCGGTTTCCGGCTTGATCTGAAAACCGCGCAATCGATAGGATTGTATGTTATTTTTCCTATGGATTTTGGGGCTCAAATCAAGACGATCTCCGATGGCTTTCACCTGTGTTGGACGGTGTACATGATACATGTTGGAAGACATCCCATCAAACCCTATGGTTCCGAACAACTGCTCATAGTAAAATGATCCGTCAGATTTTTTAAATTGGGTATGACGCTTGGGTGGTATTTTCCCTAATTTATGATAAAAAGGCATAGTGTTTTTTTTGAATTGAACTTTATTTTAAGGACAAAATAAAGCTAGCTCATTCAGGATTTCTCTTGATAAGAAAATGTAAGGCAATGAGTAAATCTGTCCAATAAACATCCATATATACAAATATCGTAAAAAATTGGATGTCTTTGACAATCAAAACCAAAAGCCAAGGTTAAAAAACCATATATCGTCATTTGTTTCAGGCGACCAGGAATATCGCACTTGTAATGGTCCTATGATCGATTCCATACCATAGCCAATTGCATAGCCGCTAAAGTCGGGAGCGGTTATCCATTCACCGCCTTCAAAGATGTCTTCTCCAGCATTTGAATAATTTGCTGAAAATAAAATGTGATGGTTCTTTATCCATTGATAATCCAATTCAACATTCCCTTTAACAAAACTATTCCCCGTGATTGAAATGAAATCGTAGCCAAAAAATGGAACGAAATTATTGATCAACTCATTGCCGAATCCGCCAAGTGCAAAATTCAGTGAGTTATTCGAGTCCTCTCCTATTTTGAAACCCCCTGAAGAACCCAGTCGGACGGCCAAATTGTTAAATAACGAAAAGGCATAACCTATATCGGCTTTAGCGATTGAAAACGGAGAGAAATTATTATTAAAGTCAGAAGATGATAAAAACCAATGAAAGTCACCGTCAAAGAGAAATCCCTTATTCGGAAAGTATTTATTATCGAATGTGTCAAATTTCAACTGCCCGTAGGCGCTAATGAAATCTGAATTTTCAAAGGTGGTCTCCTTTTCTTGTTCTTCAACAAATGTTTCTGACACTATTTTCAGGTGTTTATGTTCAAAGCCAATCGATAATGCAAAATCACGCCTGAAAAGTGTTTGGATAAAAAACTGACTCGTGAAATCACTTAGTTCTATGTCGATTTTATTTAAACCCGACTGTTCGATTTCTTCAGGGTCAAGTATTAAGCTGGCATTGATGTTCTTATGGAACCCATTATACCGGGTTCGCAGCCCAATACTCCAGTAAAAACCTTTATCCAAAAAATAATCGAATTCGTATCTGACATTGTCGCCAAGAATGAAATCGAACGACATCACATCATTATTGAAGAATGTCCGTTTTTTCGTGAAATTAATAAGTGCCGCACTCTTGTATAAATCGTCATAGTGCACGGCAAATTTTAAAAATGTTGAATTCTCACTTTGCCTCAAGTGCGTATTGAGATTAAACCCATCTCCATCCGGTTCGAAGTCATAAAGGACGCTACTGAAATTATCGGTTGCTACAAGGTTATTTACCCCCTTCTGAAATTGTTTGTAACTAACGGTCTCATTTGTCCTTAATTTCAGCTTCCCCAGAACATATGACCGCGGATAATTGGCCTCTTCATTTACATAAATGTTTTTTATCGGAATACTATCGGTTATAGGTACCGGCTTTTGATCACGCATATAGGGTTGTCGGCTGTTTTTCAGATTCACGAGATCGCTGATCTTCTGTTGTGCAGCTCGCCGGCCATTGTTGATGATCTTTGAGCCTTCACTAAAGGAGATCACCGTAAAACCCTTAATATCGGGCTTAATGTAGATGTCGGTTTTTTTCGATTTGATTTCCATCGCCTGCTTGGTCCTGATTTTATTAATCTGCAATAATATTTCGGGAGCCGACCGAAGATCTTCTTTATCGGCAAGATCGTCCTGCACATCAACCCCAACAATAACATCCATTCCCTTTGCTATTAACTCGTCAACAGGATAATTATTTACGACGCCACCATCTATCAGAATTTTATCATCGATTATAATTGGCTGAAACAGAGATGGGAAAGCACCACTGGCTTCAATAGCTTGAGGTAAACTGCCGCTTTCCAGCACAACGGCTTCTCCCGTTTCTATATTGGTCGCAATACAAAAAAACGGAATCGGCAATTGGTCAAACCGCTCAATCTGGCTCACATGCAAGGTCAACCTTGAGAGCAAGTTAAAGACATTTTGCCCTCTTGAAATGGCCGAAGGTAACTGAATTTTGAAATTGTCAAAGGGAACAGAAATGGCATACCGCTCATCGTTCTGACGTTCAAAGAATGACTTTGAGGCTCTCGGAATTTCATCACCGATAAGTTTGTCAAAATCGGTGCTTTTGAAAATCGAATCCAGTTGTATCCCCGAATATCCTGATGCATATAATGCCCCGACTACCGCGCCCATACTTGTTCCTGCAACATAATCGATCTTTAAACCAAGACTATCGATCACTTTGAGCACACCAATATGTGCCAAACCCTTTGCGCCACCACCACTCAAAACAAGGCCAACTTTAGGATCATCGTTCTGTTGGGCCGCAACAGCGGTCATTGAAAAAATTAACAGTATGGAAAGAATTCGTTTCATCAACTAATTTTTGTGATAATAGCTATAAATTTTTTGTGCTTTGGAAATTCCAATTACTTCCTCGAGCTCATCGATCTTGGCATATGAAACGCGTTGAGCCGATTTAAAGTGTTTCAACAATTCAACCACTGTTTTTTCACCAATTCCCGGTATAGTTTCAAGTTCAGTATTCAAAGCACTTTTACTTCTTTTATTGCGGTGATGTTCTATACCAAACCGATGCGCTTCATTTCTCAATTGCTGAATGATCTTTAAGGTCTCGCTCTTTTTATCGAGATAAAGAGGAATGGGGTCATCCGGATAATATAATTCTTCAAGCCGTTTTGCAATACCAATGATCGCGATTTTTCCTCTCAAATCCAATTTTTCCAAACTCTTAAGCGCTGAAGATAATTGGCCCTTACCACCATCGATTATTATAAGTTGTGGGAGATCCTGTTCTTCATTTAACAATCGTTTATACCTGCGGTAAACGACCTCTTCCATGGAGGAATAATCATCGGGGCCTTCTACCGTTTTAATGTTGAAGTGCCGATAATCCTTTTTACTGGGTTTACCATCCTTAAAAACAACACAGGCAGCTACAGGATTTGTTCCCTGTATATTCGAGTTATCAAAGCATTCAATATGTCTCGGCTCATTTTGCAAACGAAGATCGGCTTTCATTTGGGCCATTATTCGATTGACATGCCTGTCAGGATCGACTATCTTGATCTGTTTTAACTGTTCAAGACGATAATACTTGGCATTGCGTTCAGAGAGGTCTAATATGCGTTTTTTATCACCAAGCTTCGGCACTGTAACCTTAATTTCATCACCAGCTTTTACTTTAATGGGCACATAGATCTCTTTTGAATTGGACTGGAAGCGTTGTCTTATTTCCGTTATCGCCAGTTCGAGTAATTGCTTGTCGCTTTCCTGTAACTTCTTCTTTAACTCCATGGTATGCGATCGGATGATCGACCCGAATGAAAGCTGTAAAAAATTAACATAGGCCGCCGATTCATCACTGATAATTGAAAAAACATCAACATTACTGATCTTGGGATTCACTATGGTTGACTTGGCCTGGTAGTTTTGCAACACATCGATCTTCTCCTTGATTTTTTGAGCCTCCTCATATTCCATATTGGCTGCCAGGGTTCTCATCTGCTCCTTAAATCGAATCAATGATTCTTTAAAATTACCCTTAACGATTTCTCGAATTGCCTTGATGTTCTCGCTATATTCGGCTTCGGTTTCATAACCTTCACAGGCCCCTTTACAATTTCCGAGGTGATATTCTAAACAAACTTTATACTTGCCAGCCTTGATCTTATCAGGCGCGAGGTCGTAGTTACAATTTCTTAATGGGTAGAGCCCGCGAATCAGGTCCAGTAATGTATGAACGGTTCTGCCACTTGTATACGGGCCAAAATATTCACTGCCATCTTTTATAAGATTCCTGGTTTGAAATACCCTTGGAAATCGTTCCTTCTTGATACAGATCCAGGGATAGGACTTGTCATCTTTAAGAAGCACATTATAACGCGGCTGGTATTTTTTAATCAGGTTATTTTCCAGTAAAAGGGCATCTGTTTCGGTAGCCACAACAATATGTTTGACTTTGATTATCTTTTTAACCATTACCCGTGTTTTTCCATAGTCGTGTTTCTTATTAAAATAAGAGCTGACACGCTTCTTAAGGTTCTTTGCCTTACCGACGTAAATTATGGAATCCTCCTCGTTGAGAAATTGATATACACCTGGCGATTGAGGAAGGGTTTTTAACTGTATGTCAATGGGGTTATCGCTCATTAATTCAAAGGTATATTAAATCAGGTATTATAAAAAATAGATATTGTTTTTAGTATATTGCGTCTGACAAGTCAGATTGAATATGAATATTGTCATTTTATCCCGCAACTCCAATTTGTATTCCACGAGACGTTTGATCGAGGAAGGTGAAAACCGGAATCACGATATCGAAGTCATCGACCCACTTAAATGCGACCTCATCATAGAGCGAGAAAAGCCAGCCATTTATTATAAAGACCGATTATTGGATTATGTAGATGCTGTCATTCCCCGCATTGGCGCGTCGGTAACTTTTTTTGGTTGTGCAGTGGTTCGTCAGTTTGAAATGATGAATGTATTTACGACGGTAACATCCGATGCCATCCTGCGGTCAAGAGATAAACTCAGAAGTTTTCAACGCTTGTCAAAAGCCGGGATTGGCATGCCCAAAACCGTTTTTACAAATTATTCACGAGATGTCGTAGAGGTCATTGAACGTGTTGGCGGTACGCCGGTTATAATAAAACTGCTTGAGGGAACACAGGGTCTTGGGGTTGTACTTGCGGAAACAAAAAATGCAGCCGAGTCGGTGTTGGAAGCCTTTAATGGCCTACAGGCGAGAGCGCTGGTACAGGAATATATCGCCGAAGCCAAGGGCAGTGACTTAAGGGCATTAATAGTTGACGGACAAGTGGTGGGTGCCATGAAACGAAAGGGGCGGGAAGGTGAATTCCGGTCGAATTTACATCGCGGCGGATCAGCAGAATACATCCGGCTCAGTGAACCGGAGTTAAAACTCGCTATCAAAGCATCCAGAGCGTTAAAATTACCCGTATGTGGCGTTGATATGTTACAATCCGATCGCGGACCACTGCTTATGGAAGTGAATTCAACACCCGGGCTTGAAGGTATAGAATCGATAACAAAAAAGAATATCGCAAAAGCTATCATTACTTTTATTGAGCGAAACCGCTAAACATGAGTGAAAAAGAAGTACTGGAAATTTTAGGAGAGGAGATCAGACTTGGAGAAAGCAAGGAAATGCGGTTCAATGTCGCCAAATTACATACACAAAACGACATTGATGTCCCGGTCTTTATTGAACGTTCGAAAGTTCCCGGGCCTACCATTCTTATCACCGCCGGCATCCACGGCGACGAGGTTAACGGGGTTGAAATCGTGCGACAGATCATTGCTAAGGGTATTCATAAACCGAAAAAGGGCACGGTTATATGCATCCCGGTGATCAATGTTTTCGGATTTATACATATGGATAGGGAATTTCCCGACGGACGCGACTTAAATCGTGTTTTCCCAGGAAGCAAGTCTGGATCGCTTGCCAGCCGTGTAGCCCATAAGCTCATTACTGAAATTATACCTCATGCCGATCTCATCCTGGATTTCCATACCGGGGGAGCCGACAGATTTAATGCTGCACAGATCAGAATCGGCAAAGGACGGACAGAAATCGATAAGCTTGCCAAAATATTTGGCGCCCCGGTTGTGCTTTACTCAAGAAACCTGAAAAAATCATTTCGTAATACCTGCGATAAACTCGGAATTCCTATTCTACTTTTTGAAGGCGGTAAATCGTTTCATATCGAGCCCACAATAACCAATACAGGTGTAAACGGTGCAAAACGAATTTTAAATCATTTAGGAATGCTCGGCAGTAAATTCAAAGCATCAAATCCAAAAAAGTCCTGTGTTTTCATAGAGGAAAGCCGGTGGATCCGTGCGAATCACTCCGGGATGTTCCGGGCTTCAGTCAAAATCAATCAAACAGTGAATAAAAAAGATGTGATTGGCCATATCACCGATCCATATGGGAAATTTCATCACTTCGTCAAAGCCCCGAACAATGGTTATATTTTTAGTGTGAATGAGTCTCCAATTGTTTACCAAGGCGATGCCTTATTCCATATTTCATCTGAAAGAAAAAAATAACCTGTTAATTCTCCCCCTGGCAATTCTCACAGAACGAGTTCCTTAGATAGGGATCTTCAAGCAACTGAAAGGTTACCCCTCCACTTCCAAAGGTATTGAACAAGCGACAATATCGCGCGTTATTCAAATTGAACGCATTTAGCATTATGGTCCTGTAATCGGGTGTTTGCGTCAATTGGGTGTCTGTTAAGGTTAGGTTGATATAGTAAAAGAGCAGATCCTCATCGATATCGATAGTCTTTGCTTTTTCCTCCAGCAGCTTAACCGACATTTCAATATTTCCATAATAACTGAAAAACTGTGCAAGGCTTAAATAGTCAAAATCTGATAAGGGAAACCGGCCATATCTCCTTTGAATGAAATCAACGGCCTGGTCTTTTTTAGAATAATCTCTTGCACGCATAGCATTTTCTGCCTGAACAATCTGAAAATTCACCGTCATGCGTTCAATTAATGAATCGTCGATACCAAAGGTCTTAAGTACTTGTATTTGCTTTAACAATCTGTCCTCCTCAATTGGTATGGCTTTGTATCGCCAAAGCTTGATCATTACAGCCACAATATTATAATTGATCTCCGGGTCACCGGGAGCCAGTTTATCGAGTTGTTGGAGTTCGTTTAAAACAATGAGGCCCTGTCTGATATCGTTCATGAAACGGAAGGCAGAGTTCTTATTGAATATTTTAACAAACATTTTTTGTCTCGGAACTTCCATCTTTTTCAGAATATCAGGAGACACGACTTTGTCGCGAATGCGCTCAAATAAGGAATTTTGAATAATAATCGCCTCTTCGATATTCTCATTCTTGATTTCTGAATTAAAACTGCCGATGAGTTGTTCGGGATTCATGGATACATATTTGTCTTTCCGTTCAAGATCCAGCTCCAACAAAGCCAGTCGATGACCTTGTAATATAGGCTCAAGTTTTTGAACGAGCTCCCCGGTCAATTGTTCTTTTATGGCTTGTTTGCTAAAATCATTCAAATATTCGTAGGGTGTTCCTTTGATATCATTCAGGAATTCGACCCAATTCTCGGCCGAAGATATCCTGGTTTCTATTGTGGGTTCCTGGAAGGACTGCAGGGCATCAGAAATACTTCCCGCCCTGGCCTCCTGCAATTCGATATTTCGCTTTAAACTACCTTCCACCGATGAGTAAGCTTTGATATCGATGGTTCTGATATTATAATCGGTTAATCGCAAGGAATCATAAATAGGTTTTATGTCCTCTTGTGAATAGACCGACTTGTTTTTCTCAAAAGGCACCTTGAATTTAAGTTTTTTCTTTCTCAAAATAAAGCCTTCATCTTTTTGCGACACAGGCCTGTTTGAGTAAGTTAATGAATCTAAATACATCCCCATATCAAGCAAGTCCCAGGGGTAACTTTCAAGATCATAAATAACATAGTACAAGCATAGATTATTATCCTTTAAAAACAAGATGTTGAACTCCAGCTCCTTATTCAGTAAATCGGTAGGGATGCGTCCAATGAGGGTCCTGAAATTACCCTGTTGTGTTTTTTTTAAGGTATTCTTTAACTTTTTTGAAAACACTGGTTTTAGCAGCTGACCCCGTATTTGTGAAGATTCGGGATGACTGGTCGCACAGTCATAACGATCCATATCAACGAGGTCGATTGCCATACCATCTTTGTCTCCTCTAAAAAGACCGGCAAACCAATTCTTGTCATTGGTTTCAAAATATATGACACCTTTATCCCGTTTTATCGAAAATCGTACCTCCTTTGGCTTTTGCAGAATCATAAAGTTGTAATCTTTACAGATCTGATCACGCTCATAACCGGGAAATTCGATTCCAAAGTCATTCTGGGAGGTGACAAATTGAGAAAGGAAGAAAAGGGTAAATATGGCTTTTTTTAGCATGATTCAGGCGTATTTATGAATTGCAAAGTAAGAAATCAGAAGATAAATGATAATCTCAGGTGGAATTAATTGTTTGATTCCAATCTGAATGCACGACGATTAAATAAAAGAAGAATGCCCACCCCTGAACTGATCGCCATATCAGCCAGGTTAAAAACAGGCTCAAAAAAAGTAAAATATTCGCCCCCATAAAACGGAATCCATTCCGGCAGATATCCTTTCCATATGGGGAAATGAAGCATATCGACCACCTTTCCGTGGAACAAGGTGTCATAACCGCCGCTTTTCGGAAGAAATTCGGCAATATTGGGGAGGCTTTCGCTAAACACAACACCATAAAAAACCGAATCTATAATATTTCCAAGAGCGCCCGCAAAAATAAGGGTCAAGGCATAAATCAGAATTTTTGAAGACGGTCCTTTAAGCGTATTCCAAAGCCAATAGCCAATTCCGGTCACCGCGATTATCCTAAACCAGGTTAGAATCAACTTAGCTGTCCGTTCAGAAATAAAAGGGATAAAATCACTTATTTTGGCTCCCCACGCCATGCCGTCATTCTCAACAAAAAGTAATTGAAACCAGCTGAAAACCGGTAGACTTTGCTGTAAGGTGAAGGAGGTCTTAATATAAATCTTCAGGGCCTGGTCGGCTATCAGGATTATGAAAATAATTATGAGTACACGTTTATACGACATAGGCAAATCGGTGCAAATGTATTGTTTATTTTAAAGAACGTATAAATATCTGACCATTCACCGATTTCAGGCGCCACGAATTCGGACCTTTACTAATAGGGTAACGTATGACATTTCCATCCTTTGCATGGGTTTCGATCCTGGAAGATTCTGTCCGGGCACTGATCGACCCATTTACCGTTACAATATCGGCCGATTTGGCCATTCCCGAAATATCACAATTCCCCTCCCGTAACACAGCACGTACCTTATCGAATTGGCCATTGACAATTAAATCGGCCTGGTCACTTTTTACATCCAATTGTAAATTCCCGGGGACGATGATTTCAAGCCCTGCAGAAATCATCTTATGTGCACTTAATTTATCGTTAGGATCGTTAAAGGCTGGATTCCAGTTAATGCTGAACGTAATGGTTCCTTCAGCGTTACGTGCAACTAAAAGCAGGTCGTTTTGATTTTCGCCTTCAAAGAAAGCGGTTGCATAGATCAACTTTTCGTCATGGGTTTTGATCGTTATGCGATACAATTGGTCACCTTGTACCGCGATACCTTTAATACCTTGAGCATCGATAGATTTTTCAACCGCCTTTTGAGAATACGCCCCTCCGATTGTGAGGGCTACCATTAAAAACATTACAATAAATCGTCTCATAGGTATAAGCGAAAAACGCCTTCAACAAGAGAAGACGTTTTAATTTTGTGAAATGCTGACTTTTACTTCTGCAAGTTCTTTGCTTCAATGCTCAAAGTGGCATGCGGAACTAATTTTAGTCGTTCCCTATTGATCAATTTTCCGGTAACACGGCAAATTCCATAGGTTTTGTTCTCGATTCGTATCAAGGCATTTCTCAAATCACGAATAAACTTTTCCTGACGAATAGCGAGCTGAGAGTTCGCCTCTTTGCTCATTACCTGGCTTCCTTCATCGAAAGCTTTAAATGTAGGCGAGGTGTCTTCTGTCCCATTATTGTGATCGTTCATATAAGCACTTTTAATCAACTCCAGTTGATGGCTTGCTTTTTCAATCTTTTCTACGATTAAGGCTTTGAATTCGGCCAAATCCTCATCAGAATATCTGTTATTTGCATCTACAGCCATAATTTTAATGTTTTTGGATAAATAATTTTGTATGTATATCGTCGAACGCAATATCTATACCATTATTTACCTGGTCCATAATTTCAAGTTCTTCGGTTAATGTTTCGGTTTTTATATAGTCAAGATTTGTCTTGACGGCATTAATAATTTTTTCTTCCGATTGCAGGAGAACGTCGATTCGATCGGTAACTTCAAAACCTGAATCTTTTCTCAGATTTTGTATGCGGTTAACCAGTTCTCTCGCAATTCCCTCCTTCCGTAATTCATCTGTTAAGGTGACATCAAGTGCTACAGTAAGTGATCCTTCATTAGCAACAAGCCATCCTTCTATGTCTTGTGAGGTGATCTCCACATCCTCTAATCCTAAAATAATCTTTTTTCCGTTAATTTCAACGTCTAAAACCCCTTTTTGCTCGATTTTTTTAATGTCATCGGCTGTCAGGGCATTTATAAGGGTCGAAATTTGCTTCATATCCTTGCCAAAACGTGGCCCAAGCACTTTAAAATTCGGTTTAATTTGCTTAACCAGAATATCGGAAGCATCCTCAAGCAAATCAATTTCCTTTATATTAACCTCATGCTTGATTAAATCGGAGACCGCAAGGATTTCCTGCTTCATCTCTGCAGAATCAACAGGGATCATGATTTTTTGAAGCGGTTGTCTCACCTTGATCTTCTCCTTTGCTCTTAACGACAATACCAGAGATGATATTGTTTGGGCGTTTTCCATTTTACGCTCTAAGGGTTTATCTATGAATCTGTCGTCATATTCTGGAAACCTTGTGAGATGGACGCTCTCATCCGATTTTAATCCGGTAGTCGTATTCAAATCGAGATACAGTCTGTCCATAAAGAAAGGAGCGATCGGTGCACTCAATTGAGCTATTGTGATCAGGCACTGGTATAAGGTCTGGTAGGCCGAGATCTTGTCTGTTTGGTAGTCACCCTTCCAGAAGCGTCTTCTACTTAATCTTACGAACCAGTTCGACAAGTATTCCTGAGTAAAAAATGAAATAGCCCTTGCCGCTTTAGTCGGTTCATAATCAGTATAAAATCCATCAACTTTCTTGATCAATGTATGCAATTCAGATAAAATCCAGCGATCGATTTCAGGTCTCTGATCAAGCGGAATATCTGATTCCTTATACTTAAAATCATCCAAATTGGTGTAAAGTGCAAAAAAAGCGTAGGTATTATAAAGTGTACCAAAGAATTTACGCTTTACTTCCTCGATACCCTCGGTATCAAATTTTAAATTATCCCACGGATTGGCATTACTTATCATATACCATCTTGTAGCATCAGCTCCGTAAGTCGAAAGGACGTCAAACGGATTGGCAGCATTACCCAGGCGTTTCGACATCTTTTGTCCGTTCTTATCCAGCACTAAACCGTTAGACACCACTGTTTTAAAAGCTACTGAATCAAACACCATCGTTGCAATCGCATGAAGTGTATAAAACCAACCTCTTGTCTGATCGACCCCTTCTGCGATAAAGTCGGCCGGAAAAGCCATCTTGTCGTCAATCAGTGCTTTATTTTCAAATGGATAATGCCATTGCGCATATGGCATACTTCCGGAATCGAACCAGACATCGATGAGATCTGATTCCCTGAACATGGGTTTACCGCTTTGAGAGACCAGAATAATCTTATCGACTACATTCTTATGAAGGTCTATTTTATCGTAATTCGCTTCAGACATATCTCCGGGAATAAATCCTTTGAAGATATCTTCGGTCATAACACCAGCTTCGACGGCCTTCGCCATCTCCGATTTGAGCTCTTCCGCACTTCCGATACAAACTGCTTCTTTCCCGTCTTCGGTGCGCCAGATTGGCAGCGGTATTCCCCAATATCGCGACCTTGACAAATTCCAATCGTTAGCATTGGACAGCCAGTTACCAAATCGGCCATCACCCGTTGATTGTGGCTTCCAGTTAATTGTATTATTCAGGCTTACCATACGATCCTTAACCGCGGTAGCCTTAATAAACCACGAATCTAAGGGGTAATATAGAATTGGCTTATCGGTTCTCCAGCAATTGGGGTAGCTGTGCTTATATTTTTCAACTTTGAACGCTTTGTTCTCTTCTTTGAGTTTAATGGCTAGTTCAACATCAACTGAACGTTCCGGGGCTTCACCTTCTTTGTAATACTCATTTTTAACATAGCGCCCGGCATATTCTTTCATCTCAGGGCGGAATCGGCCTTGAAGATCAACCAGAGGCACAAGATTGTCATTTTCGTCCATGACAAGCATTGGCGGAATTTCCGGTTTTACCTGTTTTGCGACCATGGCATCATCAGCGCCAAAGGTTGGCGCTGTATGCACAATACCTGTACCATCCTCGGTAGTGACAAAATCTCCGGGAATTACCCGGAAAGCGTTTTCCGGATTCTCATAAGGCAGGGCATAAGGAAGTAACTGCTCATAACGAATGCCAACAAGATCTTTACCTTTAAATTCCTTAAGTATATAAAACGGAATTTTTTTATCGTCTGACTTATATTCTACAAGTTCCGACTGAGATTCAACCTGAAAGAACTTCCCTGTGAACTGTTTTTCTATAAGTGATTTAGCAAGAACGACCTTAATCGGTTCGAATGTATATTGGTTGTAGGTCTCAACGAGGACATAGTCGATTTTCCGACCCACGGTTAGGGCGGTATTGCTGGGCAATGTCCATGGAGTTGTTGTCCATGCTAACAAGTGTATGGTTCCTTCATTCTTTAAAAAATCGGGAAGGCTCTCCTGTTTGGCTTTAAATTGAGCGACTACTGTGGTATCGGTAATATCCTGGTAGGTTCCCGGCATGTTTAGCTCATGGGAGCTCAGGCCAGTACCTGCTTTTGGGGAATACGGCTGAATGGTATATCCCTTATAAAGAAGGCCTTTGTCATAGATCTGCTTTAACAACCACCAGACGCTTTCCATGTATTTGGGCTTGTAGGTGACGTAAGGATCTTCCATATCGATCCAAAAACCCATGGTTTCCGTGAGATTATTCCAGGCGTCGGTATACCGCATTACGGCCTTCTTACACGCCTCGTTGTATTCTTCTACACTAATTTTCTTACCGATGTCTTCCTTGGTTATTCCCAGTTCTTTCTCAACACCCAGTTCGATGGGCAGACCGTGTGTATCCCAGCCGGCCTTTCGATCAACCTGGAATCCTTTCATCGTTTTATATCTCGGGAAAATATCCTTTATGGTCCGTGAAAGAACATGGTGCACGCCCGGGAGACCATTTGCTGATGGCGGGCCCTCGTAAAACACGTAATGCGACTGGCCTTTTCGGGTAGAAACACTTTTTTCAAAAATGTCGTTTTCCTGCCAATAGCGCAATATATCCTTCGAGATTTCTGGAAGGTTAAGACCTTTATATTCAGGAAATTTATTATTCATCAATATGCACTTTCATCAAGATTGCGAAATTAATGATTTATCCTTAAAATGAAGAGTTCAAAGCATAAAAAAACCGGAACTAATCAGTTCCTGTCTTCTCCCCTTTGTGTAACATATTCTACTTAATCAACAATAACCTTCTTATTGATGATTCGGTTTGTATCCGTTTGAACACTTACCATATAGATGCCACTACTTATGTTTGTGATTGATAAGCCATCTGCCATTTGTGATGCAGACAACTCGCCAAATTGGTATACTGTTTTTCCTGACATGTCAATCAGGTTAAGTTTTTTACTGCTCTCTCTCAAGCCCTTGATATAGAGCATATCATTCTGGGTGCCATAATAAATCGAGATCCCATCTATAAGAACATCCTCCTCGCTTAAGGTGTCATGACTCTCAAACACGATACTGAATCGATCGGTGTATTCACCAGCCTCTGATGTGAAGCTATACGCATCACCTGTGGTCAGGTCAAAATAAGTATTGGTATAACTGTCCTTTAAGTAAACCTGCTGGTTTTCTAGATTGGTAAACTCTATAGCTGAGATCTCAAGACTGTGCTCGCCTGTGGTTTTGATCACCAAAGGAATCTCCATTCCAACTGTGATTTGAGGATAAGCCTGGGCGATCATCTTCTGATCTTCCCACATTGTGTACATGTCCTCGCTTTTGGCGTCAAACAATTTGGCGTCATAGCCATAGTCGTATGCCATGGTCGTAGCATCACTAAAACCAACTACCATCTCTCTGGACAGGCC
>JABDIV010000061.1 GCA_013003555.1 Flavobacteriaceae bacterium
CCGATATTCCGTTGAATGTTTCGAGGAGCTATTTGCAGGCTGATGGCAATGTGAAGAAGATCTCATCTTATATCACCCGTAAAGTTGCGGATAAACTGAAGTCGCTGTTTAATAGTAACCGTGAAGATTTCGAGAAAAAATGGAACGACATCAAGATCGTAATTGAATACGGCATGCTTTCTGAAGAGAAATTCTTTGAAAAAGCCGATGCCTTTAATCTCTATCCAGATGTTGATGGTAATTACTATACATATGATGAGCTTTACAATAAGATAAAAGCTAAGCAGACAGATAAAGATGAAAAATTGGTGATCTTATATGCTTCCGATAAAGACGAACAGCATAGTTATATAGCCGCTGCCAAAGATAAGGGCTATGAGGTTCTGTTATTGGATTCACCAATCGTAAGCCATCTTATTCAAAAGATGGAAACCACCAAAGAAAATATTTCTTTCGCCCGTGTTGATGCCGATCATATCGACAATCTCATCAAGAAAGATGATGAGGCCTTGTCAAAATTGAATGAGGAAGAAAAAACCAAATTAGATGAGCTGTTGAAAGACATTATTCCGGCCGAGAAGTTCAGCGTTCAACTAGAAGCTATGGATAGTCAGGCTGCACCGTTTATCATAACCCAGCCCGAATTCATGCGACGTATGAAGGAGATGCAGCAAACAGGTGGTGGCGGCATGTTTGGCATGAGCAATATGCCCGATATGTTTAACCTTGTCGTTAATACCAACAACGAACTGGTACATCAGATTCTGAATACCAAAACCCGGAAAAAACAGGAGCGATTGGTCAACCAGAGTCTGGATCTGGCAAGGTTATCCCAGGGATTGTTAAAAGGTGAAGAATTGACAAACTTCATCAAGCGAAGCTACGACATGATCAAGTAGCCGTCCTTCCTTCTCAGGAAGTCTATATATAAAAAACCACTTCAAATTGAAGTGGTTTTTCTTTTCTTGTCTTTACGAAGTGCATCTTTCGTCCAAAATGGAGCATTAATGTCTTATTCTGTCCGGGCTTTATCCAATATTTCAGACCTGAACTTATCATTATCGCTGATCACCTTAAAGAAATCGACGACATAATCCCTGGCCACCTCATATTCCCTTTCATATTCAAACTCAGACCGACATGCCTCTACCTCGGCCATGATGGCTGGCTGGAGCCTAAGAAATTCTTTCCGGACGACACTGTAAATTCCAGGATTACGCTTGAATCCACGATACAGCCTCTGTCTCACTGAAGTAAGTGGCAACTGCTGGTTTTGTATTTGAGAAACAACCGCATAACTGCAATTAACCAGCCCGGCCATATCGAAATCATAAGGCAGGGGAATAAACTTCTTGTTCGAAAACATGATTTTTACATTATGCTGATAGGCTTGAGAGTAATCGGTGTTACCTATGAGGTATTGAAAGAGCGCATGACGCACTGAAGCGGTATCTTCCTGCTGCCTCGGATGGACATTACGACTATACATTTTACCATCAAGGCGTTTCGCAACATGCTTGTCATCTTCAATAAGAAATCCTTTCATGATATGTGCCTTGCTTCGGCTGCCACGCAATTCATTGAATTCTATGTCTACCAATCGGGTTTTAAAATACTGGGGTGAAACCAATTCATAGATTTTGTAGGCCATGTATTCTTTAATGACATTGTCGTTACGATCGCGTTCTGTCAGACAGGGTGTTACCATTTTAAGACGCCTCTGTCCATCGAAAAGAGTGCCTTTATAATTCGCTTTTGTAATTTTAAATTTGATCGGCGGGAAATAACAATTTTTCAATCGATAATTACCCCGTGCCCTTAACTGGACATTTATATCTTTCCAGCTACCATCTGCAACCTGATACTTAAGAACCGATTCAATGTAGGTGGAGTCATTTGTTTCGCGCTTGATATCCTTGATTGAATACTCCAATTTTACGGGCAATGGCGTGGTTTCTGAGAATAAGTCCTGCTGGACTGCCTTAACGGCCTCCATCGATTCCTGGGCAGAACCAAAAACAATGAGAAATAAAAATGTGAATGTTAGAACCCGAGTTATTGCCAGTTTCATGTTAATATGTTAACTTTATCAAATATAACGATTTACACCCAACCATCAGGCAATATCTTTCTATAATAAACCACCGTACGGCAATTGTGATAATAATTTCAGTGGTTGTTACCTATTTATCTTATTATTTTAACATCGTTTACGCCGTGGATCTTACCCTGCTTAGTATCGCCATTATTTTTCCATTGGTGTTTACCATTCGCGGATCGTTCCGAAGGCGAGAAAAAGCATTGGAGCACCTGAGTGAATTTCGGTCTACCCTGAAGACCGTCAAATATTTTTTCATGATCAATCCGCAGTTGGATGATGCCAATAAAGAACGTGTTACCGGGATATTGCACAATATAAATGACATGGTTCTGGACCATTTGGGAAGTAAGGATCGCTCGATGAGTTCAGTGGACGAAATCATAAATGAAGTTTATAATTTCGTTTTGAGCCACAATGATCAGATCCCACGTCAAATAAGAGATCGCGTGTTTCGCTTTATGAAGAATATGCACGAGTCGATAGAAAACCTTCATGCCATTCATATTCACCGTACACCCATCAGCTTAAAGGCTTACTGTAAAATCTTTATCTATATTTTTCCCTGTATTTACGCCCCTACCATTATCAGTAACCTGGGTGAATTCGCCCCGGTTTGGATTACCTATTTCGTGGTGATCTTAACCGAATTTATTTTGATCTCCCTTTACAACATACAGATGCATCTTGAATACCCATTCGATAATGTAGGTGTGGACGATATCGATCTGGATAACTTCCGCATAGATCGTTAAATATATCTTCTGAAAAAAATAGCAAGTTTATTAATTGTAACCTATTTCGAATTCTGTCGTCGAATTAGTATCGAATCATATTATTTTAATAGAACACAGACCATGAAATCATTACAACTGATAATTTTTCTACTGTTTATAACCCATTTAAGTTATTCTCAGAATCTCGAAACCCAAGTCGATGACTACCTGACCACTATTTACAAATCAGAACAGCCCGGAGCCACTGTTTTAATTAGCAAAAAAGGAGAACCCTTGTATCGGAAGAGCTTCGGTATTGCCGATCTCGAATTGGGTGTTACTATGAAACCCGATCATGTCTTTGAGCTCGGATCGATAACCAAACAATTTACAGCGGTTTCCATTTTGATGCTTGAAGAACAGGGAAAACTGAGCTTACAGGATGAGATCACGAAATATATTCCAGATTATCCAACCCATGGGCATAAGATCACCATTCATCATTTGCTCAATCATACCTCAGGGATAAAAAGCTATACCGGAATGGAAAGCTTCAGGACAAAGGCCAGGATTGATATGACCCCTACCGAGATCATCGATTACTTTAAAAACGAACCCATGGATTTCGATCCTGGCGAACGATTCCTTTATAACAATTCAGGTTACATTATTCTTGGGCATATTATTGAAGTGATTTCCGGTGAATCCTATGCTGATTTTGTCGAGAAAAACATTTTTGACAAACTAGCGATGAAAAATTCGTATTACGGCAGCATGAAAACGATTATCCCGAATAGGGCAACCGGTTACAGCAACAGGGATGGCTATGTCAATGCTGATTATTTAAGCTTGACACTACCCTATGCGGCAGGTTCACTGATGTCGAATATCGATGACCTCCTAATCTGGCAAAACGCCATTAAGGATAATAAACTCATCTCACAGGCCAGCAAAGAGAAAGCCACTAACGGATCTGAATTAAACGATGGCACACATATCCCATATGGCTATGGATGGGGAGAAAATAATATTAACGGTTCACCAACTTACCAGCACGGCGGTGGTATTTTTGGTTTCTCGACAATGGCGGTCTATTTACCTGAAGAGGATGTTTATGTCGCTGTGCTTACAAATTGCGATTGCGAAAGTCCGACAGGAGTAGCAACAAAAATTGCCGCCATGGCAATCGGCAAGCCCTTCCCTGATAAAAAGGATGCCATTACCCTTTCTGAAGACAAATTAAAAAGATGGACGGGTGCCTATGCATTCAAGGATGGTACCATTCGTTTTATTACGTTTGAAGACGGCTCATTAAAAAGTCAGCGGGAAGGCAGCACCAAATTTCCGTTGTATGCCATGAGCGACGATCAATTTATTTTTGAAGAAGGAACAATTTCCTATCGATTCGGGATGAAAAAAGATGGCACTAAAATGGTGTCGATGGTTAACAGTGGTGAAGAAATTATAGGCGTAGAAACCGACAGGAAGGCACCTGTTCCAAAGGTTGAAGTCCAACTTGATGAGGAAACCCTCAACGCATATATTGGCAAGTATGAATTAAATCCGAATTTCCTGATCACAGTTCGGGTTCAGGACGGAAAAATATTTGCCCAGGCCACCGGCCAGGCTGAATTCCAGATGTTTGCCGAGGCAGAACATAAATTTTTCCTGAAAGCCGTTCCGGCAGAAATGATCTTTCAAAAGGGAGCAGACGGTTTGGTCACCAGTATGACCTTACATCAGGGCGGGCAAGAAATTCCAGCTAAAAAGATTGAATGATAGCTGTCAACCGAAAAACCAAAACCACCTTCTTTAAAAAGGTGGTTTTTTATTGTAATTTTGCATCTTAAATCCGACAAAGAAATCGAACAAATAAATTTGCTATGACCTGGAAAGATGTAATTCACATTGCTGTAAACGGGAATCCCAAGCCCGATAAGGTGATTATGAAGACAGAGGACGAATGGCGTGCTCAATTAACCCCCGATCAGTACAGGATAACGAGAGAAAAGGGTACAGAACGACCCTTTAGCGGGGAAAGTTGTCATCGTTATGATCCCGGCGTTTACAACTGTATTTGCTGCAACACCCCTTTATTTGATTCGAATCTGAAATTTGATTCTGGAACCGGCTGGCCGAGTTTTACTCAACCAGTAAAGGATAATGTGATCAAGTATGAAAAAGACAGCTCCTTTGGGATGGTAAGGGTTGAAGTTATGTGCAATGTTTGTGAAGCTCATTTGGGTCACGTTTTCCCTGACGGGCCGGAACCGACCGGATTGCGCTTTTGTATCAATTCTGAATCTTTAAAACTCGACGATAATGGCGAAACATGAAATCGCAACCTTTGGCGGCGGATGTTTCTGGTGCGTTGAGGCCATCTTCCAGGAGGTTAAAGGCATAGATAAGGTTGTATCGGGCTATAGTGGTGGTTCTGCTCCGGGTAAACCAACCTATCGTGAGATATGTTCCGGACTAACCGGTCATGCCGAGGTTATTCAGGTCACCTATGATCCTGAGGTCATTTCCTTTGAGGAAATTCTGATTATTTTCATGACAACACACGATCCCACCACTTTGAACAGGCAAGGTGCAGATGTTGGTACCCAATACAGATCGGTTATCTATTATCATGACGACCATCAAAAAGAAACGGCTGAAACGGTTATTGAGCAGCTACAGTCCTATTTTGAAGATCCTATTATTACCGAATTGAGTCCGTTGGAAATCTTTTACGAGGCCGAAGAATATCATCAGAATTATTATCGATCGAACCAGTCGCAAGGATATTGCAGTTTCGTTATTACTCCAAAGCTTCAAAAACTTCGAAAGCTATATAAGGACAAATTGAAATAAAAGTTTTACTTGAGGTAAATCCCAGTCTGAATCAGGTTCTGGTATTTCGATAATTAAACCCCTAAACTATTTTGATATTTACCTTTTAGCCAGCTGAACTGTATGGCGGTTAATCCCCCCATTATAACAACAGCATAAACTATAGGGCTTGACCAACTCATCGCACGAAAAGACCATTCAATCGTATTAGCAGATCTCAATGTTTCCAATATTTCATTCATCAAACCGGTTGATTCGACATTCATGAAATATATCAGGGCGCTACTTCCCATAATACAGAGAACGATCAAAACCCAGGCTGTTTTAGACAGGATGGGATCATAGGAATTATCGATCTCCCGAGGTAAACGCTCAATGGCATACATGACATTTGATTTAAAGTCGGCTGTTGGCTGTTGTAAACCACCTTTGGCTATTATCTCTCTTGATAATTTATCTAACTGCTGGTCGATACGATTCTTCATATTCATTAAGTATTTCCGGTTCTAATTGACTACGGAGCAAGGTTGCAAGCCGTTTGCGACTTCTAAACAACTTCACTTTAGCATTATTGGACGTTACACCCATGACTTTGGCAACTTCCTCCAAAGGCAATTCATCAAAATAATATAAGGTCAGGATGAAGCCGTCCTGAGCTGGCAATTTATCAATACATTTTCGTATGGCTTCATGTCTTTCTTTTGTTTCAAGCTGTTTAAATGTGTCCTCAAGGGCTTTAACGCGATTTTCTGTAAATGAATCAATAGCGACAGTATTCCATTGGCGCTTATTTCGCTTTAGGCGATCGAGGCAGCAATTATAAGCGATTTTGTAGATCCATGTTGAAAATTTCGAATCACCCTTGAACCGACTCAACGACTTAAATACCTTTATAAATGTATCCTGTGCCACTTCTTCAGCCTCCTCTCTGTGTTTTAACATGCGCAGAGCTAAGGTAAAAACCATATCCTGATAGCGATCCACAAGTATCGAAAAAGCCTGGGTATCGCCATTCAAAATGGCCTTGATATGAAGTTGGTCGTTGGTGGTCATTTATGCATTAGACGGTTTGATTAACGAAATGGTTACAGAAACTTTTTTAAAAATTGTGTAACCGAAACACCAAAGCTGTCGTCAAAAGCTACGAAACATAAAATTAATCAATTAAAAAAGACAATTATGGGATCAGAAGTAATCATTGTACCAATTATATTCGGTTTAATCTTTGGTGTATTCTATTTACACTATTCTACGAGAAACAGGGAGCGGCTTGCTTTAATAGAAAAAGGCGCAGATGCGTCAATTTTCACGCAAGGACGACAAGGCATGGCGCCGATTTGGCAAGTTCTGCCTTTGAATTTAGGCCTTTTGCTAATGGGCATTGGCGCCGGTGTTATCATAGGTGGAATTTTAAGAGACAGCATGGGAGTAGATGACGACATCGCTATGCCCGGAGCTATATTCTTAATGGCCGGCGTTGGTTTGCTGACTGGATTTTACTTAACACGAAAATGGGTGAAATAATCACTATTTTAGTTAGTTGAAGAACCGTTTTTGATTTCAGAAACGGTTTTTTTGTATCTTGTTATTATGAACTACAATGGATTCTTAAATCATCTCTTAAGCATTGCCCTTTTTCCAGGAATCATAGCAGGAGTAATCCCTTATTATCTTCTTGAATATTTTGCAGAACCTCAGATTTATGATGATCATATCCTGTTAAAGATCTTCGGTATCGCATTCCTGATTACCGGTGTTGGCTTATTATTGAGTACAGTATTTCTGTTTCGATCTAACGGTAAAGGAACATTAGCACCGTGGAGTCCGCCCAGACGTCTGGTCATTAAAGGACCTTATCGTTATGTTAGGAATCCGATGATCATCGGGGTTATAAGTATTTTAATTGGTGAAGCTTTTTATTTCAACTCCATTGTTCTGCTCATCTGGGCTATGCTATTTTTTGTGATCAATACTATAAATTTTGAATTCTTTGAAGAGCGTAAACTAGAACGACGATTCGGGGAGTCTTATTTGAACTATAAGGAAGCCGTCCCGCGCTGGTTTCCACGCCGAAAGCCCTATAATTTTTAAGCAAAAATGAAAATTCCGATTTATCAGGTTGATGCCTTCACCTCCGAACGATTTGGAGGTAATCCAGCCGCTATTTGCCTGTTAGATGATTGGCTTGATGATTCGGTTATGCTGAATATTGCTAAGGAGAATAATCTTGCGGAAACAGCCTTTCTGGTTCCTTTTTCAGAAAACCAATTCTATTTGCGGTGGTTTACACCGGAAATTGAAATGGATCTATGCGGACATGCCACCTTAGCCAGCGCCTTTGTGATTTTCCATTATCTCAAACCCAACTACGATATCGTTCACTTTCGAACCAAAAGCGGTAAGCTTACTGTGAATCGATCCGGCGAATATTTGATCATGGATTTACCTTCACGGCCGGCTGAACCGGCAGAGCTTCCAAAAATCATTTCTTCGGCATTGAATATTCAACCAATTAAAACATTCAAAGCCCGCGATTATTTGTTATTGTATGATGATGAACAATCGATACGAAATCTTAAAGTGGATGAGACTATTTTAAAATCTATAAATCTAAACCCTGGTGGTATTATCGTAACCGCCCAAGGTCAAAATGCCGACTTTGTATCGCGTTTTTTCACCCCGGGAGCAGCCGTATTTGAAGATCCTGTTACCGGTTCGGCGCATTGTTCTCTAGCCCCATTCTGGGCCGAACGACTGGGTAAAGGAAAATTAAAGGCTTTACAACTTTCAAAACGAGGTGGGAAATTGCAATGTGAATTAATGGGTGACCGTGTGGCCGTATCCGGACAGGTAGTCCCATACCTCATCGGACATATCGAGGTTTGATCATTCGATAACGAAGTCGAAATATGTATTCGGATAGGGTTCATTGCGAAGGGTGAAATGCCACCATTCCTTTGGGTAATTACGAAACCCATGCTTCAACATGACATTTTGCAAAAGGGCCCGGTTAGCTCGTTGTTGTGTGCTAATCCCCTTGTAGGCAACCCAGGACTCCCTTCCAAAAAAATCATAGGAACTCCCCATATCCAATTCTTCACAGGTAATCATATCAACAATGGTGAGATCGAGCGTACTGCCGCGGCTATGTCCCGAACGCGTAGCGATATATTCCTCCTTAAACAGGTTTTTCTTATCCACATCGGGATAATACCTCGACTTATTCAAGGTATCATTAAGGTTCCTGGCCCATTTTATAAAATGATTAACCGCTCGCTGTGGTCGGTAACTGTCATATATCTTCAGTGAAAGATCAGATTTTTCTAATTCAGATTGAACCGCTTTGAGTGCGACGGCGGCTTGAATAGACAGAATAGCCCTCTCACGCTCATATCCTTCAATTGGCGTGCCGATAAAATTATTATTTCCATAGTAGCGTAATTCTGTTTTTATCGATGGAATAAACTCATCTAAATAGACAAAACCCTCCTGTAGTTGCCCATAAGAGCAATTAATAAAAGTTACAGTTAAAAAGAAAATTATAAGACGCATCAGATTCTGTATTAATGCTAATTTAGACAAATATTAAAACATGCGATGAACACAAAAGTTGATCTGGATTTGAAGGATGCGGATATCAGCTATTACCCTTCCTTTTTTAGTACTGCGGAAGCCAATCGTTTATTCCGGAGTTTATTAAAGAATACCGATTGGATTCAAGACGACATTACACTCTTTGGAAAAACTTACAAGCAGCCGCGGTTGACAGCCTTTCACGCCCGAAATCTAAAATCATATTCCTATTCAAATATAACCATGATTCCCAGGCCCTTCACTTCAGATTTAGAATTTATCAGTGATTGTTTGAAGCGGGTATGCGAAATTGACTTTAGCAGTTGTTTGTTGAATCTTTATCGCAACGGACAAGATAGTAATGGCTGGCATGCTGACAACGAAAAAGAATTAGGGAAAAACCCGGTAATCGCTTCGGTCAGTTTGGGAGCCGAGCGCCAATTCAATTTAAAGCATCGTCATATTAAAGAGTTACGTCACAAAATAATTCTTGAGCACGGCAGTTTATTATTGATGAAGGGCAGTACCCAGCATTATTGGCTGCATCAGATTCCGAAAACAAAGAAAGAAGTAGGACAGCGAATAAATCTGACCTTTAGGGTTATAAAATAAGAAACCGAGTTCCCTCAAACTCGGTTTCTCTTAATTTGCTTTAATATTACGAAGTTAGATTTAGGGTCTCTAATATCAACAACATAATTGCAAATATTAATTAATTAATCCATTGAA
>JABDIV010000070.1 GCA_013003555.1 Flavobacteriaceae bacterium
ATGGTATCTCTGGCGATTTTTTGAACATCTAAGTAAGTGTTCGATTTTACCTCACCCGCCAATACCACCTGGCCGGTAGTTACAAGAGTTTCACATGCTACTTTTGACTCGGGGTCAAAGGCTAAAAAGTTGTCGATAAGGGCGTCACTGATCTGGTCGGCTACTTTATCGGGATGTCCTTCCGAAACGCTTTCAGAAGTAAATAAATAAGACATATTCAATTCGATTTAAAAAGAACTTCAAACTGATTACACAACTGTCGGTCTAAAGCTAAAGGAAGTTATTGACTACTGCTTTAGCATTTTTTCTTGAGGTTGCAATCAGGTCAAATTTCTCCTCATTTTCAGGTGTTCAAAAGTACAAAATTAAAAGAACTGAAAATAAATAATTCGATAAAACTTAAAAATGTAGCACTTGGCATGATAATTTTCAATTAAGAAAACGTTATCGAATAATAATTTAACAAAAAGCACTTTAATCGGCAGAGAATACCAATTGTTATAGTAATTTTATTGGCCAGTGTAAAACAAAAGAATGACGATTCAACCTAAACTTATACGGTTTAAAGAACAGGTGCTGTCAAAGTTTCAGATATACAACAGTATATTCATGACCTTGCCTTTCGACACCATTACCAAAACGGGTGTGCTTTTACCTTTATTCCACGAAACATGTAAAAAAGGATTTTCAAATGGAGAGGACCCGAGTACTATAGTAGAAACTTTTTTTAAAAAATATCAGGCCAGGCGATCTCCTCAAAGTCAGATTAAACTTTTGTTTCGGTTTATTCAATACATTGAAAGACAAGTCGTTTTATTCGATGCCATTGAGGACGCCGCCTTTCCCGTTGTACATAATATGGACGGTATTGGAACCCTCCGAAGTCTCAAAGAGACCGCAAATTCCGATAATAAATTAGAGGATCTCAGAAAATACCTGGAACTTTTTAAGGTAAGAATTGTACTCACGGCGCATCCTACACAATTTTATCCGGGAACCGTTTTAGGGATCATTACCGATCTCACCACTGCCATCAAGGATAATGATTTGAGTCGCATAAAGGACTTGCTCGCCCAACTCGGAAAAACGCCCTTCTTTAAAAAGAAAAAACCAACGCCTTACGATGAAGCGGTGAGCCTTATTTGGTATCTTGAAAATGTCTTCTATCAATCTGCGGCCAACATCCATGAATACATTCGGGAAACCATATTTGATGGTCAACGACCAACCAACGAAGTCGTCAATATCGGTTTCTGGCCCGGGGGCGATCGGGATGGAAATCCCTTCGTGACGCCGAAGATAACGCTCCGGGTAGCGAGACGATTAAAGGAGACAATACTTAAAAACTATTATAGGGACGCCAGGCGTCTGAGACGGAAACTTACCTTTAGTGGTGTGTATGAAAAGATAGTTGACCTCGAGTCTCGTTTGTATAAAAGCTTTACAGATAAAAGTGGATCAGCTCTTCAGTTAAAAGATCTCATTTCAGATTTAGAATACATCCGGGATTCTCTCATTAACGATCATCAATCCTTATACCTTGATGAGGTGAATGTCTTTTTAGATAAAGTAACTCTGTTTGGCTTCCATTTCGCTACACTCGATATTCGACAGGATAGCCGTGTTCATGATCAGGTCTTTAATGCGGTGGTTGAAAAATGCCAACTTGAACATCCGGGATTGTTTCCGCAGAATTATTTTGAATTGGATGGTGACTCCCAGGTTGATGCGTTGTCGAAGGTCACCGGTCAAATCGACTGGAAAATATTTGATGATGACCTGGTTCGGCAAACACTTGAAACCATGTCGATGGTCAAAATCATTCAGAGTGAGAATGGTGAAAGAGGATCGAACCGATACATTATAAGCAACAATCAATCAGCTTTAAATGTCATGCAGCTTTTTGTTATGCTCAAACTGACGGCTTTTGCCGATGGAATGCCTGTTGATATCGTACCACTATTTGAAACTATTGATGATCTTAAAAGAGCGCGTGGGGTAATGGATAAATTGTATTCGAATGCTGAATATAGCCATCACCTTAATTCAAGGGGAAAGAAGCAAACCATTATGCTCGGTTTTTCCGACGGGACCAAGGATGGAGGATACCTTATGGCAAACTGGTCCATTTATAAAGCAAAGGAAGAATTGACAACGATTTCCAAACAGTATGGCATTGAGGTGGTCTTCTTTGATGGTCGCGGTGGTCCGCCGGCAAGGGGTGGCGGTAAAACGAACCAGTTCTATGCCTCTCTGGGTCCAACAATTGCCGATAATGAAATTCAACTGACTATTCAGGGTCAGACCATTAGTTCAAACTTCGGAACTCTTGAATCATCCCAATATAATCTTGAACAACTCATAAGTGCTGGAATGACCAATAAACTTGGCCATGAGACTATCGGGCTGAGTGAAACCGATAAAGTTGTATTACAAGATCTTGCAGAAAAGAGTCATAGGGCTTATCAGGATTTTAAATCCCATCCGATGTTCATCCCCTACCTTGAGCGCATGAGCACCTTAAAATATTATGCCAAGACAAATATTGGCAGCAGACCTTCAAAGCGGTCGAAATCGGATGACTTGGTTTTCGCTGATCTGCGGGCTATACCTTTTGTTGGCTCCTGGAGCCAGTTAAAACAGAATGTTCCCGGATTCTTCGGACTTGGAACTGCTCTTGCTCATTATGAGAATAGTCAGGAATTCGAAAAAGTTAAAGCTTTATATGACAATTCCCTTTTCTTCAAAACTCTTTTGGCTAATAGTATGATGTCATTAACAAAATCATTCTTTGAACTGACAGCTTATATGGCCAAGGACCCTGAGTTTGGCGCCTTCTGGGAATTATTACATGATGAATATATACTGACAAAGCGATTGCTTTTAAAAATAAGCGGGTTTGAAGAACTAATGGAAAACGAACCTGCAGGAAAAAGGTCTATTGAAATACGAGAGTCTATTGTATTACCACTATTAACGATACAACAATATGCCCTTAAAAGGATTCAGGAACTTCAACGCGAATCTCCCATCGATCGTGATCAGATCGAGATCTTTGAAAAGATCGTAACGCGATCCCTTTATGGGAACATTAACGCCAGTAGAAATTCTGCATAAAAAAACCCGGAGAATTTTCTCCGGGCTGATGAGCATTTAACTAAACTAACCAATTTACGAACTAGTGCTCATTTATTCTAAAGTCGGGGTAGGCATCCATACCATGCTCATATCCATCCAGTCCTTCCAGTTCTTCTCGTTCCGAAACGCGAATTCCAACGGTTTTCTTTAAGGCAAATATGATAATGTAGGATGAAACTATACATATGGCAGCATAGGAGGCAACTCCGATAAACTGGCTTACAAATTGATCCCAGCCGGCCAGGGCGCCGAAAAGTCCGACGGCCAAGGTTCCCCATATGCCACATACGAGATGTACCGCAATAGCACCTACGGGATCATCTAATTTCAATCGATCGATCATCGAAACAGCAAATACTATAATTGCTCCCGCAACCGCTCCGATAATTATGGCATCTGTAGGACTCATTTGATCTGCTCCTGCTGTAATACCGACAAGTCCGCCTAAAATTCCATTGAGAAACATGGTGAGATCCAAATTTCTATATCGAATTGCAGAAACAAATGCTGCTACTACACCGCCTGCTGCTGCTGCAAGACAGGTAGTGACAAGTGTGAGCGATGTTAATGCCGGATCGGCCGAAAGAACCGAACCACCGTTAAAACCGAACCATCCTAACCAAAGGATTAACACACCCGCAGTTGCAAGTGGAATGTTGTGGCCGGGGATGGCTTGTATTTTACCATCTTTGAACTTTCCAATTCGCGCGCCGAGAAGACAAACCGCTACCAAAGCAGCCCAACCACCTACCGAATGCACGAGAGTTGATCCTGCAAAATCATAGAATGGGGTCTCTAATGTCTGTAAAAAACCGCCGCCCCATTTCCACGAACCTGCTATGGGATACACCAAACCAACATAAAGGATGGTAAAAAACATGAACGGGCCAATTTTAATTCTCTCGGCTACAGCACCTGAAACTATAGTTGCTGCGGTCGCTGCAAACATTCCCTGAAAAAGGAAATCAGTCCAATAGGTATAGCCTTCGCTATATGTCAGATCGAGAGCACCTTCTGCAGTTAATGGAGAATCAAGTCCGAAACCTGCAAAACCAAAAAGTCCGACCGAACCTTCTTCAAAACCCGGGTACATCAAATTGAATCCTACCAGGCAATACAGCAGAAGGCCAACGGTTATAATAAATACGTTTTTAAATAAAATATTCAGTGTATTTTTCTGACGCGTCAGTCCGATTTCCAATAAACCAAATCCGAGATGCATAAAAAATACGAGTGCCGTACAGATCATCATCCATACGTTATTTGTTGTTAATAGATCCATAATAATTTAAATTGTCAGTTTTAGTTAAGTGTGTCTCTGCCCTTTTCTCCTGTTCTGATCCTGTAAGCCTGGTTAATATCGCTTACGAAGATCTTTCCGTCACCGACTTCACCGGTTGAGGCAGCCTTTATAATCGTTTTCACCGTAATCTCTTCAAAGTCATCATTGACAACAATAGAGAGCAAACGACGTTGAATATCACTGGTGCTATAGCTTACCCCTCGGTAAACATGGCCCTCTTTTTCATTGCCCTGACCTGTGACATCCCAATAGGAAAAGAAATTCACGCCCACATCATGGAGGGCATTTTTGACTTCCGAATATTTTGACTTCCGGATTATCGCTTCTACTTTTTTCATAATTCGTATATATAATTGGTTAAAAACTGTATACAGCAGCGAGTAAGAATGAAGCCAGGCTCTTTGTTGGCTCCAGATCGTTATCGAAATACACATCTTCTGACCAACTGTCTAGCCGTATCTCGGGTATAATGGTCAGATTTTCTACTTTATAATTCGCCGAGAGTGTAGCGGCAAAAACGGTTTCGTCATCTATGTCATCGGCGTGAACGCCAAAGTATTCACCCCTTAAACCGAATGATAAGGCATCAGAGGCTGAAATTTGCGGGTAAAATGCAGCTCCATAAAATCCGCTTCCGTCTGTATCGTTATATGTGGCATTTATTCCAAGGAAAAAGGAATCTGATAAATCAAATCCACCGGTATAATCGACCTGAAAAGTCGTTCCCGTCGTTCCCGTCTGCTCACCGTAAATTAGATTTAAGAATTGATCTTTGTAACCCAATTGAGCACCTGCGGTATAACTCCCATCTAGATTGATCTCGGTAAAATCAGTACTATTCATAACAGCCAGCATCAAGGAAAAGTCATCAGACAGACTCAGATCAGCCTTGATTCCCGTATGAGAGAATGGGCCGTTTGAAAACATATATGAAGTGCTGTAATTAAAATTACCTGTCGGTGAAATAACTTCATAGCCTAGAAATGTATTGAAGTTTCCAAGAGATAAGGTTACCGTTTCTGAAACATTCCAGTACGCGTACAATTGATTAACAATATTGGAGGAGGCCACTGAAAGAAAAACGGCGTCCTCTCCTCTGGGACCGAAGACCAGGTCAGCCACAAAACCAACTTTTTCCCCTTCATAGTTTAGAATGACATTGGCCATTCCAAGACTAAATCCGCTTCGGTTGGCAAATGAAGTGCCGGGATTGAGAAAAAAGGTTTCCCCACCAGCTTCGAAAGCCTCGTTTGGCCCGGTTATATTTGTCCGAAAGTAGGCGTCAATGCTTCCAGACACAGTAAATGATTTAGTTTCTTCTTCACTGGCTTCCTCCTGACCAAAAATCGGGAGTACTACCAATAGCATAAATAATCGTAATAATAATTTCATAATTGTTCGTTTTTTGATTGATGATTGGGCAAATCTATATAAAAAAAATATTAACCCCCCAAAAAAAGGGGGTGTAATATCAAAAAATACATTATAAACAATTTATACCCTAAATAAATAGGGGTTAAATAAAATAAAACATTAAATGCTGATAATATTCTAATGAAGAGATTAAGTTTCTGTATAAAAAAGAACAATTTGATTGGGAAGTTTTATTAATGATTGAAAATAGTAAGGTATTGACCGATGAGTATTTGATTTAATTGAAAATAATCCATTGAGGAATTCGCAAAATTGGCAGCTTCGATTTTAGAACTATTCATTTTAAAAGCCTTTCATTTTCAATTTCGGAATAATGAAAACGGGATTGGGATGAATCGATATAGACCTTATATATTGGCCTAAAGGAGATTTATTTTTCTCTTACAAAATGAAACAGGATGCTTAAGAAACAAGGGTTGTACTCGCCGGAATTTGAACATGATAATTGTGGTGCTGGATTTATATGCAGTTTAAAAGGAGAGAAATCGAATACTATTATTCATAAAGCGCTTCAAATTCTTGAAAAATTGGAGCACCGCGGGGCCGTAAGCGCCGATGGGAAGACCGGAGATGGAGCAGGAATTCTTATTGATATCCCGCACCAGTTTTTCATTGAGGTTTGCGACTTTGAATTACCGGAACAGGGAACCTATGCTGTAAGTAATGTTTTTTTACCCCGAAGTGGAAATCAACGTGATTATTGTATCGAAGTTCTTGAGTCGGCCTGTATAGAAGAAGGATTTAAAATTTTAGGATGGCGAGATGTACCGAGAAATTCTTCGGTACTCGGTGAGATTGCACTGAAAACGGAACCATGCATTTCTCAGTTCTTTGTCGCTTGGCAAGGTGAAGATATCAATGACCTCGAATTTCAACGTCGCTTGTATGCGGCTCGTAAAAAGGCTGAGCACAAGATAAGTAGGTCCAATCTTGCTGAACGGACATTTTTTTATTTACCCAGCTTTTCTACCAAGACATTAATATATAAAGGTTTATTGTTGCCACAGGATATCAATGTTTATTTCGAGGACCTTAATGATTCGAGAGTCATAACAAAATTAGCCCTGGTTCATCAGAGGTTCTCTACAAATACATTCCCAACCTGGGATTTGGCACAACCGTTTCGTTATATGTGTCACAACGGTGAGATCAATACACTCAGGGGCAATATATCACGCATGCTTTCTAATGAGGAGCTTATGGAAAGCGAGTTCTGTGGTGGCCCAATAAGTGATATTTTTCCGATTGTTATGCCCGGGAAATCAGATTCGGCTTCCATGGACATGGTCGTTGAGTTATTACTAATGACCGGGCGATCACTTCCTGAAGTAATGATGATGCTGGTGCCCGAAGCATGGGAAAAAAATCCTCAGATGCCAATTGATAAGCGATCGTTCTATGAGTATAATTCATGCTTGATGGAGCCTTGGGACGGACCTGCTTCAATCCCGTTTACCGATGGTAATTATATAGGAGCGGTACTTGATCGCAACGGATTGCGGCCGTCGCGATATTCGGTTACCAAGGACGGCTATGTGATCATGTCTTCAGAAATCGGTGTAATTGATATCGATCCGAAGAATATTCATAGCCATGGTCGATTGGAACCTGGAAAAATGTTTCTGGTTGATATGATCGAGGGTCGCATAGTTGAAGATATGGAAATTAAGACGGCCATAGCACAAAAACATCCATACAACGACTGGCTTGAAAATAATATGATCCATTTGGCCGATATTTCACCAAAAAAAGGGCGTATTAGTCATGAAGAAGACCCACTAGACATAAGGCAGTTGGTTTTCGGATATACAAAAGAAGATCTCGACACCATTATTAAGCCAATGTCTCTTATTGCGAAAGAACCAATAGGATCGATGGGTAATGATACACCTTTGGCCGTTTTGTCTGAACGACCTCAATTGCTTTATAACTATTTTAAACAAGTTTTTGCCCAGGTAACCAACCCGCCATTGGATGGAATAAGGGAAGAATTGGTCACAGATATCAGTCTGACTTTGGGCAGTGATCACAATATTTTTGAAATTGCTCCAAAGCATTGCCAGAAATTAAAAATTCAAAACCCGATAATTTCTAAGCATGACCTAGATAAGATCAAAAATTATTCTGACAACCCGAATTTCAAAGTGGCAACAATTCCAATGCTCTATGAAGTTGAAAAGGGCTTTAGTGAATTGGAAAAGGTTTTGGAACAAATGATCGTTACGGCTTCCGATTATATTGATTCCGGTCATAATGTTTTGATTCTTTCTGATCGGAATGTTAATAAAAATCAAGCTCCTATTCCCGCTTTACTTGCATGTTCATATGTTAATCACGGCCTTCATAAATTAAGAAAACGGTCACGCGTCAGTTTGATAATCGAATCGGCTGAACCACGTGAAGTTCATCACTTTGCAATGCTTTTCGGATTTGGAGCAAGCGCGATTAATCCTTATATCGTTAATGAGGTCGTCCAAAAACAGGTCATTGATCATGATTTGGATGATCTGGATTATTTAACTGCCATACGCAACTATAATAAGGCGGTTGGGAAAGGGGTTCTCAAGGTTATGAATAAAATTGGCATTTCCACCCTCAACAGTTATCGCGGGTCTCAATTATTTGAATGCATTGGAATTTCGTCTAAAACCATTAATAAATATTTTCCAAACACCCCAACACGGATTGAAGGTGTTGATCTGGTGGAAATTGAAAAGGAGATTAGATTCAGACACCAGCATGCGTATTCGAGTGTTGGTAAAATTAATACCGAATTGTTACCTGCGGGGGGAGAATATAAATGGAGAAGAAAAGGGGAGCGTCATATGTTCAATCCGCTTACGGTGGCTAAATTACAGCAAGCCGTAAGACTCAATGAACCTAAAACATATAAGGAATATTCTAAATTGATAAATGACCAGGCGAAGAATTTAATGACGATACGCGGTCTTTTTGAGTTTACAAATCTTGATCCTATTCCTATTGATGAGGTTGAGCCATGGACCGAAATTGTTAAACGATTTAAAACGGGCGCCATGTCGTATGGCTCCATCAGCAAAGAGGCGCATGAGAATTTAGCCATAGCGATGAATCGGATAGGTGGTAAGAGCAATTCAGGAGAAGGAGGAGAAGATCAGGAACGATTCTACCAGGATTCAGATGGGGACTGCAAAAACAGTGCGATAAAGCAGGTTGCGTCGGGACGATTTGGTGTGACTTCCAACTATCTGGCACATGCCAATGAGATACAAATAAAAATGGCACAGGGTGCTAAACCTGGTGAGGGCGGACAATTACCCGGCCCTAAAGTAAACCCGTCAATCGCTAAAACGCGGAATTCAACACCGTATGTCGGACTCATTTCACCACCGCCGCATCACGATATATATTCTATAGAAGACCTTTCACAACTTATATACGACTTGAAGGCGGCAAACCACAAAGCCAGGATCAATGTGAAACTGGTTTCGGAAATAGGTGTTGGCACAGTAGCTGCCGGTGTGACTAAGGCCAAAGCCGATGTTGTTTTGATTTCGGGCTATGACGGGGGAACGGGAGCGTCCCCGTTAACCTCATTGAAGCACGCGGGATTGCCATGGGAATTGGGTGTTTCTGAAGTTCAGCAAACCTTGGTTATGAATGATTTAAGAGATCGTATCGTCGTGGAGTGTGATGGACAATTAAAAACAGGCCGTGATGTTGCCATTGCCTGCCTACTGGGTGCTGAAGAGTTCGGATTTGCCACGGCTCCTTTAGTTGCATCAGGTTGCATTATGATGCGGGTCTGTCATTTGAATACCTGCCCGGTTGGTATTGCCACGCAGAATCCCGACTTGAGAAAAAAGTTTAATGGAACACCCGAACATGTTGTTAATTATATGTTTTTTGTGGCTCAGGAATTGAGAGAGATAATGGCTAGCCTTGGATTTAGAACAATCGATGAAATGGTGGGTCAGGTTCAAAAATTAGACCGTAACAATGCTATCGAACATTATAAGGCTTCCGGCCTTGACTTAAGTCCGATTTTACACCAGGTTGATGGCTCTCATTCCGCTAAGCTCTACTGCGCAAATCCACAAAACCTTTGCCTGGAGGACCACCTGGATCATAAAATACTAGAATTAGCACACCCTGCTATTTTTAGAAAAGAAAAAACATATTTAGAGTTCGAGATTACGAATCGAGACCGTGCCGTAGGCGCTATGATAAGCAACGAAATATCAAAGATCTATGGTGCCAATGGCTTGCCTCAAAACACACTGAATCTCAAATTTAAAGGATCAGCTGGTCAAAGTTTTGGAGCCTTTAGTGCAGGCGGCCTGAATATGGTCATCGATGGGAATACAAATGATTATCTGGCTAAAGGGCTTTCTGGGGCAAAGATAGTTGTTAAGGTTCCAGAAGAAAGCACGATCATTCCGCACGAGAATGTGATTACAGGAAATGTTTGCCTCTATGGAGCAACATCCGGTGAAGTTTATATTAACGGTAAAGCGGGTGAGCGATTCTGTGTGAGAAACTCAGGAGCAAAGGCCGTCGTTGAGGGAATAGGTGACCATGGTTGTGAGTATATGACCGGTGGGATCGCAGTAATACTCGGTGCTGTTGGTCGAAATTTTGGTGCAGGTATGAGTGGCGGAATTGCCTATGTTTTGGATGAAACTGATTCCTTTAAAATAAATTGTCAGAATAAAGACCTCAACTTGCTTAAAGTTGTTGAAGAATCAGATGTCAATTGCTTACGAGAATTAGTTGAAAATCATTTCAATGCCACAATGAGTCCGCTCGCGCAGAAAATCCTAGAACGTTGGGAGTCATATCTTCCAAAATTTACCAAGGTGTTTCCTGAAGAATATAAACGCGCTCTTGAGCGACTTAAAGATCAATCCGCTATTATTAATAAGTAGTAATTATGGGAAAAATAACAGGATTTTTAGAAATCGATAGAAAAGTTGAAACCTATCGTCCAGTTGAAGAGCGAATTCGCCATTACGAGGAATTTACGGAGCCGCTTGAGAAGAAACAAATTAAAGATCAGGGTGCGCGATGCATGGATTGTGGCATACCCTTTTGTCATAGTGGTTGTCCGCTAGGGAATTTGATCCCTGATTTCAATGACCTTGTGTATAAAGGAAAGTGGAAAGAGGCAGCCAGCATACTTTTATCGACGAATAATTTTCCCGAGTTTACCGGTCGTCTTTGTCCGGCACCATGCGAGGAAGCTTGTGTATTGGGGATTAATGAAGATCCGGTAAGTATTGAAAATATAGAAAAGAACATTATAGAGATAGCGTTTGAATCTGGATGGATCACGCCAGAGCCTCCGGTTAAACGAACCGGGAAATCTGTAGCAATCATCGGCTCTGGCCCTGCTGGTTTGGCTGCTGCCCAACAACTGAATCAGGCCGGACACCATGTAACCGTATATGAACGGGATGAAAAACCCGGAGGACTGCTCCGATTTGGCATTCCTGATTTCAAATTGGAAAAACGTATTATCGATCGTCGGTTGAAAATTATGGAAGCCGAAGGAATAACCTTTAAAACAAATGCTCATGTCGGTAAAACTGTAAATGTAGAATCGATTAAGAGTAAACATGATGCTATTTTATTAGCTGCCGGGTCTGCGGAAAAAAGGACTATTCCAATTAAAGGCACGCATTTACATGGGGTTCATCAGGCTATGGATTTTTTATCGCTGAACAATCGTTTTGTTGATGGATCTGTTCCCGAGGAAAAAATCATTTCGGCAAAAGATAAAAATGTTATTGTTATCGGAGGTGGAGACACCGGATCGGATTGCATTGGAACCTCGAATCGCCATGGCGCAAAATCAGTGACAAATTTTGAGATATTGAACAAGCCCAATTCGTCACGCCCGGCCCATCAGCCCTGGCCATACTGGCCAATGCGGTTGCGCACCAGTTCATCACATCAAGAAGGGGTAGAACGCTTCTGGAGTATTTCGACCAAAGAATTCCTCGGTGATAAAAAGGGAAATTTGGTCGGTCTAAAAACAGTAGAGGTGGATTGGAAGATGGAAAAAGGGAAACGACCTCAACTAATAGAAAGGCAAGGATCTGAAAAAGTTTGGGAATGTGATCTGGTACTCCTGGCATTGGGCTTTACCGGTCCTGAAAAAACCCTTGTTGAGCAGTTTGGTTTAAATACAGATTTCCGAACAAATGTGATGGCTTCAGAAAAGGACTATAAAACCAATGTTCCGGGTATTTTTGTAGCCGGTGATATGCGAAGAGGTCAGTCCTTAATTGTATGGGCAATTTCCGAAGGCCGGGAAGCGGCACATCATGTAGATTCTTTTCTTATGGGAGAATCTGAGCTGCCTTTAAAAGGAGACGGCGACCTGCCAAGGGTTTAGTAAATTTTATATGTATAGCCTCTTTTGTCAATTGCAATGAAGCTTTGACAAAAAATAATTAAAAATACCTGTCTTTTGGGCATCATAAATAATATTATTTAACATTCAGATAATCAAGATGTTACGTTATTTTTTAAAGAACTGGATTTAAATTGTCTCAAAATCACTCAAAAGATGAATTCTGCTTAAGAATTACCTTAGTTTCCTCAAACAAATCGATGTATGTATTATAATGAAAACAGTTTTATCTGTTTGAACGGAAAATTTGTTAAAGCCAACGATTCTCATGGAAGCCTATATAGCCAGACCCTTCATTATGGTAACGGGGTATTTGAAGGTATAAGATCGTACAAAACCGATGCGGGAACTAAAATATTTCGAGCCGAAGAACATTATCAAAGGCTTCTCTTTGGAGCTGATGTAATGAGCATTCCCTTTGAATATAATACGACCGCATTGATTGACCTTAGCTATAAGCTCCTGGAGTTAAACAACCTGACCGATGCCTATATCCGGCCGATTATAACAACACCCCCAAGTATGGGCCTATTAACGCCAGATCGATCTGATTTGATCATCCAATGCTGGTACTGGGATAAACTTATGGGTGACGGACTTGTTAAGGTCATGACGTCATCCTACCAGCGACCCAATCCAAAGTCATGTGTGGTTGAAGCTAAAGTTACCGGTCATTATGTGAATTCCATCCTCGCGAAAAATGAAGCCAAAAAAGCAGGCTTTAAGGAAGCGCTGCTTTTAGATATGAACGGGAATGTTGCGGAATGTTCTGGGGCCAATATCTTCATGGAAAAGGATGGCGTGTTGTATACACCGCCAAAGGGTCATATTATGGCAGGAATTACTCGTTCGGTTGTCATGGAAATTTGTAAAGATGAGGGCATCCAAGTGGAAGAACGCTTTTTTAATCTTGAAGAACTGAAACGGGCCGATAGCGCCTTTGTTACCGGAACAGCAGCTGAAGTTGCTGGATTGGCCTCACTCGATGATTATAATTTCCCCTTAAATTGGACAGATTCATTAGGAAAACGATTATCTGATCTTTACCAACTGGAAGTGCTCGGTAAACGATCGAAACATGTGTCAAAAGTATTATGATTGAATTGAATAAATATAGCAAAACAGTTACTCAGGATCCGACTCAACCGGCGGCTCAGGCGATGCTTCACGCGATCGGCCTGACGGCAGAGGATTTTAAAAAACCGTTCGTCGGTATTGCCAGTACCGGTTATGAAGGCAATCCGTGTAACATGCATTTAAACGAACTCGCAACACATGTTAAAAAAGGCACACAAAATGCTGACGTTATAGGTCTGATTTACAATACAATTGGCGTTAGCGACGGTATATCAATGGGTACTCCGGGGATGCGTTACTCGTTACCTTCGCGTGATCTAATTGCGGATTCCATGGAAACCGTGGTACAAGCTATGAGCTATGACGCTTTGATAACTGTTGTTGGATGTGATAAAAATATGCCAGGCGCATTAATGGCCATGATTCGATTAAATAGACCATCTATATTGGTATATGGAGGTACGATTGATTCGGGTTGTCATGCCGGAAAGAAATTAGATATCGTTTCAGCCTTTGAAGCATGGGGTAGCAAAGTTGCAGGAACCATGTCGGAAGGTGACTATCAGCAAATCGTTGAAAAAGCCTGTCCGGGAGCTGGAGCCTGCGGGGGTATGTATACAGCCAATACTATGGCATCAGCCATTGAGGCTCTGGGGATGGCACTTCCATATAATGCTTCAAATCCGGCCACAGGAAAAGAAAAGACAATTGAATCGATCGCCGCAGGAGAACAGATACGCGTTCTATTGGAGCGTGACATTAAGCCATCGGACATAATCACAAAAAAATCTCTTGAAAATGCGATTCGATTTGTCACAGTGCTTGGGGGATCTACCAATGCGGTTCTGCATTTTTTAGCTATTGCTCGAGCAGCTAATATTGAATTCACCCTAAAGGATTTCCAGAGAATAAGTGATGAAACACCTTTTTTGGCCGATCTTAAACCAAGTGGTAAATATCTTATGGAAGACCTTCACAGTGCCGGTGGAGTTCCGGGTGTATTAAAATATTTGCTTAAAAAGGGGTTGTTACACGGCGAATGTTTAACAGTAACCGGTAGAACACTGGCTGAAAATCTTCTTGAGGTTGATGACCTCCAGGCAGATCAGGATGTCATCAAACCAATTGAATCACCGATCAAGGAAACAGGTCATATTCGAATCCTTTACGGAAACCTGGCAGAACAGGGAAGCGTAGCTAAGATAACCGGGAAAGAAGGCCTGTTATTCAAAGGCAAAGCCCGGGTGTTCAATAGTGAATATGAGGCGAATGACGGTATCAAAAATGGGCTCGTTAAAGACGGCGATGTTGTGGTGATTCGCTATGAAGGTCCGAAAGGCGGGCCGGGCATGCCTGAAATGCTTAAGCCGACAGCCGCAATTATGGGAGCCGGATTAGGGCAAGGTGTTGCTTTGATCACAGATGGCCGGTTTTCAGGTGGAACTCATGGTTTTGTTGTTGGTCATATTACACCGGAAGCACAGGAAGGTGGCACCATTGCATTGGTTGAAAATGGTGATGAAATCCTAATCAATGCTGAACGAAATACGATTGACCTGAACGTACCTGATTCTGATTTGATTGAAAGAAAAAAAAGGTGGTCACCACCAAAATTAAAGACAAGTCGAGGCGTACTCTATAAATATGCAAAAACGGTATCATCGGCCTCTGAAGGCTGTGTGACCGATGAATTTTAATAATAGTTTATGGAAACAAAAACTGTGAAAGAAAGCAATAAGAAAGAAACGGTAACAGAACGTATCAGTGGAAGCGAAGCTTTGATCAAATCATTGCTTGCCGAAGGTGTTGATGTTTTATATGGTTATCCCGGAGGAGCAATAATGCCTGTATATGATGAATTGTACAAATACCAGGACAAGATTCATCATGTTTTAACACGACATGAACAAGGCGCAACACATGCCGCCCAGGGTTATGCGAGAATTTCAGGTAAAGTGGGTGTGGCTATGGCCACTTCTGGTCCGGGAGCGACGAATTTGATCACGGGTATTGCAGATGCTCAGATCGACTCGACACCCATCGTTTGTATAACAGGTCAGGTCTATTCACATCTTTTGGGAAGTGATGCATTCCAGGAAACCGATATTGTGGGTATATCAACCCCGGTTACCAAATGGAATCACCAGATCACAAGTGCAGGAGAAATTCCTGAAGTTATTGCAAAAGCTTTTTTTATCGCGAAAAGTGGACGTCCAGGCCCGGTTTTAATCGATATTACTAAAAATGCTCAACTTGAAGAATTCGATTTCTCTTATAAGAAATGTGAACGGGTGAGAAGTTATAAACCTGCGCCCAAAGTAGATCCTCAAAAAGTGAAAGCCGCTGCAACCTTGATTAATGAGGCCAAAAAACCATTAATCGTATGGGGTCAAGGTGTAATTCTTGGTGAGGCGGAAGAGGAACTGAAAACGCTGATTGAAAAGGCCGGTATACCGGCCGCATGGACTATTTTAGGAGCCTCTGCTATTCCAACATCGCATCCCCTTAATGTGGGTATGGTCGGCATGCATGGAAATTATGCACCCAATGTGCTAACCAATGAATGTGATTTGCTTATTGCCATAGGTATGCGATTTGACGATCGCGTAACAGGTTGTTTAGAAAGATATGCCAAACAAGCGAAAATCATTCATTTCGAAATTGATCCCGCTGAAGTGGATAAAAATGTTAAAACCGATATAGCGGTATTGGGCAATGCGAAGGAAAGCCTTTCAATGCTTCTTCCCGGGATTAAACAAAACAGCCATAAACAGTGGTTGCAGAAGTTCAAGGACTTATATGCGATTGAATTTGAGAAAATTATTAAACACGACCTTAATCCAACGAAAGAAGGTCTGACCATGGGAGAAGTGATCCGGGCCATTAACGATCAATCAGATGGCAATGCCGCGGTGGTTTCCGATGTGGGTCAACATCAAATGATCGCCTGTCGTTATGCCAAATTCAATCAAACAAAAAGCAATATTACCTCCGGAGGATTAGGCACCATGGGATTTGCTCTACCGGCAGCAATCGGAGCAAAAATGGCAGCACCTGATCGAGATGTGGTGGCCGTTATTGGAGATGGCGGCTATCAAATGAACATACAGGAACTGGGGACCATTTTTCAAACAAAGGTTCCTATTAAAATAGTTGTTTTAAATAATAATTTTTTAGGTATGGTCAGACAGTGGCAGCAGCTTTTCTTCGACAAGCGTTATGCCTCAACCGAATTGACAAACCCCGATTTTGTCAGTATTGCAAAGGGATACTATATAGATGCAAAGCGAGTTACAAAACGGGAGGAATTGACTGCTGCCATTTCTGAGATGATGGCATGCAAAGACGCCTATTTCCTGGAAGTATGTGTTGAAAAAGAAGATAATGTATTCCCTATGATACCCTCAGGTGCTTCGGTATCTGATATAAGATTAGAATAATTATGAAGGAAGAGATAAAGAAATTCACTGTTTCGGTCTATACCGAAAATAACATCGGCTTGTTAAACAGGATATCTGCTATTTTTCAAAGGCGGCATATCAATGTAGACAGTTTGAATACATCAGCCTCGGAAATCGAGGGCGTTTCACGTTTTACCATCGTGGTTCAGATCACAGAAACACGGATGAAAAAGATCATCGGGCAAATCGATAAGCAAGTTGAAGTGATCAAGGCCTATTATCATACCGATGAAGAAACTATTTACCAGGAATCGTGTTTGTTCAAGATCAAATCTGATTTGCTTTTTGAAGAACGTCAGATACAAAACATAATTAAGGAAAGTGATGCGAGAATCGTTACGGTAAACCGGGAATTTTTCGTATTGGAAAAGTCGGGGAGACGTAATGAAATTGATCTTTTACATCGCGATTTGAGTGCCTTCGGAATCATGCAATTTGTGCGTTCTGGACGTATTGCTGTTACGAAAGATGAAATGAAAATAACCGAAATGCTTGAGGCATTTCATTAAAAATATACATTTAATAATCATGGCAAATTATTTTAATTCACTTACCCTGAGAGAGAAATTAGATCAACTTTCAAAATGTCGGTTTATGGAATCGTCTGAGTTTGAAAATGGTGTTTCAGCCCTAAAAGGCAAAAAGGTTATCATCGTTGGTTGCGGTGCCCAGGGCTTAAATCAGGGCTTAAACATGCGGGATTCCGGATTGGATATTTCCTATGCCTTGAGAGATCAGGCCATACGTGAAGGCCGTCAATCCTATAAGAACGCGACATCAAACGGATTTAATGTTGGAACATATAATGAATTGATTCCTCAGGCCGACCTGGTTTTGAATCTTACACCCGACAAGCAACATGCCAATGTCGTTGAGGCGGTGATGCCATTGATGAAAAAGGGAGCCACACTGTCGTATTCTCATGGATTTAATATCGTTGAAGAGGGCCAGGAAATCAGAAAAGACATTACTGTGATAATGGTCGCACCCAAATGCCCGGGAACAGAGGTTAGAGAGGAATATCTAAGAGGTTTTGGCGTTCCTACACTGATCGCTGTACACCCTGAAAATGATCCGGAAGGAAAGGGTTGGTCCCAGGCCAAGGCTTATGCAGTGGCAACCGGTGGTCATAGAGCTGGCGTGTTGGAGTCTTCATTTGTTGCTGAGGTAAAAAGCGACCTTATGGGTGAACAAACCATACTTTGTGGGGTATTACAAACGGCATCCATACTGTGCTTTGATAAGATGATTGAAGAAGGCATCGAGGCGACTTATGCTGCAAAATTGATTCAATATGGTTGGGAGACCATTACAGAAGCATTAAAACATGGAGGCATTACGAATATGATGGACCGTTTGAGTAATCCTTCCAAGATTAAGGCATTTGAGCTTTCAGAAGAACTGAAAGAAATAATGAAACCGCTTTTCCAGAAACATATGGATGATATTATGTCTGGAAAATTTTCATCAACTATGATGGCCGATTGGGCTAAAGATGATGCCGATCTTTTGAACTGGCGGGCAGCAACGGCCGAAACAGCTTTTGAAAAGACCAAGGCAACTTCCGATCATATCTCAGAACAGGAATATTTTGATCACGGAACCTTAATGGTCGCCTTTGTCAGGGCCGGCGTGGAATTGGCATTTGAAACTATGGTTGAATCAGGTATAATCGAGGAATCGGCATATTACGAGTCCCTTCACGAATTACCCTTGATCGCAAATACGGTAGCCAGAAAGAAATTATTTGAAATGAATCGTATTATTTCTGACACGGCAGAATATGGATGCTATCTGTTTGATCATGCTTGTAAACCCCTTCTGAATAATTTCATGGAAGGTGTTGAGTCATCGATCATTGGAACGGCTTTTTCCAAATCGAATAGTGTAGATAACAAAGACTTGATTAAAGTCAATGACGCCATTCGAGAGCATCCGATAGAAGCGACAGGAAAGGTTTTACGCGAAGCGATGACCGCCATGAAGGTGATACGATCAGAGAAAAAAGCAACACAAGCTATTTTAAATTAATTTATGCAGTCAATTACCACATATTATCCGCGCGTTGAAGATGTTAGAAAGGCAGCAGAACGACTGAAAGGTATAGCTGCACTAACCCCCCTTATGCAAAATATGCAGTATTCAAAGCGCTATGACTGTAAGGTCCTGATGAAGCGTGAGGATTTACAACAAGTGAGATCCTATAAGATCAGGGGCGCCTACAATAAAATGTCGACTCTTTCCGAATCCCAAAAGGAAAATGGAATTGTGTGTGCAAGTGCTGGAAATCATGCTCAGGGTGTTGCGCATTCCTGCAAATTATTGCACATTAAAGGCACTATCTACATGCCTGCTCCAACCCCGCGTCAGAAGATCGACCAGGTTAATATGTTTGGTGAAGATTATATCGATATTGTTCTGTTCGGGGACACCTTTGACGATGCCTACCATGAGGCATTGGATGCCTGTGAAAGGCTGAATAAAACATTTGTTCATCCCTTTAATGACGAGCAGGTCATCGAAGGTCAGGCAACGGTGGGACTGGAAATTTTGGAGCAATACGATGATCCGATAGACTATGTTTTCGTTCCCATTGGTGGTGGTGGTTTGGCATCTGGACTGTCTGAAGTTATGAAACAGTTGGCGCCGAATGCCAAAATTATTGGAATAGAACCAGCCGGTGCTCCGGCCATGTTAGAGTCTTTAAAAAACAACAGGCTGGTGCGATTAAAGTCGATTGACGGTTTCGTTGATGGAGCCGCCGTTCGGCGCGTTGGAGATAAGACCTTTGCCATTTGTAAGGAAAATTTATTCGACATCTGTACTGTGCCGGAAGGAATGATTTGTCAAACGATTCTCGATTTATATAATCGCGATGCAATTGTTGTGGAACCCGCGGGAGCCATGAGTTTGGCGGTTTTAGAACAGTATAAGGAAGACATAAAAGGAAAAACTGTTGTTTGTATTGTAAGCGGTAGTAACAATGATATCACCCGAACCGCTGAAATCAAAGAACGCGCTCTGTTGCATGCTAATCTGAAACATTATTTCATAGTCAAATTTCCTCAGCGTGCCGGTGCCCTCAAGGAATTTGTGGCCGAAATTCTCGGTCCGAATGATGATATTACTCATTTCGATTACACCAAAAAAACCAATCGTGCGAATGGAGCAGCTGTGGTCGGAATCGAGTTAAAAAAAGCTTCCGATCTGGAACCATTAATTACGAAAATGAAACTCCATCATTTTTATGGGGATTACCTCAATGACAAGCCGGACCTCTTTCAGTTTTTAATTTAAGATTTAGAAGTTAAGTATTATCTTTGCTCTTCAATAAATAAACACTATGACAAAATTTAAATATGCATTCCTGATACTATTATCAGGGACTCTGGCACTTTCTGGATGTGCCGGTGAGGAAAAAAAAGAAGACGAGAAAAAGACAATTAAGATTCAAAAGAAAGATGAACCTGCTGCCGAACCGGCGGAGGATGTCGCTAATCTGGTAATCACCGGTAACGACTTGATGCAGTTCAACAAGAAGCAGCTTCGTGCGAAGGCTGGTCAAAAGGTAAAACTGACCCTTCGACATATCGGTCAATTGGATGTAAATGTAATGGGTCACAATGTGGTCATTTTAAAGCTGGGTGTAAATCTGGATGATTTTGCAGCTCGTGCGGCCACCGAGCGGGATAACGGCTACATTCCGCCAGGAACAGATGAAGTTATTGTTCATACCGAAATGATTGGTGGCGGGCAGACAACATCCATCGAATTTACAGCACCTTCAGAGCCGGGGGAATATGATTACATCTGCAGTTTTCCGGCACACTATGCGATGATGCGCGGGAAATTTATAGTTGAATAGGACTATTCTTAATTGTCGAGATCTAGAATTTCGATATTCTTGAATTCAATAGGGTGGCTCTCGCTTTGAAGCGATATATAACCCGATTCAACCGCTTCGCCATCGCGCCCTTCTAAGGTGTTATACTCACCGCCGATTATTGGCTTGGAGTATGACATGACGGCTTCTCCATTTATAAAATGCGTAAAGAGGGAATCCCTGATTGCCAATATTTCAAGATCGATCCATTCATCACCATAGTAGGTTTCTGATGATGATGGGATACAGTGTTCTGTAACAAGAGAGTCGTTCATTATTACATGCATACCAGGCGTGCAAAGGTTTGCGGTTGGACGTAATTCGCCTTCAGTTATTCCGCCCAACAATTGCACCTCGATTGAGACTGGAAACGACTGGTCAACACCCATGCTTTCCGGAGACTGACAATGAATCATCACACCGCTGTTCTTAGTTGCCCACGACTGACCACCGCGAGCCTGTTCTCCTGCAAATCGATATTGCAGTTTCAACCTGTAGCTTGAATAAGGATTCTTGTAAAAAATGTGCCCATACGATTCGCCAAAGTCTTCATACCCATCGTATGAAACAACAAGTGCACCATCTTTAACCCTAAAGGTGTTAAGCGGATTTTCATTTAACGGATAGCCTTTGACCTTTGGAAGCCATCCATCAAGATCTTTACCATTAAATATCGTTACCCAGGATGGTTCAGATTGCGTTGATTTATCGCTTTTGCAACCCAGCATAACGGTTGCCAAAAGAAACAGAAAACCAACTTTACTTAGCGCTCTCATCTATAATCTTTTACCTTAATGACCAGGATTTCCCTCCTGTTAATTCATTCAAATCACCACAGTAATAAGCAGCGGGTACCGGGTCATATGCTAATACATTCTCCCCGACATGTTCAGAATTCAGAAAGCTCCATATACTTAATTTTTTTATACTGTTCAGAAGTTCCGAATTTGTTATTTCCGTTGTTTCTTTTTCCGCTTCAAATGTTGCTTTTAATTCCATAGCAGTTTTCATATGATTATCTAAAAGGCTCTTATAGTCATCATCAGTTAGCTTGCTGAGATTATCGCCATAGTCTGTTTTAATTAATGACAACAGATTTCCTAACGCTGTTTTTAATGTTTCCTGCTCCTTGACAGATGAGACCTCATCCCAATATTTATCGATAAATTCAGGCACATTTAACTCAACTGCTCCGGGCATATCGGTTTTTGGAATGATAATATCGACTAATCGCTTTACAACTTGCCCCTCATCTACAGATAGAAAATTAGGTGTCCAGGATGCTACCTCGGTTTGACAGCTTTGTAATAGAGTCAACATTGATGGTGTTGCAACTAAAAAACCTGTGGAAAGGCCGATATTTTTTAATGCTTCTCTTCGTTTCATAATTAAAGTTTAGCTGTTATTTTTTTTAAATTCTCGAGCTGCATGATTGGCTGCTCTTGCTGTGAAAGCCATATAGGAAAGCGATGGATTCTGGCAGGCGGCCGACGTCATGAACGAGCCGTCTGTAACATATACATTCTTACATGCATGAATTTGATTCCATTTATTCAGAACCGAAGTTTTAGGATCTCTACCCATACGAGCCGTGCCCATTTCGTGAATACCAAGACCCATTCCCCCGATATCATCATAAGGCATAATATTTTTAAAACCAGCTTTTTCAAGCATTTCAATTGCTTGTTGTTTCATGTCTTTTCTCATGGCCATCTCATTAGGCCCAAATTGGGCATCGAAGGTCACCGTTGGTAAGCCCCATTCATCGAGTTTCTCGTAGTCGAGATACATTCTGTTATTGTGGTCTGGAAGGCATTCACCAAATGCAGTCAGTCCCATCCGCCATTCACCCGGCTTCAAAACGGCTTCCTTCAGCTCTTTGCCATACTTGAGTTCTCCGACCATCTGTGAGATGCTTCCGCGACTGGCACCTCCCTGGTAACCATAGCCTCTAATAAAATTTTTCTGATCTGTTTTTCCGCCGACATTTCTGAACCTTGGAATGTAAATTCCGTTTGCCCGTCGACCTTTGTAATGTTTATCGTCAAATCCAACCGCAGTTCCGGAAGCACCAACTCTAAAATGGTGATCCATGAGATTGTGGCCTAATTCTCCACTGTCATTGCCTAAGCCATTTGGGAATCGATCCGTTTTCGATTGCATGAGGATAGATGCCGAAGCAATAGCAGATGCACATAAAAAGACAATTTTTCCCTTATATTCAATTTTTTCTTTGGTCTCAGCATCGATAATCCTGACTCCGGTAGCCCGTTTCTGGTTATCATCGTAAACTACTTCATAAACAATTGAGTTTGGGCGAAGTGTCATATTACCTGTCTCTTCTGCCGTTGGTAAGGTAGAGGAATTACTGCTAAAATAGGCGCCGTAAGGACAACCCCGCATACAGCGATTCCTATACTGACAGGTACTTCGTCCAAGTCCGGGTTTAATACCTTCTGTTATATGAGCAGTTCGGCCAATCGTCATGACCCGATCGCTATATTCTTCGCTCAATGTGTTTTTAAAATGTTCTTCCACACAATTCAAATTCATCGGTTTAAGAAATTTTCCATCGGGAAGTACTTTTTCTAATCCAAGATTTTCGCCGCTAACACCGATGAATTCTTCAACGCGATCGTACCATCCTTTAAGGTCCGTATAGCGTACCGGCCAATCAACAGCAATGCCATCTTTCTTATTAGCTTCAAAATCGACATCTCCCATCCGATAGCTTTGCCTTCCCCAAACCAATGAGCGTCCGCCTACCTGGTAACCACGCATCCAGTCAAATCGTTTGTCTTCATTATAGGGATGTTTGATGTCATCAACAAAAAAGTGCTGACATCTTTCATCGGTGGTATAACCTGTTCGGTGCTGCTTATATTTTCGTTCTTTGGTTTCCCTGCTTGGTTCACCTAAATTCGGCATATCCCATGGATCCTGGTTGGCTGTCGGATAGTCTTCAATGTGCTTTACCATACGACCTCTTTCAAGGACCAAAGTTTTTAATCCGTTTTCACATAATTCTTTTGCAGCCCAACCGCCGGAAATTCCAGTGCCGACGACTATAGCGTCGAATTCTTCCTGGGCTACAGAAATATTAGATTTATTCATTCAAAACAGTTTTAGAAAGTAAGGTTTAGGAAATATTTTTTTACATTGCCTACTAATGTAATTATCTTATCCGTAATTTTTAAATTTAGCACAACAAAATTTTGTTGGAATCCTTAATTTTAACGTATGAAAATTCAAAAATCCTCACAAAATCTTGCATTTTTGTTAAGCTTGGTTTTGATGTTCACTATGACGTGTAAAGATGAATCAAAAAATTCTGAACAAACAAAAGACCAAACAGAAGTCATGGAGGCTGAAATGAACACCCCCCCGTTTTTTAAACTTTCTCTCGCCCAATGGTCTATTCATAACATGATTATGAATGAAGGCGTTGATCCGTTTGATTTTGCTAAACTGGCAAAATCATGGGGTTTTGAAGGCATTGAATATGTCAGTCAGCTTTACAGTGCCGAATTGGCCAAATATGAAAGCCCGGAGGCCGGGATGCAGGAACTGGTAAACAGGCTTAATAAAGAAAGTCAAAAAGCCGGAATTGAAAACTTGCTGATTATGGTCGATGACGAGGGAGGCCTGGCTGATCCCGATGAGGCTAAACGAAACCAGGCAGTTGAAAATCACAAAAAATGGGTAGATGCGGCTGCTGCATTAGGTTGTCATTCTATTCGTGTCAATACCTTTGGAACAAACGATCCTGAGGTATGGATGGTTACAGTAGTTGACGGCCTTAAGAAATTATCGGAATACGCGGCCACAAAAAACATCAATGTACTATGTGAAAATCACGGTTGGTTATCATCAGACGCTCCTAAAATGATGCAGGCCATTAAGGATGTGAATATGGCTAATTGTGGATCCTTACCCGATTTCGGGAATTGGTGTATCAAACGCAAGGCCGGAGAAAATTGGGGAGAATGCCTTGAAACCTACCCCGATAAATATGAAGGGATCAAAATTCTTATGCCTTCAGCAATGGCCGTAAGTGCTAAATCATATGATTTCGATGCCGATGGAAATGAAACAACGATTGATTATGTTAAGATGCTTCAAATCGTTAAGGATGCGGGCTATACGGGTTATATCGGGGTTGAATATGAAGGAAATCGTTTAAGCGAAGAGGACGGTATTTTAGCGACAAAGAACCTCCTAATCAAGGCCGCTCGTTAATTCAAATAACTAACCAAACATATCGATGAAAAAATCAACTCAATTTCAATTGTCCCTAATGATGTTTCTGGAATTCTTCATATGGGGCGGATGGTTCGTCACTATGGGAGCCTATTTGGGAAATAATTTGAGTGCCTCTGGAGGAGAAACGGCCATGGCATATTCAACCCAGTCATGGGGAGCTATCATTGCTCCATTTATCATTGGATTGATAGCTGATCGGTATTTCAATGCCGAACGAATTCTTGGCGTACTGCATCTGGCCGGTGCTGTAATGATGTATCAAATGTCACAGGTCTCAGATTTTAATTCCTTTTATCCATATGTGTTGGGTTATATGATACTGTATATGCCAACATTGGCATTGGTTAATTCAGTATCCTTCAACCAGATGAGTGATCCGGCGAAACAGTTCCCATTTGTTCGTGTATATGGAACCATCGGTTGGATAGTTGCTGGATTGCTAATTAGTTTTGCGTTTAAGTGGGATTCCATTGATAATATTGGCCAGGGAATGTTATCCAATACATTTTTAATGGTGGCAATTGCCTCAGCTATTCTCGGAGTTTTTAGTTTTACCTTACCAAAAACACCGCCCATAAAGACCAAAGGAGAAAAAGCCAGTATTTCTGATATTCTCGGACTGGATGCGTTAAGCTTGTTGAAGGATAAGAACTTCCTAATCTTTTTCATCTCCTCAGTTCTAATCTGTATTCCATTAGCATTTTACTATCAGAATATAAGTCCCTTTCTTACCGAATTAAAAGTCGAGAATTCCACAGCATGGGCTTCTCTTGGTCAGATTTCTGAGGTTGGTTTCATGTTGCTGTTACCATTCTTCTTCAAGAGATTCGGATTCAAGAAAACCATTTTATTTGGTATGCTGGCCTGGGGTATACGTTATATATTATTCGCTTATGGTAATGCCGGAGATCTTTTCTTTATGCTGGTTCTTGGAATTGCTCTTCACGGGATATGTTATGATTTCTTTTTTGTGTCGGGACAAATATATACCGATTCAAAGGCGGGTGAAAAAGTAAAGAGTGCAGCACAGGGATTGATCACACTGGCCACATATGGAGTTGGTATGCTGATCGGATTCTGGGTAGCAGGTAAAATCGTTGATCAGAATATAGTAAATGAAAGTCTTCATGGCTGGCAGAAGATATGGACGTTCCCGGCAATCTTTGCCGTTGTCGTACTCGCTTTGTTTGCTGTCCTGTTCAAAAACGAAAAAGTAGAGTATAAAGAATAAAAAATATTTCATGAGTAATAAAATAAGGCTAGGTATTCTTGGCGGTGGCGGTGATTCCTTAATCGGCGTTTTACACCGAATCGCCTCATCGATGTATGATCGTTATCAACTGGTTGGAGGTGTTTTTAATCCCGATTTCGAGGCAAATAAGGCATTCGCAGAAAAGATTGGACTTTCTACCGAGCGCGTATATGAGGATTTTGAACTTTTAATTTCTGAGGAACTGAAGCTGCCCAAGGAAGAACGGATGCAGGTGATCTCGGTTTTAACCCCCAATTTTCTTCATTTCCCAATGGCAAAAAAACTGCTTGAGAATGGGTTTAACGTTATCTGCGAAAAACCGCTGACAACTACCTATGAGGAAGCCAGGAGCCTTCATGAAACCTTAAAATTGGCCAATACCGTTTTTGCAGTTACCTACACCTATACCGGATATCCGATGACTCGTCAAATGCGTGATATGATCGCCAATGGTGTGATTGGGAAAGTCCAAAAAATCGATGCCCAATACTACCAGGGTTGGATCAATCCAATTATCCATGATGAGGAGAAACGATCAACGACCTGGCGATTAAACCCTGAGAAATCGGGAATTAGTTGCTGCATTGGCGATATCGGGACACATGCCTTTGATATGCTTGAGTACGTATCGGGTGAACGAATCGATGCAGTTCTTGCCGATTTGAATTATCTATATGAGGATAATAAAATGGATATCGACGGCACTGTTCTGCTGAGAACATCAAATGGTGTAAAAGGGGTAATTTGTGCCAGCCAAATCGCGACCGGTGAGGAAAATAATTTTACCGTTATGGTTTATGGTGATAAAGCTGGCTTGAAATGGGAGCAGGAAAACCCCAATTACTTATATCTGCTGGAAGACGGGCATCCATTGCGCGTTTTAAAACCGGGTCACGATTACAATAGCGAAATTTCACTGGATGGAACCAAAATGCCCCCGGGTCATCCCGAAGGAATATTCGATGCGATGGGAAATATATATAAGGGCGTCGCGAAAGCCATTTCGGGTGAACCATATGATCATGGTGAATATCCGACCATTGTTGATGGTGTTCGCGGTATGAGCTTCATAGAAAAAGCTGTTGAATCGCATAAAAAAGGAAACGTTTGGATAAAAATTGATGAGCTATAGATTATGAAAACAATTAAAGGACCAGCCATATTTTTTGCTCAGTTTATGGATGATAAAGAACCGTTCAATTCACTTGACGGCTTGTGTAAGTGGGCAAGTGAACTCGGGTATTTAGGGGTGCAGATTCCAACAACCGACCCGAGATTGATCGACCTTGAAAAGGCTGCCGAAAGTCAGGCTTACTGTGATGATCTCAAAGGCAAGATAAACGGTTACGGACTTGAAATCACCGAATTATCTACTCATATTCAGGGACAATTAGTTGCCGTTCATCCGGCTCACGATATTATGTTTGATGCCTTTTCTCCGGATCATTTAAAAGGAAATTATAAGGCAAGAACCGAATGGGCCACTCAGCAAATGAAGGATGCTGCCATAGCGAGCCGACGTCTGGGATTAAAGGCCCATGCGACTTTTTCAGGCTCTCTTTTATGGCCGGCTGTTCATCCATGGCCCCAGCAACCTAAGGGTTTAGTTGAAATGGGATTTAAAGAATTGGCTAAACGATGGACCCCGATTTTAAATGCATTTGAAGAAAACGGTGTTGCCGTTTGTTACGAGGTACATCCTGTTGAAGATATTCACGACGGTGATACTTTTGAAAGGTTTTTAGCAGCCACGGGTAATCATAAAGCGGTCAATATCTTATATGACCCTTCGCATTTTGTCTTGCAGCAACTCGATTACCTTCAGTACATCGATCACTATCATGAATTTATTAAGGCATTTCATGTTAAAGATTCTGAATTTAATCCGACCGGTAAAAAGGGAACCTTCGGTGGTTACAATGACTGGCGGGACCGTGCAGGACGTTACCGTTCTCCGGGAGATGGCCAGGTCGATTTTAAGACCATTTTCTCAAAACTAACCGAATATGGTTGTGACGTCTGGGCTGTGCTTGAATGGGAATGTGTGATCAAGAGTCCGGAGCAAGGTGCAAGAGAAGGGGCTCCCTTTATTAAAAAACATATTATTGAGGCTACAACAAAGGCGTTTGATGATTTTGCAGGTGCTAAAACCGATAATGAAGAACTTAAAAAAATCTTGGGCTTAGAATAAGTTAAAAATGAAATTAAGAAAAATAATCATGATGACTCTTTTTATTACGGGCATCATGGCATGTAAGAATAATTCTGAACAGTCTAAAATAATTGAGAAGGATAATGATCTAAAGGAAGAACTTAAAACCCAGGAGTCTGAATGGCAAATTCTTTTTGATGGTATCTCTTATGAGCAATGGCGGGGATATTTGGCTGAGGATATACCTCAAGAATGGATTATTGAAGATGGAGCAATGGCTTTCATTCCTGGAAGCGAAGGCGGGAAAAACATTATCACAAAAGATAAATTCACCAATTTTATTCTTTCGTTAGAATGGAAAATATCTGAAGGAGGTAACAGCGGTATTTTCTGGGGTGTATATGAAGATGCAAAATTTCCGGAAGCCTATCAAACAGGGCCGGAAATTCAAATTGTGGATAATGAAAAACATCCTGATGCTCAATATGAGGGCGGTACGCATAAAGCTGGGTCATTATTCGATATGATCGCTTGTCCGGATTCAACTGTAAAACCTGCGGGAGAATGGAATCTTTGCGTTATGGAAATTAATCATAAAACTAATCTTGGAAAGGTTATTATGAATAATATCGAAGTCTTTACATTCCCATTACACGGAGATGCCTGGGAAACCATGGTAGCAAATTCAAAATTTAAAGATTGGGAAGGGTTCGGCCGCTATAAAACGGGTCATATAGGCCTTCAGGATCATGGTAATAAAGTTTGGTTTAGAAATATAAAAATCAAAAAGCTTTAATTAAAATTGAAAAATAGGAATGAAAAATTATAAGATTTTAGGTCTAATATTTTTCCTTATAATTGGTTGCAAGGAAAATAAAAACGCATCTGAAAATATGGACAGTAATATGGGCAAGGAAAAGGGGTATGAAGCCGTTTTTATCGATATTAATAGTGACCATATCGACAATTCAATTGATCCAAACGTATTTCAAGAAGCCAAAGTTCTACCTGATATAAATTTGACCGAGTCGAATGATTTTTGGCCCGGTAAATCAATGTTTTTCTTAAAGGGTCTAGGCGTAATTAATATTCCTGAGAGCGGGGATTATTATTTTAGATTAACGAGTGCAGGAAGGGTTGGACTTCAAATTAATAACGTTGATCTTATAATTCATTATGAATCGCATGTAAAAGAAATGAAAGAGGGTAAACGAAACTTACCAAAAGGCCCTGCAGTTTTTGATTTTAGTTATTACCCAGGAGACCATGATCCATATTTAAGGCTGGAATGGTCAAGAGATGGGAAAACCTATGAAGTTATACCGGATGAATATTTTGACAGTTCAGCAACAGTTGAGGTAGAAGACTGGGTGGGTGACAAGGATTTAAATGATATCGGAATAAATACCCTAACTGAAAGTGAAAAAAAGGAAGGCTGGAAATTATTATTTGATGGAAAAACGACTAATGGTTGGCATACTTATAACAAACCGGGTCAAATAGGAAGCAGATGGGTTGTTGATAATGGAACTCTAAAATTTGAAGGCTATGAAAAATACTTCGTTTATTATGTTGCGGGTAGATTGTTTTATCATGCCGATATCAATAAAATAGAAGACGGGGGATTAGACATTGTAACAGATGATTCCTTTGAAAATTTTGAACTTGTTATGGAGTGGAAGATTTCTAAAGATGGGAATAGCGGTATTTTTTACACGGTTCAGGAGATTGATGAATATGCAGAAGGATGGAATTCCAGCCCCGAAATGCAAATACTTGATGACCAGGGACAGAAAGACGGACTTATAAAGAGTCATCGTTCAGCTGATCTATACGACTTAATTGCTTCCACCGAGAGACGAACTAAAGCTTATGGTGAATGGAACAAAGTTAAGATCATAAAGAATCGCGGAAAAGTCGAGCACTGGATGAATGGTGCTGTGGTTCTCAAATATGACATCAATTCATCATCATGGCAAAACATGATCTCAAACAGTAAGTTTGCCATGTATATTGAAAATTTTGGTAGTATTGGCCCTGGAAAGATTGGACTTCAGGATCACGATGATACGGTATGGTTTAGAAATATTAAAATAAAAGAACTTTAGACCGATTAATTGAAAACCATATATAAATTAATAAGGAGATAGAAAATAAGCCGCTTTCTTTATTAATCGTGATAAAAATGTTTTAAAATGGATTATTTAAAATTTAATCCGTGAAATAATTCCAAATTCATAAATATTTGAAAAAAACGGGCTAAAGTAGGCCTCTTCTGAAATAATTTTTTAGTTTTAACCAATGAACAGAAAAAATAACATACGCGTTCGTATTCCTTTACCGGGTATCAGCAACCGCCGCCGCCGTTGCTAATCCGATCTTAAAGTAAGCGTATATTTTAATTATTTTTTTCATGTTTTTCCATTTTCATATCGTGTTTCCTTCAATTGTTCATCTTAAATTCAAGATGATGATTCCATTTTTGCCTCGTTTTTTCTTCCGCCGCCCGTAAGGGTATGTGCTTATTTTTGGAACCCAGGTGAGTCCGGTTCCCCTTTTCAAAATCAATTAGTTTATAAATAAAATCCAATTCAATGAAAATTGTAATTGCAAATAAGTCACATAGTATTTATGCTTCTGCCATTTGCCAGGCCATAGAAGATGCCGCGAAGGTGAGAGGAACTGGCATCGCGAGACGACAACCCGAATACATTATTTCTAAAATAGAAAAAGCCCAGGCGGTTATCGCTTTGGATAAAAATAAGTTTGCCGGTTTTTGTTATATAGAATCTTGGGGTCATGGGAAATTTGTGGCCAATTCAGGCCTCATAGTTCATCCTGATTACCGAGGTCAAGGCCTTGCGAAACGGATTAAACATAAGATATTCGAGCACTCGCGAAAACAATTTCCCGAAGCAAAGGTATTTAGCATAACTACGGGATTGGCGGTTATGAAATTAAATAGCGACCTGGGCTATAAACCCGTTACGTTTTCTGAATTGACCGATGACCAGGAATTCTGGAAAGGTTGCCAGACCTGTAAAAATTATGATGTGCTGCAACGCACAAATCAAAGCATGTGTTTATGCACGGGAATGCTCTTCGATCCGAAGGTAAAAATTTCCAAGAAAAAGAAAATCAAAGAAAAAGTTGTGAATCGATTGCAGCGAATCAAGCGAAATCTATTGCTGCGAAACACCAAAATCAAATTATTATGAAAAAGATTGTATTGGCCTATAGTGGAGGCCTTGACACCTCCTATTGCGCAAAATACCTATCGGAATCCAATTACGAGGTTCATGCGGTCTGTGTGAATACTGGCGGATTTAATGAGAACGAAATCCAGGAAATAAAAACCAAGGCTATAGCCCTTGGTGTTACTGATTTCAGGGCAATAAACGCTGTAAATGCGTATTACAATAAAGTGATACGATTTCTGATTTATGGTAATGTATTAAAAAATAACACCTATCCATTGTCGGTAAGTGCAGAGCGGATCGTGCAGGCCATTGAAGTTTGCAATTACGCTAAATCAATCGGAGCGCGATGTATAGCACATGGAAGCACGGGTGCCGGAAATGATCAGGTGCGATTCGACCTTATCTTCCAAACTATGATTCCGGATATAGAGATCATTACCCCAATTCGGGATAATACCTTATCCAGACAGGAAGAAATTGAATACCTGAAGAATAAGGGCGTGAATTTGTCATGGGAGAAGGCAAAATACTCCATAAATAAAGGATTATGGGGAACCAGCGTTGGCGGTGCTGAAACGTTAACCTCAAACTTACCACTTCCCGAAGCTTCCTTTCCTTCACAGTTAAAAAACACCGAAACCGAAAAATTGACGATCTCATTTAATAAGGGAGAGGTCACCGCGGTTAATGGGGTGGAGGGAAGCCCTGTTGAAAACATTCAAAAAATACAAGCCATTGCATCTCAATACGCAATTGGCCGGGATATCCATGTCGGGGATACTATTCTGGGCATTAAGGGACGTGTTGGTTTTGAGGCAGCGGCATCTATTATAATAATTAAAGCACATCATTTACTTGAAAAACACGTGCTAACAAAATGGCAATTGCAGCATAAGGATGGCCTGGCAAATTGGTACGGCATGCATCTTCATGAAGGACTTTTCCTTGACCCTGTCATGCGGAATATTGAAGCTTTCCTGCTGGATAGCCAGGAAAAAGTTTGTGGTGATGTCTTTGTTAGTCTTAACCCATATCGGTATGAACTGGACGGCATTGCATCACCTTTCGATCTTATGCAATGTGATTTCGGACAATATGGGGAAATCAACAAAGCATGGAATGCCGATGAGGTCAAAGGATTTATTAAAATCTATGGAAATCAAAATAAAATGTATCAACAACTAAATCAAAAATAGATGATCAAAGTAGGCATAATAGGCGGTTCAGGCTTTGCAGCCGGAGAACTTATAAGACTTTTGCTGGAGCACCCTCAGGTAGATATCAAATATATTTATAGCAGCTCAAAGGCGAATGAATTGCTGGCTTCTGTTCATCAGGATCTGGAAGGTATTTCTTTTCTGCAGTTTTCAGATCAAATCGATTGGGAAATCGATTTGCTATTCTTGTGCATGGGCCACGGACAATCACGACGTTTTCTAACCGACCATTCTATTCCCGACCAGGTTAAAATTGTCGATTTGAGTCGTGATTTCAGGCTAACACCTGATCATCAGATTAACAAAAAGGAATTTATTTACGGGCTGCCTGAGCTTAATGGAGACCGTATAAAACAGGCGAAATATGTTGCTAATCCGGGATGTTTTGCCACTGCCATTCAACTTGGGATTCTTCCGCTTGCAGATGGCGGACTATTAAAATCGAATGTTCATATCAATGCGGTGACCGGTGCTACAGGGGCAGGAAGAAGTTTAAGTCCGACCACGCATTTTACCTGGCGGGATAATAATTTTTCCTATTATAAACCATTCAATCACCAGCATCTTGATGAGATAAATCAATCGGTTGAACAGCTGCAGCCTGAAATTGACAGGAAGTTACTGTTTATACCTTGCCGCGGAAATTTTTCAAGAGGGATTTTCGCCACTCTTTATACTGATTTTAATGGTTCGGCTGACGATATCCAATCCTTGTATGAGGATTATTATACGGATCATGTCTTTACACAAGTCTCTAATAACAGCTTGCACTTAAAACAGGTTGTTAATACCAACAATTGTAAGATACATCTCCATCTCGATAATGGTATATTATTGATTACCAGTGTTATAGATAATTTATTGAAAGGGGCCTCCGGACAGGCAGTACAAAATATGAATTTGATGTTCGGACTCGCAGAGGACGAAGGACTAAAGCTTAAAGCAAGTTATTTCTAAAACGATTTATTATGAAGATTGCTATTATTGGAACCGGAAACCTGGGAAGGCAGATCGCAAAAGGTCTCATCTTGAATAATGCGATAACAACCCTTTATTTAACACGACGAAATCTGGAAGAAATCCAGGATTTTAAAGGGTATGCCAACGTAAAACTTACAAGAAGTAATAAAAAAGCTGTCAAAGCCTCAGATATACTGATTTTTGCAGTGCAACCGGGTCAACTTTCTGAAATACTCACGGAAGTAAGCCGCTTATTAACCGAAAAGCATGTGATCATATCTACGGTTACCGGATTTGATACTGATAGGATAGCCGCTATAATTGGAGAAAAACAATATATAATTCGTGCCATGCCGAATACTGCAATTGGTGTAGGCAAATCTATGACCTGCCTTTGTTGCAATGAGAATGGAGAGAAACGGATTAAAATTGCTGAAGCGATTTTCAACAGATTGGGCAAGTCTATCGTCATCGATGAGGAGGATATGCAGGCAGCAACGGTGATCTGTGCCAGCGGGATCGCCTTTTGGATGCGTTTGATACGGGCAACCTCTCAAGCTGCAATACAATTGGGATTCGAAGCCAATAAAGCCCAGGAATTAGCAACTCATACCTGTGAAGGAGCTGCGAGTCTGCTAATCGCGTCAGGGCATCATCCTGAATATGAGATCGACAAGGTAACCACACCCAAGGGCTGCACAATTCAAGGATTGAATGCCATGGAGCATTTGGGATTAAGTTCGGCCCTGATAAAGGGAATGGTTACTTCATTTGAAAAAATTGACCGATTAAAAACAGACCAGTTATGAAATTATTTGATGTTTATAAAACCTTTGATATCACTCCGGTTAAGGCAAATGGGGTTTTTGTTTATGACGAGAGTGGCCGGGAGTACCTCGATTTTTATGGTGGCCACGCCGTGATTTCAATCGGTCATAGCCATCCGGTTTACGTCAATTCAATCACTGAACAATTAAAACGGATTGGGTTTTACAGCAATGCGGTAATAAACCCGCTTCAAAGCGAGTTAGCAATCGAATTGGCCAAGGTTTCTGACTGTATCAACTATGAATTATTCCTTTGCAATTCAGGTGCTGAAGCCAATGAAAACGCTTTGAAATTAGCCTCTTTTCATACTAATAGGAAGAAAATAATAGCCTTTAAAAATGGATTCCACGGGCGGACATCTGCAGCCGTAGCGGCTACCGATAATCCCAAGATCATTGCCCCGTTAAACGATCAGCATGCGGTTGAGCATCTTGATTTTGGCGATATCGATAAATTGAGAACAGCTTTGAATAAAGGAGATTGCTGCGCTGTGATTATAGAATGCATACAGGGCATTGGCGGGCTAAATGAAGCCGACACAAATTTCTTGTCAGAGTTGGAAAACCTTTGCCGGAAAAATGGGACAGTCCTGATCGCCGATGAGGTTCAGTCGGGTTATGGCAGAACCGGACAGTTCTTCTCTTTCCAGAAGCACGGTATAAAGCCAGATATCATAACTATGGCTAAAGGCATGGGGAATGGTTTTCCTATAGGCGGCCTTCTCATCCACAATTCCATAGAGGCAAAAATGGGTATGCTTGGTACCACATTTGGTGGTAATCATTTAGCCTGTGCAGCTGCTATAGCAGTGCTAAAGGTAATGGAACAAGAACAACTTATGTCTCATGTTCAAGAACTCTCCGATTATTTCCGGGAACAACTAATTAGGTTTGACGGTATAAAAGCGATAAAAGGAAGGGGATTAATGCTGGGTCTTGCATTTGATCATCCAATAGAATCCCTAAGAAAACAATTACTCGATAAACACTTCATCTTTACGGGCAATGCAAAAGACCCTCATGTATTAAGGATATTACCACCATTAACTATAAAAAAGGAGCATATCGATCGATTTATTCATGCACTAGCTCAGGAATTATGAAAAAATTTATTCAGATAAATGATATTTCAAACATTAGAAAGGCCATTGATGAGGCTCTTTCGTTAAAAAAAGAACCTCTGCAATTCAGTGAGTTGGGAAAATCGAAAAGACTTGTTCTCTTGTTCTTCCATACGAGTTTAAGAACGCGGCTCAGCACTGAGAATGCAGCCTCAAACCTTGGGATGCAGGTAAGCGTTCTCAATCCCGGAGACGGCTGGTCACTTGAACTGCAGGAAGGAGCGGTAATGAATTTAGACTGCCAGGAGCATATTAAAGAAGCCGCCCGGGTCGTATCACAATATGCTGATATTATAGGCGTTCGTGCATTTCCTAAACTCAAAGATAAAAAGGCTGATCAGTTGGATAGCATTCTGAATGGTTTTGTGAAATATGCTTCAGTACCTGTGATCAATTTAGAATGCTGCAACGGTCATCCGTTGCAGGCCCTCACAGACGCCATAACCATCGAAGAAGAAAAAAAGATAAGTCGTCCGAAAATCGTGTTATCATGGGCGCCACATCCGAAGGCCCTCCCGCATGCGGTCCCTGAATCCTTCATTCGTTGTATGCGACAATTAGATGCTGATTTAACAATTACGCACCCTAAAGGCCTTGAGTTGGATCCTGAAACTGTGGGAGATGTTCCCATATGTTACAATCAAACGGAAGCTCTTAAAGATGCCGATTTTGTAT
>JABDIV010000087.1 GCA_013003555.1 Flavobacteriaceae bacterium
TTAATTGGTTGAATAAGGCCTATGACTATCGCGATCCGGTTTTGATTGAGGCTTTAACCTATCCCTCCTTCAAACCAATGCGTCCCGATTCTCGTTGGGCGGAGCTGATCGAGAGGATGAATTTCCCGGAAGACCATGGATTCCAGCTAGAATAGCTGTTGTTGAGATTTATTTATATCCAATAATTGAATTTAGTATCTTTAAAAGAATCAAAAAAATAGTGTTATGAAACTCCGAGCTGTTTGCACATGTTCATGTTCATCCTGCCAGGCAGGAGATTGCAGTCATTGCGTTTGTGATCAATGTACTTGTGATGGTTGTTCTTGCAGTGCTTAGAACTATTTTATTATTGACTTAATCTTTTATCCCCGGTTGCTTGAGACTCCAGTTGTCTTTTGACTTCGCATCATCGACCATTGCCTTAACTTCCTCTAAAAGTCGTTTTGCATCATAAATAATCCCATCCTTAATGGTGTATTTGACACCACCAACGCGAACAACTTCATTATCTTCAGTTAATTTAATGGCACCGGTGCCATAAAGGGCCTTAAAGTTTTGCAGTGGATTTTCTTCTACGATCACAAAATCGGCCAGCTTTCCAATTTGAACGCTTCCAATTTTATCATCCCAACCCAAAGCTTCTGCACCGTTTAATGTCGCACTTCGGATGACTTCAAGTGGGTGGAATCCGGCTTCACGCAATAACTCAAGCTCACGAACATAAGCAAAGCCATAAAGCTGATAGATGAAGCCCGAATCTGACCCGGTTGTTACGCGGCCACCTCGATTCTTATATTCATTTATAAAAGTCATCCACAGCTGGAAGTTCCTTTTCCATTCGATCTCTTGTTCAGTTCCCCAGTAGTGCCAGTAACTGCCATGGCTGATTTTACTGGGTTCATAAAATTTCCAGAGTGACGGCAGGGTATAGGTTTCATGCCATTCAGCACGTCTTGCCCTATGCAAGTCCCGACTGGCTTCGTAAATATTAAAGGTGGGATCAAGAGTAAAATCCAGTTCCAGTAATTCATCCATAACCGCATTCCAATGATCGGAATATGGTTCTGCAGCCTGCCTCCATAATTTTCCGGCTTCTTCAAACCGATGTTGTTCGTTCTGGTAATTATAGTCCAACGGATAATCCTGAACCGTTCGATCTGAAAACAAGGCTTCCGGCAGACCGTACCAGTGTTCCATGGAAGTCAATCCTGCCCGGGCCGAATGCAATACATTCCATCGGGCAACACTCAACTGGGCATGATGACAGGCCGATCCTAATCCTAACTTCTTATTCTCATCAAGTGCGGCCGCCATGATCTTTGGTTCTGCACCAAAAAATTTGATGCCATCTGCACCTTTTTCTGCATTGGCTCGCACCCATTTTCTGGCCAACTCAGGGGTGCTTATCGGGGTATCATTTAACGGATTGAATGTACTAGAGGTTTGTCCAAATCCGGTATAGGCAAATATGCGAGGTGCTACAATCTCATTTTTCGCACTTTTACGTTTCAGGTCCATGGTAAAATCAACACCACGTCCGCTCGGCTCTCTCACAGTCGTAACACCATGTGCCATCCAAAGCCTGAATACGTATTCGGGGTCTGCTCCCTGGACCCGGCCACCTATATGGCCATGCATGTCTATAAAGCCCGGTAAAAGATACATGCCACTTGCATCTAACTCTCTTCCACCTTCTTTTAATTTAGGTCTTCTGTTCTCATTAATTTCTACTCCAGGATACCCGACAACCTGGATGCGTTTAATCATGTTGTTTTCCACAACGATATCGATTGGTCCGCGAGGTGGTGCCCCATCACCATTTATTAGGGTTACCCCCCTGATTATGAGTTGCGAATATGGCCCTTCACCCTTATAATCAGATTGCGCAGATCCAATGGTGAATGAAATAAGTGAAAACAGTAATAATAGTTTTTTCATAATTGCTTATTATCTTGGCCGTGGTACGGCGATTTGACTTCCTAAAAAGAGTGCGTTCAGGAACAACTTATTCGTTCCGTACCAGGCGCCCCTGAAATTCGGGTTATCGGCAAATAAGATCGCTCGTCCGCGACCTAGCGGACTAACAATTAATGATGCCGATGGCTTAAGATATATATTCAGATTATCCGTTGATATAAATCCGTCAATATGTGGATCAGCTGTATACTTGGCAACAGTTGAATAAGCGTTTTTACTCGGTGCCATAAATACATTGTTGTTTTTATAAACGGGAAGTTTACCAGATCGGTAACCAAAGCCTAAGGGATGTGAGGTATCCAGATCAACTTCAAAAATAGCGCCGCCCACACGCTCTCGTCCTATATGTTCCCCGGCATCAACATAGCGCAAACGTTCTGTTGTTTTTGTGCTGTCTTTCGATTTTGGTTTCTTGGTGAGCTTTTCTTTAACCAACTTCTTATTGATCGCCCATTGCGATGCACGACCGATGGTAACCAGGGTATTTCCTTTGCCTGTCCAGTCTTTTAAACGCTCGATTTGAAGTGAATCAAGTTGCGTATAACCTCCGGAAACCATGACCAGCGTATTATACTTGCCTAAATCAGCTCCTCTGAAACTCCTCATTTGTATCTTGGTGATCGGCATGTCGATCCGGGTGTCTAACAGATGCCAGACTTCACCGGCCTCATATGAACTAACACCATCACCGATTAATAGTGCGGCTTTAGGTTTTTTTATAGCCCTGAAATTATTACTTCCCAGGTCAATTCCTGATGAACTGAATCCCGAATTGGCGGTATAGAGAGGAACGCGATATTTTAACTGGGCCTGCTTTATGATCTGATAAACGTCCTCGCTGGATTTTTTTTGCAGACTTACAGGAATTAAAATACTGCCATAATTAAAATCAACATTTTCTTCATTGGTTTGAATGGAAAACGGTTTAAATGCCGATGACGCTTTTAAACCTTTCGACTGCATATAATAAAGCGCTGCAGGTGCATAATAGTCATCCCAATCCATAATATAGGCATAATCACTTCGTGGAACCGCGTTTATGGGCGCCATAGTCTCAGTTGAAGTGATTTCGGTACCTGCTGAAAAACTGCGTAATCCCTTGTAAGGGATATTATAGAAATTTGCCACGCTCCAGGCCGATGCATCATAGAAAACACTGTCGCGGTACTTGCTATAGGTCTCAAACATGGTTTGAACCATGCGATGCTGCGGTTGGCTTAACGGGGTAACAAACTTGTCACCTTTTTGGTAGACCTTGATTTTATGTTTGAGGAGGAAATCAACAAAAGCTTTATTTCGGTTCATGTCGTATGCATCACCGAATTCATAAGCAGCAAATCCTGTTTTCGCTTTCTGAGTAATGGCTGATTTAAAGAAATCCTGCTGATATTTTCTTAACGTGACCTTATTCTCAACCGCGGCCTTAACCGTGGCAATACTCGACTGGTATTGATTTCTTATGGTGAAAGCGAACGAAATTGTGCCATATCGGGTTTCCTGAAGATGACCGCGTGAGCTGGCCTGTTCAAATAGCAACGCCAAAGCGCCCTGAAGATCAGGATAAGAAGAACCATATCCAGGATAGGTGCCATCAAAGGACTCCTTGGTGTAATAAAATGAACCAATATTATCGAGGGCTTCTGTGTAATATGGTGCAAATAAATCATTCAAATCTTCGTAATTCTCCTTCGGCATGATGGGATCCTGTGAACCAATAGGTTTCATGGGTTCGAAGAAATAGGTACTGTTTGTTCCCATTTCGTGGAAATCGGTCACAACATTCGGATACCATTGGTGATACCAGTTGAGTTTACCCTGACTTTCGGGATGAACAGCAAGCAGCCAATCTCGGTTTAAGTCGAACCAATAGTGATTCGTTCGCCCACGTGGCCAGGCTTCGTTATGTTCGGCATCTGATCCATCAGACACTAATTGATTCGCTTTATATTGATTGGCCCATTGCGTATGGCGATCCCGGCCGTCAGGATTTATTGTGGGATCTATAAATACAACCGCATTATTGATGTAATTCATCACCTCTGGGCTGGTCGAGGCTACAAGCGTATAGGCCGTCAGCAAGGCGGCTTCCGAAGAAGATGGTTCGTTACCGTGAACGTTATATCCCAGTTGTACAAAAATAGGTACATCACTATAATTGGACGGATTATCCTTTGGATCGACAAATCGCAAGTGATCTGATTTTATCGATTCGAGATTTCTTAAATTTTCTGGTGTCGAAACGGTTAGCATAACGAGTTTACGGTTTTCGTGAGTTTTACCGTAAACCTCAATAGAGGCGCGGTCAGAAACCCGAGCAAGTTCCGACAGATAGGCAACGATTTGATCATGCCTCGTATGTTGTGCACCGATCGGATAACCCAAAAAGGCCTCAGGTGACGGTATATCCGAATTGAACGGGGCTTTGTTTTTAAAAAAGTAATCCTGGGAAAATGCGACATCAACCATGAAGGTTATAGCAATCATGGTTACCGCTAATAAATTTCGTCTCATCTGGTTAGTTTTATTGAAAGAATTATAAAAGTAACAATTATTCCGATTTGTCAATGACGATATGGGCGACATTTTGAAGATTCCAATCGATAACCAAACCACCGGCCAATGATTGTGATATCTCTTTTCCATAAAGATATTCACACAAATATAGAGCGGCTTCAAAACTTCTGGCTCCGCCTGCAGAAGTAATGTATTTTCCATCATGTACGAACAACACATCTTTCCTGATATCCAAATCAGGAAACATCGCCTTCATTTTATCGATATCGCTGGGAAATGTGGTCGACACTTTTCCATCGAGTAAACCGGCTTTGGCAAGGACAAAGGCACCATCGCAATGCGATGTGATGAACTTGGCATTCTCATCGACTTTTTTAACGAAATCGATCATGGCTTCGTCCTCCAGATCCGTATCTAAGTGATGTTCGGCACTAGGAACAACCAGGACATCAATAGTTGGCAAATCGTCTTCCAGGTAATTAAAGTCAGGCAAGATGCGCATACCCTCAAATGTGGTAATGGGATCTTTTGTATTGGCTACGGTAAAGACATTCATCGCCTTGATATTCTGACGGAAAACAGTATGCTGAAAGATATCATAAGGTGCCGTAAGTTCAGTATTATAAACACCGTCCATGATTAAAAACCCTACGTTATACCTGTTTGGTTCCAGTTTAACCTGATAGTCTGTTTCCTGCGAATTTAAATCGCTTAAATTTTCGCTTTTGGACGGATTGCAATTTTGAAATAGGATTACAATTAACAGAAGTAGTACTTTTTTCATTGGATCACTTGATTTTCCAGGGTGGATTTTTACGATTCTTACCAGCTTTATACAAAATGATGAGATGTCCGTCGGGATCCTTTAGATGGGCTTCCCGCCAAAGCCAGCGCTTCATTTCCGGTTCATGTATAAATATAATGCCTTTTTTCTGAAGCCGGCTTACAAGTTCGTCCAGCGCATCGTCTTCAAAATAAATGGTAATTCCAATTGGGTTTTTCAAAGTGTCATCAAGATGTATTGAAAATGTGCTTTCGCCATCCGGACATTCGAGGCGCGCATATTGTGGTCGTGCATCAACAATCAGTCTTAAGCCAAGGTCCTGGTAAAAGGAAACTGAACGCTGTACATCGGATGAGGAAATGGTTACCTGGTTTAAATTCATACCTGGAGTTTTTCTTTAATTATCAGTTGTCGTAAATATAAGATCAAAACAATAGAGGCAAATGCAATAATTGAGACAATCATCCAGGTCTTATCGAAGCCAAGGGAATTGATCAGTTGCATACCCGCATTGTGCCCACCGATGTGCGCAATTGAGAACGATATCGTATACAATGCCATATATTCACCCTGGTTTCCGTTTTTTGCCCGCTCCATGGCAAAGGCATTTGAAAACGGGAAAATGATCATTTCTCCAACCGTCATGAGCATCATACCAACAATTAAAATGCCGATCCAGGATGTCAGAATTAGTACGATGAAACTTGCTCCCGTAAGCAATGCGCCAAGAAGCATGAGTTCGGCTTTTGTCCGCCGACCCATTTCCAGCCATTTTATCAGGGGCATTTCCAGTAAGAATATAATCATCCCATTCATGCCCAGAAGCAGTCCGATTTCCAACTCCGTCAATAAATGAACCTCCTTATAGTACAGCGGCATGGTTGAAAAATACTGCAAGAAAATGACGCCGAATAAGGTCATTGCGATAAGAAATACGATGAATGATTTATCCTTTAAAGCGGGTTTTGGATCATCGACTTTAACTTCATCGAGAGTCTTTGCTTTTTTAGGATGCAGAACACGTATCAGGACAAGCGTTGCGAATATGCAGGTGAGCCCGTCGATCCAGAAAAGTCCGCCATAACTCATCGTGGTAATAATCAAGCCACCAATAGCAGGTCCGGCAGAAAAACCAAGATTGATCGCCAATCGAATCAGCGTTACCGAACGAGTTTTATTCTCCGGTTTGCTGTAGGCGCTCATTGCGACAAACATAGCAGGCCTGAAGGAATCAGCCACGATCATTACGATAAAAATTCCAATACAAAGGGATAAAAAGGTATTCAGGAATTGCAAGCAGATAAACAGTATTCCTGTTAAGAAAAGGCTATTAACCATAACTTTATAAAACCCAAATCGATCGGTTAATTTACCGCCGATATATGAACCCACTACCGAGCCAAATCCGAATGACGTCATTATCCATCCCACATCCGAAAAACTAAAGTCCAAATCGGAAGTCAGATAAAGCGACAGGAAGGGAATGACCATCGTGCCTGCCCTGTTGATCAGGGTTATAAGTGCCAGCCACCAAACCTCACTCGAGAGGCCTTTGAACGTATCGATGTAATTTCGGAATAGCTTCACGGCATTCTAATGGTATAAAAAATAAAAAGTCTGACCGCTAAGTCAGACATTTAAAAATAATTGCGTTCTATAAGAGCATTTATTCTATCCATTGCGAGTCTGACACCTTAATTAAACAGGTGGTCAGTTGGTTCTTGACCGTGATCGAATAAATCAAAATTTTAAAATTTGTTACTCAAAACTATGGAAAATAATCTTATGTTGTAATTTTGAATTCAAAAATTAATATGGCCTACCGAATATTGTTCATTGTATTTCTTCTGTTGCAGAGTTGTCAATCAGAAAAATCGCCGCTAAAGGGTGAAACCGAATGGCAACGTAATATGAATGGTATGTTTAAGGACGCCTCCAAATCGCCTTTACTCGAAAATGACTTAAGGTCATTCGTTGGTTTGCAGTTTTTTCCGGTTGACAGCGCCTTTGTCGTTAATGCCGATTTACGCAGAACACCTGACACCGAATTTTTTAATATGCGAACAACGACCGATGCGGTTAACCGGGAGCGGGTTTTTGGTCAGCTTCATTTTAAACTCAAGGGACAGAATTTTGTTTTAAATGTTTACCAGGGTGAGGAAACGATTTCTGCTTTCGATAATCGCGACTATCTTTTCCTGCCTTTTTTAGATGACACCAATGGTGAGGAGACCTATGGTGGTGGACGTTATTTGGATTTAAAAATTCCTGAAGGCGACAGTATTACCATTGATTTCAATAAGGCATATCACCCGTATTGTGTTTATAATGAGCGATATTCCTGTCCGATCGTGCCTCGCGAAAACTATCTTGCAACCCGCGTTGAAGCCGGTATCAGGCTTTAATATTGTTGGGATTGTAATACTATTAAATCGATTTTACGATCACATAACCGAGCCAAACACAAAACAGGCCAAAGGCCAGACTTGCTAAAAGATAATACCAAAACAGGGCGGTGTGCCCGGTTCTCAACAAGGCTATACTTTCATGGGTGAAGGCTGAAAAAGTTGTAAAGCCCCCGCAAAAACCAGCGACGAGAAAGAGCAGAAGATTTTCAGACAATTTACTTTTCTCAAGAATCCATCCAAAGACTAAACCAATAATAAAACTCCCGATCAGGTTTACAGTGAAGGTTCCCCATGGAAAGGAAGGGGAAGCGGCATTCATACTTCGCCCGATATAAAACCGAATAACACTACCTAATCCACCGCCTAAAAAAACAAGAATAGCCGCTCTCATCTATTATTGGGTGATCTCCTGAATTGGAATATAGATCTCGGTTCTCCAATCCCTGGGATTTGGAAATAAACCGGGATCGTTGGTATAGATCTCAAAAGGTTTTATTTCTGAAGGAACCAGATTATTATCTGCAACATAGGTCATGGCTTTATTCCATGCTTCTTCTAAATTGGTGTAGTTGCCCAAAAGAACGACTTTAAGCACCTTTGTTTTTGGAATATATCCACATAAAATATCACTGCCTTTAGGCACGTCAATTTTTTCTATAACAGGAATACCATTACTCATTATCACAGTTCCTTCTTCATTGTTCATGTCATGATAAACCGTCAATGGCATGCCCGTCATCTGAATGTTTCCTGCTCCCATAAAACTGCTTATACTGCCAAGATTTTCTCCCATCTTTTTTGCGATGTTTGAATTATCGGCATTTGTTGTTTTATATAGATAGAAACCACCACCATATTCCTTTATTCCTTCAATGGTAATTGTATATTTTTTCATGCTACTAACAACTATGCTGTCGAGCTTCTCAAGACCACGTTCAAAGTCCGGACCAATCATGTCATCAAAACCACCAGACATCACCGAAAAAGCCTTCAACATGAATGGTACTTTATCACTTCCCATTTTCCAGCTTACATCTGTTTTGCCGTCCTCTGTTGGTTCAAAGGACCAGGTCACCTTCGACGGTGCAAAATCGGCAAATTGCATTTCCTGTTCTATCGACTTGTTACTTTCGACAGCCAACGTTTTCATGGTGCCGACGCCATCTTTATCTTCCCATGAATACGAACCTCCAACGCCCTTGGTCTGTTCAGGATAGGTGATTTTCAAATCGGGGTCTTTCTCAACCCATGATGACCAGGCAGCCCAGTTTTTATAATCGATAACATTGTTATAGATCACTGCTGCAGGGGCCTCAATGGTCCTGCTACGGGTTACTTCAAAGGTGTTTGGTTGAACACCGATATAGATGGCCATTCCAATCACGAGAATTAGAATTATGAAGATGAGATATTTAATTGTTTTCATTTAAATCAGGATAAGGTGATTACTTTCAAAGATACATAATTCATGAATTTGTTGTTCGTTTCAGTACATCTAAATTTGTTCAAATTAGTTCTTCATATTTTGAAAAATTTCAAGAATTAATAGTAATTTGGAGCACTTATCATTTAAACATATTCAAAATGAAATTTAAAGTTTTTATGGTCACTTTTTTAGTGGCTGCTTCTCTTTGGTCGTGTAAAAAAGAAACCGAAAAAAAGGTAGAACTCAAGCAAGAGTTTGTCGAATTGAGTCAGGATGATTTTCCCTATCTGCTCGAGCAATTTGCCGATTTAAAAATTCTGAGATATCAGATTCCGGGTTGGGAAGATTTATCCCTGAAGGAACAAAAGCTTGTTTATTATCTCACCCAGGCCGGATTATCTGGACGAGACATTATGTGGGATCAGAATTACAGACACAATTTGAAAATCAGAAATGCCCTGGAGTCGGTTTATATGAATTACGAAGGTGACCGGTCTGCCGAAGATTGGAACGCTTTTGAAGTTTATTTAAAGCGGGTCTGGTTTAGTAATGGCATCCACCATCATTATTCCAATGCGAAGATTAAACCTCAATTTCCTGCTTTGTATTTAACGAGCCTTCTCGAAGAGACAGGAACGACTTTAGCACAGGAAGCATTCGACGTTATTTTCAATGATGCCGACTCCAAAAAAGTAAATAAGGCCAAGGACATCGATAATGTTCTTGAATCGGCAGTTAACTTTTATGGACCGGACGTTACAACAGCCGACGTTGAGAGTTTTTATGAGAAAATGGAATCCCCCGATCCTGAGAAACCCTTGTCGTATGGCTTAAATTCACAGCTTGTAAAGGAAAATGGGGAGATTAAAGAACGCGTTTATAAATCAGGAGGCTTATATGGCCAGGCCATCGATGAGATCGTTAAATGGCTCGAATTGGCAGAAGGAGTGGCTGAAAATGAAGCTCAAGGCAATGCGCTCGGTTTACTCATCGATTATTACGGGACCGGAGATTTACAAACATGGGACGATTATAATGTGGCCTGGACGGCGGCAACTGAAGGTAATATAGATTATATCAACAGTTTTATTGAAGTTTATAACGATCCTGTTGGATATAGAGGTTCGTATGAAACCATAGTGCAGATCAAAGATTTTGACATGTCGGCAAAGATGGCCGTGCTTTCAGAGAATGCGCAATGGTTTGAAGATAATTCGCCTTTGATGGAAGCTCATAAAAAGAAAAATGTTGTTGGAGTAAGTTATAAGACTGTAAATGTAGCCGGAGAAGCAGGGGATGCCTCACCAAGTACTCCAATTGGCGTGAACCTGCCAAATGCGAACTGGATTCGTGCTTCTGTTGGAAGCAAATCGGTGTCTCTTGGTAATATTATCAATGCCTACAACAATTCAGGCAGTGAAGGACGTCTTAAGGAATTTGTTCATGATGATGAAGAATTCCAACTTGAAAAAGCGCATGGACAATTGGGAGATAAACTACACACTGCACTCCATGAAGTCGTGGGACATGCTTCAGGTCAGATAAATCCTGGAGTAGGACAGACGAAGGAGACCCTTAAGAATTATGCGTCAACTCTTGAAGAAGGGCGTGCCGATTTATTAGGCTTGTATTATCTATATAATTCGAAACTTCAGGAATTAGGTCTTGTTGAGGATTGGGAAGCGGTTGGAAAAGCAGCTTACGACGGTTACATCAGAAATGGAATGATGACACAGTTAATTCGTTTGGAACTCGGCGATGATGTTGAGGAAGCTCATATGCGCAATCGTCAGTGGGTTAGCGCCTGGGCATTTGAAAAAGGTCAGGCCGACAACGTCATTGAAAAGGTTAATCGCGATGGGAAGACCTATTATAATATAAATGATTATGGAAAATTACGCGAGTTATTCGGACAATTGTTGCGCGAAACCCAGCGCATTAAGTCGGAAGGCGATTTTGAAGCCTGCCAGGCCCTGGTGGAAAATTATGGCGTAAAGGTTGACCAGGAATTACATGCTGAGGTGCTTGAACGAAATAAGCAATTCACCCTGGCTCCATACGGTGGTTTTGTGAATCCGGTTTTGGTTCCAGAGACTAATGATTCCGGTGAAATTACGGCTATCGCGGTGAAGCACCCGGCGAGTTTTCCAAATCAAATGCTGATTTATGCTAAAAACTATGGTTTCTTGCCCGAGGAAAATTAATGTTGATTATTAAAACATAAAAAGCAGGGATCACAAACGGTTCCTGCTTTTTGGTTTTAAAACCAGGAGGGATTTAATAACGACCCTTTCAGTCCAAATTTATAAACCATTCAAAAAAATTATCCAAGTAGAAATTTGATCATGGCGATCAGAACGATAAAGGAAATAAAAACGATGAGAACCCAGACGCTGCCTTTATAATACTTGTTATGCAGTTTCCTGTCTTTCCGATAGGCTATGATTATGGTAATAATAAATGCGATTGCAAATAAAATTCCGAATACTATTTGACCGTCGCTAAACATAATTGTATTTTTAAGCCTTCGATTTTAAGATTCACGAATTTATAAATAATTATGCCAACAGCCATAGTTTTTGGGGCAACTTCAGGAATTGGTAAACAACTGGCTGAATTTCTTATTGCGGATGGCTATAATGTTATAATAACTGGCAGGCGGTCAGACAATCTCAGTCAGTTGAAACACAAATATCCTGCAAGCGTTCGGTCAGATAAATTGAATGTTCAGGATGTAAAGCGTACAGCTCAACTTTTCGAACAATGGATTCAGGAATTCTCACAGATCGACCTGATACTGCATTGTGCAGGCATCGGATATGAAAATCCCGAACTGGATTGGACCAAAGAACAGGATACCATAAAAACCAATGTAGAGGCGGCCGCTCATATCTATGACCTGGCCTTTAACCTGTTTAAAGCACAGGGATTTGGTCACCTTGTTTCTATATCGTCAATCGCGTCTTTGAGGGGGAACCGACATTCACCTGCGTATTTTGCTTCCAAAGCATTTCAGGTCAACTATCTGGAGTCTCTATACTTTAAGTCGAAGGAAATCAAAGGTGGTCGTATTTATATAACTGATGTTAGACCGGGTTATGTCGATACGCGAATGGCATTGGGAAATGATAAGTTCTGGATGTCTAAATTAAATAAAGCAAGCAAGCAGATTTATTCGGCAATAAAGCGTAAAAAGAGAAAAGTCTATATTACGAAACGCTGGTTGTTAATTGCCTGGGTATTAAAGATTGTTCCCTCCTGGCTCATTAAAAAAGTAATGTAAAATATTAGTGATATGCAAGATAAAATAGAAGCGGTAAAAAAATTTCATCATGCCTTTAAACTGGGATATTCTAAAACTCCTACGGCTAGTTTGGGCTCCGATAAAAATATGCTTCGTTATAAGCTGATGAGAGAGGAAAATGAAGAGTACTTAGATGCTGCCAATGACAACGATCTTGTTGAAGTTGCCGATGCGTTGGGTGACATGCTTTACATTCTATGCGGCACCATAATTGAGCACGGCCTTGATCATAAGATCGAAGAGGTATTCAATGAGATTCAACGCAGCAATATGAGTAAATTAGATGATAATGGAGAGCCCATTTACCGTGAAGACGGTAAGGTTTTAAAGGGTCCGAATTATTTTAAACCCGACATTGGATCAATCCTTAACCGTTAATCTGGTCTATTTGATTCTATATCGCCACCCGTGTTCATCATCAGCGGCATTGTGCTGAATCGAAACAAGTCGATTTTTGAATTTGTCAGCAAATGAACCAGGCAGATCCTCAAGTTCAAAGAGTTCACCCTTATGTTCGAATGCTGAAATAGGACTAACGACGGCAGCTGTTCCGGCTCCAAAGATCTCTTTCAATTCTCCTGTTCGCGCAGCATCCTTGATTTCCTTCACAGTAACTGGTCTAACCTCACAAGGAATGCCAAAATCTTCTGCCAGTTGTATGATACTCTTACGTGTTACGCCATCAAGAATTCTATCATTCGTCGGGGCGGTAAGCAAGCGATCTCCAATTCTGAAGAAGATATTCATCGTACCTGCCTCTTCGAGATATTCATGCGTATTGGCATCGGTCCAAATGATTTGTTGAAAGCCTTTCTCATTGGCCAGGTTAGTCGGATAAAATTGCGCCGCATAATTACCGGCTGCCTTTGCAAACCCGACGCCGCCATCAGCAGCGCGACTGTATTGTTCGGCAAAAACTACCTTCACTTTTCCTTTGTAATAGGCCTTGGCAGGGGAACACATAATCACAAATTTGTATTCCTTCGAAGGGGCAGCTGCAATAGCCGCCTCTGTAGCAATCACATAGGGCCGTATATATAGCGAATTGTCAAGTCCGGACTTAACCCATGAACTGTCCATCTGGATAAGGGTTTTCATCCCTTCGAAAAAATAATTTTCCGGGAATTCCGGGATGGCCAGTCGCTTGGCCGATTTATTTATACGTTTAAAATTTTCTTCCGGTCTGAAAAGCCAAACACCCCCATCATCGTCCTTATAGGCCTTCATCCCTTCGAAAACAGCCTGGCCATAATGGAATACGCGGGCACCCGGATCGAGTGAAATGGGTCCGTAAGGTCTTATTTTAGGTGTTTGCCACGCGCCGTTTTTAAAGTCGCACTCAAACAGGTGATCTGTAAAGATCTTTCCAAATTCAATATTCTCAAAATCCACTGCTGAGATCTGGCTGTCTGCAGCTATTTCTATATCGATTTTGCACTTGGGTTCGTATATCATTTGATAGGGATTGTAGCTGCAAATTTAAGCAATAAAACCGGCAATCAAAGAAATAAAATCCTTAAAAAAGCCGTATATTTGAGGTCGAAAATCAATACCCATATCATGAAAAATATTTTGTTTTTAGGACTTGTCTTAAGCTTGATCTTAAGTTGCAATTCCAACAAGAAAAATGAAGATGCCACAACGTCTGTAAAGGATGAAATGGCCTTTACCTCAATTGGTAAAGAAATCATTGCTGACGATGCTGTCTCTGCCGATCGAATGGCTGTTCATTATGCCGATATGAAGGTTGGTGATACCATTGCTTCAAAGATGACTGGCAAGGTAGACGAAGTTTGTCAGTCAAAAGGTTGCTGGATGAAGCTCGACCTTGAAAACGGTGAGCAAGTGATGGTAAAATTTAAAGATTACGGATTCTTTATGCCCAAAGATATTGCAGGTAAAGAAGTGATCATTAACGGGATTGCTTATGTAAATGAAATGTCGGTTGAAGAACAAAAGCATTATGCAGAGGATGCAGGTGAATCAGCGGAAGCTATAGCCGCTATTACCAAACCGAAAAAGACCTATTCATTTGAAGCTGATGGTGTTTTGCTGAAACAATAGTTTGAAGCGAAATATTATTACCACTGCCGACGGTTCGAAAACCATTCAAATTGAAGAATGGCAGGAGCAGTATCATTCAACTCATGGTGCCATTCAAGAGTCTCAGCATGTTTTTATCGACAATGGGTTGATCTACTATGTACGATCAAAGAATATGTCATCGGTTACTATTCTCGAATATGGTTTCGGTACGGGTCTCAATGCTTTGATGACCCGGTTAACCGCGCAAGAATTGAAAATCAATATTGATTATACAGGTCTTGAAGCTTTTCCTGTTCAAGAGAACGAACTGGAGGAGCTAAATTATCCGGAACAATTAAATATCGATCCTGCAGATTTTGATAAGCTCCATGAGACTCAATGGGATCAACCACTATCCATATCACCTGATTTTATGCTGCATAAGCAAAACGTTTACTTCGAACATTTCAAAAGCGACAAACGTTTTGATATTATTTATTATGATGCCTTTGGCGCGAGGGTCCAGCCTGAGTTATGGACGAAAGAGATCTTTGAAAAGATCTATGAACACTTGAAAGAAGAAGGGATTATGGTCACTTACTCATCTAAGGGCAGTGTTAGACGTGCGCTTGAATCAATCGGATTCAAGGTTGAACGACTTAAAGGACCTCCGGGAAAACGCCATATGTTAAGAGCTTCCAAATGAATGGCTTGACTTCGCTAAATTCATGTTAAACCCGTGGCTATACGTCATGTAAATATTTTTATAAGCCGTAATTTTGCTTTGTTATGAAAAAGATTCTTATTTCGGGAGCAACAGGATTAATCGGACAAAAACTTGTTGAGGCCTTCCTGGCTCAGGGCATGACTGTCCATTATTTGAGTACAGGTAAATCAAAGTTAAAGACTGAAGAACGACTTAAGGGATTTTATTGGAACCCCAAGCAACAAATTATCGATACAGCATGCTTTGAAGGCGTTAGCGTTATAATAAATTTAGCCGGTGCTTCAATTGCAAAACGTTGGACTCCTAGTTACAAAGAGGAGATCATGAATAGTCGAATTCAGTCAATCGATTTATTGGCTAAATCGGTAAAAGAACTCAATATAAAGATCGATCATTTTATTTCCGCGAGTGCCATTGGCTACTATCCGTCATCGGAAATAAATTTTTATGATGAAAATTATAAATCCGAATCGGACGCTTTCCTTGTAAAAGTGGTAAGACAGTGGGAAGCAGCCGCCCGACAATTTACTGATTTGGGGATAACCGAAACAAGGATAAGGATCGGGTTGGTCCTTGCCGAAGGTGGGGGAGCCCTCGAGGAATTGGCCAAACCCATTCGCTCGTTAGCAGGGTCTGCACTGGGAACGGGAAAACAGTGGCAGTCCTGGATTCATATAGACGATGTGGTCGGAATCTTTATGTATTGCCTGAATAATAAGATCACCGGACCAGTTAATGCGGTAGCTCCTAACCCTGTTACCAATAAGGTGCTTGTTCATGCCATAGCCAAGACTCTCAACAGATTTATAATCTTACCGAATGTCCCGGTCTCGGTATTAAAATTAATGCTTGGTGAAATGCATGTGATTATCACAGAGGGGCAACGCGTGAGTTCAAAAAAGATAGAAGATCTGGGTTACGCCTTTCAGTATTATCAGCTTGATGCGGCGCTCGAAGATCTTTTAAAAGCATAAAAAAACCCCGCCACAGGCGAGGTTTGATTCGAATGATATTCGATTAAGATTTTTTAGCTTTCACTGAAATCATCAATTCAATATCGTCATTGATAAATTTGTCTCCAAGATCATCGAAGAATGACTTCGATCCGTATTTGACGTCCCATTTCGAACGATCGATCGTAAACGTTTCACTGGTTAAAGTCATCTCATCGCCGTTCTCGCTAACGCTAACCGGGAACGTGATGTTATTTTTCTTCTCTTTCAACATGAGATTACCGGAAAGCATTGTTTGACCATCTTTTTCCTCAAAACCGGTAACTTCAAAAGCTGCATTCGGGAATTTTTCAACATCGAAAAAATCGGCACTTTTAAGGTGACCTACCAATTTGCCGTTTCCTTCCTTATCAGCCGGAATATCCAAATTTACTATAGAATTCATATCGATAATGAAAGAACCGCTTTCAACTTCCCCATCAGTAACGGTTAAAACACCGCTGTCAATTTTAATAGTTCCATTGTGGGTGCCCGTTGGTTTGAATCCTTTCCAGTTAATTACCGATTCGGCCGGATTAGTCATATATTTTGTTGACATGACCTGAGCTTCACTTGCTTCAACAGCATCAGTTGTAGTAGCTTCATCTGCCTTTTTCTTACACCCAACTACGGCGATCATCAAGGTCAGTACCATAAATAGTTTTAAAACGTCTTGTTTCATTTTTATTAGTGTTTAATGTTTGATGCAAAATTAATCAAAGGTCCAGATAAAACTGTTAAAAAATCTTCAAAAAAGTAGATGACATTTTGACATTTTAATAAGAATGGCAGTACTTTTGCCATTCTGAATAAAATAAAGATTAGGACAGTTATAAAAAATTATGGCAAAAAAGGATAAAACTGAGGAGATTGTTGAGGAGCAGCTGGATACCACAGCAGCAAATTCTGAAAAAGAAGCTGAGTCAAGCGACCAGGAAAAAAAGGACACTCTTTCGCAGGAAGAAAAGTTGCAATCGGAATTACAGACGGAAAAGGATAAGTTTCTACGATTGTTTGCTGAGTTCGAAAATTACAAGAAACGAACAAACCGTGAGCGGATCGAGCTGTTCAAAACAGCTAGTCAGGATGTAATGCAATCGCTTTTGCCCATTCTTGACGATTTTGATAGAGCGTATTCTGAAATTGCAAAGACTTCTGAAAAAGAATTGCTTAAGGGTGTGGAGCTCATCAGTAATAAATTAAGGGACACTTTACGGTCGAAAGGATTAGAAGAGATTGAAGTTAATGTAGGTGATTCCTTTAATCCCGACGATCATGAAGCGGTAAGCCAGATCCCGGCGCCGACCGATGACCTGAAAGGAAAAATAATTGACGTTATCGAAAAAGGTTACCGTTTGGGTGAGAAGGTCATTCGCTTTCCGAAGGTTGTAATCGGACAACAGTAGAAACCATGGCAAAACAAGATTATTACGACATATTAGGGATTGATCGAAAGGCATCAGCAGCTGAGATCAAGAAAGCTTATCGTAAGATGGCTTTAAAATATCATCCCGATAAAAACCCAGATGATACCAATGCAGAAGAGATGTTTAAGAGGGCTGCAGAAGCTTATGAAGTATTAAGCGATCCTGATAAACGAGCCCGATATGATCAATTTGGTCATTCAGCTTTTGATGGTGCTGGCGGATTTGGTGGTGGCGGAATGAATATGGATGATATCTTTAGCCAGTTCGGGGATATTTTTGGCGGAGCATTTGGTGGTGGTTTCTCAGGTTTTGGTGGAACAAGACAACGTGTAGTCAAGGGTAGCAATCTTCGGATAAAAGTTAGTCTTACCCTTGAAGAGGTGGCTAAAGGAGTAGAGAAGAAGGTTAAAGTGAAACGAAAAGTTCAGGCACCAGGCACTACTTACAGAACCTGTTCAACCTGCCATGGAACTGGTCAGATGACACGGGTAACCAACACCATTCTGGGTCGCATGCAAACATCTACAACCTGCAGCAGTTGTGGTGGAGCCGGACAGACCATCGATAAAAAACCAGCCAATGCAGACGCTCATGGGATGGTTATAAAGGAAGAAACCGTATCCATAAAAATACCTGCAGGAGTTGTTGATGGCATGCAATTAAAGGTAACAGGCAAGGGTAATGACGCGCCCGGTAATGGCATAAGTGGTGATTTGCTGGTTGTTATTGCCGAAAAGCAGCATGAATCACTTCAGAGGGAAGGTGATAATTTACATTACGATTTGTATGTAAGTATGCCCGAAGCTGTCCTGGGAGCTTCTAAGGAGATCGACACGGTCACCGGAAAAGTGCGCATAAAAATCGATCCGGGCGTTCAGTCTGGAAAAATATTACGTCTTCGTGGGAAAGGAATTCCAAGCATCAATGGTTATGGTAAGGGTGATCTTTTGGTTCATGTTAACGTATGGACCCCAAAGACCCTGAACAAAGACCAAAAAGCTTTTTTTGAGACCATGAGAGACGACGATCATTTTGAACCGAAGCCGGAAAGCGGTGAAAAGTCATTTTTTGAAAAAGTAAAAGATATGTTCTCATAAAGCAGCAAGAAATTGCGCTAAAATTCTTTACTGTATTACATTCCCAATCGATTAAAAGAAATCCTTTAATTAATAATCATTTTAAGAAAAAAAGGTATATTTGCTTATCACTAATGTGTGTTAGTGGTAATTTTTCTTTTTCATAGCAATTTTTCCCATCCTTAAACCTTTTAAGGGTGGGTTTTGTTTTTTTAATCAACTTGGTAGATTTTCATGAGGTATTGATGTAACATTTAATATCTTTACCTGACTTATTTTTATACTTAAATCATTCACAATGGGTGACTTGTTAGTTACCGAATCGGTATCTAAAAAATTTGGTGATTTTACGGCTTTAAATGAGGTGTCCATCAGGGTTCCTAAAGGCAGTATTTTTGGATTATTAGGTCCGAACGGAGCTGGTAAGACCACCTTAATCCGGATAATAAATCAGATTACCATGCCAGATGCCGGTCGGGTCACTCTCGACGGGGAGCAACTGGCATCACATCATATTCGTGATATTGGGTATTTACCTGAAGAACGAGGTTTGTACAAATCGATGAAAGTCGGTGAGCAGGCCCTTTATCTGGCCCAATTAAAAGGACTGTCGAAATCGGAGGCCAGGCAGCGATTAAAGATATGGTTTGAAAGACTTGAGATCGGTGATTGGTGGAATAAAAAAATCCTTGAACTCTCAAAGGGTATGGCCCAAAAAATCCAATTCGTTGTAACGGTCCTGCACGAACCAAAGTTACTCATCTTTGATGAGCCATTTTCGGGATTCGATCCTATTAATGCAAATCTGATAAAAGATGAGATCCTGAAATTACGTGATAATGGCGCTACAGTAATATTCTCAACACACCGCATGGAGTCGGTAGAAGAAATATGTGATCACATTGCGTTACTCGACAAAGCGAACAAAATTCTTGAGGGACGTTTGTCAGACATCAAAAGGCAGTTTAAAACCAATACTTTCGAGGTTGGCTTGATAACATCAAATGAAGAAAAACTCAAAGCCTTGATCAGGGAGCGTTTTGACTATAGTCCGGCCGATTTCAAATCACTGAACCGGGATCTGAAACTTAATATTAAACTTTCGGATTCTGAAACATCAAATGATTTGTTGAGTTTCCTGACTAATCATGCAGAAGTAAATCATTTTAATGAATTGGTGCCTTCGGCAAATGACATATTCATTCAAACCGTAAAAAAGCATAAATAATGAATCATTTAGGCCTGGTTATCAAACGGGAGTACCTCACTAAAGTAAGGAATAGGGCATTTATTGTTATGACCATTTTAAGCCCTGTTATTCTTATTGTATTATTCGCAGTGGTAGCATATCTGGCACAATTGAATAGCAGTAATAAACGCACCATTTCAGTTTTGGATGAAACCGGTTTGATTCGAGATGTTTTGACGAGTTCAGATAATTTAACCTATGAGTTTCTTGAAAATATAAGCCTGGAGGAAGCTAAAGAATTAGTTAAGTCGAATGAGAACTATGGCTTGCTTCATATTGAAAATAAAGATTCAATTTCGGCCATAGCGAGGGGTATCAAATTTTATTCTGAAGATTCACCATCACTTACCCTGATCGCCGGGATTGAAAATAAGTTGGAACGCCGACTTACCGATCTCCGCTTACAGGAAGAAGGAGTTGATCTGAGTAAATTGAAATCGTCTCAAACCTCCATTGATATCGGACAGGAAAGTTTTCTTGGTGAGAAGACGTCAAAAATCGATAATATTCTCAAACTTGCTTTTGGAGGATTTGCCGGATACCTGCTGTTCATGTTTATTATTATCTATGGGAATATGATCATGAGAAGTGTGATTGAAGAAAAAACCAGCAGGATCATTGAAGTGATCGTTTCCTCGGTGAAACCCATTCAATTATTGATGGGTAAGATCATCGGAACCTCTCTTGCCGGGATCACACAATTTGTTATCTGGGTTCTGCTGGGAGGTCTATTCATGGTCATCATTACCGGCATCTTTGGAATTGATTTGGGCAGTATGCAATCTCAGCAACAGGAATTGATGCAACAAGCCCTTGAAAATCCAGAAGCGAAGATGCAGGTGGAGACCATAATTAGCAGTATTTATAATTTACCGTTGATGAACCTGATGGTCGCCTTCGTCCTATTCTTTATTGGCGGCTATCTTCTTTATAGCTCACTTTATGCAGCAATTGGTGCAGCGGTCGATAACGAAACAGACACTCAGCAATTTCTAATGCCCATATTGATCCCGCTCATTCTTGCCGTGTATGTTGGTGTTTTTACGGTTATTGAAGATCCTCATGGCACAGTTTCAACGGTATTCTCGTTTATACCATTTACTTCACCTGTTGTTATGCTTATGCGCATTCCTTTCGGGGTTCCAATCTGGCAACAACTACTGTCACTGCTACTACTGGTTGGCACCTTTTTATTTACGGTTTGGTTTGCGGCCAAGATTTACCGGGTTGGAATTCTAATGTATGGTAAAAAGGCGAGTTATAAAGAATTGTTTAAGTGGTTAAAATATTAGCTATGGATAAGATCAAAGATATTTTTCAATCCGTCGGAGATTTCGTTAATAATTCCTTTCACTTGGGAAAAGGTATTGAGATCAGTATTCTTGATCTGATAATCCTGATAGTTGTTTTATCAGTTGCCCGAATGCTACTTGGTGCCGTGCGAAGATTGATGACAAGTCGCATGCCAGACGAAGACAAGAAAAAATTCAAGGTGGTTTTTTCCTTCGGAAAATGGGTGGTATATGTAATTATTTTTCTAGTCACACTGCATTCTGTAGGGGTAAATGTCACTGGTGTCTTTGCAGCTTCGGCAGCTCTTCTAATCGGTATTGGTCTGGCCCTTCAAACCTTATTCCAGGATATCATATCCGGGATTTTCATATTAGTTGATCAATCGGTTCATGTGGGAGACATCATAGAATTGGAAGGAAAGGTTGGTCGTGTTGAAGAGATTAAATTAAGAACAACAAGGGCGGTCACCATCGATAATAAGGTACTGGTAATTCCCAATCATTTATACTTGACCAACAGTCTTTATAACTGGACTCAAAACGGTACCCTAACGCGAGAACGGGTCACAGTTGGTGTCGCATATGGTTCGGATGTTGAATTGGTTAAGAAGCTTTTGCTGCAGGCAGCAAATGAAAATATCAAAGTGTTAAAAGATCCACCACCACTGGTATTATTTTCCGACTTTGGCGATAGCGCCTTATTATTCACGCTGGTATTTACTTTGAATGACAGTTTTCAGGCGGTGGTTCCTAAAAGTGAAATTCGTTTCGAAATTGAGCGATTGTTTAAAGAGAATAACGTTAAAATCCCATTTCCTCAAAGAGATGTACATTTGTTTACCAATACCTGATTTATTATGCCCAAGATACTTATCATAGAAGACGAAGCAGCGATTCGAAGAGTCTTAAGTAAAATACTAAGTGAAGAAAATGATTCCTATGAAGTCGATGAGGCCGAGGATGGTCTTGACGGACTCGAGAAAATCAAGAAAGATGATTATGGCCTGATCTTATGCGATATAAAAATGCCAAAGATGGACGGGGTTGAGGTTTTAGAAGCCGTAAAAACAATCAAACCTGAAATTCCGGTTGTGATGATCTCGGGTCATGGCGATATTGATACTGCGGTGAACACGATGCGTCTTGGTGCTTTTGATTATATCTCTAAACCGCCCGATCTTAATCGACTCCTGAATACCGTTCGTAATGCTCTTGACAGAAAAGAACTTATGGTCGAGAACAAAAGGCTTAAGAAAAAGGTCAGCAAAAAATACGAAATGGTAGGCGAGAGCGCCGGCATCGAAAAAATAATAACGATGATTGAAAAGGTCGCTCCAACCGATGCCCGGGTTTTGATCACCGGGCCTAATGGTACCGGAAAGGAGATTGTTGCACACTGGTTGCATCAAAAGAGTGATCGTTCAAACGGTCCGATGGTTGAGGTGAACTGTGCTGCCATTCCAAGCGAATTAATAGAAAGTGAGTTATTCGGACATGTTAAGGGGGCCTTTACAAGTGCCAATAAAGACAGAGCGGGAAAATTTGAAGCAGCAAACGGCGGCACCATTTTTCTTGATGAGGTTGGCGATATGAGCCTCTCGGCACAGGCTAAAGTTCTTCGTGCATTACAGGAGAGCAAAGTACAACGCGTTGGAAGTGATAAAGACATAAAAGTAGATGTTCGTGTTATAGCAGCTACGAATAAGGATCTTAAAAAAGAAATTGAAGATGGAAAATTCAGGGAGGATCTCTATCACCGACTGGCCGTAATCCTGATTGAAGTTCCGTCTTTGAATGACAGGCGCGATGACATCCCGCTGCTCGTTGAACACTTTTCCAGTAAGATTGCTGCAGAGCAGGGGATAACAAAAAAGACTTTTTCTAAAAAAGCCATTAAGTTGCTGCAGGATTACAACTGGACGGGTAATATCAGGGAATTGAGAAACGTGATCGAACGACTTATCATTCTGGGACAGTCCGAGGTAAGTGAAGACGATGTAAAACAGTTTGCTTCGAAATCATAAAAAAAAGCCCTGAATAAATTCGGGCTTCTTTTTCTTCTTTATAATTTTAGGGAATTTAATCGTCAATTGTGGTGAGCTCATCACTGTTTAAACAATTTTCAAGCTTTAATAAATAATGATCTGAAGCCGTTTTAATGGCCTTTGAAAAATATTGTTTTAGCTGATCTGATGAATACTTCAAAAGTTCTGAATGATCGGGAATGTCTGTCCGGATCTGTAAATCACATTCGAAGTTTCGCAAAGCCTCTTTATAGGAATTGATATTCGAATTTAAAGCGGCGCTGTAATTTGTGATCAATATTTCCTTTTGAACAACAAGCTCCTTTTCCTTTTGTTCTAAAAGTCGTCTTTGAAGCAGTTGCTGTTGCTGTTCTAATTCTAATTGTTTTTCCTTGAGTTTGTTTTGTTCCATCTCGAGTGTTAGTAATTCCTCTTCCTCCATGGAGATTTGATTACAGCTGTCGAGAGCACCGATGCCTTTTCTTGAAAGTTCACGGGCACGTTTCACATAAAAACGGCCATCTTCATAGGTTTCAGCCGTTTCAACTTTCTTAAGTAATTCGATGCCGTCGATGGTTACCGTAAGCGTCGGGTCACATCCACAAGCTTCTAAAATTGGTTTAGCCCTGTTTAAAGCTTCATATGAGCGGTAAGCAAAGTATTTAAGATCGGAGATATTATTTGAATCATAGGATGATTTAATGTGTGAGTACGCATAATTCACATCCGAGTCGGCTTCAGAGCATTTGGTCTGCGCTGAAATTTGAGTAATAAACAAGAGGGATAAAAGAAAAATGTAGTAATTTTTCATAATATTTGGGGTTTTATTCATAAATAGGCGATCCAAATATATAACAATTTATCGATTATAATAACTCTTTAACGGTTTTTTACGTAAGAAAAAACTTATATTTTTAAACCACAAACCATTGATATGAAGTCTATTGACATTAATAATTTTGTTGTTACCGAAAAAGTTAAACTGAAAGAACGACCAACAAAAGTCAACCTGGAAGCAGATAAAAAGGAGATTGAAAAAGAACTCAGAACTGTTCGAAAAAAACTGGGCAAATTTCAGGACACCATCTATGCGCATGGAAAATATGCTGTTCTCGTGTGTATTCAGGGTATGGATACGGCTGGCAAGGATAGCATGATAAGAGAGGTCTTTAAAGATTTTAATTCAAGGGGCGTCATAGTTCACAGTTTTAAAGTTCCAACCCCGCTTGAACTGAAACACGATTATCTTTGGCGGCATTATATCGCATTACCTGCAAGGGGTAAATTCGGTATATTTAACCGAACCCACTATGAAAATGTTCTTGTAACACGAGTACATCCTGAGTATATAATGGGCGAAAATATCCCAGGTGTGGAATCGGTTGATGATATTGATGATGCATTTTGGAACAAACGATTCGACCAAATCAATCAATTTGAAAAGCATATCGCCGATAACGGGATGATCATTTTTAAATTTTTTCTGCACCTCTCTAAAGACGAACAAAAATTCCGACTGCTTAGGCGATTGCGTCTCGAAGAGAAAAATTGGAAATTCTCGCCGGGCGATTTGAAGGAGCGAAAATTATGGGATGAATACCAGGCTTGCTACGAGGATGCGATAAACCGTACGTCAAAAGAACATGCGCCGTGGTATACGATCCCCGCTGATGATAAAGCAACGGCACGCTATCTGGTTGCCCGGGTTTTATATGACCGCCTGATCACGTATACCGAAATTGAAGAGCCTGAGTTAGATGACGAGATAAAAGCAAATATTGAATTGTATAAAAAACAGTTAGAACACGAATAGATTAAACCATTTTATGTTTAGCGGGTCATAAGATTAGCGTTTTTAAACTGCAATAAAACGTTTTTCATGCAATGATGAAATTCCGGCCTGAAATTGATCAGGCCGGTTTTTTTATGATTTCTTTTGTATTTCGACCGGTTATGAAATATTATATTTATCCTTAAAATAAGCTTTATGAAGCACATTTTCTTTCTGTTGCTCTTCCTTTCTGGTTTTTCAAACTTAGCGCAAACGGATGCCGAGTTAATTAAAACCATTTACAACACCTCACTTACCGATGGCCATAGCTATCAGTGGCTTGACCATTTGTCAAACCAGATTGGCGGCCGATTATCGGGATCGTTAAACGCACAGCGAGCGGTGGAATACACACGTGATCAGTTAGACAGTATCGGATTAGATAAGGTTTGGCTGCAACCTGTAATGGTGCCCAAATGGGTAAGGGGAACGCCTGAATTTGCTTATATAGAAATTAAGCCTGGCGAAACGATTCCAGTAAATATCTGTGCTTTAGGTGGTTCCGTTGCTACCCCGCTTGAGGGCCTGAAAGCCGAAGTAATCGAAGTTCAAGGGATTGATGATTTGAAGCGTATGGATGCCTCCCAGATAAAAGGAAAATTGGTTTTTTACAACCGGCCGATGGATCCTACCCTGATAAATACATTTAGTGCCTATGGCGGTTGTGTCGATCAACGCTATGCCGGGGCCATGGAAGCCGGTAAACTTGGAGCGGCCGGAGTAATCGTTCGATCCATGTCACACAAGTTAGATGATTTACCTCATACAGGTAGCATGAGTTATGGCGAATTACCAAATGCTCAGCGTATTCCGTCGGCAGCAATAAGTACCCAACATGCCGAACTGCTGAGTGGTATGTTGAAACTAGATCCTAAAATTAAATTCTATTTTAAACAAAATTGCCGGCAGCTTAAAGATGTGCAATCGCATAACGTGATTGGTGAAATAACCGGGAGTGAATTTCCCAATGAGATCATCACCGTTGGAGGCCACCTGGATTCGTGGGATCTCGGTGATGGTGCACATGACGATGGCGCCGGATGTGTACAATCTATGGATGTGCTACGTTTGCTTAAAGAAAGCGGTATCAGGCCAAAAAGGACCATCCGTGTTGTATTGTTCATGAATGAAGAAAACGGATTAAGAGGTGCACGGAAATATGCAGAGGTTGCTAAACTTAAAGGTGAAAATCACGTATTCGCTTTGGAGAGTGATTCCGGTGGTTTTACCCCGAGAGGTTTTTCATTTGACTGCAGCGACTCGAATTATCAGCATATCCTTAATTGGAAGCCACTGTTCGAACCCTACCTCATCCATTATTTTCAACGGGGTGGAAGCGGAGCCGATGTTGGGCCATTAAAGGGAAACAATAATGTTTTAGCCGGACTTCGTCCCGATACACAGCGTTATTTCGATCATCATCATGCAGCGAGCGACACCTTCGATGCCGTTAATAAACGCGAGCTAGAATTAGGTGCGGCTACTATGACCGCACTGGTCTTCCTTGTCGATAAATATGGAATCAATCCAATCAATACAACGCAGCAACTAAAAGATTAACTTATGAAATTCAAACTAATATTTCCAATTATAGCACTTGTTATTATGACGGCCAATGCACAAGATCAGAATCTGCCCTATTATGAAATACCCGATTATCCCGAAAGCTATAACGCCTGTACGGTGGCCGCCCGAATGATTGACGGCCTCGGTTTTCGCTATTACTGGGCAACTGAAGGTTTGACTGAAAAAGATCTGGCTTACAAACCCAGTGAATCTGGCCGGTCGACCGATGAAACCTTAGATCATTTATACGGTTTATCAAATTTTATAGTAACTACAGCTATGAAGAAACCTGTTGGGGCAAGGGAAGAGATTACAATGACTTCTGCTGAAAAACGAGCGGCTACATTAAGGAACTTTAAAACCGCCGCCGATATATTGCGAAATAGCACCGATCTCTCTCAGTTTAAAATTGTGATAAGCAGAGGAGAAAATACGAGCGAGTTCCCGTTCTGGAATAATATTAACGGGCCGATTGCCGATGCGATTTGGCATTGCGGACAAGTTGTTGTCCTTAGGCGAGCGTCAGGTAACCCCTTTAATTCAAAAGTAAGTGTTTTTACCGGTACGGTAAGAAATTAATAAACAGAGATTAATACTATAATTTAAATCAATTCAATTAAATCGTTATGAAAAGACAATTATTCTTTTACGTCGCCCTGATGTTTATTTCTTCGGAAATTATCGCGCAAACCTACAAAATCGATGCCGGTCACAGCAGCGTTCAGATTAACATTGAACGTTTTGGTGTTGTTGACGTAGTCGGTCGCTTTAAGGATGTAACAGGAACCATCACTTACAATGCCGAAAATCCAATGGAAACCTCGGCTGAATCAGTGATCAAGGTAGATAGCTACGACGCCAATAATATCGGTGGTGAGGATGCGGTTAAAAGTCAAGCTTTTCTCGATGCAGCTAATTATCCTGAAATTTCCTTCCGATCAAAAAAGGCTATGGAAAAAGACGGACAAATGTATCTCCTTGGTGATCTCACCATTCATGGTACCACTAATGAGATCGAATTACCGGTTTCCATTAAGGGGCCACTCTTAGATCTGCCTACACAGAAGATGTCAATAGCTTTTATGGCAAAGACAACAATAAACCGGCAGGATTATGGTGTTAGTTTTAACCGGCAACTACCCAATGGAACCAAAATCGTCGGTGATGAGGTCGATATAACATTAACTGTTTTAGCCATTGAGGAAAAATAGATTTCATCACATAATTTTATTTGTGCTTGTTCTTACCCTGGGAAGTTTATTTTCCAGGGCACAGACAGGCGTTTATACAATCGACGAAACCAGTTCTGATGTGCAGTTCAAGGTGACCCATCTGGGTGCATTTAAAGTTGACGGCGACTTCAAATCTTACCAGGGTGATTTTCAATTCAGAGATGGTGTTCTTCAATCTTTGAAAGCAATTTTTGATGTTGCAAGCATTAATACCGATAATGAGGAACGGGATGATATTCTGTTAACTGAACCTTATTTTGACATATCTGTCTTTCCGAGTATTGTTTTCAAGGCCGATACTATTGATACCGTAAACGATGAGTTGGTATTGAGTGGAAGCCTATCTATTAAAGGGCAAGAAAGGCCATTATCATTTCCCATTTTATTCGAATATGATAGCCAGGAAGAGCGCATCATATTAAAGGGGGAGACGCAAATTAAACGTAAAGACTTTAATCTTGTTTTTGGCTCTATGAACGGACTTATAGGCAATAAAGTTAATATCACCGTTGAAATTGTTGCAGTAAAAAGCTAAGGTTTCTTATTCTCAAATCCTATTTCGGTCCGCACTTCAACCCGTTTGGTATTCGCTTTAACATCGGCCTCATAAAACCAGGCATCTCTTAGCTCTTTTTTAGAAAACAATTCCAGCTGATCACCAAAATTTGGTGAATCACTTTGAGTAGAATTACCATAGCTCAATAAGACTTTTGCGTTGACTTGATCACCAAATTCAATAACACCAACCCAGGAATCGCCACCACCTACATATAAATTGTTTTCATCGGCTCCGCCGGGCCAGGCCACCCTGAAGACACCCATACCACCATCAATACCATTAGCTGGAAGGTTTTTATCATTGTATTTGATGCGATAATAATCGCCCCATGGTGTATCGAGGCTTCCAAATTTCCCTTCAACTTCAGCAACGGCCTGCTCTAAAAGTGCAATTGCACGATCTGGATCTGCAAGACCGTCAGGGGTGGTGTTAGGCGCTTTTATATCCCAGCCTTTAAGGTAATTGGAATTACGCCATACGTTAAACTTGTTCGCCCAACTGTAAAAAAGAAGCATTCCTTTGCTATCGGCATCGGCTTCGCGATCCCAATTTTCAAGTACAGTCTTCGCGCGCATTGCAGCTTCGGAACCACTAGCATCAACAGCAGCAAACAAATCATCCAGGATGCGGTCGGCAAACTCAAGCCGGGTCGATAATTTATATCCAACCAATTCATCAAAGGTGATCGACTCGTCTTCGAGCAGCATCCGCGCCGAACGTTGCGGCCTGAATGCCATATTTCGTGGTGCCATATAACCGGGATAATCATCTGGATTCAATGTCAAAGGAATAGTGCTTGTCCAGGGTGGATCGTTAGCATTTTGAAGCCAGCCCTGAGTAGGGTTTTTGACCTTTGGGAGATCGGCATAATCGTGTACTTCGGTCCAGATATCATCCGATTTTCCACCGGGTATGATACGATCCCAATAATCCCAGCTGTCTTGCTTTCGCTTTGGAACCAATCCGTTAAAGAGATAGAAGATCTCACCATTCTTGTCGGCATACATCACATTCCAGAAAGGGATCTGAGCCATTTTCAAAGCAGATTCAAATTCTTCGAAATTCGTGCTATTCAACATGCGCCACCACTGGAGGAACATATTAGGGCGATCCATACCAACCATGCGAATGGCCAGGACCTTATTATCCTCACGTTTCACAACCGGACCATGCAAGGTTTTCATAATGGTTATCTCCTTATCCAACAATGAATCTCCCTGCTTGATTTTTAGTGTCTTTTGGGTTACCTCGAAATCCTTTCGTTCACCGTCGAGTAAATAACCGCCATCCTGTAGTTCGAGTTCATAAGTATCGGCATTATCGATGGTATTGTCGGTATGGCTCCAGCCAAGATTTTCGTTGAATCCAATGGCGATCCCCGGAAGTCCGACCAGGTTAGCACCATACATGTTCTTTCCGCTAAGGTTAAAGTGATATTCGGTAAAAAGGAACTCATTCCACCAGGGCAAATGTGGGTTTTGAACGAGCATGGCATTTCCAGAGGCCGAACGTTTGGGAGCGATGGCATAGGTATTCGATCCCATATCGGGCCATTGTTGAACGCGACCAAGGTCGCTTCCACCGATAAATCGCGTGAAGACCACATACATGCCGTGCATATTAACATCTTTTGTGGTAAGCGGAAGAACAGCTTTATTTTTTTCTTCTATTGTCTCCGGATGCGCATCGGCATAGGCATTCAGTCCATCGACAAAGGAGGTGTAAATGGTTCTGAGTTCAGGATCCTGATTGGCTCCCCATTCATCTGCTAAGGCATCAAATCCAAGCGTATGAATGATCATGTCATTCTCGAGCTTCTCTGCACCCCAATATTCGGCACCACGACCGCGAGAAGCGCCATAAAGCTCCACAATTTTATTGGCATGATTGTGCATTTGGGCCCAGCCCTGGGCAAAGAATAACTCCTCGAGGGAAGAGGCCTTTATATGAGGTACGCCATAGGTGTCCCAGGCGATTTCCGTTGGTTGCGAATCTTCTTTTTTACAGGAATATGAAATGATAAACAAGCTGAAGAGGAAGAGAACAAGAATTTTTTTCATAGGAAGTTGATTTAGCGAAGCCCTAAGTTATGAAATTATTCAGGACGCTTAGAAAATTTGTTTTCAACGATGATGACCGTAATTATTCCAAGGGTATATGCAATAAGATCGCTGTAGCTAAATGTATTTCCTAGGACGAGATTCGCCAGGGGATTGGCACGAAGATCAAAGCGATCAAGCACATTAAAAAATTGACCGATTTCAATACCGGTAGCGAAAATAAGGACAATCCATGCCGCTAAAAGCGGTTTTAAATTGATAAAGCTTTTAATAAAGCAATAGAGCATGATAACCACCAGGAAATCCCCGAACGTATGACGTATAAATCCACTTTTTAAGAAGGTCGCTATACAAACTTCTATCAACAAAATGAGGACAAATATTTTGAAATAATTTTTATTGAATCGCATTCCGATTCTAAAATACACAGAACCGATTAAATAACGATATCCGGCTGATTTAAATCATGTTTTTACTGCTTGATTTATGCGATCTTAATGCGTTGTAGGTAGAAGTATTAATTAAAAACGAAGTTTATGAATCCGACTGTAATATTTACCACCATTTTTCTTGTGTTCATCTTCTTGGGCATTCGTATCATATTTGAATACAAACGCGCCCTGAAATTCCGATTCGGGAGATATGTTAAAACCCTAAATCCGGGATTCCGATGGATCATTCCTATTGTAGAGACCATTCAGATTGTCGATATCAGGGTGATTACCATTAACATCGAATCACAGGAGGTCATGACCGAGGACAATGTTCCCAGCAGCATTGATGGTGTGGTATTCTTTAGGATTGTCGATCCGGAGAAAGCCGTATTGGAGGTTGAAGAATACCATTTTGCGATCACCCAGTTGTCCCAGGCTGCACTCAGGGATGTGTGCGGTAAGGTAGAGCTGGACACCATTTTATCAAAGCGCGAAGAAATGGGTCAGAATATTAAGGCAATTGTTGAGGTAGCTACCAAGGAGTGGGGTATTGAGATTATTGATGTTAAGATCAAGGATATTCAATTACCGCAGAATATGAAGCGTATGATGGCTAACCAGGCGGAAGCTGAACGTTCCCGACGAGCCAGGATTATTTTAGCTGAGGCCGAGGATCAAGCCGCCGGAATGCTATTGGATGCCGGGCGGAAGATCGATAAATCGCCGTCGGCGATTAAGTTGAGATTATATCAAACCTTGTCGAATATAGCTGCAGAGAAGAATTCAACAATTTTGTTCCCGTTCCCTGAAGAGGTGTTACCAAGGAATACAAAAAAGGGAGAGGACCATTAAGCATTCAGAGAAAAATCCGTAATTTTCTATTTTCAAATTAAAATTCATACGGATGAGACAGATAGCTATATTGGTCAGTATACTTTTCCTTTTTACTGGTTGTCAACCGGACACGAATAAAGCCGAACAGCAAAAAAATGAAGAAACTAAGGCTGCCTTTGAAAGAAATTCAGAAACAGTTCTTTCAATGTTAGCGTCTTTCGAAAATGAAAAACCAGATTATTCAATGCATGCCGACGATTTTGTTTCCCGTGCTACTGGTTTTGGGGCAGAACAGGATTCTATTTTTCTCAAGGATGTTAAGTTAATGGATAAGATCAACCTCGAACGCTATGATTTTAAATTATTGACTAATCCACCGGTGTTGTTGCCCGGTGTCAATCCTGAAACCAACGAAATGGACGGCTCGGTCCGGTATTATGTGGATTGGGAGGTTTCGAAAGCGGCGACTGATTCTACTCCAGCCAGAAGTGGTATTGTTAAGATGTATCAATCGGTTGATTTTAACGAGGCGGGTAAGATAACATACGTGCAGACTTATGGCGATTTTACCGGATTATTATTACATCTCAATAATCTGATCGGCAATGAAAATTAATTTTAGAATTTTTTCGAATATTCTTGAAAATCTAAGTTGGTTTTATATCTGATTCACTCATATTGAGTTTCTTCAATGATCTTATCTATGATGATTTCAGCTTCTTTTAAATCATCCAAATAAGTCAAAAGGCGGTATAAGGTGTCATCGACAAGGCTTTCGTATTCGATATCCTGAAAGATTTTAAGCTTATCATGCTTTAAAACTGACTTTGATTTCCAATTAAGTGGGCCATAATAGTCAATATCCTTAAAGGGATAGTTTTTAGTGATGTAAGGCACCATATCATCTTCAACTTTAGAATCGAAACCTTCGAAGTTATCGATTGCGGATTTCATTATCCGGGACCATTGATGGATCAGGTCCTTAACATTTTTATTTCGCAATACCTGCAGCCTACCAGACTGGATAAGGTCGGAAATGGCATTTTCAGAAGGATTAAAATTTTCAAATTCAACCGACTTAAAGATGAGGCTGTCGGTATTAATCGTTTTAAGCGTATCCTCGTTTTTTCCAATTAGCTCCATAATGATTATTCCGGCCTGGAAACTCCCCTCATTTTGACGTAAGACATTTATTAGGGCAGCCTTATTTTGTAAAAATTCATCATGAATGTTCTTTAGAATAGCCATTTCTTCAATACGTTCCAGGCGGTTCTGGTTCCAGGTATTGATCTGGAGTGCGATTAAAATCCCTATAACCACTAACAGAATTTCGCCAATGGCGTATTTGAAATACTTTGATGTTTTGTTTTCCATTAAAAGTGTTTTTCTAATATGACGAAAGAATTTGATCATAAAATCAATTTTCTAATGTTTTGATTTCTGCATCCAATTCGTCGATGAGATTTTCAACTTGTGGCATTATGATTTTTTTGTAATGAAAGTTTAAAAAAGTGTTAAGCCTGTTTCTGTAGGATTTAATGAAGTATATAAATTCTTGATCTTGTTTCAGGATTTCGAAGTTAAGCGGTACCAATCTTGGCATATAGTTGGCCTTACTTAAATCAAATACATAAGATTCTTCAAAACGAGACGGAAGAACAGTTCTAAATCCACGTTCTACTTCATCCAGAACTATTACCTTCTCTGTTTCCAGAAAGAATGTATAATTTGAGTCGTAGACACCAACAATGGCATCTCTTAGCTGTGCATTTGTAACTAAATCTATTCCTTTGGCTTTAAGAGTTTCAAATGCAGATGTCGAGTAAAGAAATTTTACGGGGAACATCATGATTCCAAAATGATCGGCAATAGAGTCTCGATATGGCTCATTATTTTTTAAACTTTTAAGTACTGTATTTGCATGAGCTATACTATTCTGAATACTGGTGGCATTATAATTTAAATCTGTAAGATCTGTTTCTAACCCTACCTTAAGAGCTTTTAATACACGAACTTCTTCAATTGCCCTTAGGCGATTTTGATTCCAGTTGTTTACCTGTAGGGCAAGTAATATACCAATCATGACCAGGATAATCTCACCAATGGCATATTTAAAGTACTTAGATGTTTTTCCTGAATTCATGAGGTTGTAGCGTATTTGACGAAAGAATTTTATCATAATTTGATGATTTCGTCACGTCGAGTGATCCCGGGGATCCGGAATTGTATCGAGAAGCGGATAACAACCAGTTCTCGATACGTTCCTTCGGAACACTCGAATTGACGTTGCGAATATGTTGGAAAAAATTTAATCAGCGATTATCCCAATTTTCCATCGCCGTCAATGTCTTGCGTGAGATGGGTTTCTAAAGCGACCAGCGTTTTACGCAATAGTGTTCTGGTGTTAGCCAAGTCTTGCTCCAGCTGCTCGACACGTTCTTCAAGATTGTTGGCTTTGTCTTCTTGTTTTTCTAATTCGTCCTGTTGTATTAAATCCCAGAAAATTCCCATAATGTTATTTTTTTATTATTAATTAATTCATTTTAAGTATCATTATTTCTAATCATGTTATTCAATGTCCTCATCAATCAGCTCAATAATTTTTTCAGATTTTGATTGAATATTCTCATATATCGGAATGAACTCCTTTGATATCAAATTTGAAATAACCAACCCATTTTTATACTCCGGACTTTGAAATAAGCCCTGAAAGCTCTCCAGGCTGATGTCCTGTTCCCGAGCCGTTTTTTCACCGTCATAAACGGGGATTAACCGATCGGTATTGGCGTATTTAAAAAGTGGTTTCGAAATATATTCACGGTATTCGTACATCTCGTGATCTATTCCAAAGTTGTTGTATTTATAAAGCTCTTCTAATTCAAGCAAAAGCTTCTTGATAGAGTCGTTCGAGATTAAGTTTAGATTTCCGGAACTCGCTAACTCATTGTAAGTGCTTCTATTAGGTGTAAACCGTTCTTCCATTAAAGTGAAGAATACATTCTTTGCCAATTCATCAATGTCCTGAACGGGCTGGCCGTTAATCTGAGCAATAAGTTTTTCAACCCTATCATATTTTTCCCTTCTGAAATCGATCTGGTACGTTAAACTAGCTAAATCTTTCTGCAGATCGAGTTTAATATTGTTGAGATATTTTATCTCACTCGTCCTTTCGATTCTTTCAATATTCCAGTTATTTACTTGTAATGCTATAAGTATCCCAATTACAACAAGTATGATTTCGCCTATGGCATATTTAAAATACTTTCCAGTCTTGTTCTGTTCCATGAGTTTAAATCGTATATGACGAAAGAATTTAATCAATATTGAGCTCTTTTTTTAAATGATCAATTAGTCGATTGGCATTATCGACCTGTGAAGAATATCTGATTAGTTGATTACCGAGTAAATTCAACTTAAATCTCACCGAATTAACCATCATGTTTTCATTCCTGTATTTTGAAACGTCTTCATTCGTGTCAGAGAAACTTCCAAAACTCAAAATAAAAGGGCCAAAGGTGTTTCTATTATATTCTGCAATGGCTTTATCTATTCCTTTTTCAAGATCCTCTGTTCCTCTGTAATACAGAAATATCTGGTCGACTATTGAATCATTAGAAATAATTTCGATCTGCCCAGACGAAATTAAATTGTCGAAGGTTGTTCGATTTGGAATAAAATTATTTCCTGTCATTAAGTTTTGAATGTTAAGCTTAATTTTGCCTATGTTATTATCAGAAGGATTGGAAATAACGTCCTGGATGATTCTCAGTCCGTTCATTGATGTGGAATCATTAGCCATGATTAACTGATAAAGGTCAATATCGTCTTCGAGATTGGAGATTAGTTTATTGAGGTAGACAATTTCTTTCTTCGAGTTTTTATTATTCTCATTCCAGTTATTTATACTAAGCGCAATTAAAATACCAACGACCACAAGTATAATTTCGCCAATGGCGTATTTGAAGTATCTAGAGGTTTTTCCGGCTTCCATAAGTTTATATCGTATTTGACGAAAGAATTTGATCATTGGTTTTCATCATTTATTTCCTCATCTATCCATGTGATTATTGAGTTACAAAGCGTCTTCATTTCGTTAAACTGGGCATTCATCACCGAAAATTCGTAGACCGCCATCACAAAGCCATTCTTTTGTTTTATATCCTTTAACATGGCTTCATAATTGGCTTTCGGTAATTCTATGTTTTCACCGGCCTGACCGTTGGTCATTTGATATGTAAAATTTTTTACGATAGGATTCAGGTCTAATACACCATATGAAGGCTCGTACAATAGGACTTCTGCGTCATAGCGAAAATGTGCTTCTTCATTTTTTAATTTCTTATAAAGGGCCTCAAGGTTGAGGAGTCCGTTTTTGATGGAATCGTTAGAGATCAGTGCTAAATTCCCTGAATTCGTGAGTTCTTGAAAGGTATTATCGTGTTGAGAAAATTTCTGCCAGATGTAGATGTTGGTGGTATGAAATGCGAAATCGCTTAGATCGGTTAATGGCTTGCCTTCAAAATGCTCTAAAACGATATTCGCCGATTCAATCCTTGAATTTCTTACGGCGATGTAATGGTCTAATTCGGCGATATTTAAATTCAGATCTGTTTTCAGGTTATTTAAATAATGGATTTCTTTATTTCGCTGCTTTCTAGCCTCGTTCCAGTTGTTTATCTGAAGAGCGATCAGTATACCAATAACCACTAATAGAATTTCACCTATGGCGTATTTGAAGTACTTGCCTGTCTTGTTTTCATTCATGAGTTTATATCGTATTTGTCGAAAGAATTTGATCATTCCAATTCGCTATCGATTATAGAAATTAAAGTGTCTAATTCCTGCAATTTTTGATCGTATAAATCATTAAGCGTCATTGAATTGCCGAATATGTCTACCATATGATTGGTCATAATATGGTCGTTAAGGAATTCGGTGCGCAATTCATTAAAAAATCCTGGTTGACCATATTTACCATTAATCATATCAAAATACTTACTAATATGATCTAAATATTTTTCGGAAGTTTCCTTACTTAATCTCTCGTATTCTCTTATCATTCTCAGATCTGCTTCCCAAGATGCAATTTTGCTTCTCAGTTTATCATCTTTAATCATATCTAGTTTTCCGGAGCCAATAATATCATTTATAACACCTTCACTCGGCATAAATACCGTAAATCCAGATACTGATCCTGTTAATGAATCAATTTCAAAGGGTGTAAGTTTATCTCCGTTTTTTTTGATTAAATCTGCCAGTGTATCTACTGTTTTGGCAACTCTTTTCGATTTTTTGATCACTCGATTCAATGATTTTTGAGATTGCTGCAAATCGATTTTCAAATCATTTAAATAAACGGATTCCTTAATACTAAGTTTTCGTTTTTCATTCCAATTATTGATCTGCAGGGCAATAAGAATTCCTATTACCACCAGCAGAATTTCGCCAATGGCGTACTTAAAATATTTTGATGTCTTGTTTTCCATAAGCAGTGATTTACGAATATGGCGAAAGAATTTGATCATAATTAATTAGCTAAATAGGAATTGATGAATTCAATGCATGTTTTAACATTTTGAATCGTTCTTTCATAATCTCTAATAATATTCCTTCTGCCATTAATAGCCTCAGTCACAAGTGATTCGAACTCCGGATCATTTATAAGAGTTGAATAGTCATTGGGAATGGAGATCTTTTTGAATAATTTTAGATCGTTTCTATTCTTTAAAAGGTCAACTGTATCCAAATTCACCTTAAAAGTGGATCGAAAATGTTTTTGGTGATAAGGGAAGAGAAGCCGGGCCGCATTTCGTCGGGTTTCTATCTTATTGATAATTCTTTTAAATCCCGATTCGTAAACACTTGTTATAATTTCTTTTAGTGAGTCTGATCGGATAATTTCAAGATTACCGGATTTCAAGGTCTCGTAAGTAGAGGTCTTGGGAAAAAAATAATCGAATCCTACAATGGAATTAAAATCATTATACATCGAATCTGTTTCAGGCGGTTTCTTATTAATGTATTGGTAGACATATACCGTTGATTGATAAAATTGAAGGTTATTAACATAATCGATCTGTAATTCTCTTAAATTGTTCTTAAGTTCAGAATTCAAACTCTTAAGGATAACCGCTTCCCTGTTGCTACTTATTCTTTTTTGGTTCCAATTGTTGATCTGAAGAGCGATCAAGATTCCAATTACCACAAGCAAGATCTCGCCAATAGCATATTTAAAGTACTTGGAAGTATTTCCGGTTTCCATAAGTCGATATCGTATTTGACGGAAGAATTTAATCATAAATTGATGATTTCGTCACTTCGAGTGATTCCGGGGATCCGGAATTGTATCGAGAAGTGCGTGAATGCAGCCAGTTCTCGATACGTTCCTTCGGAAC
>JABDIV010000008.1 GCA_013003555.1 Flavobacteriaceae bacterium
TTAATGATGGTTCCATTACTGTAGAAGATGGTGGATCGATTTACATTCGTGAAAGCACGCCAATAACAGGAACCGGAACATTCAGTGTGAAGCGAGCATCACCAAGTTACTTACAACCCGATCTATATTCAATATGGTCAACGCCAGTGGCGGAGACTGATTCACAGCTTAACACCATTTTTCTGCATGATATTAAAACCTATAAATATGATTCTTCACAGAATCCATCTGCCTATGTTGAAGTTGGCAGTAATGAAACTATGGAAGTAGGACGCGGTTATTTTATAAAACCGCAAAATGTAAGTGGGTCGCTTGAGATGACCTTTACAGGCAAGTTGAATAACGGTAATATCAATGAGCCTGTTTATTTTAATAGTTCGGAAGACAATTTTAATTTAATAGGCAATCCATATCCATCTTCCATCAGTTGGCTAAAACTTCAGAAAGACAATACCTCGATTTTAGATGGCACCATGTATTATTGGAATCACACACAGACAGCCCCAAACTCTGCCTCTGACTATATAAGTTTCAACCAGACGGGCTCTAATCCTCCTGGTTCTTCCGGAATTATTGCCTCCGGCCAGGGATTTTTTGTAGGAGCTAAACAAAATGGAACAGTAACGTTTAAAAACAATCATAAAGTATTTGAAAGCAACACCCAATTTTATAGTATCGAAAACAATACCCAGTTCATTAATTCAAATACCAGTGATCAATCAATTGCAAATAATGCTGCAGAAGGCCCGAATAGTGGCAGGTCGTGGATACGGCTTACCGGAGGTGATGAGTTTAGTAGCACACTGATTGGCTTTTTGGCAGGCGCATCAGACGCCTATGATAGTGCTTACGATGGCGAACTTGTTGATGAGGGGCCTCAGCTGGCACTCTATAGTTTGATTGATTCTGGTAAATATGTAATTCAGGGGCGTTCTGAATTGGTTTCTGGCACCGGTACGACAATCAACCTGGGCTTTGAGGTTAAAACAGCAGGAACCTACTCCATATCGATTGATCAGGAATTTATCGATTCGAATTTCGATATCATTCTTGATGATCTAGAACTTGATGTACAAACTGATCTTCGTTTGACTGATTATACATTCAACATGCAGGGCGCCGCTGAAAACAATGGTCGTTTTGTATTACACTATAGCCCGAAAGAGACTTTAGGCCTTGGTGAGGCTACCATCAGCAAAAAAGAAATAAAGGTATATTTCGAAAGTGATAGGCTGATAACTATTTTAAAAACGCAAAATGTGCCCGGATATATTACCGTTCATGATATTAAAGGAAACCTGAAATTATCACAATATTTCGAAGAAAAGATCATTACTTCCAACTTATATTCAGGCTTATATTTGGTCACCTATGATTTTAAAAATGGCCAATCATTAATAAAAAAAGTCATCAAGAAATAATCCCAATTATTACAGGGTCACAAACAATTCTTTGGACGACTTGTTGATTGTTTCTCATCAATGAAACGGTATATGATTCAAACAGGTGTTTTCTATTGAGGTTCTTAAGTGAATCAAAATTTATTACTCCCGGGTATAAGCGCTGTATTTTCTATCTTTAGGTTATGCGGAACCCCGGGAGAACTTTTTTTCAGCTTAGCATAAAACTATCATTAGCGAGTTTTGTCTTATTCCTGTTGTTTTATTTAATCGCTGCCCTTAATTATCCTGGAGGATCCTATGCGTATCCCTCTCATCCCGAATTTAGTTTTGTGGATAATTATCTATGCGATCTGTTGGATGAACAAGCGATTAATGGGCACGCTAATTTAGCTAAGATCTATGCGCGTATTTCATTGGGTTTTCTTTGCTTTGGTATTTTATTGTTTTGGATACACATACCCGAACTGTTTCAGCGAAAAAATAAATTGTTAAACTTAATGCGCATAAGCGGGATTCTTTCAATGGCTATTACAGTGTTCCTTGCAGCCGGAAATCATGACCTAATAACCCGTTCCGCCGGATTCTTTGGTGCAATAGCCTTGTGTTTGTCTTTTATAGAACTCTATAGAGGCGGCTTTAAAATCTTCGCCTATTCAGGAATAGTTTGTCTTCTCCTGATCGCATTAAACTTTTATAGTTATGAAACCGGATTCTTAAGGCGGGTTTTACCATTATTCCAGAAAGTCACCACCGTTATTTGCCTGGGATGGTTTGTGATTTTAAATTTAAAGCTATACTCGAAATTAAAAAGTATATATATCTAATAAAGATATACTTACATGTATTTTTTAATAGATTATACGTCTATTAATTAACAGTTGTGATTTTGATCATTTTTGCTAACAATTTAAGATTCAAAACCGAGAGCTGCATCCAGGCCAATTGCTACACCACGAATTGATTTGACGTGCCTAATGGCCATCAGAGCGCCCTTAACGAACGACTCATAGGATGTACTGCTGTGGTGAACAGAAAAAATTTCTCCATTGTTACTGAAAGCCACCTCCTGATCTGAAAGGACGCCTTTCATACGTAATGAGTGCACCCGGACACCAGAAACCAGTCCACCACGTACCCCTTTAATGAGCTCTTTGCCGGAAGGCTGTTCTTTTCCTTTCTGATGTTTTCCCATGCGCATTGCGGTGGCAAGGGCTGTGCCGGAGGGCGCGTCGGGTTTTCTAGTTTCATGACGTTCAATGATTTCGGCCGAATCAAAAAATGGAGATGCCTGTTCAGCAAAACGCATCATCAGGATGGCTCCAATCGAGAAATTGGGTACGATAAGACAGCCGGGGTCGTTTTTACCCCAAAAGGATTTCAATTCTTGAATGCGTTCTTTGGTAAAGCCTGACGTTCCAATAACTGCCCCCATCCCTCTCGAATGCCAGACCCTAAGGTTTTCCATTACACTATCCGGAGGTGAACACTCCACGATAATGTCGGCATCAACATTTACAATGAACTCCTCAAATTCTAAACCGGCAACCGTTTCACCTGCGTACCCGGGAGCATATACGCATGTGAGTTGCATATCGTCGGCTTTAGAAACGCCTTTGGAAATAACACGGCCCAAACGACCGTTTGCACCTGAAACTGCTACTTTCATATCGAATGTGTTTTTGAGGGTTGGTATTCGATTCCTACAAAGTTAGCTGTTGAAAAGCATTCTAAGCAATAAATTCAAATATCTTACATGGATTATTTCGAAGAAACCTATTAATTTTGAAAAAACATCTGCATCATGAAATACTTTTTTATCTGTGTCTTTAGCCTTAGTATCTTATTATCCTGTAAAACGACATCCGATCAATCCGAAATTGAGGCTGCGCCCGTGGTCATAACACCGACTATCGAAGTCCTCGATAAACCGGCATTTAAGGATGCTATCAAATCGGGAAAGGTGCAATTGGTGGATGTTCGCACTCCTGAAGAATTCGCAGGAGGTCATATCGAAAAGGCCACCAATATCGATTTCCTTGCAGATGATTTTTCGGAAGCTATTCTCGAAGTAAATAAAGACAAACCTGTCTACATTTATTGCAGAAGTGGCAATCGAAGTGGACAAGCCGCACAGATTATGCAGAAACTTGGTTTTAAGACTATTTATGACCTAAAAGGAGGCTATTTGGCCTGGTCAGAAACCGATCAGTAACAGAATTTCCCTAAACGATTTTAAGAGTGCCGAAGTCCTAATTCAAAAGTTACACGTGATAGCCAATCATCGAGTTGAACATTCACCGTGTCGTTTTTGTCGTGACCTGACTTGCAGCTTTGCTGTTGTATCTGAAAAATAACCACTTTTAATTCTTTGCCTGAGTTTGTCAATTAAATCAAATAGGCATGTCACATTTGATCATGGACAATAATCGATGAAGTACATTTGGATCTTTCCTTTGCCTTTTGCTTCCAGGGCACCCCGTGATTTAAACTCGAAAACATCGTATTGCTTAACCTTCTTATAGGTGGTTTCACTGATATTGACCTTTCCTATTTCTCCCGAGCTTTCCATTCGGCTGGCTGTATTTACCGTGTCACCCCAAATATCGTACTGGAATTTTTTAGTCCCGACTACTCCGGCAACCACGGTACCGGTATTGATTCCAACACGAATATCAAATTTGGCCAGGTCATGTTTGATACTGCGTTTGGTTTGCTTTACAAATTCAACGATTTCAAGGGCGGCCTGACAAACTTTTACAGCATGATCTTCCAATGGAAATGGCAATCCCCCGGCACACATATAGGCATCCCCAATCGTTTTAATTTTTTCCAGGTCATGCTTCTCGATTATTTCGTCGAATTTTGAGAAATAATAATTGATACTTTTAACCAAGGCCTCTGGACTAAGGCGTTCCGATTGTTCGGTAAATCCCTTAAAATCGGTAAATAATACAGTTACATGTTCGAATTTCTTGGCTTCAACTCCACCGCTTTCTTTCAATTCCTGCGCGGTTTCCTCCGGCAGAATATTGAGTAACAGATCTTCAGATCGTTGTTTTTCAAATGCGATAATGGCATTGGTCTTTTTCATAAACTTATTTCGGTTGAAAAGCCCGATGGCCAGCAGTACTATTAAAAATAAAGCAATGCCAATCCCGATGGCAATGGCACGTTGTGTTTTCTTTTGTTCATTGAGAAGATCAACTTCTAACTGCTTTTTAGACACTTCGAATTCAGTATTGACATTGGCCATTTTCTGAACCTCTTGCTTGCTTTCAACACTGTCCCGATATACGATGTAATCTTTAAAGTGATCAAATGAACGCCTTAAGTTGCCTTTATTTTCATAAATTTCCGATAGTTTTAAATTCGAATCACCTATTTCGTCCTTTAGTCCGTGTTTCTTGGCCAAATTGAGACTTTGGGCGGCATATTCTAATGCTTTATCAATATCTTCCTTGGCCTCGTAGATCTGGGCCATTGAGATTAAATATTCACTAATGGCAGGATAATCTCCGAGCCTTGTCAATACGTCAATTGCCTGGTTTAAATTCGTTTCCGCAAGATCATGTTGGCCCTTCTCAGCATATATAATTCCTACATTTCCCAGGTAATACGATTCTCCCAATTCCCATTCATTGAGCCTGGAGATGTTGCCGCCCTTTGTAAAGTGATATAAAGCCGAATCCAGGTTTTTTTGTTTGAGGTACTCATCACCTAAATTTAAATGTGCCGCCCCGAGATATATGGATGATGAATCAATATCAAGATAATCACTAATAGCTCTGTTATAGTAACTAACCGCTGTTTTACTATCACCCATATTGGAAAACGCATCGGCAATAGCTATGTTTATCGAGGCCATATCGTCCCTCAAGTTATTTTCGGATGCGATTTTAGATGCATCAAAGAAACTTTCGAGGGCCTTACTCATATCACCCTTATCTTGATAAGCATAGCCTTTCTGAAGATAACCGGAATATTCGTACGAAAAAGAGTCTACCGATTTAGCTGCTACAATGAGTTGTAAGCTATAGGTAATTTTCTTATCAGCATCTGTTTCAGAATCTGCAAGATCACGAAGAATTTTCAATTCCTCACTTTTCTCGTAATTCCCGCCTTTAAATATAATTTCCAGGCTATCACTCAGTTCTTTATCTTGTGCAAACGATAGCAAGCATGAAAAAAAGCCAAGAATGATCAAGGCTTTTTTTAATGGTATATTTTGTATTGAATTCCTTAGATTCACGGGTTTTTTCTAGCCACTAAAAAATCATTTTAATTCGTGGACTTAATTTTTATTTTTGGATCAACCAAATAGTTCGCTGATATAATGTTATTTCTAACCACGTTAAAATAAATAGAATATTTCAATGTGCTGTCAACCACAGGGGTTGTTACTACTTCTCTTATGAATAACGGTTGCGGCGCTTCATAATATAAATCGTCCTCACCATCCGGGACAACAAGTTGAGTATATCCGTCCAATAAAAAATCATCATCAATAATAGCGGTGAATAAGATTTCATCAGTTGCCGAGGACGCTGATGTAGCCTGCCAGGATACTCTTTCTCCAAATCCAACCTCTGTTAAGAAGTCTGCATTTGAAATACCTCCAGCTTGTCCGAAGTTTGCAAAAGCACTGACTTCTGTATCTGCAGGCAAGTTGGCTGCAAGAAGGGCATCAACATCAACGGTCATAGTAACCGGAATAATTGTTACTCCCGGGGTATCATCATCATTGGAGCATGAAACTACAATAATTGATAATAACAAGATTGCAGCAACTAATAATTTGAATGATTTCATAAAACAAGGTATTAATTAAGCAATATAATTCCCCTAATTTGTGCACTTTCCGGTTAGTATATCTATAGCTTCGATATTCACCCCATTTATCAATTGAGATTCATTTCACCTCACCATGTCATAACAACATTTTTTTACAGATTGGTTATTGACATTAAGGAGATTATGATAAACAGGTTTATAATTCGGTTAAGAGATTAACATAACTACCCCTGTTACAATAATAAACATAATACTCCACATGAAAAAGAAAATGGCTCGTTTTACATTTCTGAATTTAAACGATACTATTGAGCTTTTAACATGCAATTGTTCAGCGAGTTGAATATAGAGTTTTTCATTATCTTCTGTAACGCTTAACACCTTTTTTACATAATCATCTATACTTCCGAATCTATGGACAACATCCTCAAAGAAGAAGACATTGGGTTCATATTTGGATTTCAAAATTATCGGCACGAAACATTTAAAACAAAAATAAACCGAGATGACCGTAGCCATAGTCCAGAGAATAAAACAAATAAATATTATTGTGTTTTCACTAAAGAGTAATTTAAAATAGTCAATCTTGTCAGCGAAAAGTCCGATAATTAAACTATGATAGGAGAAAATTACCCCTACTTTAACTTCTGAGTTTTTATTTAAATTTTCTAACCGGCCTAATTGCCTCCAGTAATCACTTGAATCCTGGGTTTTCTTTTTCTTTTTTTTAGGTTCTTCTTTCATTTGTTTGATTTCTTCAATTCACTTGTAGGAAATTTAACATTTTTTTTATGAACGGGTTACTTTATGCAGAAAAAAAAGAGTGATGGTTTTTAAGGAACCCGGTTTATATCTATCGCCAAAGCAGCAACCCACAAACGGTCAGGCCGCTAGAATTTAGCAATAGCCACGCTTAACCGATTACGATCGCAATGGCAGGTTTATGTTTGGGAAGACGATTGAGGTTATTAATCGGTTTCGACTTCTAATTCGGTACCTCAGCTGATTTTTTCGATTTCCCAAATTTCAGAAACGGGATTAGCATTGGAACACGCTTCTGATAGTCAACATAAGCATCTCCAAGTTCATTTCTCAAATCGCGTTCTTCCAAATATTTTACAGCAACGATCACATAAATGGTAGTTACCGCCGCAAAAAGCAAATGGCCTGTTGTCATTCGTGCCTCAGCCCAAAATGCAATTATAAACCCCGTCATGATAGGATGACGAACAAACTTATAGAAAAAGTGTTCCTTGAATTTAAGTCCGGTTGGCGGCTGGCTTCTCAATTTATTGAATACCTGGTCGAGTCCGAATAAATGAAAATGATTGATCATAAAGGTCGACAGCAGTACAATGGCCCAGCCCAGCCAAAAAAGAATATTGATAATCAAAACATAGGTCTCTCCTTCAATATTCCATACCACTTCAGTCATAGGTCGCCACTGCCAGAAAATCAGGAAAAGAATGAGGCTGGTAAGCAAAACGAAGGTACTACGCTCCATAGCCGGATTGATGATCTTCGTCCATTTTTTCTTAAAGCCCGGCCTGGCCATGATCGAATGCTGAATCGCAAATACGCTTAGCAGTAATAGATTAATGATAATTGATTCGGTTATTCCGGAAGTTTCTCCGGAGTCTATGGTTTTTGGTACCCAAAGGTTGGCAACAAAACCGATTGCATAAAGAAATGAGGCCAGGAATACGACATACGCCACTATTCCATAGAGGAAGATGAGTGTTTTTTGCATGATTTATTTTGGTTGGTTCTCTGTAAGATACGAATAAATGAGCAGCTCATTTTTTGTTGTGAACATGATAATCAAGAGATTCTTGACATGCTCCAACCAAATGTGAATACCAATTCTTAAATGATTGATGATAAAATCACAGATAATTTTATACTTAAAATCAAATTTAGCCGTTCATAAATGAGATTTAGAAGACCGAATAATTTTTCTTATTTTCGTGCTGCAATTTTGAGTCCCCAACTCTCTTGTGATTTCTGCTTAGAAAATTGAACACCATTAAATGCGATTAGTAGCTTTTTCCCTCATTTTATTTCTCACTTGTTTTTATGGTTTTTCTCAGAGTCAACAGGCTTCTGCTGTGACCGGTTTAGATCATAAACTCAAGTCAGGAATTTTCGTCAAAGGATTACCGACCATTGGAATAACCCTTCCTAACGGTACAAAAACCAAAGAGTTAAAAGACATCAAGGCCAGTCATTGGGATACGAATAGGTTTAATCCTTTCAAGGATGAGATCTTAACATATCCGTTTAAACTGACATTCGACGACAGCCTCTATGCTGCACCCGTAAATAAAGATATGGTGATCACCTCCAGATATGGCTGGCGTTGGGGACGAGCACATCAAGGCATTGATATCGACCTGATAACCGGAGATGAAGTAGTTAGTATGCTTCCGGGCATCGTACGATTTGTAGGCTATAATAGCGGACATGGGAAATCAATAATTGTTCGGCATTTCAACGGACTTGAAACCACTTATGCGCATTTATCAAAATATGCGGTTAAGGTCAATGACACTGTTCAAATGGGTGAATTACTTGGAAAGGGGGGTGCGACCGGTAATGCCCGTGGCAGTCATTTGCATCTTATCGTGAGTTATAAGGGCACACCTATACACCCTGAATATTTATTTAATTTCACGAAGAATAAAGGAACGATACGCGCTAAAGAAATTTGGGTTACAAAAACCTGGACACGTCCTTATTTTCACAGTTCACGGCAGAGAAGTAAACTCGAACTTTTAAAGTCTAAAGATGAGGCTCTTGCCAGTTTGACGAAAGAAAAGGAGATCTATGTCGTTAAGAAAGGTGATACCCTATCGCGTATTTCAAGACGAAATGGCGTTACCATTCGTACTATTTGTGTGGCCAATAATATTAAAACAACTTCGGTTTTAAGAATCGGTCAGAAGCTTGTACTCGATCTATAATTTTAATACCTGGGGATTCTTTAGGTCAACTTTTAGGCATCGGGATCATACTTATATGGTGACGGATCGGGAAGGTTCATCTCCCTTATCAATTTTAAAAAGCGCGGGTCGTTTTTCAGCTTCTCATTTTTTACATAAACCCTAATCCAGGGATACCAGCCGTGCTTTTGTTCATATTGCAGCCACTCGATAGCTTTATCCTCGTTGCCCATTTCGCCGTATATTATTGCAGCACAAAGCGATCCAAATGGAGTTTTAGGGGCATTCTCTAACTCATCAACAATTTTTTGAGCTTCCTCATAACGACCTGTTTGTGCCAGGGAAGGCCCGTATGCCCAATATCGCCAGGCAATGTTTATTTGCGATATGGTTTTAAGAATTTCAAGCCCCTCTTCTACCTTGCCCTGATCAATTAAAATCCGTCCTTTCATAAGTCGTCCAAAGCCGCTACGGTCATTCATTTGCGTCACTTTTTCAACTTCTTCAAGGCCTTTGTCGTATTCACCCACAAATCGAAAAAGCTCTGCCAACCATGCGGTATGCAAGGGAATGAACGGATCTAATTCCTGGGCTCGTTGATGCTCTTTAATCGCTTCATTCATATGACCAAACAGGGCCAGATACCAGGAGCGGTGATAGTGATTGTATGCCATATTTGGATTTAATTCGTTTGCCCGATTGAAAGCAAATTCGGCCAGTTGCCAATCCCAGCCAAAATAGGTGTGATAATGAGCTAATGACGCCCAGCCTTCAGCATTTAAAGAGTCGAGTTGAATGGCTCTTTTAGCTGCTGCCAGGGCTTTAGGAAATACATCTGGAGGCGGTGCAGGGCCGTGCCCTAAACTGATATAACCTTCAGCAAGACCTGACCAGGCAAAGGGGTCTGACGGACTTTTATTTGTAGCCTCTTCCAAATATCCCATACCTCGATTCCATTCCGCCGCGGTGGCTTGATTCAACAAATGTTTACCTTTTAAGTATAATTCGTAGGTTTCCGGTTTTACGGGTCGCAGACCGGACCATAAAATAGCATCTTCTGGCTTTACTGATATTCCCATCGCCATTGAAAGGTCTGATGCGACGTCAGCCCAAAGCAAGCGGATATCACTGAAATCCTTTTTATAATTTTTTTGCCAAATGGGTTCACCATCAATTGATGTTTTTAAACGAACATTAATATTCAGGTTTGTTATTTCTTTTTCGATCTCACCGGTTATAAAATAGTCGGTTCGTCTTATTTCATTAAGCATGAGCAGATTGCCCGGACCCGCTTCAGAACTAAGAAGGCCGGAAGATCCTAATCCAAGGACATTTAATTCGTCTACTTTTGATAATTCAGAAATCAGTCCTTCGGTCAGTCCCGTTTTTAAATAAATCGAATCAGCATAAACGGGATTTTCAAATTCAAAAGGCATCACGGCAACACGAAATTCAATTTCTTCCATCTGGCCACCCTGCCATTTTGAACCGGCCCAAAAACTAATTGAGATCAATAATAGAACAGCTACAAAAAGTGAACCGACAATGACCTTGTTCAATCGCCGGTTAGTGTTACGCATGGTTTCTTCTTGCTCAAGGACGTCTTCTGTTCTCTGAAAGCCTTCAGGTGTCAGGTCATATATCCAGGAGAATCCTACCCAGAATATCAAACCGATCGATAAAATGATTATCAACACTTTGATAGAATAATCAGGGGCATTAAATGCCGGAAGAACGATGGATGCAATCTGAATGAGAACCCACGATACGGCCAGATATGCGATTATAGACTTAAGGACATGCCTCCTTTTGAGCTCTGAGAAAAATTCTTGAAATTTCATGATGCAACCAGAATTATTAAGGTTTAACTAAATACATAATTCATAGGGGTAGCATAACAAATGCGGTGAAATTCATAGGAATGGGATAATACAGCATTCTTAATCGAAATTTATCAATTAAGATTAATCGATTAATAGTAATAAACTTTGTAATATAGTTTTAATAAATCTCTGATAATATGATTAATATCATAACCATGACGTCATGATGGTTATTAAAAATCGGACTAAAACCAATTCTTAAACTCCTGTTCATAGTTAAACTTTAGGCATCCGGATCATAGATCAGTGGCAATGGATATGTAAGTTTCATTTCCTTAAACAATTCTATAAAACGCGGATCTTCTTTTACCTTTTGGTTATTGACATAGATTCCAATCCAGGGATACCAGCCATGTTTGTGTTCAAATCTGAACGATTCAACAGCTTTTTCCACCTCACCCATTTCCGAATAAATCAAACCGAGACTAAGCGATCCGAATGCGGTTTTAGGAGCATTCTTCAATTCGTGAGCGATTTTTTGAGCTTCCTCATAACGACCAAAACGAGCGAGTGTTGGTCCGTAAGCCCAATATCGCCATCCAGCATTGATTTCAGCGGCTGTTTTCAAAACCTCAAGTCCTTCCTCCTCCTGCCCCATATCAAATAAAATGAGTCCTTTTACAGCCATGCCCAAGGCACCTTGATCGTTCATTTGGTCTACTTTTTCGATTTCTTCAAGGGCTTTGTCATAATCGCCAACATATCGGTAAATTTCGGCTAAACCAATAGTGTGTATGGGTGTGAATGGATCCAGATCCTGGGCGCGCTGATGTGCTATAATCGCCTCGTTCATATCACCGAACAAGATCAGATACCATGAACGATGAAAATGGTTATAGGCCATATTAGGATTCAATTCGTCTGCCTGATCGAATGCAAATTGAGCGAGTTCCCAGTCCCAGCCAAAATAGGTATGATAATGAGCTAATGAGGCCCAGCCTTCCGCATTTAAAGAATCTAATTCAATGGCTCTTTTTGCTGCCTCTAAGGCCTTTTCATAAACATCGACGACGGGTGCTGGTCCATGTCCCAGATTAATATAACCTTCGGCAAGCCCTGACCACGCATAGGTATCGGCTGGACTTCTATCAATAGCTTCTTCCAGGTAAACCAAACCGCGTCTCCAGTCATTAGGAGTAGCCTGATTAAGCAAATGTTGTCCCTTGAGGTAAAGTCCATAAGTCTCGGGTTTTACGGGTCTTAGTCCAGACCATAGAATCGCATCTTCTGGTTTTACTGTTATTCCCATTTCAAGTGCGAGATCAGATGCAATCGATGCCAATAGTGATCTAACCTCACTTAGATCTTTAGTGTAGTTTTTTTGCCAAATTGGAGTTTCTCCCAAAGCCTTTTTAAGGCTTACTTGAACATTTATATTATCTGAATTTTGGACGATATCACCATGAATGAAATAATCGATGCGTTTTATTTCAGTTAGAATAAGAATATTGGCCGGACTAATATCTGAATTGAGCAATTCGGTGGATGCCAGTCCGAGCACAGTTAACGCATCAACTTTCGACAATTCAGTAATGAGACCTTCTGTTAGACCTGTTTTAAGATGAGCGATATCTTCAGTTTCTTGATTATCGACTTTAAAGGGAAGTACGGCAACACGATATGAAGTCTCTTCCATTTTTCCGCCCTGCCATCGAGAACCTGCCCAAAAACTTATAGAAATCAACAGTAGAACCGCAATAAACAATGCACCGACAATTACCTGATTTAATCGCCTGTTTGTGATTCGCTTGGTTTCTTCCTCTTCGAGAATATCTTCGGTTTTCTGAAATCCTGAAGGTGTCAGATCATAGACCCACGAAAAACCTGTCCAGAATATCAAACCGATTGATAAAATAATGATCAAAACCTTGATAGAATAATCTGGTGAATTAAACGCCGGAAGAACAATGGACGCGATCTGAATGACAACCCACGATATCGCCAGATACGCGATAATAGATTTAAGGACATGTCTTCTTCTGAGTTCTAAAAAAAATTTTTGGATTTTCATGATGCAACCAGGGTTATTAAGGATTAACCTAATTTCTTATTTAAAGGGCAACATGACATATGTGTTAAATTCTCGGCAAGGGCATTCATTAATTCTAAGGGTAAATACTTAACGAAAAATTTTATTACCCTTCTCTTTGAATAATCTTATAATATAAATTTATTAATCATTTTAAAATATGATTATTGTCATAACCCGATCTTCATTGATATGCGATGATTTTATGCAGAGATTAGCGTGTAGTACAAATCATAATATAGATTGGCCGAGCCGAAAAAACTGACATTTGTCATAGGAAATACTTGGAATTTTAACGAATATTTAACTTAGACTAATCCCGTGCGTTTAATTATAAAAATTACTCATGAAAAATCTCGATATTAAACTCGGTATAGTGGTCATTTTATCTTTCGCTTTCTTAAGTATGATGACCCATAATTCCAGCTATTTTTATGTTGCAACAACCATAGATGATTTCTTTCTTCCGGGGTCACAACCATTGCAATCCGGGACATTTAGTTCACCCGAGCAATGCGATAACTGCCATGGCGGATACGACCTTGCGGTAGAACCGGCTTTTAACTGGCGCGGCAGTATGATGTCACATGCCATGCGTGATCCGTTGTACCTCGCGGCCTTGACCATTGCCAACCAGGATGCCGTAGGATCAGGCGATCTATGTATTCGTTGTCACTCCCCCGTTGGATGGCTTGAAGGACGCTCTACACCTACAGATGGTTCAGCTTTGGTAGGCGATGATTTTGAAGGGGTTCAATGTCATTTTTGCCACAAATTAGTCGATCCACAAAGTACCGAACCTATCGATCTTGCCTATATGAGCAATTTAACCAATGTGCCAACACAATCAGGAAATGGGTCTTTTGTCGTCGACTCTGAAGATATACGACGCGGCCCATATGATAATGTTCAGGCCAATCATGACACCCATTACTCACCGTTCCACAGCGAATCGAAATTGTGTGCTACCTGTCACGACACGAGCAATCCTGTATTTACACTGGCGCCTGATGGCACCTACCAGCCCAACAGTTTAGGTGCTGCATCACCTACTTTTGAGACCTATGAAATGTTCCCTGTTGAACGAACCTTCAGTGAATGGAAAATGAGTGCCTACAATACACCGGCAGGTATTCCGTCAACTGTTTTCGGTGGCAACAAGGCTAATGTATCATCCTGTCAGGATTGTCATATGAAAGACGTTACCGGAAAAGGTTGTGACAAAAACTTCGCTCCGATCAGAAATGATTTGCCACTTCACGATATGACCGGTGGAAATACTTTTATTCCATTATTGATCAAACAACAATTTGGTACAGAGGTAGATGGTGATGCCATCGATGCCGGTATAATCCGAGCAAGAGGCATGCTGACAAACGCGGCAACCATGACGGTTAACGCCATGCAGGAACAGGATGGTTATGAAGTCTATGTTGAGATCATTAATGAAACGGGACACAAGCTTCCGTCGGGATATCCCGAAGGCAGACGCATGTGGATCAACCTAAGAGCCTATGACATTGACGATAACCTGATCTATGAGTCAGGAGCCTACAATGCTGTTACCGCAGATTTAAATACTGACGGTGCAAAAATTTATGAAGCCAAACTCGGGATGAGCGAAGCCGTTGCTGCAGCAGCAAACGCCAATGGTAATCCTATTTATTCGGCAGGTGAATCATTCCATTTCGCTTTGAACAATGTGCGGATTAAGGATAACAGAATTCCGCCACGAGGCTTTACAAATGCCAATTTTGAAGCCGTGCAGGCCGAACCGGTAGGTTATTCCTATCCGGATGGAGCCTATTCAGATGTTACGGAGTATAGCGTTCCAACTGAAACGGAACGCATAAATGTTCGCTTGTTATACCAAACCGTTTCTAAAGAATATATTGAATTCTTACGCGATGCCAATACAACCGATGACAAAGGCCAGGTCATGTATGATCTGTGGGCCGCCAATGGTAAATCAACTCCGGAGGTCATGAATGAAGAAGACTTCTTTACAGGAACCCTCAGTACTAGCTCTGTTGAGCCTGTTGAGGAGTTAATTAAAGTCTATCCAAATCCGGCCAACGAAGCGGTCACCATTAATTTAAACCTGAATCAACTTTCTGATGTATCCATTGAATTATATTCAATGACCGGTGCAAAAGTTGAAACAGTTTATAAAGGGGACGTGGCTCAGGGTAGTCGTAACATTAATTGGCAGGCAGGCCATTTGGCAGCCGGTACCTATATTATGAAATTTAATTTTGAACGGCAATCTGTTTCAAAACTGATAGTCATTCGATAAAAATTGCCACATAGATTAAATTTTTGTTATGCACCGTCAATCTAATACATTGGTTGGTCTCACTCACTTTAATTAGGGTTAATCTCAATGAGGGTCAGTATCAGACTGTAATGATTAAATGAGCGGTTATCTAATTAATATTCTAACTGTTTTAAACTGATTATCAGGATCAGTCACTTTGCAGAAGTATATGCCTGAATTTAAGTTGTCACGGTTTAGATCAACCCTGTTCTGACCCACGTTTAAATCAGCCTCAAAGCTCTTAATTATCCTCCCTAAGGCGTCATAGATTAAGATTTTAGCCGGACCCTGCACTCTTGAATAAAGCGAAATAATAGCCGTATCAGTTATTGGATTTGGTATTATTTGAACTCGATTATTATCAGTAATTTCTTCCTGAGACAATGTATTGGAATTAGAAAACCGTAATTCACGTAAATCCATTTCCTTAACGGTTGATGTTCCGTCCTCAGAGACCATCGTAAAAATTATTGACACAATATCATTAAGCTCAAGAGCATCGGTGTAATTGGCCGAACTGAAATCACTTAATTGAATTTCATAATCGGTTAGGTTTTCAGACAGGACAGCAGTAGCCATGTACTGATGCTCCCATACCGCTATAGAATCTTTGATCAGGCGTATTTCCATCACACCACTTCCCTTTCCTTTGAATTTTAAGGTGTTATAATTGGATAAATCAACAGCTTTGAATCGCGGCGTTAGTGCCCTGAAAGCTGAAATATAGGCGCTTGTTGAGGCTATTAATTTTAAATTTCGTTCGATTCCAAATTCATTGAAATCGAAGGTTTCTTCGTTTGGGCTAATGTCATAAAAATCAACCGAATCACTGGCGTAATCGTCAATACCCCAGGGACCATCCGATAAGAATACATCATCAGGAGTTTCAATATTATCTCCAATTCTGAAACCCAAATCGAATAAACTGCCAACATTAAGGTCTACATTCTTGATATAAGACTGGTTTAATGTAATCGATGATGATAAATTTTGAAATGAGCTCGTTTCAGTTTCTCTGAACCCGGCGTCAAAGTCAATGACATCAGTATTATTGGTATTGATAATTTCAAGATGTAGCTGGCCGTTATTATAGCTTCCTTTTTTTACAAAGACCGTTGGTGGTGTTGAAAGGTTATATGCTGTTATTGGCTTTTGGGTATTCAATAGATCGATCACTTCCGTAGCTAATAGCAACAAATCATCAACCGAATTTGACCATATCTGGAAATTATAAAAGGCTGCCCCCGCTTCGTATTTATCGAGATTCCAATGACTCTCAACCTCAAAATTACCGTCACTATTAACCGCTTTTGCAGCAAGGCTTAAAACAAATTCTAAAGTGCCGTCGGTGTTTTTAATTATGGCTTTTATAAAACTATGACCATTGATATCAAGGGTTGAGACAGAAAGCAATTCGGCTCCTAAAAGTCGATCGCAGATATATTTTGTGTGTTCATAAACACTCTCCTCCGTTCTCAGTAACAAAATTGATGCTACCGACTCTTCATTTTTAATATAATCAACAGAAAAAAGATCGGTGGCATTTGTAATATCGATAAGATCTGTTGGAGACGATTCGATAACATAATCTTCGGCAATGATATTTAATGGAATTAAATCAGATAATGTAAAATTACTTGTCCTTTGATTGTAGTTCGATTTTTTATCAACGCGGCGCGCCATTGTTTTATCGAATGTATAATTCGATTTTAAGCGCTTATATTTTCTTTTCATGATTTGATCGGAGAGCCTGTTATTGCTCTCAAGGCCGCCGTCATTCGCTCCGGAAGCAAATGCATCTAAGGTCGGACAATTGGAAACACCCGAACAGGACGGATCATCACAGTCGCTGAGCCCGTCGCCGTCATCATCGATGCCATTACTGCAGTTTTCAAGTGGCACTGGAGCGGTTGGGCAGCGAGCGCCATCATTGCTTGAACTCGAAGGTCCGAATGCAAAAAGGTTAGAATTTATCGGATCTGAACCATTTAGACTTTGAACGTTTGAAATGATATAAATGGTTCCGGTCTGATTGGAAGAGACATAAAAATTACCCGCAGCATCAAAATATACTGCACCATAGGTATAATTAAATCCCGATAGAATGGGCACTTCCCCCAGGTTATAAACTTCATTTGTTTCGGGATTTATTCTGTAGAGTTTATTTGTATTCTTTTCAACGGTATAGAGTTGACCATCCTGCGAATTAAAAGCCCAGTCATGGATGCTAATACCTTGTGATAGGGTTCCTGTCGCTAAAAATTCTGAATAACTCGGAGAGTTTGGATTAAGATCAATTTTGTAAAAGGTTGTGCCTCCTCCTTTCAGATAATAAATTCCATCAGGATTGATGTCACCTACATATCTATTGCTGGTAGGCAATTCCTCAATATAGAATGTCTCTGTATTGAAGTCGGCTCCAATTCTGACAATGGTCTTACTCGGACTGCTCAACGATCCCCAAAGAAAGCCATCCTGAGGGTTATAAGCGGCGGCATTGATATTTCCTTCTGTTACATCGGAAGCAACAACGTAAGAATTACCTGTTGCAAGATCGACGGAATAAATATCATTATACTGAAATAAATAGGCACTATAGCTGCAGTTAAATGGTTCATTTTGAGCAGATAATTGACTAATTACAACAGTACTAAGGGCAAATGCTATTTGTAAATAAAGTAACTTTTTCATCATTTTTAATTCTATTTATTGGCAAATTTAAGAGTCAGACGAACCTTTAATTGAGTATAAACGTCGAATGCAAATTCACTTGCGACAGACGACTATATTCTGTCGATCAATGGATTTATAATTATTTCAGAATCAAAATCATTACCTTTATTAGTCGGCGTTATATTTCCAATCAAAATGCTTATATGGCGAATTTAAATCGGAAAAAAATATTAGCCGGTCTTATGGGCCTGGTTGGATTGTATATTTTTAATTGCAGTCCTTCGCAGCGACACATCCTCAGTGAATCAGGTTATGATTGGCCTTCAAATGAAAGGGATTATTGGCCGACTCAATCCTGGAAAACAGGAACTTTAGTTGATCACAATATCGATCCGTCTAAAATGGATCAGGCGCATCAATTTGCCGAAAACGATCCGTTAACTCGTGCTGTATTGGTCGTGAAGGATGGGTATTTGGTATATGAGAATTACTTTGGAAATGGTTCAGCCGGGATGAGTTCTAACCTTTGGTCGGTTACGAAAAGCTTTACCTCTGCTGTTGTGGGGATCGTTTATGATGATAATCATATCAATTCGACAAATCAGTTAATGAGTGAGTTGATGCCGGAATATCCTGAATTTGGTGCGATCACTCTGGAACATGTCCTCACTCATACTACAGGATTATCATGGGCTGAAGAAGGTCCGCTTTGGGTTGAATGGATACTATCTGATGATTGGGTGGCCTCTGCCCTGACCCGTGATCAAATTCACAAACCCGGAACCCACTGGAAATACAGCTCTGGAAACACACATTTCTTATCTGCCTTCGTCACGTATCGTTCGGGTCAAACTATGGGTCAGCTTGCTAAATCACGTTTATTCGAGCCCATGGGGTTTGAGTTTGAACTTCAGGATCCGCCGTTGCAATACAACAGCTGGAACCAATATATTGAACCGCTTTATCAGAGTTGGCATCAGGATCCTAAGGGTAATGAGTGTGCCAGTTTTGGTCTTTTTCTTACCGCGAAAGACATGGCTAAATTTGGATATTTATATCTGAATCGCGGACGATGGGAAAACAGCCAGCTGATATCTGAAAATTGGATTATCGATTCTTCAGGAGAAAAAGAAACCAACATATATGGCCGATATAGTTATGGATATCAATGGTATATCACATTGGTTGACAGTCATCCCGCGTTTTTAGCCAGCGGGTTTGGCGGCCAGATCATCGGTGTGGTGCCATCCCTTGATCTTGTCGTGGTACTTAAATATGAGGCAGAGCAACCTGAGCACCCAATTACAGGTACGGTTCATGATGATATGCGTTTATTCGAACTGATCGTCAAGTCGGTAAATGACTAGACCTATTGCCGGGTTATTGCCTTTACATGGGAGAAGATTGGCACGCCGCGGAAAGTGGCTTCAACCTCCTCCTTCATCATTTTAATTCCACTAACATCATTAGTGCGACCTGATGGTGATATGGCAATTATATTATATAAAGCCCCTTCCGGATTGACAGCTCTTATATGAACAACGTTTCCAATTTTAATAACACCTACCACATCAAACAAAGCACCATCTTCACCGAGCGCCTTTATATCGATGAGGGTACCATCTTCAGCAATGGCCTTGAATGGATAATATCGTTCATTTTTCTTTGGAAGAAGTTTTATGGGTAATTGCTTGCCGTTTATGAATGATTTTACATCTAGAATTTGAGCGTTTTCAGTTTCTTGTATAGCTTTAACCGGGTGATGCTTACCGTCTTTATCAACAACTTTTACATGTAATATTTGTCCCTTTGCTGTTAGCGCTTTGACATGCCATAAGACCAGGTCAGGATTTTGAAGGACTAACTGCTCATCCTGTTTATTAAACTCAATATCCTGAGCAAATAGTTGCGGTGCAAATAGAATAAGAAAAATAATGAAAAAATAAGGTTGCGTTCTATGTTTGAAATTGGACTTCATTCTGACTTTATATTAATTTTTAATCGGTAAAACGTTCTAGATGCATTTCCACATCTTATTGCTTTTACAGTTTAGTATTGTTGCGCAATAGCCTTTATATGGGCATAAACATCCACTCCATTGATGGTCATCTCTACCGTTTCTTTCATCATCTTAATGCCCTTTACATCGTTGATCCAACCTTTAGGTGAAATGGCTTCTATATTGTAGAGAAGTCCGTTTTTATCGACAACACTAAGGTGAATGATATTACCGGATTGGCGTACACCTTTCACGTCCAGTTTATCACCTTCTTCCGTAAAGGCTTTGACATCCAATATGGTTCCATCTTCGTCTATGGCTTTTACCGGGAGGTATTTGTCAAGACTGACCAGTACTTTTACGGGAAGTATTTTTTCATTAACAAAAGCCTTGACATCCATGACGCTGGTTTGATCGGCATCTTGAATGGCTTTTAACTCATAGGTATGACCATCTTCGTCTACAGCCATAACACTCAATAATTTGCCTTTCTGATTAAAGGCTTTTACATACCAATAGACCGTCTCAAACTCTCCTTCTGCTTCTTCCTCAATTGCAACCTGATCAATATTTACTTTAGGTTCTTTTTTTTGACATCCCAATAAAATCAAACCGAGCATCATCATTATCACAATACCAATGACACTGAAAAACGTTATCGTGCGTTTCATAATCAAACTTTTATAATTCATTAATCAATTACTCAAAAATAGAGCTGAAATCCCTTAATTACCATGATAAAAATCATGAATTCTTAAGAGGTTATTCTAATTCTAAAAAAGGACTAAAAGGAAGGTCAACTTGAAAATTCCGGCTGTAAGGGCATTCGCCTTAATCGTTTGCCGGTAAGACGAAAGACGGCATTGGCGATTGCCGCTCCAATAGGACCTAATGGTGGTTCACCCACCGCACCCGGTTTATCTGAATTTTGAAGCAATACCACTTCAATTTCTTTTGGAGCATCCTTAATCAATGCCATACGATACGGTCCGTATAATACAGGTTGTAAGGCACCATCTTCAACATACATGCGTTCATATAAGGCTGCGCTCATACCCATAATGATTGCGCCCTCGCATTGGGCCCTGACTTGATCAGGATTAATTACCAATCCAGGATCCATGGCACAAGTAACCTTATGGACCTTAATTTCGCCATTCAGAACAGAGACTTCAGCAATTTGAGCACAAGGCGTATTGACATCTGTGGAAGCGGCGAAGCCCATTGCACGTCCATCATCGATATCATTATTCCAACTGGCTTTTTGAGCTACGGCTTTTATGACTTCCTTTAATCGATTTCCACGCTCATTGTCCTCAATTTGATTTAGTCTGAATTCGACAGGATCCTTTCCGGCAGCTATCGCCAATTCATCCATAAAACTTTCAATGGCAAAGGTGTTGGCCAGAAGTCCGAGGCTACGCCACCAGCTCGTTGCAAAAGGCAATTTAACCCGCCAGGAAACAGCTCGATAATTGGGGATACCCCTGTATTGAATCATGCCACCACGCCAGGCGCCGAGGTCGGCACCTAAAATAGGTCTGGCTATCCCCGGGGTTAATGCTGAACCGAATGCAACGTCACCACTTGAAACATTATGTTCGATGGCTTCAATGGTTCCATCCTTATTTAAAACAGCTTTTAAAACATGATGTGTAGGCGGTCTGAAGGTGTCATTCTGAAATTCCTCCATACGGTTAAAGAAGCATTTAACAGGTTTGCCAACAGCCTTTGAGAGAACCGCAGCCTGGATGGCATTTGGTGTATGCAGGCGTCTGCCAAATCCACCTCCAAGATAAGTCGGGATGATATTGACGTTCTTCTTTTTTAAATTCAATCGAGATGCCACTTCATCGCGGGTGATCTTAACAACTTGAGTCGAAATAATTATAGTAGCTTTTTCGCCATCAACATAGGCCACAGAGCCGTTGGGTTCAAGTTGGGCATGAGCACCAATCGGACTGAAATATTCAGCCGTAATAAGGTCTGTTGCATTTTTAAGAATTTGCTTTGGCCGGCCTTCTTTCTGAATCTCTACTGACTTACCCTCTCCTACTTTAATCATTTCTTCTATGGCTTCGGTTGTCCAATTCCGATCGATTTCCCATTGCACCCTGATAGCGGCCTTAGCTTGTTCGGCCTGCATTCTGCTTTCAGCAATCACGCCAACAAAATCCGATTCTTTTACGATTTTGATAACACCTGGCATTCCCTCGGCCTGGGACACATCGGCATCTCTATATTTGGCTCCGATTTTTGAAGGACGAACTACAGCACCAAACAACATTTCGGGCATTTCAGCATCCATGCCAAAGATTGGATCTCCAAATACTTTTGGCAGCAGATCGATCCGGGGAACTGGTTTTCCCACGTATCGATACGATTTGACCGGTTTAAGTTCAGGCGTATCAGGAATTTTCCAATCTGTTATTCCCATTACAGCTTCAGCATATGTCATTTGATCATTTGCCGAATAAATAACACCCTCAGATGTTCTTAAATCAGAAACGTTAACATCTAATTTTTCAGCGGCGGCAATTTTAATCATTTCCCTCATGGTGGCCGCCAGTTCCCGCAAAGGTTCCCATAGACTTGATATTGATGTGCTTCCTCCTGTGCTTAATCCATCGATATTGCCGGTTGCTGAAGCGGCATGCACAACCTGAAGCTGTTCTATAGAAACATCCAATTCATCAGCCGCTATTTGCGCAAGGCCGGTAAACGTGCCTTGCCCCATTTCAACCTTAGGACAGTGAAAAATAATTGTGTTTTCAGCTGTAGTTTCGAACCAGATCAATGGATCATCGGTATCACCGATATAAAACAGATCGGCGGTATCGGCGTATTGTGCCAGTCCGCGTCTTATCGGTTTCTTAAAGATAAAAGCGCCCAGAACCAGAGCACCGGTTCCGCCTAATGCGGTGCGAGCGATAAACTGCCGTCTTGAGATGGATGGTGATTTCTTACTCATCGGATTCGGCTGTTGGACTAATATTGTTTACTTGTTTTATTTCAGCGGCTCTATGAATGGCCTTTCGCATGCGGTAGTACGTTGCACAGCGGCAGATATTTGTTATTTCCGTATCGATATCCTCATCAGATGGAACCGGGTTTTTTTCTAAAAGAGCCGCTGTAGCCATCATAAAACCGGGCTGACAATAGCCACATTGGGGTACGATCTCTTCGATCCAGGCCTGTTGAACCGGATGAGGATGATCTTTCGATCCCAAGCCTTCAATAGTTGTAATTGACTTGCCTTCAGCAAGGCTAACCGGATATGAACAAGATCGAATGGCTTCACCATCTATCATAATCGTACAAGCCCCACATGAGGCCAATCCGCAGCCATACTTGGTGCCTTTGAGATCAAGTAAATCACGGATTACCCATAACAAAGGTTGTTGATCATCATCTATTTGTATAGAATAGGTGGTGTTGTTAATATTTAATTCCAACGTCATTAGATGAATGCCTTAACAAATTCGAGTGGATAATTTCGAATTAAATATAGGAGAATTAAATGAGAATATACTTTTAATATATACCGGGACATGACTTATTTTTCATAAGCAAATTAATGTTGAATTGCTTATTATTGTATAATCAATAATATAAAAATGCAAGCCCAGCAAAAATCGATTAAGACATTCGGGACCTTTGGAGGCGTGTTCACCCCGACCCTTCTCACCATATTGGGTGTGATCATGTATCTGCGTATGGGATGGGTTGTAGGAAATGCCGGCCTGCTTGGTGCATGGCTCATCATAATTATTTCATTCCTTATTACCCTTTGTACCGCCTTATCGATGTCGGCCATCACAACCAACATACGAATTGGAGCGGGAGGCGCCTATGCGATTATATCCCAGGCACTCGGACTTGAGGTCGGTGGTAGTCTGGGAATTCCACGTTATATTTCCCAGGGTCTGGCTGTTACCATGTATATCTTCGGATTTCGAGAGGGATGGTTGGGCATATTCCCAGCTCATGATCCTTTTCTTGTCGATATCGCTGTTTTTGCAGTTTTGATCACCATCGCGTATATCAGCGCTAACCTGGCCATAAAAACCCAGTTTTTTATCATGGTTGTGATTGTACTGTCCTTGATTTCTATCGTTTTGGCAGCCTACCATGGATCGATGCAGATTCCTGCTGAAGAGGCTGTGAGTTGGGGCAGTTTTAAAGGATCGATAGAAAATGATTTTAGCGGCAGCGGTTTCTGGGTGGTTTTTGCGGTATTCTTTCCGGCAGCCACCGGAATAATGGCCGGAGCCAATATGTCGGGTGAATTAAAAGATCCCAAACGCAGTATTCCTTTGGGTACACTTTGGGCCATCGGGGTGAGTTTTGTGATCTATATGCTACTTGCTTACTGGCTTGCTAAAACAGCCACAGAAGAAGAATTACTGACCAATTATAATGTTATTATCGATAAGGCATTCAATGGACCCCTAATCATAGCGGGGATTCTTGGGGCAACCTTTTCGTCTGCTCTTGCGTCCCTGGTCGGGTCGAGCAGGATCTTATATGCCATGGGAGAACACCAGGTACTTCCCTATTCGAAATTCTTAAGCGGGACCAGTCATAACGGACAGCCGAGGAACGCCATGATCGTTACCGGGATATTGATCTTTGCCACTATGTTACTTCGGAATATTAACGCTGTCGCTCCTTTGGTCACACTATTTTTCCTTGTGACCTATGCCATGATCAACATCGTGGTAATCATCGAACAAAATCTGGGGCTGATAAGCTATCGCCCCTTATTTAAAATAAACAAATGGGTTCCCTGGTTCGGATTGGTTTCGTCAATTCTGGCCATGTTCATTATCAATCCTACGGTAAGTTTGGTCACATTGGTGATTGTTCTGGTGGTTTACTGGTACCTGTCGAAGCAAAACCTGGAAACGCCTTTTGAAGACGTTCGATCGGGCTTGTTTGTTTCTTTTGCCGAATGGGCCGCCAAGCATACCTGGGGAATGAAAAGCATGCAGCAACGGGCGTGGAAACCGAATATGATGGTTCCGATACGGGATATCAATGGTGCTCGCGGAAATTTTCAATTCATGAGAAATATTGCACGACCCCGGGGATCGATTAAATTGCTGGGGATAGAACCTTTTAATGAACACAGCAAGCTTGTTGGTCAATTGGATAATCTGTCGGAAGCATTCAGGCAAAAGGGTGTTTTTTCATCATGGACGGTCATCAATACCGATGAATTCGCCAAAGGGGTGAATTACGGGAACCAGGCACTCAAAGGTGCATTCTTCCGGCCAAATATCGTCTTCCTCAACCTACAGGACCATGACGATTACGAAAGGGAAATTCAGCCAGTAATTAAGGAATGTATCCGACTGGAAATCGGGGTTTTACTTTATCTTGCTCATCCAACTGCGCTGCTGGGACAGCGCAATATGATCAACGTCTGGGTGCGTGATCGTGAACAGAATTGGAATTTGGGCTGGGATATCGGTAATGTCGATTTGTCAACGCTTATCGCTTATAAACTTAAGACCAATTGGGACGCAAAGATCAGGCTCATCACCGTGATCAGAAATCAGGAAGAAGAGAACCAGGCTCGTGAATTCCTTCAGAGTCTTGTAACACTGGCACGTTTGCCCAAAACCCTTATCGAGGTACATGTCGGAGATTTCAGGACCATAGTAAGCCAGGCGCCGGCAGCCGACCTCAATATTTTTGGGATGGAAGAAAACCTACGTTTTGATATCATAAAGGAAATCTCGGCTAAGACAAACAGTTCCTGCCTGTTTGTAAAGGATTCCGGGCATGAAAGTATTTTAGCTTAGACTGAAAATTTCACGGAAAATCCGGTTACAAACACCTGACTATTTCGTCTAACAATAAAGCCGTTGCTAATGGCATCTGCTACCTGCCAATCTCAGGTCATGAAAAAGCTTCTTCTTCTTCTGACGATACTGTTTTCGGTGAATGTTTTCTCAACCGATCCAAGACTTGTTTTATTACGACCTACCGGACAAAAGATCGACGGACTTGCTGAAATGGAGGTCATCCGTGATACGTCACAATTAGCTGTTACGTTCCATCAGATCGCTGAAACCACTGTAATCGATGAATTCCTCCACCTTCATGATCTGTTGCAAACCTATCTAAGCAATACCACCGGAAAGCCCTCAGAACCGGCCTATCTTGCTCTTACCGACAATCAGGGCGGTTATGCGGTAAAAGGATTTGTCCTTATCGATCAGGAAAGAACGATCGAAAAACCGGAAAGTTTTTATGTCGATATTAACAAGAATGTACTCGACAGACCGTATAACAGTTTAATGTCGATCACTCAGCTTTATCCACACGAACTCGGTCATATTATATACAGGCTGTTATCGGCTTCAGGCGTATCAGACGAAAGTTCAAAAAATGTAAATGTTCATTTCTTTTCCCTGATTACCGATTATCAGATCGCCTTTAACGAAGGATTTGCCGAACATCTTGAAAATATCGCGCGATTATTCGAAACAAATAAAGAAGTAAGACAAGGCATAGAAGACGATACAACAAGAATTTCTACTGTATCGTCTCGCTGTATCAAAGGCTTTCGGAAGGATTTTAAAAATCCGTTGCGTTTCGGATTTTACAAGATGTCCATGATCGCATGGTACCAGCCTTTTGAGGACTATAAGCGTTTTGCCTATGCCCTTGATGGCCGTTCAAAATATGTTAATGGTTCCTTGCATTCAACAAATCCGAAATCGAACCTGATCTTCAGAAACTCAGGTGTGGCATACGATACGACTCAATTGAGAAATAAGGTTCAATCAATGGCTTCCGAAGGAACCATTTCCACCTTTTTCAGCATGCTGGCCCAGACCGATATTAAAAACCGGTATCCTAGGCATTCGGCCTATCGCCTATTTTTAAAGGATACCCTAACTTCTGAAGTAAATTTCGAACAACGCTTTAGTCCGCTTCAGAATATGTTTATCAAGTATTTCTATGTATTGAACAAGCATGTGTCATTTGGACAAACCGAACGCACCCAACTTATCGATTTTATCGAAGGTTATTTAATTGAATTTCCGGGTGATTCAGAGATCATCATGAGTACTTATAGAAAGGCTGCCGGAGAATATTATAGCCCTGAAATGCCAGCAGACCTCTGGTTCATGATCAAAGATCAACCGCACGGTGTCCTGGCTATGGATGCCTATGCCGGCTTGAGCATACCGGTTTATACGTTCAGCTTGAATGCTGCAGAGATGGAGGACCTGATGATGATTGAGGGACTAACCGAACCAGACGCTACTGCCTTATTGAACTATCGCGATAAGCAATTTATAAACAGTTATGATGAGATCAATTCAATAAAAGAGTTGAGTTCTGAAGGAAAAAAATTATTGGTTTCCCATCGTTTTGACGAGGACTATTTTGAAAATCTTGAGTTTCCCGAGGAGTTGAATATCAAGTCTGTGATAACTGCGCCCCTAAAAAAGCTTGGCCTCTACTCAGGAATCTATTTTATTGCCTTAATGGTTGTTTATATAATGTTCCTCCAAAAGCGGCCAATTCGCTTTAAAGCTTCGGTTAAGTCGATATTTGGTTTTCTTCCGTTGTGGATGGTTTTTGTTTTAACCGGACTTATTGCTGCAGCTCTGGGCTGGCAATGGACTATTTCCTTAGCTGTGATGGTAATTCTAATTCTGATTTCCGCACTGCTTGCAGGAAAGAAAAAACGAAAACAAGTCGGAATGCTAAGCGGACTCATGGCCATTGTTATCCTTTTTTCGATTATTTAGATCACATTAACTTACAGACAGAGGTATTCAAGGCTAAATCACTAAGACTCCTTTGCACTTTTCTTAATGGCCTCCTGGTTCTTGCGGTCCTGGATACGTTGACGGCGATAAATAAAAAAGGCTTTATAGCCTAAGAAAACAGCATAGCCAAACAACAGGATATAACCCAAACGCACATATCGCATCCAGTCATTTCTTGGGGGTAATATCGAATTGCCTTCCTTATTAACTACATCAAAGGCTATGTCGGTAAATGGTGTTGGAAGTATTTCAACCGACAATCGTTGGTTTCGTTTTGCATGAAATAAATAGTTACGTGAGATAAAACCTTGATCTAAATAATTATCTCCGATCTTAATCTCCCGATCTTGAAAGAGTTCCTCATCGTTATTTATTTTAATAGAATCAGTCGCTATCGCCATCATATTGGAATCTAACGGACGTATGCTGTCTGTATGGTACAACTTGATTTGATAGGTCATATTATCGTCGACCACGGTCCATACCCGAATGATATAATAATCATCCTGCCGAATATTAAAATCAGCGAATTCGAGATCGCCTTCCTTTCCGCTATCCCGTTCCGTAGAGGTGAAAAATAAAAATGAGTTAAAACCGGCGGACAGCAGAACAATGCAAAATACCATGATCCCAAACGCTTTAAAACGATTTAATTCAAGGTCATTGGCAATAAATTTAACCTGTATGACTATAAACCATATCAGGGTCAGGATAAACAGGTATATCGGAACTTCCGACAGGTCAATAAAATCGAAAATGCGCTTGCCGTCTATAAACCATAATTGATCAGAAAATTGAAAGGCGAAGAAGGCCAACATCAACGGAGAAAAGAAATAACACTGAATAAATAGTCCCCTTAAGATCAGGGCTCTTGAAAAAGGCGCACGCCTGAACCATTCGATGACCAGCGCAACAAATAAGGGTAATGATAAGAATAATAAGGATTCTATACCACTCGCCTTCTCGACCCAATTTGTGGTTTTACCGCTCCATAAAGCATCGTTTAAAAAATAGAGAATGACCGAAGTCCCGAGATACAAAAGCACGGGCGACATATACTCCGTGAATTTTTCGTCTTTTTCAAGTTGTTCATTCACATAAGTTCTAACCCAGAACGGGTCTTTAATAATGCGATAAAGGGTCTTTGGGATGTAAACGATCCAAAGCAGCAGCTCCACTGCCAGGTTTTCGAGTCCTTTCAGGATGTTAAGAATATTCATGGCTTAAAATCAGATCTTAAGTCGGTAAGCAAATGGTTGGTTGTATTAAATATACAATTTTGAGTCAGAATGCATAAACTTATTAGAAGATTGACTATTTATCCATACGAATAAGGATGATCATTGACGATAAAACGGTCAGGGCACCGATCAAGATCAAAGTAGTATCGATGGGCATTAAAGCGGTGATAATTATGGTAAGAATAGCACCTACGGCATAGCCCAGGTCGCGCCAAAGTCGGAACACGCCAATGCATTCAGCACGTTGTTTGGGATTTGTAAAACCGGCCAATGCCGATAAAAAAGTGGGATAAACCAGTGCCGTTCCAAGTCCGAGAATAATCGATAAAACGATATATGCAATACTTGACTCCGCCCAAAACATAAAAATGATGGCAACACCCTGCATGGCCATACCGAGCACCAGCATGATCTTTTTGTTGTAATGATCGGATAATTTACCGGTGAATAATTGTCCGATTCCCCAAACAGCGGGATACACGGCTACGATAAGCCCGATGGTTTTAAGATCGAAGGCCTTGGTAGCCAGGATTACCGGAAGCAGTCCCCAGATCATGCCGTCGTTCAGGTTATTCACAAAGCCTGCCTGTGTGATCGATCCGAGGTTATTGTTTAGCCAGCTGGTATCTAAAAAAATACGTTTGAGCAGTGGAACATCGCTTTGCCCCGCTTCGGCTGCCACGTGATGATGGGTGTCACGTATAAAGAACCAACTCAAAACAAGTCCGAGAAAAACAAAGCCGACACCCTGGTAAAACGGAAAGGGCCTTACACCATATTCCGAAGCGATCCACCCTGTTGTAAAGGCTACTATAGCGACGGCCAGGTAACCGAAAGATTCGTTGAGTCCCATGGCGAGTCCGCGATGCCGCTCCCCTACCAGGTCGATTTTCATTACGACCGTACTCGACCAGGTCAGGCCCTGGTTCACCCCCAACAGCACATTAGCCATCAGGATCCAATTCCAGTTTTCGGCATACATCAGAATAAACGGAATGGGAATGGCGATAAGCCAGCCGATTACGAGCAGATTCTTTCGACCCACACGATTGGCGAGGGCTCCTGTAAAGTAATTGGTAAGCGCTTTTGTTATTCCGAAGATAATGATGAACGGCAGTACAACCGATGCAGCGAGGATCTCGAATTCGATCTCAGCCAGTTTGGGCAGGATGGTTCGTTCAAGACCCACCATACCGCCAACAAAAGCATTAACAATAAGGAGCAGGCTGAATTGTCGCCAGTTTTCCTTTAAGCCCAGTTGCACTTGCCCGGAAGTCATCAAAATAAATTTTATGCAAGATGCTACATTCTGGAGCCATCAGCAAACCGATTCGTTTATAATTTTGTGCTATGCGATTCACACGATATTACAGCAAATTGATCCGGACACAGGGCTTGCCGCATTTATGCGTGGATCAGCATGCAAGGCTCATGAATATCATCTCCCTGGAAGGCCGTTTGGCCGAATTGGAAAACTTAAAGAAGAGTATGAAAGACAGCGATAGGCACTACCAGTTTGACGTTCGTATTTATCGCGTTCAGCTGCAACTTAAGGGATTAACCGGGGATCAATTCCCTAAAGAGGTCATGCATCATATGGTGTACCTGAGTGAAACCACAGGTTAATGATTTATTCCGGCCTTGCCGTAATCAGGGTTCTGCCCAGGAGGAACCAACCACTGCCCAGGAGCAATGACGAGACGATCCCGCCAATTAATGGAGTTGTGATGATCGCGACAAACGGACTCGCAATTATCCCAAGGATCATCAGGATACAAATGCGTTTATCGATCACCTTGCTGGTCCATAACAGGATGGGGCTGATGATCCAGCTTAGAAAGAATGCGGAAACACCTAATGCTGCGCTCAAATCGAACAGGGTGAAACCTTCAAGGTCTTCGAGTTGATTCAATACATCGGGGAAGTTTATCGCAAGGTCTCTTACAAAGAGCCATTGGTTCCATTCGTGGGCCAATAAGAGTCCGTTTCCGAGGATAAGCAATACCAGCAGGATCAGCCCTTTGATCGAAGCCGGTAATTTCGAATTGAAATAGGTATAAATACCCACGCTGCCGACCAGCAGCAGCAGTCCGGTGAGACTTGCGAGACCGAGGCGCCAGCCCCAGGCTGAGCTTGCCGCGCTTTGGGCAAAGTCGTCTATGGCCAGGATTTGCGGAGTGAAAACAACATTGACGAGAAGCAGCAATATGCCGGCAAGGCATAGTGAGACGCCAGACAGGCGAAACAACCGATACGGATAGTTAGACATGAGTTTAGTATTTACAGGGTAAGACGCCGGTGTTGACTTAAGGTTACAACAAACGTAGAATAATTAGAATCTGTCTGAAAACAAAAAGGCCACCCTGTTCGGGTGGCCTTTTTCTATGTTTGAACATTGCTTAGATCAACTCAACGTTGATGGCAGCAGGACCTTTCGGTGTTTCTTCCACTTCAAATCTAACCTTATCGTTTTCACCGATACGGTCAATAAGTCCGTTATGGTGTACAAAAACGTCCTTGTCAGAATCGTCTGGAGTAATAAAGCCAAAACCTTTGGCGTTATTAAAGAATTTTACTGTTCCTTCTTTCATGTTATTTACTTTAGTATTAATATTTCGTTTAAATAATGTTTTAATATTGAAATTCATAGGTTTATAATTTAAACCGTTCCCCGGTCTGTTGGGTAATCGTTTCTATCTGATCTCTATCCTGATTGTCTTACGGGAAATAAAAGCAACTGCTTGCTTATTCTAAACCTGTAGTCGCTTGTTTAGATCGTTGTTGTGAATTTTGGGGTACGGTGTCTTATATATCGTTATTAATGGTCTCGCGAACAAAATGTTCTAAAAAAATAGCGGGGGGAATCTTTAGTATAGGTCTCTTGTGAAGTAGAAATACAGAAAATGCTCTCCTTATTTTCTTGGGGCGAAGGTACGCCTATAATTATGAACAATGGCATAAAATCGTATAAATCGAGGTTATTTTACCCTAAACAACGTATTATCAAGCAGTTAACTTTTAATAAAATCTTAAAAAAAGTTACCGTTCATCGAATAATGCGCTTTTAAACTAAACCTGGCACACATTTTTCAGTCATAGTAGTAAGAAAAAGAAGTGAAGTTAAATTAAAAACGAAAAGCTATGAAAACGTTAATTACCAAAGTGAAAGCCAAACTTAAAAAGTGGTACGCCGTATTAGAAGTGTATGCAAATGCCTCAAGCTATGCCATTCACCGATAAGAG
>JABDIV010000017.1 GCA_013003555.1 Flavobacteriaceae bacterium
TGGGATTAGCTACTCCCATGTCGGTAATGGTCGGCGTTGGAAAAGGTGCTCAAAATGGGGTGCTTATTAAAAATGCTGAAGCTCTTGAAAAAATGGATAAGGTAGATACACTTATTATTGACAAGACAGGAACAATAACCGAAGGGAAACCAACAGTGGAAAGAATAGATGATTTTAATAATACATTAACTGAAAGTCAGGTGCTGCAATATATTGTGTCATTAAATATTAACAGCGAACACCCGTTAGCGGAAGCGACTGTTAAATATGGAAAAGAACATAATTCTGAAATTCTCATTTCTGAAGATTTTAGTGCTGTTGTCGGTAAAGGAGTAGAAGCCCTTGTCAATAACAAAAAAGTAGCGTTAGGTAATCCAAAAATGATGGAATATGCCGAAGCTATTATCTCTTCAGAAATACAGGCACAAGCTGAAACGTATCAAGCAAAAGGCAAAACCGTGTCGTTTTTGGCTGTCGATAATGTGGTTGAAGGATATGTGGTCATCGGTGATAAAATTAAAGAAACGAGTAAAATTGCTATTAATGGACTTCAGAGTAAAGGTATTGATGTTGTAATGCTTACCGGTGATAATTATAATACGGCACAGGCAGTTGCCTCTGAACTTCTTCTCGCAGATTTTAAAGCAAGCCAGTTACCTGAAGATAAACTGAAAGAAGTTGAAAAGCTGCAGCAAAAAGGAAAAATAGTTGCTATGGCAGGTGATGGTATTAATGATGCACCAGCTTTAGCAAAAAGCGATGTTGGTATTGCTATGGGTACCGGAACCGATGTTGCTATAGAAAGTGCCATGATAACCCTGGTACAGGGGGATTTACAAGGGATTGTTAAAGCCAGGCATCTAAGTAATGCTGTAATGAAGAATATCAAGCAAAATCTATTTTTTGCACTTATTTATAACAGCTTGGGGGTTCCAATAGCTGCAGGTGTGCTGTTTCCATTTTTTGGAATTTTGCTTTCTCCAATGATAGCTGCATTGGCCATGAGTTTTAGCTCAGTATCAGTAATCACAAATGCATTAAGATTAAGAAAAATAAAGATTAATTAACCGATGAGAACATTATTAGGAACAATATTAATAACGGTTGTATTAACGGTCTGTAAGCAAGAAAGAACAATGAAAGAAGAACTTGGTTCATCTGAAGAAAAAATAGAGGTCAATGATACCGAAGGGACAATTTCGTTGGCATGGGAGAAGGTTACTATTGCATTTTCTTTTAAAATAATTCAATAAAATAATATCATGAAAAAGTATATAATTTATATCGGCGTGTTGGCAATTGGACTGGTTGTGGGGTGGTTGTTATTTAGTCCTTCATCAAATAACGAGTCTGATCACAGTCATTCAGAAGCAGAAACAAACCAAATGTGGACCTGCTCAATGCATCCTCAGATTAGGCAACCGGAACCCGGTGATTGCCCGATTTGTGGCATGGATTTAATACCTGCCACCTCTGCCTCGGATGGTCTTTCAGCAGAGCAGTTCAAATTGACTGAAAATGCAATGGCTTTGGCAAATATTCAAACTTCTTTTGTCGGTAAGAATACATTAGGCGACAACTCCATTAAACTTTCAGGAAAGATTGCGGAGAACGAAGAGGCCAATGCCGTACAAGTCAGTTACTTCTCTGGTAGAATCGAGCAACTGAATATTAGCTTCACCGGAGAAGAAGTCAGCAAAGGCCAGCTTTTAGCCACTATTTATTCACCTGAATTATATGCAGCTCAACAAGAATTAATTACAGCTGCTTCCTTAAAGGAGTCTCAACCCGATTTGTATAAAGCGGTTCGCAATAAATTGAAGCTGTGGAAGCTTTCAGATAATCAGATTAATAGAATTGAAGAATCTGGGGAAGTTCAAGAGAATTTTCCCGTATATGCAACGGTTTCTGGAACGGTATCTGAAAAGTTGGTTGAACAGGGCGATTACATAAAACAAGGTCAGCCATTGCTTAAAATAGCCAATCTAAATTCGGTATGGGCAATCTTTGATGTTTATGAAAATCAAATTGATCTATTTAAAAAGGATCAGGAGATTTCGATAACAACCAATGCATTTGGAAATATGGAGTTCAAGGCTAAAGTTGATTTTATTGACCCGATTTTAGATTCCAGATCGAGAACAATTAAGTTGAGAGTTGTGTTAAACAATAAGGAGGCCGGGTTCAAGCCGGGAATGTTTGTTGAAGGGAGAGTAATAGGAATAGTTTCTAATACAGATGAGCTGTTGATCATTCCAACTTCAGCTGTCTTATGGACCGGGAAACGTTCTGTTGTGTATTTAAAAACAAGTCCGGACCAACCGGTTTTTGAAATGCGAGAGGTGAGTCTAGGTAATCAATTAGGAGATAGTTATGAAGTTCTAACTGGTTTGAATAATGGCGATGAAATTGTAACGAATGGAGCGTTTACGGTAGATGCGGCTGCTCAACTGCAAGGAAAAAAATCAATGATGAACCAAGACGGCAGAAAGACAATGACGGACCATGAAGGTCATTCAGGAGCAGATTCAGAATCGTCAGACCCGAATAATAGTCATGCTAACCTCTATGAAAGAGTAAATGTTTCTAAAAGTTTCCAAAATCAATTGAAGGCCGTGTTTAATGATTATATCAGTTTAAAAGATGCTTTGGTTAAAGATGATACGAAGAAAACAAAAAAAGAAGCAAATAGATTACTCGGTAATTTAGGTCAAGTAGATATGAAAGTATTAACCGATAATGAAGTCCATACGCGCTGGATGGCGTTAGAAAAAGAGTTACGGTCATCAGCAAGCTCAATTTCAAATGCATCAGCCATTAAGGAGCAACGCGATCACTTTAAAACATTATCATTGAAATTGACCAACGCCGTTCAACTATTTGGAATAAATGAGAAAGTCTATTTAGATTTTTGCCCTATGGCCGATAACAACAAAGGGGCCTATTGGCTGAGTAAAGAAGAAAAAGTATTCAATCCGTACTTCGGCGATGCAATGCTTAGCTGTGGAGAAGTAAAGCAAATAATAGAATAAAAACAATTAATATTTAAACTATGAAAAAAGCAATTTTAAGTTTAGCAGTAATTGCTGCTATTGGATTAACAAGTTGTAAAAACGACGTTAAAAATGATACCGAAACCTCTAATCAAGAAATGTCACAAGATATAGCAATGACTGAAATGTCATTTGGCGTGAGAGGTAACTGTGGAATGTGCAAAAGCACTATTGAAGAAGCAGCAAATAGTGTGGATGGTGTTGCGCAATCTGAATGGGATGTTGATAAAAAGAAAATAGACGTGTCTTTTGATGATAAAAAAACTGATGAAATGGCGATTCATAAGGCCATTGCTGCATCTGGATATGATACCGAAAAGGTAATGGGTGATGAGCAAGCCTATGATAAACTACCCGATTGTTGTCAATATGACCATGATATGGCCATGAATCAATCTGGAGAAAATTCGGAAGATAACCACGCAGATCACGATCATTAAAATAAAAAAAGCCTCCTGAAAAGGAGGCTTTCAATTATTGATCTGGATCATTTCCCACCAAGCAGCAACAATTCGTTGCATAATACTTCAGTAACATATCGGGTCTCACCATCTTTGGTCTCGTATGACCTGTTGGTAAGCTTGCCTTCAATGGCGATCTCCTTGCCTTTGGTCACATAGTTCTCCACCACATTCACGAGTCCGCCACGAACGATGATGTTATGCCAATAGGTTCGATCTACCTTTTCGCCATTTTTGTCTTTGTAGCTGTCGTCAGTCGCCATAGAGAATTTAGCGATCTTGTTCCCGTCGTCAAAGGTTAAAATTTCAGGATCTTGCCCTGGTCGTCCAATCAACTGTACTTTGTTTCTAAGTGCGTTCATAATTATTAATTTTAAAGGTTAAACAGTTAATACTATTGAATCACCGCGATTCAACAGGACAAAGATGAGGAGGACTCCCAGGCATAACCGGTTATTACATATTTAAATTCGTTTGTAAATATTTGTAACCGTTTGTAAACGAATATTTTTTATCTTTAAGGTTACTATGGAATACAATTTAGATAAGGCGTTAGAGATATTGGAACGAACACCACATGTCTTGAAAACCATGCTGTCAGGTTTGTCCGATGATTGGACGTATTGCAATGAAGGCCCGGATACCTGGAGTGCATTTGACGTCGTTGGTCATTTGATCCATGGTGAACGAACCGATTGGAAACAACGCCTTGAGATCATCTTAAGTGATGGCAGTGATAAAACGTTTACGCCTTTCGATCGCTTTGCGCAATTCGAAGCGTCTAAGGGTAAAACCATGGCCGGGCTTCTTGATGATTTTATTGCATTGAGAGCAAAGAACACAGCATTTCTGAAGGCTCTCAAGATCACCGAAAATCAATACGACCGCAAGGCCGTTCATCCCAGTTTGGGAGAGGTGTCACTTAAGCAATTACTCGCTGCCTGGGTGGCTCATGATTTGGGGCACCTTGCCCAGATCGCGCGCGTGATGGCCAGGCAATATAAAACGGAGGTCGGTCCCTGGGTGGAGTACATGTCGGTATTAAATCGCTGATATGACAACCGTTTGAATGTCTTTTATGACAGGTTTAAAGCTTTCGATTCAAATACAATCAGTATATAGAATGAGAGCTTTAGTTAATTAATCCGATATGATGATAAAATTAATAGGAATTCCTTATGATAAGAATTCATCCTTTCTGAGAGGCCCTGCACTGGCGCCACCCAAAATACGCGAGATGGATGTTTCCGGTTCGGCCAATCGCTTTTCTGAATCGGGAGTTGAACTCATCCAAGGGAAAAATTATATCGATCTGGGTGATTTAAATTGTGTTGAGGACGATTCTAAAGTAGCTTTTAACAAAATTAAAAATAGCATCTCCAATAACCTTGACCCGGAGGCGCGCATTCTTTCCATAGGTGGTGATCATTCCATATCATATCCCATCATCGAGGCCCATGTATCGCGCTACCCTGATTTGCACGTGTTACAGATCGATGCACATGCCGATCTTTATGAGGATTTTGAAGGAAATCCACATTCCCATGCATCACCCTTCGCCAGGCTTTTAGAAAAGGGACTTCTGGGGTCGCTGACCCAGGTCGGACTAAGGAGTATGACCACCCATTTGAATGAGCAGGCCAAACGGTACGGCGTAAGCTGTATCGAAATGAAGGCTCTCAATTTTGATTTTGTCCGGGAACTTAAAGGACCCTTATATATCTCCCTTGATCTCGATGCTATCGATCCGGCATTTGCTCCGGGGGTATCTCATCATGAGCCCGGTGGCCTGTCGTCGCGAGACGTGTTAAAGATCATCCATGACATAAGAGTACCGGTAATCGGAGCCGATATTGTAGAATTAAACCCGAATCGCGATTTAAATAATGTTACAGCCATGCTGGCCTACAAGCTTTTTAAAGAATTGGCTGCAAAAATGATAAATAATTAGAAGGATGAAACAAGAACAACGCACATGCGCCGAATGTGGTGAAAAAATATTTGGCCGTGTTGATAAAAAATTCTGCGATGATGCATGCAGAAATGCCTATAACAACCGCATCAACAAAGACAGCAGAAACCTGATTCGAAACGTAAACAACCGCCTGCGAAAGAACTACAGGATATTGGAGGCATTAAATCCACGGCAGAAAACCAAAACCTCACGATCGAAACTGATCGAGATGGGATTCGATTTTAATTATATCACCAGTATTTATACCACCAAAGCGGGGAAAATCTATTATTTTGTTTACAATCAAGGCTATTTACCCCTTGATCATGACTATTTCGCCCTGGTCAAACGGGAAAATTGATCATTTCCAATTATGACCTTTTAGCTTTAAAGCAGCTTTGAGAATGTCTTTCTGACTTATTTGACCAATCAGTTTCCCGTTTTCAACAATTGGAAACCGTCGCCTTTTTGCATCCAAAAACTTGGTGCAGGCATCAAAAATGTTCATATTTCCATCGATGGTCTCAACATTTTTGACCATGTGTTTTTCTACTGAATTATTATTTAACGGCATGTTGTAATATCGGCTGTCGTGTATCTGTTTAATACAATCACCTTCCGATATGATCCCGATTAATTCATTCTTTTCATTAACAACGGGCCCACCCGAAATTCGGTTCTTGATTAAGGTATCTATGACTTCTTCAACCGATTGGTCAGGTTTAAAAGTTATTAGTTTTGTCGTCATATAATCCTTAACATGAATCGGTGTCGTATCCATTGTTTTCTGCTGTGCTCGTCTCGAGCCTTGAAAACTCTTTATTCCCATGATTTTAATTTTAGCTCCTCTTAAATATAATTATTTTTAGTCAGTTAGCCTAAATGCCTTCAAAAGTCTCTGTACAAACCTGATAAATTGCTTATTTTTATATCCTTCAACTAACCCATCCAACATGATTAAAAAGGCCATCGCCTCATTATTGATCCTCCTGGCTATCACCTGGAGTTTTAGTGCCCTTATGCCCTCAGAACCGTCATCGGCTGACGTCGATCTGAAATCGTTTTCCACCGCTCGTGCACTCGTTCACCTGGAACAAATAAGTAAAGTGCCTCATAGTTTAGGAACTGAAGGCCATAAAGATGTTCGTAATTACATAATAGAGCAACTCGAAAAACTCGGTCTTAAAACCCAAATCCAGGAAGGGTTTACGCTAACGGGTTGGGGCAACCTGGCCAAACCAAAAAATATAATCGCCCGAATTGAAGGGTCAGAACCGGGAAAAGCCTTGCTGCTGTTATCACATTATGACAGCTCCCCGCATTCATCTTACGGTGCAAGTGATGCCGGGACAGGCGTTGTCGCCATTTTAGAGGGTCTTCGCGCATTCCTGAGTCGGGATGAACAACCTAAAAATGATATCATTATCCTGATCACAGACGGTGAAGAACTCGGTTTAAACGGAGCCGATCTTTTCGTAAATAAGCATGAATGGGCTGAGGATGTCGGCCTGGTTTTAAATTTTGAGGCAAGAGGAAGTGGAGGACCAAGCTATATGTTGGTAGAGACAAACGGCGGTAACAAAAATCTGATCACAAGTTTTATTCAGGCCAACCCGTCCTTTCCTGTTGCTAATTCCCTCGCATACAGCATTTATAAAATGCTGCCAAATGATACCGACCTCACCATATTTCGCGAAGATGGTGACATCGATGGTTTTAATTTTGCCTTTATCGATGATCATTTCGACTACCATACCGCGCTTGACACCTACGATCGGTTAGATAAAGAATCCCTTGAACACCAGGGAGATTACCTGATGTCATTACTCGATTATTTTTCAATGGAAAACCTCACGAATTTAAAAAGTGAGGACGATCATGTGTATTTCAACGCGCCGGTTGTTGGTTTGATGAGTTATCCCTTTAGCTGGATTTGGCCAATGCTGGTTCTGGCGTTTGTCATTTTTGGAATTTTGATCTATTTCGGTTTTAAAACAAGACGCTTGAATTTGACGGATGTAGGCCGAGGTGCCATTCCGTTTTTTGGATCCCTGATTTCATCGGCATTGCTAGCCCAACTGCTGTTCTTTGTACTGTCGGAACTGTTATACCCGGGTTATGCCGAAATGTTGCATGGCTTTACCTATAATGGCTATACATATATTGCCACCATAAGTTTATTCAGTGTCGGACTTTGTTTCTGGTGGTACGCCAGGTTTTACAAGCCCGGAAATACGGCAAGTTTGTTTATCACACCCATATTCGTATGGCTGATAATAGGGATTCTCATGGCCTTGAACTTGAAAGGCGGAAGCTTTTTTATCATACCTGTTTATTTCGCATTATTCAGTTTCTTTATGTTGATTCTGCAACGAAAACCAAATCTCATTTTTATGGCGTTATTAAGTTTTCCGTTGCTCCTGATCATGAGTCCGTTCATTAAGATGTTCCCGGTTGGATTAGGCCTGGGTATCCTTTTTGTAAGCGGCCTTTTAATTGCGCTTTATTTCGGATTACTCATCCCGGTAGTTGGTTTTTTCAAACATAAACGACGCTGGTCCATTCTGATTACCCTTGTGGGATTCGGCTTTTTAATCGCGACTCATTTTCAATCCGATTTTAATGAAGAACGTCCGCTTCCAAACAGTTTGATTTATATGCTTGATGCAGATAAGAATTCCGCTAAATGGCTTACCTACGATAAACGACTGGACACCTGGACCCGGGAGGTGGTGGGTGAGGATCCCAAAGAGGTGACTGAGACGAGTGGCCCGATATTGTCAAGTAAATATGGAACCGGTTTTAGTTATGAACGTGAAACGGAATTAAGGCCTCTGGTTTATCCGGAAATCGAATTATATAAAGATACCATCATTGGAGAAATGCGGAAGGTTTCCTTGTATATCGCTTCGAAACGCCCGGTGAACCGAATGGATATTTATGCCAATTCAAACCTGCGTTTTAAGGAGATGACCCTTAATGGAGTGAAAGTGCAAAAGCAGGATCCGACAGGTTGGGTTTTCCAGAATAGAAATTCCGATCGACTATTTTCCTATTTCGTCAGTAATAATGAACCCTTGGAGCTTGAGATTCTTTTTCCGAAAGACCAATCAACAACTCTTGAATTGTATGAATCCTCGAATGATCTGTTGACTAACCGACTCTTCAATATTAGTCCACGGAATAAAGACATGATTCCAAAACCCTTTATCCTTAATGATGCCATTATCATTAAAAAAACAATTGTTGTGCGCTAAATTAACAGTTTGGCATTGGTCTTGTTAGGTTATATTTAATTAGTTTTGCGGACAATTTAAAGGAGATATCATGAGAATTATTATCGGATTACTGGCACTGGTATTCAGTTTACAACTCAGTGCTCAAAGCAATGCACAACTCTTAAGTCATTATGAGGCATATTACAGCCAGATGAAAAGTCAGGGTGATGTTCAAGGTGTGATCAATGCGCTTACTCACCTGAATATACTTGCACCAAATCAATCGCGTAAAGACACATTGGCTTTGTTGTATATGAATGAAGGACGTCACATCCAGGCCTTGAATACTATAGGAATTGAAAAAAATACGAACGACTCTGATGTAGCAGTTGAAGTAAAGGCGGTTAGCCTGCAGGCATTAAACCAAACCAAACTGGCCGTCGGGCAATTCGAGGAAATGTTTAAGCGCGGTCCGAATGTCCTGATCGCCTACGAATTGGCCGATATGAAAACCCAGCTCAATGATCTTGAAGGCGCCAAAAAGCATATTGAATATGGGATCACAAATGCAACCGATGAGGTTCAACGCACCTATTACGAATCCCAGGTGCCTTATCAGGTCTCATCAAAAGCGGCTTTTTTATACCTGAAAGGCCTGGTGACTTTCAGGGAAGACCCTAAAGCGAATATCGATGCAGCGATAGCAGTGCTGGACGAAGCACTTGCCGTAGCTCCGGAGTTTAATCTTGCCAAGATCAGCAAGGATGCTCTGCTCGCTCAAAAAAAGACACCAGTGAAAAATGATTAAACCATTTTGACATAAAAAAAAGCAGCCGGACGGCTGCTTTTTTTATGTTGTTTTACCAAATTCGAACGCGCTGTTCAGGTGGCAGAAACATACCATCACCCTCTTTGATATTGAATGCCTCATAGAAAGCATCGATATTTTTTAAAGGTTGAATGGCTCTGTATATGCCTGGCGAATGAGGATCGGTTTTAATTTGTGTTCTTAAAGCATCTTCACGTGTCAATGTTCTCCATACGGTTGCCCAGGACATAAAGAATCGTTGCTCAGCTGTAAAGCCGTCAATATCATCAGGACGACCGTTTTCTTTGAAGTAAAGTTGAAGTCCGTCATAAGCCCCAAGAACTCCACCAAGATCGCCTATGTTTTCACCAAGGGTGAATTTACCGTTTATAAAGACGCTGTCAAGCACTTCAATACCGCTATACTGCTCGGCAAGAAGGTTGCCTCGTTTTTCAAATTCTGTTAAATCTTCAGTGGTCCACCAGTTATTCACGTTCCCATCAGAATCAAAACGTGCACCGGAATCGTCGAACGCATGAGAAATCTCGTGGCCGATTACGGCACCGATTCCACCATAATTTACGGCTTCATCAGCCATATAATTGTAGAATGGTGGTTGAAGGATTGCAGCCGGAAAAACGATCTCGTTGTTTAACGGGTTGAAGTAAGCATTAACCGTTTGCGGTGGCATACCCCATTCCGTCTTATCGACAGGCTCGCCTATTTCTGATAGGTTTTCCTTTAATTGCCAATCGGCTACTGCAAGCATGTTTTCGGCAAAGCTATTGCCTTCTTCAACCTGCAATTCCGAATAATCTTCCCATTCATCTGGATAGGCGATTTTAACCGTGAATTTATCCAGCTTTTCAATGGCTTTTTTCTTAGTTTCTTCTCCCATCCAATCGAGAACCTCGATTCGGTTTTGGAATGCCGAAATAACATTGGCTATCATTTTTTCGGCTTTTTCCTTGGCTTCAGGTGGGAATTTTGCCTCTACATACAGTTTACCGATAGCTTCACCTACAGTACCGTTAACCGTGCCAAGCGCACGTTCCTCAGAAGGACGCATGGCTTGAGTACCCCTCAGGGTTTTGCTGTAAAAATCCCAATTGGCTTTTTCAATATCCGTACTTAAATATTGAGCCGCATCATTCAGGGTATTCCAGACCATCAGGGTTTTGATGTCATCTATGCTGGTTTCTGCAAGAAATCCTTGCAAAGCTTCCATATATTTTGGTTGCATGACCATGATTGTATCCAATTCCTTTTCAACACCGAGTTCATCCATGAATTTATTCCAGTCGATCGCTGATGTCATAGCCGATAGCTGTTCTATTGATCGCGGGTTATTAAAATTACGAACATCACGGCGCTGAACTTTATCCAGTCGTGGCTCGGCCAGTTTTGTTTCTAAGGCAAGAATTTTTTCAGCTGCCGCAGAAGCATCAGCTTCACTGTAATCGATAAACTGAAGCATGCGGGTGATATGATCGATGTATTGCTGACGACGTTCTTCAGATTTCTCATCTTGATCGAGATAATAATCCCTGTCTGGTAATCCGAGTCCGCCGGGAACAACATAGGCCGCATTGATGCTGCTGTCATTAAGGTCCGGGAAAGACGTTAATCCCATGAAAGGTGCAGAAACTCCCAGAGTTGTGGCATATACGGTCTGCATATCTGAAACGCTGTTTATACCTGCTATTGCATCAAGTAGTGGTTGAAGTGGCTTGGTTCCGGCCTCATCACGCGCAACAGTATCTAACTCAGATTCGAAGATTAAAAGTGCTTTTTTCTGATCGGTTCCATCTGCATAGGTGCCAAGTTCCTTTGCCGTATTGATAATCTCAAGAACATCCTTCCTGGTTGATTTTCTCAATACTCCAAATCCTCCCCATCGGGATTCCTCTTCAGGGATTGTGTTTGTTTTCATCCAGGTTCCGTTTACATAGTTGTAAAAATCGTCCTGGGGTCTGACAGAAGTATCCATATTGGTAATATCGATACCCGGGATTGATTCCTCATTGGCAAGAGCCTGGTTGTTGTCTTTTTTACAGCCGACCAATAAGATAAGTGCTAAAGTCGGAACCGCAAAAAATCGTTTAAAATTGATATTCATTTTTTGAAGTTTTTTTTAAAGTGCTCAATTTACTTATTATTTAGAAGCCTTAACCTGAGATATGTTACCCTTAACAAAAGATTAAGACTGGTTTTAATAAAAAAGCGACTGGGTTAACAGTCGCTTTTTCTCTATGCATTGAATTTATTTCAGAATTAATTTTCTTGTCAGTCTTCGGCCCTCCGTCTCAATATTGAGGAGGTATAAACCGGCTGAATAATTACTCATATCGAGCTGATGATTGATGCGGTCTATATCTCGTACCTTCATGACTACCTTTCCCGTAAGGTCAGTCACGGTATAGTTATAACTTCCGATATTCGATATCTTGATATTGAAAATATTATCGGAGGGGTTTGGGTAAATCATCACACTGCCAAGGGTAAATTCCGAGGTGCTAAGCGTACCGTCTACAAAGAAGTCATCTACAATAATACCCTCTTCAACAACCGCTTGATCGGAATGATAAACGATCCTGAAAATTACTTCACTTTCATTGTTCAGCGCAGTAAGATCATAAGAGTATTCTGTCATGGTGGCATTAGTACCTGTCCATTGTCCGCCAACACAATTATAACAGTTGTTGGCAATACCGTCTCCGGCAAATCGTGAACTGTTATACCAGTTCGGATCACTTTCAGACCCCAGTAAGCTCCAGTTTAAACCACCATCAATCGTGTATTCAACATAGGCCAAATCCCAATCGAATTCGATCTCGAAGGCCATATGAAATTTTAATACCGGATTTACGATCTGGTTCAGGTCGTAACATTGAGAGAACAAATAAGCTTTGGTCATATTGGTATGATCACCGTCTAAATTAGTTCCATATACCTGGGTGCCTGAAACAGCCGTGTTCAAAAGAGCACCTGCTGGCACACCGCGCTCGAAAAGAGCTGCTCCACCAACTTCGTTAAATGTTATTAGTTCTTCTTCCGGTGTTTCGAAGGTGTTCACCAATTGCGCGATACCGGTATCATTTACGAAGAAAGACTTACCGGCATTATTGTTTGTTGGAAAGGTATCATTTGTAACAGATACCGAAACGTCTAAATCATGCTCCCCGATGCCTAAGGTCAAAGCCGGAAGATCTATTAAAGTTGTAGCCTCCGATGCAAGTGACCCATTCCAGGTGTAATTACTATCGGGTCCGCCATCAACAGTGTATGTAATATCAATTTGGGTTATTGTATTTTGTCCGTTGTTCTTGACTTCGATCTGCGGCGTAACTTCACCACAGGCAAAATTATTGGCTGCCGGACTGTTAACCGCGATCAATTTAACATCGTCTTGCGCCAGTTGAGTAGTTTGCAGCGGACTTGTCCATATACCTCTGCCAAAAGTTCCGGCAACGATTATCTCGTCGGTTACATTTATGGCGAGATCTCTAACCGCCACATTGGGTAAATTATTATCAAAAACCTCCCAGTCGCCCAGGTTATCGTCGTAACGATAAACACCGATGCTGGTCCCTAAGTATAAATTATTGAGCGGGTCATCAGCACGATGCTTGATGATAAGCTTAACCACAGATGGTAGACTTCCTGTAATGTTATTAAAGGTAAAACCACCATCACTCGACCGATACACACCACCATTTAGGCCGGAAGTAGTCACATACACCACATCGCTATCGTTGTTGTTTACTTCGATTGACGTAATATTTGACGGGAATGATTCGACGTTTGAGAAATTAACACCTCTGTTTAAACTTTTATGCAGGGAATTATCGATCGCCACATACATATTGTCCGGTTCGATAGGATCGATTTCGAGCACATCGATATTTCCTCCAATAAAGCCTGAAACCTGGTCAAAACCGGAACCATTAAATCGATATAGGAAATTATAGCCGGCATAAACCTCACTTTCACTATTTACGGCGAGGGGGGTAATCCAATTTCCATTAGCCGGGCCGCTGAAGGCCTGACTGCCGCTTTGCCCGGAGTCTGTCGATACAAAAAGGTTTTGGCCAAACTGCATAAATCCGTAAAACAGGTTATCGTTGTTCGGATCGATCACACCTTCCATACCGTCACCGCCATGATAGTTGTTCCAACCACTTGAATATCCAAATCCGCCATTATCCTGGGTTCCGCCTGCAATTTTAGTTGAGGTTTGTTCCGATACGTCGATCCTGTAAAACTGACTGATCTCCATGCCTTCAGTAAGATCGGTAAAGGTTGTGCCTCCGTTCGAGGACTTATAAAATCCACCGTCGGTACCGGCATAGAGTTCGTTATCATAAAATCTCAGGAAATGAATATCGGCATGAGTAAAAGAAGCCGTGTGTTGGAACCAGCTATTAACTTGTGAAAAGCTGTTTCCACCGTTAATCGATTTCCAAATATTTAAAACCCCGACATAGATTTCGTTCTCATTGATCTGTGAAACGGCCAATGCAAGGTCATACCAGGCTTGAGTGCTTTCAAAAATATTTACGGCATTCGCACTTTGTGTGAATGTGCTTCCACCGTCGGTCGACTTAAAGACGCCTTGAAATCCCCAGGAGGTCGTGGCGCTTACAGCATAAACCACGTTAGGATTGGCTGGAGTTACATCGATGACCAAACGGCCGGATAACCCGGGTAATCCTGTTCCTGCTGCCGTAAAACTAACACCACCATCTGTTGAACGAAAGAAGGCTGAACTGGTTACGGCATAAATTGTATTTGTATCACCGGGTTTGATTTTAATGTCTTTTATATTGGCGCTTCCAATGGTGTTCGTCCATGATACACCGGCGTTGGTAGTGCGGTAAACACCATTGTTGGTTGCCACCCATAGTTTGTTTGAATCGTTAGGGTCGATATAAATATCATTCATATCGGTAGGTGAGTTTAACGGATTAAGCCCCGTTTGATTCCAGGTTGCTCCACCGTCGGTCGACTTGAAAACGCCAACGCTATAAGAGTCACCGGCATCATCATCACCTGTGGCTATATATATGGTGTTCGAATCGTTATAGTCGATGGCAATACCCGAAACCCCGATCTGCGGTAAATCATCGGCCAACTGATCCCAGGATAAACCCGCATCGGTTGATTTCCAAATACCACCTGCAGGCGCACCGGCATATAATGTATTGGCGTTATTAGGGTCCTTGATGATCACATTTACGCGTCCGATATTAGCTGTAGAAAATGGTCTGTTGGCAAAGTCGGTCGGACCTATTGAAAGCCAGTTGCTTTCATCGGCGAGTGTATTCCTTGAGTTCGCCTGAGCCTCTTTTTCGATCCATGCGTTCCAAAGATCGGTCGAAGTGGGAAGATAGCCGCTTTCATCAACATAATGCTGCCAGTAAGCCTCCCATCGTTTAAAAGGTTTGAATCCGCTGCCTCGAACATCAGGATCACGTGTTTCCCAGTAGGAATTAAAAGCATCTACAACATCCTTAAATTTTATGGGTGAATCGGCACTTCGCCCTCTGAATTCTTCCATCCAGGGGGCTTGCTGGTTGAATTGACCAAAGGTTGATAAACCTGTGAATAATGCAAGTATTAGTAATAATCTTCTCATTCTTTTTAATTTTGCGACCAAAAATAGAGGATTTTTCAAAGAATCGACAAAATTTTTATCGATAATCTACGAACTGCAGCCGATGAATAGAAAATTGTAGGAATTTACTGAGGTCGGGTGATGTTTTGGGCGTCTTTTTCCAGCTTTTTATTGATTTGGAAGATCAGATTGGTATGTGAAAGCAGAACTTCTTTTAAATTATTGAGCAGAGCTTCCTTTGATTCACGCTCAAGTGAGGCTGATCCTTCCAGCTTATAAATGCTTGTTTTTAAAGCTGAAAGCCTTACCAGGATTGACGTTTCATTAAGCGTGTCGGGTATTTCAGATGATAGTTCGGTCAGAAATTCATCTACGAAGGTCAGATCCTCTGTAAAGAACGACAGGTCACCTGTTTTAAGAATTTCAATCTGACTGTTTAATTCCTGAAATTTAAACCAGGAGGTTGTCAGCTTTTCAGCTGAATCGCTCAAGGCATATTCTGTATAACTTATAGATGCGATGTCCTTTGCCGATATTTTTCTTTCAGGTTGTTGAGCTGTTGATTCAGTCTCATTGTCGGTTGATTTTTCCGATTGGCATCCTATAAAAGTCATTGCCTGAAAAATCAGGATTACCAGGACTAATGAATAAGGGTATTTTTGAGTTGTCATCATGCTGTAAACCGAGAGCATCACAAATATATTGTTTCTTCACGGGTTTAAAAATGCAGAAATCGAATAATTTCAATTCCTTGATAATTATTTAAACAAGATTGATATAACACATTAAAATCTTACTATTTTTATGCGATCAATTAGAACTGCATGCAGACAAAAACCTTAATTATCGGAGCCTGTGGGCAAATCGGTTCGGAGCTTGTAAGAGCATTGCGCAAGACGCATGGAGTTGAACAGGTCATTGCCACCGATATCCGGGAATCGAACCGGGATGTGGTTGATTCCGGACCTTTTGAAATTCTCGACGCCAAGAGCAGGGAAGAGCTTCGCTCGGCCATCGAGCGGCATAATGTCGGTACAGTTTATTTGATGGCGGCTCTTTTAAGTGCAACGGCAGAGGCCCATCCCGAAAAGGCATGGCGATTAAACATGAGTTCATTGTTTAATGTGCTGGAACTGGCGAGGGAGGGACTGTTTTCAAAATTGTTCTGGCCCTCGAGCATTGCGGTTTTTGGTCCTACAACTCCAAAAGTAAATACCCCACAACATACCATAATGGAACCCACTACGGTATATGGTATCACAAAACAGGTTGGAGAACGCTGGTGTGACTATTATTTTAATCGATATGGCGTTGATGTCAGGAGTTTACGCTATCCCGGCCTCATAAGTTGGCGAACCAAACCGGGTGGTGGAACTACCGATTACGCCGTTGAGATCTTCCATGAAGCACTTGCCAAAGGGAGCTATGATTGTTTTCTCAGTGAAAACACCAAGCTGCCCATGATGTTTATGGATGATGCCATAAAGGCAACCCGCGAGCTTATGCAGGCCGAGTCCGCATCTGTTAAGATTAGGTCGTCCTATAACCTGTCGGGGGTTAGCTTTTCACCAAAAGAATTGACAGCGGCCATACAAAAACATATACCTGAATTTAAAATTGAATATAATCCCGACTTCAGACAAA
>JABDIV010000021.1 GCA_013003555.1 Flavobacteriaceae bacterium
ATAATGAAGTCCGAAATTAAAACGCAGTCCGCTCAGGTCAGATTCATTAACTTCCTTACTCAGATACTGAAGGGGTTCACCTTCGTCATCGTATTGAAAATCGATAACATTGTTGGTTATATTTCCAAAATTATAGCTCGATTCTACACCAATACTCAAATTCTTACTGATCTGATAAGCCACGCTCAGGAATGCACTGTTAATTCCACCAGAGCCTGAATACCGGTTATCAATAGTATCCTCACCGTTAATTTCGACATCCGAATCCAGTTTATATCCAACGGAACTGTAGGGTAACAAACCAAAACCAATTCCAAATTTTCCTGCCGGAAAGGACAGTGCCAGGTAGTCAAAAGTGGTTGTACTGGCTTCACCCGACTGCTCATCGGTTTTTAGATTATTCAGGGTTAATTCACCGCCAAGAGCGAAGGTAACCGGCCTGCTCTCGTTGTTAAATGGTGAAATCTGAAGATTATTCCCCGAAAAGGTAGCAGGGTTCCTAACATTCACATGAATGCTATCATTATAGATACTGAGACCGCCCATGCTCCTGTTTTCAACAGTCCCTTTAAATTTTAATGATCCGATTCCATAAAAGGAATATGGTGAAGATGTACCTTGTTGAGCCATAGAGCCTACGGTACAAAGGAATGCCAGGATAATCGGCAGTTTCTTTAACATGCTTAGGTGTTGAATTCTAAAATTTCGTTTAAACCTATCAAAAGGAAATTCGGGTTGGCAAATATGCTATTTTTTAATCGCTTAGACAAGAGTTTAGCATCCCCTCCTGTTAAAATAACTGTTAAATCCGACCAATTTTCTTTATAAGTATCAATCACGCCCTGAATTTCATTGATCAACCCGTAAATTACTCCTGAATGAATCGAGCTATTTGTAGAGCGGCCTAAATAGTTGGCCGGCATCTTCGCATCTAATAACGGTAAGTTAGCGGTAAAATTATGAAGGGCCTCATAACGCAGACGGATGCCGGGTGAAATGGCACCACCCAGGTATTCGTTTTTCGAATTGATAAAATCGAAAGTGATACAACTTCCCGCATCGATGACAAGCACATTCTTTTTTGGATACAATCGAGCCGCTGCAGCCACAAGTGCTACTCGGTCAACACCCAATGTTTTGGGCGTGTTATATTTATTGGTAAATGGTATCCCGGTTTTTGATGAGACGATAATCTTTTCCAAAGATTTGGGAAGATAGTTGAAATGAGTATCCTTTATCGGGCCTACTGAAGCGATAATCACCTTCTTTAAGCTCTTATACTTTTTTATCCAGCTCTTTAGTTCAGGTTTCAGTTCAGCATGCGGGAGGCTGTTCTTTCTCAGCAGTTTTCCTTTGCTAAAAATCGCAATTTTTGCCTTGGTATTTCCAACATCAATTATTAAATTCATCGGTATGCTAAAGCAGCAAAATTACGAAACCATTTTTTAAGTGTTTTGCTTTGAGGAAAGTAAAATAGCCTCTATATTTGCAACCG
>JABDIV010000050.1 GCA_013003555.1 Flavobacteriaceae bacterium
GGTATTGCTGGCGTTTATCTTTTGACACTGCTTCGTATGGCAATTGCTGAAGAACGAGGTCATCTCTTCGAGTATAGCGTTGTTGCTTTATTTATTCTTGAGGCACTTCACGAACGAAAGAAAAACGGCATTAAAGTTCTGGTGCCACCACTTATCGCCATTGTGTTCACAACAGTGATTGGAACTATAGACGAATGTATTCAAGTGTTCATTCCAATTCGTGTATTCGACCCGATTGATATTTTCTTTAACTTTTTTGCAGCATTCTTGGCAGTTAGCGGAAGCACCGCATTATCGTGGGCAAGAAGTAAGATAAAGAAGCCTTAGATTATTGATTATATCTAATTACATTTGGTAAACAGGAACAATAGATCTTCAATTAAAACATCAAACCATGATCGAGCAATTAATCGAATTTTTCAAGAAACCAAAAGCAGAAACCAAAGATCAAGCTCCTGAAGGCTATTGCCCGAATTGTTGGGGCTCCCAAGAATACGATAACCAGATTCGAGAAATGTATGTTGACAAACAAATCGATGTCAATAACCATGAAGCCAATTACGCCTTTATTCAGGATTTTGTTGTTACTCATCTCGATGGAATTCATTTAAAGAAAGGTAATAATAGCCTTGAATGCCCAACCTGCAGAGTGAAGTATGATTGAAACCGTTCGAGTTAGATCCTAAACTTCCGATTTACTGCAAAATTCATGTTAAAGTAACATTCCAATAAGTCATTCGTCATTATTTTGTACTTGGATTTGATCAATTCACTTCCAGTTAAATCAATAATCATCAAATCAATGACAACATTAGGAAAAATCATTGCAGGATTAATCCTCTTGCTATTAAGCAACTCCATATTTTCCCAATCCTTCAATTCACGATTGGTCGACGAGAATACTAAACAGCCCATTCCTTATGCGACTATTCAATTCGGCAAGAATAAAGGTGTTATTAGCAATGAAGAAGGCGTATTTAGTTTTAGTCTGAACAACGTTCCTACAGAACAGGATAGCGTTATCATTTCTTCTATGGGTTTCGAGAGAAAGGCCTTTGTACTTAAACAATCTCTTGACACATTGATAGCTCTCGCTCCAAAAGCCTTTGAACTTAATCGCGTGTTCCTGTCAAGTGACCCATTGGAGGCAGAGGAAATCGTAGAAAAAGTAAAAGAAAATCTTTATGATAACTACAAAGCACCGGTGACCAAGAAGAAAATATTCTTTAGGCAAACGGATCTAAATGAAATGAACAAGGTTGATTTCGGATTCCAAAAGTCGACCATAGCAGAGCTGGACAAACAATTGGTCGACAGCATAGCATCCCTTGTAC
>JABDIV010000059.1 GCA_013003555.1 Flavobacteriaceae bacterium
TCAAAGAAGCCAGCCCGGAGTATAAATATTTTTTTTCAGGGTTGAGCGGCGATCGTTTAATTTTACGGTACATTTTTCTATTGAAACGATCTTTAACATAAATTCTATCGTAAGCCTGTTTCGAAAATCGATTCTGAGATTTCGTTCGGAGAAATCGTCTTTTGAACTTTCCTTTTTTCACGGCTTCATTAAGGAATACGATGTAAGCTTGCATACCCGATTGATGGGCGAGAAGTTCCCGAAAGCTGATGTTCTTTTTATCTTTTTTAGTTTTCCAGGATTTCCAATAGTTGCTGAATGGAACGTCCAGATCGATTTTACCCTCCTCATATAATTTCATCAAAGCCAGAAGCGGACCGGCGATTTTTGTGACAGATGCGAGGTCATACAATGCATTTGGCTCAACCAGTCTCAGACTATCATAGGTATGAAAGCCATAGGTTTTATGAAAAATCTTTTCACCTTCCAACAAAACCATAAGTTGAGCACCTGGAAAAGCTTCCTTTTGAATAGCCATCTTCATAATTGAATCAACCTGATTTTCAATCGTATTAAATACGGCCCGTGAGCTCACTAATTTGGTTTCTTTGCCTTGAGAATGAGCGGAGGTAATGAACCCTGCATGGAAAGAAATGAGAAGAACAACGATTCGAAATTTCTTTAAGATCATCATTAACAAAATAGGATTTTGTAAAGGTAGAAAAGCAGAAACGTATTACCTAATATCGAATAATTGTCATGCTTAATTTAACTATCTTCGCCTTGTCCAAAAAAACCCCACTGCATGGCAAAGGTGTCCTCTCAGGATCTGGGTGTAAAACCCATCGGCCAACTTCTGGTAAAACAGGCAGTTCCTGCATCTATCGGTATTCTGGTGATGTCATTAAATATTCTTATCGACACCATATTTGTGGGTAACTGGATAGGCTCGATTGCTATTGCCGCCATTAATGTCGTATTACCGGTATCCTTTTTTATAGCTGCTTTAGGTATGGCAATTGGTGTGGGAGGATCTTCGGTTATTTCACGGGCGCTGGGAGCTGATCAAGCAACCAAAGCATTAAAAACATTTGGAAACCAAATTACCCTTACAGTCGTTTTAACCACAACTTTGGTTATTCTCGGGTTGTATTTCATCGACAGTTTAATCCCTGCGTTTGGTGGGAAGGGGGCTATTTTTGAGCCTGCCAAAATCTATTATAGAATTGTTTTATACGGAATCCCCTTGCTCGCCTTATGCATGATGGGGAATACGGTTATCAGGGCCGAAGGGAAACCTAAATTTGCCATGTATGCCATGCTCATCCCTTCGGTGGTGAACCTTGTATTGGATGTGGTTTTGATTAAGATATTCGATTTTGGCATGCATGGAGCAGCATGGGCAACTACCGGGTCATATTTATTGTGTTTTCTGTTTATACTTTGGTTTTTTCTATCTAAAAATTCAGAGCTGAAAATTAATCTCAGACATTTCGGACTGCAGAAGCCAATAGTAAGTGAGATCGCTGGTTTAGGATTTGTCACCATGTCACGGCAAGCCACGGTGAGTATAACCTATTTATTGATGAACAATATATTGTTTGACTTTGGTGGCGAAACCTCTGTTACAGCCTATGCCATAGTAGCTCGAATGCTTATGTTCGCTTTATTCCCGGTTTATGGAATAACACAGGGTTTCTTGCCAATAGCGGGGTATAATTATGGTGCCCGACAATTCAGACGCGTAAGGACCACCATTGCTACAGCAATTAAATATGCCGCCATTCTCGCGACAGTTGTATTCATCATGCTTATGGTTTTTCCTGAAGCGATTACAAGAATGTTTACCACAGATGCAGCAGTCCTTGAAGAGACGCCAAGTGCCATGCGATGGGTGTTTGCAGCGACCCCTATCATAGCCGTTCAACTGATAGGCGCCGCTTATTTTCAAGCGGTTGGCAAAGCCATTCCTGCCCTGCTGTTAACGCTTACAAGGCAGGGCTTCTTCTTTATCCCTTTGATTTTTATTTTGCCTCGTTTTTTTGGTGAACTCGGGGTTTGGATTGCCTTTCCCGTGTCTGACGTACTTTCAACTATTGTTACCGCGTACTATTTGAACAGGGAGGTTAAATTAAATTTATTGGCGAAGTCAGAAGATTAATGATTAATCCTTATTTTTAGTTTTTCATAACCAAACCATAAATACAATGCGTTCATTTAGTGTTATGGCGGCCTTGATGCTGTCTGTTTTTACATTAGCCCCTGTTCAATCACAAAATTTTGACGAATCCTATTATTCTTCTTTGGAATATCGTCTCGTTGGTCCCTTTCGTGGCGGGAGAAGTGCCGCTGTTACCGGAGTCCCCAATAATCCTAATTTGTTTTATTTCGGAGCTACGGGTGGTGGAATCTGGAAAACCTTGAATGGTGGACGAAGTTGGGAGAATATTTCAGACGGATACTTCGGCGGAAGTATAGGAGCCATAACGGTAGCGAAAAGTGATCCCAATGTTATTTATGTTGGCGGTGGAGAGAAAACGGTTCGAGGGAACGTCTCCTCCGGATACGGTATTTGGAAAAGCGTTGATGCCGGAAAGACATGGATGTCATCCGGTTTAAAGAATTCTAGGCATGTTCCACGAATTGCTGTTCATCCTACCGATTACAACACGGTTTATGCCGGAGTGCTTGGAAATATTTACAAACCCAGCCAGGATCGTGGATTATACAAAAGTACCGATGGCGGAAAGACATGGAAGAAAATCCTCTATTCTAATGACCAGGCCGGGGTCGTCGATTTGATCATCGATCCCACCAATCCCAGAATTCTTTATGCTTCAACCTGGCGTGTACAACGAACACCGTACAGCCTGAGTTCTGGAGGTGATGGTTCGGCTTTATGGAAAAGTACTGATGAAGGTGCAACCTGGTCCGAAATATCAAAAAACAAAGGCTTCCCCACCGACACACTTGGAATTATCGGTGTGACTGTTTCTTCTGTTAACAATCAGCGAGTTTGGGCCATCGTCGAAAATAAAGATAAAGGCGGTTTGTATCGCAGTGATGATGGCGGTGAAACCTGGACCCAGGTGAATAGCGAACGCAAACTGCGTCAAAGAGCCTGGTACTACACCAGGGTTTATGCCGACACCAAAGACGTCAATAAAGTTTATGTTCTCAATGTACGATATCATAAAAGTACAGATGGTGGTCGAACATTCAGCACCTACAATGCGCCGCATGGTGATCATCACGATCTGTGGATCGCACCTGAAGATCCAAATCGCATGATTATAGGAGATGACGGTGGGGCACAGGTGACCTATGATGGTGGTGAGACCTGGAGCACTTATCACAATCAACCAACATCTCAGTTTTACCGGGTTACTACCGACAATCATTTTCCATATCGAATTTATGTCGCCCAGCAGGATAATTCAACAATTCGTATTCCACATCGTACAGATGGATTCAATATCGATGAAGACGATTGGGAAAGCACCGCCGGCGGAGAGTCTGCGCATATCGCCATCGACCCTGAAGATAATGACATTGTTTATGGTGGAAGTTATGATGGATTTCTGACCCGTGTAAATCATAAAACCGGAACAGTAAGAGCTGTAAATGTTTGGCCGGATAATCCTATGGGTCATGGCGCTGAAGGCATGAAATATCGATTCCAGTGGAACTTCCCGATAATTTTCTCGAAGCATAATCCCGATAGGCTCTACACCTTTTCTCAACATGTACACGTTACCGAAAATGAAGGCCAGTCCTGGAAAATCATAAGTCCGGATTTGACAAGAAACGACCCGGAAAAGCTTAAATCTTCCGGCGGACCGATTACACAAGACAATACTTCAGTAGAGTATTATTGCACCATTTTTGCAGCCCAGGAATCGGCTCTTCAGGAGGGATTGCTATGGGTTGGTAGTGATGACGGACTTGTTCATGTAACGCAAAACGGAGGAGAAAGCTGGGAAAATGTTACTCCAAAGGGCATGCCTGAATGGATGATGATTAACAGCATTGAACCCAGTGTTTTCGATCCGGGGACTTGTTATATCGCCGGAACTAAATATAAAACCGGTGATTTTGCGCCTTATCTTTACAAGACTAACGATTATGGTAAAAACTGGACCAAGATCACCAGTGGAATTAATCCTGAACATTTTACCAGGGTATTGCGGGAAGACCCAAAAAGAAAGGGGTTATTGTATGCCGGAACAGAAACCGGGATGTACATTTCCTTTAATGACGGACGGAATTGGAAGCCTTTTCAGCTTAATCTTCCGATAGTTCCCATTACAGACGCGACCATTAAGGATAACAATCTTATCGTTGCCACTCAAGGGCGCAGTTTATGGATAATCGATGATCTCAGCCTTATTCATCAGATGTATGATGCCGACTTATCATCGAATATCTTATTTAAACCCAAAGATTCCTATCGAATGCGAGGTGGAAGTCGTTCAGGAAGTAAGACAACCGGTACAAATCATCCTAACGGCGTTATAACCTATTATTATTTGAAGGACTTTAAAGAAAAAGATAAGATATCGCTCACTTATTTCGACCAGAAAGGGGATTCGATCAAAACGTATAGTAATACCGATAAGAAGAATAATCTCAAGGTTAATAAAGGGGCAAATCAATTTGTTTGGAATATGACCTATGATGGCGCGACCGATTTCAAGGGCATGGTGCTCTGGTGGGCCAGCCTAAGAGGGCCGAGAGCGATTCCCGGCCAATATAAGGTGGAACTCAAAGTAAATGATGAGATCAAAAGCCAATCCTTTAATATCGTTGCTGATCCGAGATCGGAAAGCACGCTTTCTGAAATGAGAACGCAATTCGAGTTTATTTCCGAAGTGAATAAAACCATGGATGCTGCGCATAAATCCATAAAGAAAATCAGAAAGATCAATGAACAACTTTCGGCGTTTGAGGCTCAATATAAGGGCAATGATGAGGTTAAAGAACTATTGGAAAAATCTAATTCATTAAAGGAAAAATTCGGTGAAATTGAAAAAGCCCTTTATCAAACCAAAAACCGCAGTGGTCAGGATCCCCTGAATTTCCCGATCAGACTGACCAATAAGCTCGGTCATTTAAATTCTTTGGTGAGTTTAGGAGATTTTCCACCTACCGAACAGGATGTTGCCGTTAAGAATGAATTGACTCAAAAGATAAATACTCAGTTGGATGCGTTCAATACACTTATCAGCGATGAGATTAAGGCCTTTAATGCGGCCTTTAACAGCAAGAATCTCAATTATTTGTTCGTTGAAGATTGAAAGCGGGACTTAATGCGCCTTGCTGTGGCTTGATTATTGCTGTGATTTTGAAATAAATTAAACGAATGAGCCGAAACAGCTTATCATTACGATCGCGAATATTTGTCTACATGATCCTTTTGGTGATCGTAGCTTCAATATTAATAGCTGCAGTTACTATTTATCAGTATAAGGAGCAATCGAGTGATTATCATGCACAGCGTCTTGAACGAAAAGAGTCACAGCTTTTATCGCGTATTGATTACGTTTTAAGACAAACAACCTATCCGGTTAGCACGGAGAATCTGCCACTTATTTTTAAGGATAAGATCTATGAGATCGCCAATATTCAGAACATTGAATTTAATCTATACGATCTTGAGGGCACGCTTTTAAAAAGCTCAAGGGCGAGTTTTGAGAGCGATACCATAAATCGCTGTATTGATGCAAATATTCTTTCCAACTTATGGCAGAGTGTCGATAAGCGTGTCGTTGTAAAGAACGAACAGCTTGGAGCAGATTATAAGTCTTCCTATATTTTATTTTCAGATATTAAATCGAAACCTCTTGGTATTTTAAATGTTCCTTATTTCGAGGACGATTCTTTTAATGAAGCTGAATTACGGGAATTTTTAAAACGGCTGGGATATGCCTATTTAGTAATGCTTCTGGTTGCCATTGCTTTTGCCTATTTTGTCTCTAAATTTATAACAAGATCATTGAAGACCATCAGTGATAAGATGAATGAAACGCGTCTTGAAAAGCAAAATAAAAAAATTGAGTTAAAGGGAGCTAGCCAGGAAGTTGCTTTACTGGTAGAATCCTATAATAGCATGATTGATGAATTGGAGGAAAGTGCGGTTCAATTGGCCACCAGTGAGCGGGAACAGGCCTGGCGTGAGATGGCCAAACAGGTAGCGCATGAGATCAAAAACCCCCTTACTCCCATGCGTCTTAGTGTGCAGAGTTTCCAGCGAAAATTCGACCCGAAAGATCCAGATGTCGATCAGAAAGTGGAAGAATTTGGCAAAACCCTGATCCAACAAATCGATACGATGAGCTCGATAGCATCGGCCTTTTCAAATTTTGCCAAAATGCCGGCTCAAAAAAATGAAATGCTAAATGTTATAGAGGTGATTACTCTTGCTCTTGATATCTTCTCTGAAGATTATATTTCATTCTTCAAGGCCGAAGAGGAGATCATCGCGAAATTTGATCGAACCCAACTCATTCGAGTTGTCACGAATCTGGTAAAAAATGCCATCCAGGCCATCCCAAAGAATATTGACCCTAAGATTGAAATCAAGGTATTTGAAGAACAGGAAGATGTGATCATAACGGTTTCCGATAACGGTTTAGGTATTAATGATCAGAATCGATCGAAGGTTTTTGAACCTAAGTTTACGACCAAATCCAGCGGAATGGGTCTGGGCCTTCCGATGGTTAAAAATATTGTTGAGACTTATAACGGAAGCATTACCTTTACATCTGTAGAAGGTAAAGGAACCACCTTTGAAGTGAGGTTCCCAAAGAACTGAAAGTAAACATATCATCTAATAATTTACCCATGCCATATAATAATGTACTATCCGAAGAGCTGGATGGAATTTTATTAATCACAATAAACCGCCCAACAAAGCTTAATGCCCTAAATACTGAAACCATAGAGGAGCTCAGTGCAGCTTTCAGTGAAGCTGAAGAGGATAAGGATATTAAGGTTATAATTCTTACAGGTAGCGGGGAGAAGGCCTTTGTAGCTGGAGCAGATATCAGCGAATTTGCGCATTTTTCTGAAGAGAAAGGGAAAATGCTTGCCGCAGACGGACAGGAATTATTGTTTAACCTTATCGAAAATTTAAACACACCGGTCATTGCTGCTGTAAATGGATTTGCGCTGGGAGGTGGGCTCGAATTGGCCATGTCATGTCATTTCAGAATAGCGAGTGAAAATGCCAAGATGGGTTTACCAGAGGTATCTCTTGGGGTCATTCCCGGCTATGGCGGTACCCAGCGACTACCCCAATTGGTTGGAAAAGGACGCGCTATGGAAATGATAATGACGGCCGGAATGATCAATGCTGAACAAGCTTTAGCCTATGGTTTGGTGAACCACGTTACACCTTTGGAGGAGCTTATCCCATTTTGCGAAGGCATTGCAAAAAAAATAATGAGAAATTCCTCAGTGGCGATTGGAGCCGCAATCATGGCGATCAATGCTAATTATAAAAAAGGCGTAAACGGCTTTCAGGTTGAAATTGATCAGTTTGGAAAATGCTTCGGAACAGACGATTTCAAAGAGGGCACGTCTGCTTTTCTAGAGAAACGCAAAGCTGAGTTTCCCGGAAGATAGGATTATTTCACCTCCCAGCCACTGCGATAATCACGCGTTACCCAATCGTTGGCTTTAGCATAATTAGTAACCTTCATAGCTTCGCCGTCCCAAAGTAATTTACGTCTTCCCGGATAATCGAAAGGCGCCCAATCGGTTGGCTTTTTGCCATCTTTCAATACCTTATACTGGAAGGCTTTTATGGCAAGATTACCCATAAGAACCGATTCTGTCAACGGACCGGCATAAGAGAATGGTGATGACGTTGGAATACCGTCAATACAGCCTTCTACCCAATTGTTAACATGTCCGCTGGAACCATTCTTTATTCTGGGGATGGTAGGTTCCGGCTTTTTTAGATCTTTCATGCGTTCAGACGGCAGCAATCTCGGGTTTCCCGAATAGCAATCGGTAACCAACATTCCTTTGGTTCCATAAAACACACTACCTCCGCTCCAGTCGCCGATCATTTCACCGTCTTTTAATTCATCCGGCAAATCGGGCATGATGCCACCATCATACCAGTTGAGATCAATTTGTCCGTGATTTTCGGTTTTAAATTTCAATCTTACAATAGAAGACGGCGGGCAGGCTTTATTATAATTCGCTTCCACAAAGTCGCCGGCCCAAACCGTTGTACAACTCGCTTCGGCTTCATAAGGACTTCCTAAATTGAGAGTACGGAATGGGGTTTCCATTATATGACAACCCATATCGCCCAGGCCACCTGTTCCAAAATCCCACCAGCCACGCCATTTAAACGGCAGATATGCCGAATGGTAAGGACGTTCCCGGGCTGGTCCAAGCCAAAGATCCCAATCTAAACCTTCCGGAACTGGCTCGCCCTCGTTAATGTTTCGTAATCCTTGCGGCCAGACCGGACGATTTGTCCAGCAATCAACACGTTCAATGCTGCCTAAAGCTCCCGATTCAATCCATTCCTGGGCTTCACGGATTCCCTCCGATGAACTGCCCTGATTCCCCATCTGAGTGACTATGCCTTGTTCTTTGGCAACACGAGCCAACAGTCTGGCTTCATAAATGTTATGGGTCAGCGGCTTTTCAACATAGGCATGTTTTTTAGCGCGCATGAAAGGGAGGGCAATTACAGCATGATTATGATCGGGTGTTCCAACCGTAAATGCATCGATTTCACCAAGATGATTATCGAGGATACGCCGAAAATCTTTATATCGGGCTGCTTTTTTATGCAGTTCATAACTGCCCCTGGCCCGAACATCATCGACATCACAAAGCGCAACAAACTTGACCTTTCTGGTCGAGGTCAATTCCCTGACAATACCACCGCCACGACCACCCACACCGATTGAAGCCACATATAATGTATCACTCGGTGGAATATGGCAACCGCCTAACACATAGCTTGGAACTATACTAAATGCGGCTGTGGCACCAGCCGTTTGCTTTATGAATTGCCGTCTTTTCATGATTATTGATTGGAATTAGTCGGATTCAATTTACAAAAAATAACTGATGATCAATTCACTCATCTTGTTTTGAATTGGCAATTGGAATAACAAAAAAAGATTAAGATTCATGTCTTAAATATCCTCCATATTTTGAAAATCCTTAGTTTTATCCTCCAATTGTAATTTCGCCCATGAAAAAGACTTTTTTTTTAATCTTCTTTTGTTTTTCACAATGGGCGCTAGCTCAATATCAGGTGACCATAGAGGCTTTTATTCTCGATTATGAGACCACCGAGCCAATTCCTTATGTGAACATTGGTTTTGTTGATAAAAGCATTGGAACAGTGAGTGATGAATCCGGAGCCTTTATCTTGATATACGATGAAGATCGCATCAGTCTCCTCGATGATCTTCAAATTTCGGCCCTGGGTTATGAGACCTTAAAGGTTGATCAAAAGCAATTGGTACGCTTGCTGACCAATTCGAATAAAATATTTCTGAAGCGAAAACCAGAAGTCTTAGATGAGGTTCTTTTAACCAATGAGAAACTAAAAACGATTTATTTGGGTAATCCCGAAATAGATCGTTCAGTTATTGGTTATTGGAAAGATAAAAAAGCCCTGGGAGGTGAAATAGCTACAATTCTTGACATTAAAAACAAGAATACAAAGCTCAATAAGCTGTCGTTTACGGTAATTGAGAACCAGTCTGACAGCTTGAAAATTCGTATAAACATATACGATTATAAGAAAGGTCTACCTGCTGATAAAATCCTTGAAACAAATATTTTCAAGACAATACAACAATCAGACTCACTGGTTGAGGTTGATCTCGAACCATATAATATTAGGGTTGATAAAGACTGCGTTATCGGGATCGAATTGGTAAAAGTATATGGCGATATTATTGAGTTTGCCATATCAGGCAGATCTGGGAAAGGCACGTCATTTAAGCGCTATGTCAGTCAGGATAAATGGACTCGTAGTTCAAGAATTAGGATGAACTTTGGGGTTGAAGCCGGAGAGCCAGCCAAGGATGGGGAATCGGTTATTAATCCGAGAGAGAAGCCTCAAAAAATAACGGTTTATTGGGATAACTCAACTCTAGATAAGGCACGGGATATTAATTCTGAATTGGAATTTTTAAAAGAATATATATCAGTCCTGAAACGTGTTGATGTTGAAGTGATAATATTTAACGCCTTTAATTCGGAGCCGATTGTTTTTAAAGTAATTGATGGGAGAAGTGATGCGCTTATCAGAACATTGCGAAATACATCCGGGTTTGGGGCGGCAAATTTCAATAATATTGTTCAAACCAACAGTTTTGGTGCCGATGCTGTGATAGTTTTCACAAATGGGCGCTCAATGCTTGGAAAATTAGAACCCAAAATTTATGTACCGTTATTTACGGTAAACTCAAGCCCAGAAGCAGATCATTACCAGTTACAACAAGCGGCTTCCTATGCTGATGGGCACTATATAAATCTCAGTAAAATCAGGCCTAAAGAGGGCGTGGCCTTGGCTCTAAATGAAATTGAAGATGTTATAGAATACAATACAGATCAGGATGAAAGCGCCTTGATAAGCGGCAAAATATTCACGGCTGCTGGTCCGATTCAAGGGGCAAGCATTCAATTGAAGAACACCTTTATTGAGGCCCAAAGTGATATTGATGGGTTTTTCCAAATCAGAGCAAATCAAGACGACATACTTGTTGCTTCCTTCCTTGGTATGAAGACCCATGAGGTTCAAGTTGTAGATCCGAGAAACGTGGCAATTTTGATGAAACCCGATGGCGAGCTTCTAGACGAGGTTTATTTAACAGCAGAGCGCGCGAAATCAGATGAAATGCAAACGGGCTTGAGCAAGAAAGATTCCAAAGCTATAGGCTATAGCGTTGATATGATAACAGCTGAGGAAATTGGCCCGCAATACAATACGCTTGCTGATGTATTAAATGGAAGATTTCCAGGAGTGCAGGTGGCAGGATTAAATGTAGCCTATAATACACCCCGATTCATTATACGTGGTGGAGGCGGATCCTTGAATATCGTTTATGCGATGTTCGACATTGATGGGATTATTTATGGTTCTGAGCAGTCGGTTCCTCAAGTCAATGTTCAGAATATTGAAAGTATAACGATTCTTCGCTCACTTACAGCGACAAATAGATATGGAGAAATCGGCCGTGGAGGTGCAATCGTTATCCGAACAAAATCCCTGATGGGTCCGGAAGCACAAAACCGAACTTCAGCCTTGGTAAAAGGCAACGATTATAAAGATGAGGGGATTCTTTTATTGACCGATAAGCCACGATTGAAACCAACTTATCTTAAAACCCTTGAACAGGCGAGCTCCTTTGAGCAGGCTCAGGACATATATAATGCATTAAACGATGAACCTGAGAATTATACCATCCCTTTTTATCTTGACGCATCCGACTATTTCATGAGATGGGAAGTTGATTTCGCCTATTCTGTTTTGACTACCATCGCGGTTATAGCAGATGAAAATCCAAAGGCACTTAAAACCCTGGCTTTTAAAATGGAAGAACTCGGCAAGTTCAAGGACGCCCAATATATTTATGAACGCTTGGTGAATCTCAGACCAAAACAAGAACAATCCTACCGGGACCTTGCCAGGATTTATGTTGAGAATGGCCTCTATTCCGAGGCTATGGACCTATATAAGCGCATGCTGGCAAATGCTATTGAGGATGTTGAATTTGTAGGACTTCAACGAACTATTGAGAACGAGTTGATGCATCTTCTTTCATTCCACCGCTCGAAGGTTGATTATAAAGACCTGCCGAACGATTTGCGAACAGCTAAATTTAAATACGATTTGAGAATTGTATTCGACTGGAATGATCCCAACACCGAGTTTGAACTGCAATTTGTTAACCCTCAAAAGAAATTCTTTAAGTGGAGCCACACGCGATTATCGAGCGAAGAACGCATGATCGATGAAGTTAAATTTGGGTATAATACAGAAGAATTTATCATCGATGATGCCGAATCAGGCCAATGGATCATCAATATACAAAGCCTCAGTAGAGAAGAGACCAAAAACAATCCGTCCTATCTTAAATATACGGTTTATCAAAATTACGGATTGGCCGAGGAGACAAAAGTAACCAAGGTGATCGAACTGTATGAACATCAAACCAAGGTTACCCTGGATACCTTCATGTACCGGAAATAGCGACCGTGTAATGAAGAAGTTTTAATTTCATAATCAAGGGTTTAACGTTATTTAAGAAAAGAGACTTAAGTTTTTTTGTAGCTTTATATTTCAAAATTTTCTATGCTATGAAAAAGTTTATTCTTCTGAGTTTCAGTTTATTGCCAATTTTGTTATTTGGGCAGTATGAAATTACCATAAAGGCTTCTGTGATTGATGAAGTTACAAGGGAACCCATTCCATTTGCTAATGTTGAGTTTGTCAATACTTCTGTTACTGAGATTACCGAAACAGATGGAAGTTTTAAGATGATTTTTGATGATTATGTCATTTCAGACAATGACACACTTTTGGTTTCGGCCTTTGGCTATGAACCTCAGGACATCCACGCCAAGGATTTTTATAAATTTCTGACCAATACTAACAAAATATTTTTGCGACATATACCGGCCGGAAAATCAATTTCACCTGAGAAAAACAACTTTCATAAATCATTATTTGGAACGGTTACCGTCAACAATATTCCGGTTCAGGGAGCAGTTATAAGCGTAAAGGACAGCTTCAAAGAAGGGAGAACAGATGCTAACGGATCCTTTTCCATCGATGCTGAAAAAGGAGATATAGTATTGGTGAAATACCTGGGGATGATTCCACAGGAAATAAAAGTAGAATCCGTTGGCCGATTGGATTTTAAACTTAAATCTGATGGTGAACTCATGGAAGAGGTATTCCTCATGGGGAGGTATGTTGAAAAGCCTAAAATCGATCTGGGTTATAACGGAAAGAAGAATTACGATGAGATTACCTATTCGGCCGGTGTGATTGGAAGAAAAGAAATTAAGACAAATTACTATCAGTTATCCGACCTGCTCAACGGTCGATTGGCCAAAACCAGTTACAGCCGTAATGGCAGTTTAAATTTACCGAGTTCATACATTTATGATATTGATGGGATGATCTATACTTCGGAAAACGGCCTGCAACTTCCATTGATTGACCCTCAAATTATCGAGAGTATTGTTGTTTTAAATAGCCTGTCGGCTACGCATAAATATGGAACTTTAGCCCGAAATGGCGTCATTGTTATTCGAACAAAAACAACCGGGTACGACAAACCTGATACGGAAAAACCAAAGGCCTTAATCGAAGGAAATAATTATAACGAATCGGTTCGTTTAGCAGAAGGAGCAGATCGATCGGATATATCACAGGCTTTAAAAACAGCGAGTAGTTTTGAAGAAGCCAAGTTGATTTTTCTCAACTCTGAGAAAAAAGATGCGCAACCAGGGGTAACCTTTTATTTCGATGCCTCGGATTACTTCCTAAGATGGGATAGAGAATATGCAATTCAACTTTTAGACAGGATAGGTCAAATAGGATATGAGAACACAAAAGCTTTACGCGCGTTAGCGTTTAAATATGAGGCACTGGAAAAATTCTCAGCGGCTAAAGAAGTATATCAAAGAATTGCTATTATAAGTCCGCTTGATGCCCAAACCTATATCGATCTTGCGAGGAGTTATAAGAACACAGGTCAGTATCGGGAAGCAATGGACCTGCTTAAGAACATGTTGAGAAATAAAAAAGAGGGGGTGGATTTTACAGGACTTCAAAATACAATTGAGAATGAAATTCAACACATTTTGGCCTTTCATAGAACCAAGGTTGATTATTATGACCTTCCTAATGATCTCAGGTCGGCGAAGTTTAACTATGACGTACGGGTGTTGTGCGAATGGAACGATCCCTATGCCGAATTTGAACTGCAGTTCGTTAATCCAGGGAAGCGTTATTTTTCCTGGCGAAACAGTAAATTACAGAACACCCAGCGCATGCTTGATGGAATAAGAAACGGTTATGCGATGGAAGAATTCATTGTCGATGAGGCTGAGGCAGGTGAATGGATCATTAATTTAAAAGCAACCGAGCACCAGTTAGGAATAAACCCTACATATTTCAAATATACCGTTTATACCGATTACGGATTGTCGACAGAACAATCTGAAACCAAGGTCATTCAACTATCGGATCAATCCGAGAAAGTAACGATTGAGCGATTGAAATTTGAATAAAAAAAAGAGCCTCAAACGAGGCTCTTTTCAACTAACTAATTACACATACATAATGACCTAATGAAAGGATTTAAAATTTGAATTTTTCAGAATATTTTCGTCCGTCCGCACGTACTACGACTCTCATTTCGTCGTCATGCACTTTCGAAAAATCAAAGATTTTGCCATTTTCATGAACGTTTTCAGAGTAAATCAATTCGTTGTATTTGTTATAGATTTTGATCTGAAGATCTTGTTCTTCAAAAGCTAGTTTAGAGACATAGATAAATTCGCCTCTGGACATGATCACCGGTTTAAAAATGCGATACGATTTGCCAAATTCAACAGAACTTGGTGTAACACGCGATGCGTCAATTTCAATTTTAAGGTCAAAATTCGATTGAACGGTGAAAGGTTGACACTCGATTTCAAGATCATAGATCTTTTCAATTAAATAGTCACCCTTGGGAAGCCTCGATAGGTCGATATGATCAGAGATGTTTTCTGATCTATTAAATTCTCCCTTAAAGATCACTTTCCCTTTCGAGTTCTTGATCTGCATTTGCACTTTTTCATGTGCTTGAATCATTTCCTGATTAGAGAATGATTCGATCTGATTTGGGTTCATGTTGAATCCACTTACATGCAATGCCACCAGCATCCATGTGATTAACTGTACGTTTTTAATTGTTTTCATAATAAGATGAATTAAAAGTTCAACGGGACAAAATTGCATCGAATTGATCAGACAAAAAACAAGAGATTTGGCCAATATATATTCTAAATTAACACCTTGAGACGTGTTTATATGTTGTTTTGTTAAAATAGCACATAAAAGTGTTAATTATGCATATTTTTGCATGAACCGAATTTGATAATTTCGAGTAAAATTTAAAAGATGATAAACATTAAGCCTTCATATGAAAAAGTGAGTCCAAATTTCGGAAACTCCATCCTCGTTAAGCAGAATGTTAAAAATCACAATTCAAAACGAGCGTTTTGGCATTTCCACCCGGAAATCGAGCTTGTTTATGTAAATAAGGGAAAGGGAAAGCGACACATCGGGAGTCATTTGTCTTACTTCAACAACAGCCAGCTTATTCTAATAGGAGCAAATCTGCCTCATAACGGTTTTACAGACCGGCTAACAGCGCAAGGCAAAGAAACCCTTGTCCAATTCCGTCCCGAAGTATATGGCACCGATTTCTTGGCCTTACCCGAGTTAAAATCGATTCAGCAGTTGTTTGGGCGTGCTAAAAAAGGCTTGCTCTTTAAGTCCGATACAAAAAAGCGAATCGGACCGAAGATTGAGAGCCTGGCTAACAAAGATTCTTTTGGGCAGTTGATTAGTTTGCTAGAGATTTTAGATGATTTGGCAAAAGCTGAAGACTATGAAATATTAAATGCCGATGGGTTTGCCTTCGAGACCGAACCTCAGGACAATTTGAAAATAGATGTGATTTTCAATTTTGTCAATACTAATTTTAAGGAACAGATCAGTTTGAGTGAAGTTGCTGATCTGGCAAGTATGACCGTTCCGGGATTTTGTCGTTATTTTAAAAAAGCAACCGGTAAAACATTTACCCAAATGGTCAATGAATATCGTGTGGTTCACGCAACGAAACTACTCTCGGAAAGCGAAAGCAGCATTACCGATATCTGTTTTGCAAGCGGTTTTAATAATTTTTCGCACTTCAACAAGTTATTCAAAGCATTTACGGGCAAAACAGCACTTCAGTACAGGAAAGAAATGAGACGTATGATCCAGTAATGACTAGTCAAAAACAGCATTCAAAATAGCCGCTAATCGTATTCCACCTCGTTGAATTTGTTTACGAACAGAGCTGAAATACCGATACATATAACCATATCCTAAATCGTCACCAATGGTTGTGTTACTATAAATATCCTTCGTAAGCGATCGGCTTTCCTGCATCCAGGACATAATAGTCCCGGCTTGAATCGCTTTTCTTTCATCGACTGATCTGACCAGTTGATTTTGAGCTAATTCGGTATAGGACATATCGTAATGTTCAATCATTAATTCGTCCCAAACCTTATGAAGGTTCGTCCCCTTCCCAAACCAACGTACCTGAAAGTCGTTACCGCCTTTATCTTCTGCCAGGCCAATATGCAAAGGCTGGTGCAAATCACCTATAAAGTGTACTAAAAGTTTAAGATGAAACACCTTGTCATCATCGCTCGAATTCTTGTTTTCTAAAACCGTGATACAAGTCTGGATGCCTTTATAAAGATCCCCGGAAGTGTTCTTGGGATGACCTTCATAGGTACTTTCGAAGGGGAAATTTACATAATGCCATGGACCATATTTCCGATATTGCTTATCGCTTTTTATTTCATCTGCATAGGTTGATATTATTGCGAGTGACTGGCCATTTAGCAATTTTCGGATCTGTTTTTTGGCCTTCCTGCTTAAGTAACTCTCAGCTATTTCGGCAGTTGCCCGATGTCCTGTCGGGCCCCAATTATTTATTGAAAAGGACAAGGGAGAAACTAAAAGGCACGTAGCTAAAATCAATAAAAAACGCATAAACTCAAATTATGATTAAGTCACTAATTTAAACTTTTCTCTGATGTAATTCAGCTTTAAGTAGGCCCAATTTTTAATCTGGATTATCTGTTTATCATTCTACAAAATGTAGCCATCATCAGATCGTTTTGACCTTATCTTTGAATTGATTCAACAAACAATTTCAATAAAAGCTTTATGAATAATCATGATGGTCGGGGTGCTCAGCTGGCATTAAACAATCGGTTTTCAAAATTGAGTCATGAACCAAGGGCCGATTTTTTAAACTATTGCGAGAATGAAAAGGAATCATTCCGACATAAGAAGACTATTTATAAGGAGGTTTACCCGAAGACTATAATCAATAAAATCACAAGTCCGGATGTTGGCATGCAGTACTCAATGAATCCTTATCAGGGATGTGAACACGGGTGTGTTTATTGCTATGCCAGAAATAGTCATGAATTCTGGGGATATGGTCCCGGTTTGGATTTTGAAAGCCGCATTATGGTGAAGAAAAATTCGTCGAAGTTGCTGGAAGATAAAATCAGGAAGAAATCATGGCAGGCTTGTACCATTGTTATGTCAGGTAATACCGATTGCTATCAGCCGGCAGAGAAGTCATTCAAAATAACGCGATCATGTCTCGAGGTTTTTCTGAAGTACAAGCACCCGGTTGGAATAATTACAAAAAACGCATTGATTCTAAGAGATATCGATTTGTTAAGATCGTTAAACAAAAACGGGTTAATAGCTGTGCATATTTCGATAACAACCCTATCGGAAAAAACCAGACGGCTGCTGGAACCGAGAACAGCCAGCATTAAAAAGCGATTGAATACCGTCAAAAAACTCTCGGAATTAGGTATTCCGGTCAATGTCATGCTTGCACCAATTATCCCGTCGATAAACAGTCACGAAATCCTGGCTATGGCTAAGGCAGCCTCTGAAGCCGGAGCCATAAGCGTAGGCCATACTATGGTTAGACTAAATGGGTCGATTGGTTTATTGTTCTATGACTGGATCAAAAAACGGATGCCAGACAGGGCGAATAAGGTTATGAGACAAATAGAAGCCTGTCATGGCGGGAACCTCAACGACAGTCGGTTTGGAGTACGCATGCGAGGCGAAGGGAAAATCGCTGAACAAATAAATGACACGATCAAAATAGCAAAACGAAAATATTTCACAGGAAAGAAAATGCCAGTCCTCAATACTGAATTACATCATTTGCACAAGAACGACCAGTTAAGGCTTTTTTAAAGATATGTCTTTAAAAAAAACAATTTTTGTCTGGCTTGCTGGGTTGGTATAGACCTGGGTGATTTCGAACCCGCGTTTTAAATTCAGGATCATCATGGGTTTAAACCGATTCATCGATTTGGTCTTTATAAAATCAAATCCCTTCGAAGCGCCCCATTTTTCCTGAATTTCTGCCAGTTGATTGGCTATGCCCCTTCGCCTGTAAGATGCTGCAACACCTCCGATCCAACTGTAAAAGGTGTTCTCATCAACGCGATATCCAATTTTAAAGCCAACGAGATTATCGCCCTTATAGGCTAATGCTGAAAACAAATCCTTTTTATCCTGAAGACGATTTATAAAAAAGTCAGAATCGGCATCTTCAAAAAGAATGTTATATAAATCAAGTATTCCGGCCATGGTTTCTGGATCAGGAATACCGTGAAAACTCGTAAAAGTAAAATCAGCGTTTCCCATGCCATTCCTCGTAAAACTGTTCTAAATACTGCTCCATATAGTGATGTCGTTTCTCAGCTATTTCTTGCCCTGTTTTAGTATGCATAAGGCTTTTTAAGCGTAGCAACTTTTCATAAAAATGATTTATGGTCGGCGCCTGGGATTTTTTATAGTCTTCTTTGGTCATATTCAGGTTTGGCGGAACCTCGGGATCGTAAAGGGGGCGGTTCTTAAATCCGCCATAATTAAAGCAACGTGCAATTCCAATGGCTCCAATAGCGTCTAAACGATCGGCATCGCGAACCACGAATAATTCTTGCGACTCGAATTGGACTAAGGGATCTAAGGAATTCTTAAAAGACATATGCCTGATGATGTCAATAACATGATCAATGACCGAACTTTCCACTTGATGCGTATTCAGAAATTTACGTGCTAAATCAGGGCCGATCGATTCGTCGCCATCGTGAAATTTTGGATCAGCAATATCATGCAACAAAGCTGCGAGTGCGACAATCTTAGTGTTAACCGTCTCATGCTTGGCAATCTGCATGGCATTTCGAAAAACCCGCTCAACATGGAACCAATCGTGTCCGCCTTCAGCATTGGCAAGTTGTGCTTTCGCAAATTCAACCGTAGATTGAATCAATGGATCATTGGTTTTCAGTGACATATTGTGTGATTTGATGTTCGATCTGATCGATTAGTTCATGAATGTTTTGACCATCAAAGGCTATCGGCTGATGGACTTTAAGTTTAATATGAGCACCAATTCCCATAGGAAATTTGCCATATCGGAGTGTTTTCCATGAGTTCGATATCGACAAGGGGACTATAGTAGCATTGGGCATATGCGACATCAGCGTTTCTAACCCTTTTCTCTTAAACGTCTTAGGCACGCCATCCCTGCTGCGTGTACCTTCCGGAAAAATAACAGCCGCCCAGTTGTTTGAATTAACCTGGGAGGCAAATTGCTCAATAGCCTTAATCGAGCGAACAGGATCTTTGCGGTTTATCAAAACCGAACCACCATGCCTTAAGTTATAGGAAACACTTGGTATGCCTTTGCCCAGTTCCTGCTTACTGATAAATTTTGGATGAAATCGACGCATATGCCATATAATCGGTGGAATATCATTCATGCTTTGATGATTGGCGACGATTATCATTGGATGGCCTGATTCGATCTTAAATTCGTTGATAAAGGAATATCGAACTCCTAAAACATGCATGCAACGCATTAGGCAAAGATTAAGAATATCGACACTTTTTTTGTGAGCCTTATAACCGAAACCCTTATGGCAGGCCCACTGAATTGGATGAAAAACGACCAGGGTTAATCCAAAAACCAGGAGATAAATAACAGTTAGGGGATATGCGATAATCTTCAATAACACGGCCTAAAATTAATCATAAAAAAACCACGCCAAGGCGTGGTCATATTAAAATTTTTAATTCTACTAACAATGATCGTTATAAGCGTCCATTAAGTTTTCGGCAATGATTTCAGCAGGTCGCCCTTCGATGTGATGACGTTCTAACATATGCACCAATTCACCATTTTTAAATAATGCAATACTCGGTGAACTCGGTGGAAATGGAATCATATATTCTCGGACCTTATCGGTTGCTTCACGGTCAACACCGGCAAATACCGTTACAAGATGATCAGGCCTCTTGGCGTTTTGAATGCTCATTCTTGCTCCCGGACGAGCATTGGCTGCAGCGCAACCGCAAACCGAATTAACAACAACGAGGGTTGTTCCGGTTTCATTCAAGGCATTTTCAACATCATTAACAGTGTGGAGTTCTTTGAAACCGACATTGGTCAAATCTTCTCGCATTGGTTTTACTAATTCAGCAGGATACATAGTGTTTTCATTTAATATTCAATTGACAAAGATAGACAAATGTGTAACATAATTGAAGGGCAGACAACTAACAAATGTTATATTTACCTATAATTAAATTCTATGGATTAAATGAGCATTTCGAAGTGGATAGGCGCCTCATTGGGGTGGTCGTTTGGCGGACCGATCGGAGCAATTATCGGCCTCGCACTGGGCAGTATAATCGATGCGATGACCAGTGGGTCTGATAATCCATTGTTGGGACAGGGGAGATCCCGCCCTGAACAAAGACGCCGGCCACATCGGCAGTCAAGACCACAAAGGCCAGCAACTCAATCGGGTGATTTCGAGGTGAGTTTATTAATCCTTGCTTCAGTTGTAATTAAGGCTGATAATCATCAGGACCAGCGTGAACTTGACTATGTACGTCAGCAATTTGCCAGCATGTATGGTAAGCAGCGGGCCAATCACGCCTTCAAGTTGTTTAAAAATATAAGCAAGCAGAATATTTCCACCCGTCAGGTTTGTCTTCAAATTAAGCAGATGATGGATCATCCGTCACGTTTGCAGTTGCTTCATTTTTTATTCGGCATCGCCAAGGCCGATGGTTTTGTAACCGATTTAGAGGTGAGGCAGATTTTTACTATATCGGGATATTTAGGAATAAGCAATAAGGATTTTGAGAGCATCAAGGCCATGTTCTATAACAGTCGTGATAATGCTTACAAGATTCTCGAAATCGATAAATCGGTATCTAATGATGAGGTGAAAAAAGCCTACAGGAAGATGGCTAAAAAATATCATCCCGATAAAGTTGTTCACCTGGGTAAAGAACACCAGGAGGGTGCGGAGGAAAAGTTCCGACAGGTGCAAGAGGCTTACGAGAACATTCAAAAAGAACGCGGGTTTTAAACGTTGAATCAAGATATGAATAAACCCAATCGAGCCGTGATATTTGATATGGACGGTACCATAGTCGATAATATGGATGTTCATATCGACACCTGGTTAATTTATCTTGAGCAACACAAGATCGACCTGACAAGAGAAGCATTTCTTAAACTGAATCATGGCAACTTAACCGAGATAATCTCCCGTGTATTTCAACTAGATAAATCCGATCCAAGAGTCATGGAACTGGGTCAGGCCAAAGAGCAGTTTTACAGGGATACATACAGGGGCAATATTGTTGAGATCCCTGGATTAACCAATACCTTAAGGCATCTTAAGGCACAAAACATTTCTTGTGGGTTGGCTACCATGGGTGACACACCAAATATCGACCTGGTTGTAGATGCCCTCGAGATACGCTCATTTTTCGATAGTATAATCGGTGGTCATCAGGTCAGTAAAGGAAAACCTGACCCTCAGATATTTTTAAGTGTGTTAAGGGATTTGGATAGAATCCCTGATGACTGTTTAGTTGTTGAAGATTCGGTAAGCGGTGTAAAAGCGGCCCTCAATGCAGGAATTAAAGTTGTTGGAATTACAACCTCTCATTCCAGAGAGGAACTTCTTGATCATGGTTGTATCGAAACCATTTCTGATTATAGTGTTTTCGATATCAATCGATATTTTTAGATATGCCTAAAAATATTTTTATATTAATATAAATAATATATCTTTGGAGCGTATTATTTGGAACAATAATGACGCATTCAGAAGAAAATTATCTTAAAACAATTTATCATTTAGGCCGTTCGGGATCATCGATGGTCAGCACCAATGCCATTGCCGAACAGTTATGTACAAAGGCCTCCTCGGTTACCGATATGCTGAAGAAACTAGCCGAGAAAAAGCTGGTGAACTACAAACCATATAAGGGAGTTCGACTAACTGATAATGGTCAAAATGCCGCTATTACTGTCATAAGAAAGCACCGACTTTGGGAATCTTTTCTTGTGGAAAAATTGAATTTTTCATGGGATGAGGTGCACGAGGTAGCCGAGCAACTCGAGCACATTCAATCCCAAAAGCTCACCAACAATCTTGAAGCCTTTTTAGAGTTTCCAACCCATGACCCGCATGGTGATCCCATCCCGGATCGATCCGGACATATTCATAAATCAGAAAAAATGATTTTGGCCGAAGTAGAACCCGGTTCAGATTGTACCTGCGTAGGTGTAGTTGATTCAGGAGCCGAATTCCTGAAATTTCTGGATAAGTATAAAATAAATATTGAAACCACCATACATGTGGAATCAAAAGAACCATTTGACGACTCGATGACGATTCGGGTTAATAATACAAAACGAACCATTTCAAATAAAATATCAACGAATCTTTACGTGAGATTAAAACAATAAACATGGATCAAATTTTAACATATTTTGAATCAATCGACCCTGTTTTAGGGGCCTTGTATGCCTCATTATTTACCTGGGTGTTAACGGCCGCGGGAGCAGCTTTAGTTTTTCTTGTTCGAGGTATGAATAGGGCACTTCTTGATGGAATGCTCGGTTTTACTGGGGGTGTAATGGTTGCTGCCAGCTTTTGGAGTTTGTTGTCACCGGGCATTGAAATGAGTCCGGGAGAGGGTTTTGTTAAGGTAATTCCTGCCGCCGTCGGATTTGGCTTGGGAGCACTGTTTATTTTCGGGTTAGACAAATTATTACCTCACTTGCATATTAATTTTAAGGAAACTGAAAAAGAAGGTGTTAAAACGCCCTGGCATCGTACCACGCTGCTGGTCTTAGCCATCGCCCTTCATAATATTCCTGAAGGATTAGCTGTTGGTGTTTTGTTTGGAGGTGTAGCTGCTGGCTTACCCGAAGCAACTATCGGCGGAGCTGTTGCGCTTGCATTGGGAATCGGGATCCAAAATTTCCCGGAAGGCCTTGCGGTTTCCATGCCTTTGCGCCGTGAAGGAGTGAGCAAATTTAAAAGCTGGTGGTATGGTCAGTTGTCAGCTATAGTTGAGCCTATCGCTGCTGTGATCGGTGCAGTTGCCGTTACATTCTTTACACCTATTCTACCTTATGCCCTTGCTTTTGCAGCAGGAGCAATGATTTTCGTTGTGGTTGAAGAAGTTATCCCGGAAACACAAAGGGATAAATTTACCGATATTGCCGTGTTAGGTTTTATTGGCGGTTTTATCGTGATGATGGCTCTTGACGTCGGACTTGGTTAGATTTAAGCGGTATCCTGAAGCTGGCGCCTGCACTCAGTAGAATGTCCTGACCTTCTGTAAGACTTGTGCCCACAGTTGCATCTAATTGGAATGAATCAGAAACCAAATATGTAAATCCGGCGTCCCAAAGATGATTAGCACTGCTATTTTCAGGTAAGTCGCCATAAAGCTCAACGTATCCACCTAATCGGTTTATTATTCCAAAGCCATAGGCAATGGTATAAATCATGGCAGCCTCTGGATTATCGCCCTCCCATGCAGCACCAATATTGTAGGACAAATTGGTTGATTCACTTAGCGTATGAGAAAAGGCAAAACGAAAATCTGCAGCCGTTGTTTCAGGTTTATAGTCTTTACCTGCAGTAAACGGAAGATTAACATGACCGATTAATCCTATTTGTGGAAATCCGTTTTTTTCTTCTGCAATATGGATTTTCACCCCTGCCAATAAGGGTGAAAATCCACTTGAAATATCATCCAATTCATTTCCATTTAATTCGGTACGACCTTCTATGAAGTCCCAGCCCAATCGCAATTCAACATTTTTAATCAATCCCATACGGATCAAGGTGGTGTTCAGGGTAAAATCCTTTGATTTAACCGCTTCATCTTTATAAGATTCGTAAAACATTCCTGTTTCAACTTGCAGGAATCCAACGGGAACAACGTTTGGGGATTCTGTGGCATCTGGACGATCAGTGATCAATGGGCCGAGTTCGGCATCTGATACCTGGGCAATTCCTGAAAAACCAATTAGAAAACAAATCACAAGAAGAACACTTCGATTTAGCATGAAGACAGCGTTTTAAATTCGTGATAAACCTAACTATTTTTTTGAACTTTTAAATACAATTTTATTATTTCTTACCTTTCATTTTTCTTTTAAATATTAGTTCCAATGGGTAAAAAAATCTTCTTTTTATTTGGTCTGCTTATCAGCGTTGGTTTATATGGCCAACAGGAAAAATTACCTTTCCAGGCGTTAGATGTATTTGAGTTAGAATTCGTTTCAGATCCACAGATATCGCCTGATGGATCTCAGATCGTTTACAGACGAAACGGTTATGACATCATGAAGGACAAACGGCGAGGCAATCTCTGGATTATTAACAGCGATGGTAATTCACATCGAAAACTGACGTCGAGGGAAGTCAATGAATCACAGGCCGTATGGTCTCCTGACGGGAAACGAATTGCGTTTGCAAGTTCAACCGATGAAGGCAATGAGCTCTATATGTACTGGATTAAAACGGGTCAGATAGCTAAAATTTCCCAACTGGAGCGATCTCCCGGAAACCTGACCTGGTCACCAGATGGTAAGCAAATCGCTTTTACCATGTTCGTAGCTCAAAAGCCACCGGTTGTCGCCAAGATGCCAAAAAAACCAAAAGGGGCGAAATGGGCTGCTAATCCCCGGATAACCGACAGGCTTAAACATGAGGCAGATGGCCGGGGATATATGGAACCCGGGTTCAATCATATTTTTATCATTCCGGCCGAAGGCGGTACAGCCCGACAGCTGAGTAGTGGGGATTTTAATCACCGCGGCTCCCTTTCGTTTTCTCCTGACGGAAAATCAATTTATTTCTCGGCCAACAGGAATCCGGATTGGGAATATGATTTCAGAAATTCGGAAGTCTACAGTCTAAATATCAGTTCAAAGGAAATTATTGAACTCACAAGCCAACAAGGTCCGGATGGTTCGCCCAAAGTTTCTCCAAAAGGAGACAAAATAGCATTTATAAGTTTTGAGGATAAAGTTCAAACATATCAGCTGAGTCAGTTGAATGTTATGAATTTGGATGGATCAAACCGAAAGGTTTTAACTACTAGTCTCGATAGAAGTGTATCCGGACTTCATTGGGATAAGGATGGAAAAGGCCTGTTTTTCATGTATGATGACAAAGGAAATACCAAGATTGCCTATGTTGATTTGAATGGAAAAATCAGAAAACTTGCCGATAATCTCGGCGGGAATTCCATAGGAAGACCCTATGGTGGGGGATCTTATTCGGTTTCGAACAATGGGGTAATTGCATACACCCATACAACCCCTTATTATCCTTCGGAATTAGCGGTAATTCGACCTAAATCAGGTTTAATCAAAATAACAGATCTGAATGGTGATATCCTGAATCATCGTGAATTGGGCCAGGTTGAAGAGGTATGGTATACATCGACAGTTGATGAGAGAGATGTTCAGGGCTGGATCGTGAAACCACCAGGATATGATGCTTCGAAAAAATATCCGTTACTCGTTGAGAATCACGGTGGACCTATTTCGAATTATGGTGATCGGTTTACTGCTGAAATTCAGTTGTATGCGGCCGATGGCTATTTAGTTTTTTATCCCAATCCCAGAGGAAGTACCAGTTATGGCGAGGAATTCGGAAATTTGCTCTACCATAATTACCCGGGTGAAGATTATAATGATGTGATGGATGGGGTTGATCATTTGATTTCTAAAGGAATGATTGATGAAAACCAACTTTTTGTAACCGGCGGTAGCGCCGGAGGTATAATGACCGCCTGGATGATAGGGAAGAACAATAGATTTAAGGCTGCCGTCGTGGCTAAGCCAGTTGTTAACTGGATCAGTAAAACTCTGGTGGCTGATAATTATTTTGGTTACGCTAATTCGCGGTATCCCGGACAGCCTTGGGAGAATTTTGAAACCTACTGGAAATTCTCACCTTTGTCGTTGGTTGCCAATATGGAAACGCCCACCATGGTCATGGTAGGCATGAATGATTTACGGACTCCGCCAAGTGAGGCCAAACAACTGTACCACGCTTTGAAATTGCGTAAAAAGGAAACGGTTTTAGTTGAAATTCCCGGGGCCTCTCATGGCATTGCAGGTCGCCCGAGCCAATTAATTACCAAGGTGGCGCACACTTTGGCATGGTTTAGGAAGTACAGAGATTAAACAACAATTATGCGTGGTATCTTAGCAGGGCTGATCCTTTTATTCTGTAGCCAGGGATTTGCACAAGACAAACAATACATTTCATATTTGGCCGAGATAAATTATACCGATAGTTTCACCATTGGTGATCTGAGGGTTGAATTTGTCGAATTGATCACCGACTCCCGCTGTCCGAAATTAGTGACCTGTATTTGGGCGGGGGAAGCTAAAGTGCGGGTTGCAATCTATCAAGGTAAAACATTTCTAGAAAGCAAGGAATTGGTATTTCCAGCCTTGGGATCTGTCGATTTAAAAACAAATAGTTTATTTAACAGCGATGATATTCGCATAACGGCCGTCGCTTTATATCCTTATCCGCTTAGGCCCGATAAAATTCCGTTTGATCAATACAGTTTGGAAATAAAAGTAAATTAGCAACCACAACCGTCATGGTCACAATCTTTGGTGGCCTTTTTTCGTTTCGGTGACCACACGAATTTTTTAACGATAAACAAAAGGGCCAGTATCACAACTAACGAAACTAAAATAGTTTGAACCAGGTCATTCATGGTATGAACTTTTGTCGGTCTTTAGAATTTAAAATTACAATTAATTCAAGATTTGGTAAACAAATAATGCTACAACATAAGCCAGGGCAGTCATTACAACCAATTGAACCAACGGCCACTTCCAGCTATTGGTCTCGCGTTTCACTATTGCTAAGGTGCTCATGCATTGCATGGCAAAAGCATAGAACAGCAATAGGGATATTCCCGATGCGAAGTTGAACAGCGGTACACCCGAAACAGGGTTTATCTCTTTTTTCATTCGATTTTTTATAGTGTCTTCATCATCCTGTCCAACACTGTAAATGGTTGCAAGCGTACCAACAAAAACTTCTCGGGCTGCAAATGAACAGATAATGGCGATGCCAATCTTCCAATCATATCCCAATGGTTCTATCACCGGTTCTATGGCTTTGCCGGTCACCCCTATTATAGAATGTTCCAGTTTATGAGAAGCAATACGAGTATTGATGTCTTCTTCTGTTAAACCTTGTCCGGCCACTTCCGATCGGATGATTGATTCGGCTTCATTGAACTGTTTTCCTACTCCTGTTGAAGCTAAAACGAATAAAATAATTGAAATAGCCAGGATGATTTTACCGGCACCAAATACAAAAGCTTTTGTTTTCTCGACTACGGTGATCAAAACATTTCGAAGCAAAGGCACCTTATAATTGGGCATTTCGATAACGAAATAGCTTTTGCGTTTAATCTTTAAAATTTTATCCAGTATTAAGGCCGAAACAATAGCTGAAGCAAATCCAAGCATATAGAGAAACATTAAAGCCAAAGCCTGATAACTTAGCCAGATAAAACGGCCTTCAGGAATAACTATGGCAATGATGATAAGGTATACCGGCAATCGGGCTGAACAGGTTGTGAAGGGTACTACCAGAATGGTGATAAGCCGTTCCTTCCAGTTTTCAATATTTCGTGTGGCCATAACCGCTGGAATGGCACAGGCTGTGCCTGATATAAGCGGAACAACACTTTTACCGCTTAAGCCGAAACGCCTCATAATGCGATCCATCAGGAATACCACACGACTCATATAGCCGCTTTCTTCCAAGACGGAAATAAATAAAAATAGAAACGCAATCTGGGGAATAAAGATCACAATACCACCTAATCCAGGAACAATACCTTCAGCCAGTAAGTTGGTAGCTATGCCCGATGGCAAAACGTCCTTCAACCAATGGGATAAGGAAGCGAATGCGCCATCGATAAAATCCATAGGAACAGTAGCCCAGTCATAAATGGCTTGAAAAATGGTGAGCAGTATGAAAAAGAAGATCACATAACCCCAAACCTTATGAGTGAGGATACGATCTAGTCGCGACCGCAAATCTGTCGCTTTTGATGTATCGATGGTCTGACCAACTTTAAGCACATCATTGATGAACTGGTAGCGCTTTATTGTTTCCTTTTGTTGAAGCCGTTTAAGCTCGGAAGTTGATTTCGTTTTAAACTTTTCAACGTTCAACGCTTTTCGGGCAATCCTTCCAAAATTAACATCCTGCGAAATGACCAGCCACAATTTATAGAGTTCCTGGTTTGGAAAAGCATTAGCCAGATTTTCAAAATAAACCGGATCGATAACAGACGAATCTAAGCAGGGCTCAGTCGAGAGCGATTTATAATTATTAATAATAGCCTTCAATTCGGCAATACCTTCATTTTTACGGGTACTGGTAAGTGCAATACGCGTTTTCAATCGTTTCTCAAGATGCTGAATATCTAGAGTAATGCCGCGACGTTTCATGCGGTCGGCCATATTGATTACCAGAACGGTTGGGATTTTAAGGTCCTTTATCTGGGTGAATAGAAGCAGGTTTCGCTTAAGATTTTCGACGTCGGTTACTAGAACAGCTACATCAGGATAATTCCTGTCGTTCTTGTTCAAAAGCAATTCGACCACAACATTCTCGTCGAGGGAAGAAGCATTCAAACTATAGGTGCCGGGCAAATCGATAATGTGGGCTTTGAGCCCTCTTGGTAAACGACAAACCCCCTCTTTTTTATCGACAGTAGTTCCGGGATAATTGCTTACCGTTTGTTTTAATCCAGTAAGGGCATTGAAAACCGATGTTTTTCCGGTATTTGGATTCCCGATCAAGGCAACGTTGATCTGTCTACTCATCGGTTTTCTCTATTTGAATTAAAGCGGCGATGCTTTTACGAATGGCGACATGACTACCATTGATATTGAGGTAAAGCGGGTCAGAAAAGGGTGCTATCTGGATCAATTCGACCTGGTTTCCGGGCAAGCATCCCATCTCTAATAATTTAAGCGGAATGTCTTCCGAAGAACTGTTGGTGATTATACCCGATTCACCTTTTTTCAGGTCAGCAATAGTCATGCTTATTTAGATTCATTTTAAAGAATCAAAAGTACTAAAAAGATTAATCTTTATATGAGGCTTTGAGGATTTTTATATCGTCCAGCAAGCGGTCGATTTCCTCAGGATTAGTTCCATCGTAAAAACCCCTGATCTGTTGTTCTTTATCGATCAGCATGAAATTTTCCGTGTGGATCATATCGAAGGGTCCGCCATCGCCCTGGTCTTTAACTGCGAGGTAGGACTTACGGGCCAGTTCGTAAATCTGTTTCTTATCACCCGTAACCAGATTCCACTTGGCATCGTTTACATCTTTTTCAAGAGCATATCGCTTGAGTTGAGCAACCGAATCGATCTCTGGGGTGACCGAATGTGACAATAATAAGACATCCTGATCGGCTAATAATTCCTGCTGAATTTTGTACATATTATCGGTCATGATAGGGCAGATGGTCTGACATGTGGTAAAAAAGAAATCAGCTACATAAATCTTATTTTTATAATCATCCATGGTTACCGTTTTACCATTTTGATTCATAAGATTAAAATCAGCAATCCTGTGGTACTTTCGTTGATGCTGGATGGTGCTGTCAACCAGTTCAGTATTTACATTTGCCGGTTGATAAATGGGAAGGGGTTGTTCAACCTTCAGAATATTATAAAAGGTGAGGATGATAACAATGGAAAGAACAAGCAAGGTTATGCCAAAAATCCTGTAACGTTTAAAAAAGCTCAGAAGTTCCAATGGGGTGTGCTTGTTAGACAGTTTTCAGAATGCAAAAATACAACAGATTTAACCGAAATTGTGTATTTTTAACATTGAAAAAGATGCTATGAATTCTCTTGTCCGTTTGGTTGTAATCCTGATTTCTTCTGTTGGTTTTGCTCAGCATGACTTAAGTGTGAACGATATTTCGGAAGCTGAAATGAAAGCCGCAATGAGCCGGATGGCTTTCCAGGCCAATGCCAATACGGGTAATTATGACCTGACGTATCACCGACTTGAATTTACAGTTGATCCAAATGTCAATTTCATCAATGGTGATGTGACCTCCTATTTTATCGCTAAGGAAGACCTGACCCAGGTGATTTTTGATCTAGATGATAACCTAACCGTATCTCAGGTACTACAGGACGGAAATTCACTGTCCTTCTCGCAAAATACTGATGATGAGCTTATCATCACACTGCCTCAGGTTCAAAATCAAGGGGTACTTGACTCATTAACCATTAGTTATTCCGGGAGCCCTTCGACCTCCGGATTTGGAGCTTTTACGCAAACCTATCACAATAGCGACCCCATTATCTGGACCCTTTCGGAACCCTATGGCGCCAAAAACTGGTGGCCCTGTAAGCAGGATTTAATCGATAAGGTTGATGTGATAGACGTATTCATCACATCCCCTCAATTCAATCCGTCTAATGACGAATATATTGCGGTAAGTAATGGTGTCGAGCAAAGTCAGGTGATTAATGGTATGAATAAGACCACACATTTCCGGCATCAATTCCCTATCCCGGCATATCTTATCGCTATTGCAGTAACCAACTATGATGTCTTCTCACAACAGGTTCCTAACAACGGGAATCCGTTTGATATTATAAATTATGTCTTTCCCGAAAGCCTGGCCGATGCTCAGTTAAACACACCTGTAACGGTCGACATCATGAATCTCTTTATCGATTTATTTGAACCCTATCCTTACGAGGCTGAAAAATACGGCCATGCTGAGTTTACCAGAAGTGGCGGGATGGAACATACCACAGTGTCGTTTATGGGGAATTACTCGAGAAATCTCATCGCCCACGAGTTAGCACACCAATGGTTTGGCGATAAGATAACCTGTGGCAGTTGGAAGGATATCTGGCTGAATGAAGGTTTTGCGACCTACCTTTCGGGATTGGTAGTAGAGGAATTGGACGGGAATGCTGCCTTTACCTCATGGAAACAGGCCCGGAATAATTTTATAACGGCCCAACCCGATGGATATGTTTACCTCACCGACCAGGATACTACATCAGTAAGCCGAATCTTTAACGGCCGCTTGACGTATAACAAAGCGGCTATGGTATTACATATGCTTCGAAAGAAATTAGGTGAGATCGATTTCTATCAGGGAGTTCAGGATTATTTGGCCCATCCCGATTTGGCTTTTGGTTATGCCAAGACGGAAGATTTTATTCCTATTATGGAACTGGCCAGTGGCCTGAATCTCACTGAATTTTTCGATGACTGGCTGTTTAATGAAGGTCACCCCAGTTATGATTTGGTTTGGAATTTAATGGGTCCGTCTCAGGTCAGGATTGTTTTAACCCAGTCGCAAAGCCATCCTTCTGTGGCATTTTTTGAAGCGCCTGTTCCGGTTCGTTTAGAAGGTTTGGGTGGGGAAATGATGGATGTTGTGCTCGATCATTCTACTAGCGGGCAGGAATTTATAATCGATGTGACCTTTGATGTGTCAAATATTGTCTTTGATCCTGAATTCGATTTGATTTCAGCCAATAACCAGGTCTCACTCGGAACTGACGATATTTTAATAACAGATTTAGTAGTCTATCCCAACCCGGCCCAAACGGCAATAACCATTCTAAAACCGCAGGATCTGGAGATTGAGAAAATTCGAATTTATAATCTTCTTGGTCAGTTGATCATTGAAAAACCCTTCAGTCAAACCATTTTGATAGATCAATTAGCAGCAGGGTTGCACCTGCTTCAACTTGAGACTTCCGAAGGCTTAATAACCAAAAGCCTCATAAAACATTAAGGAAACCTTAATAAGCTTTTAAGTTACCTTCAAAAAACATACTTTTGTGCGTTCATTAAAGCACGTTGATCCCTGAGATGGAATTTGTCATCAAAATATCACAATTTCTTTTGAGTTTATCGCTACTGATTGTCCTTCATGAACTGGGGCATTTCATACCTGCTAAACTCTTTAAAACGAAGGTGGAAAAATTCTTCCTGTTCTTCGATATCAAAAAAGCCTTATTCAAAAAGAAAATCGGTGACACGGTTTACGGTATTGGCTGGCTGCCTTTAGGCGGTTATGTTAAAATTGCCGGGATGATCGACGAGAGTATGGACAAGGAGCAAATGGCCAAACCACCTGAACCGTGGGAGTTTCGGTCAAAGCCGGCCTGGAAGCGTCTCATTATCATGTTGGGCGGTGTAACGGTTAATTTCATTTTGGCCGCGATCATCTACATACTTATGTTGTTTGGGTATGGTGATATGGACATCAGGACCGACAGCGTGAAAGACGGTTACTGGGTTGTCAACCCATTGCTAAACGAATTAGGCCTTGAAACCGGAGACAATATAGTTTCTATCAATGGCAAACAAATCATCAATTATAAGGACATCAGGCGCAATATACTGGACGCGCAGGTAATAACCATTGAACGCGATGGTGAGCAAAAGGATATCAACCTGCCAACCGATTTCCTGGGTCAGTTGAGTTCGAGTAAAAGCCGTGGACTTATAGAAATCCGTTATCCCTTTATCGTAGAGCAGGTTTCTGATTCTTCACTAAACATCAATATTGATCTTAAGCAAGGTGATATCTTTCGAGCTATAAACGGACAGGAGATCAAATACTACGATCAGGTTGAAGGGCGATTGAACAGTTTGAAGGGGCAAAAAATAACCGTGGATATCTTAAGGGATGACCAATCTATTACTCGTGAATTGGAGGTTAACGATGATGGTAAGGTTGGGATTATGCCTGGGGGCACGTGGTCTGATCTCGAGCGATTAGGATATTATGAGATCGTAAAGCGGGAATACAGTTTTGGTGAGAGCATCGGTGCGGGTCTCACCCGATTTGGAGAGCAAATGGCGTCATATTGGCTGCAATTGAAATTGATCTTTAGCCCGGAAACGGGTGCTTATAAAGGTGTGGGTGGTTTCAAGGCCATTTATGATATTTTCCCGGGTCAGTGGAGCTGGCCGGATTTCTGGAATTTGACGGCATTTTTATCGATTATGCTTGGGGTTTTGAACCTGTTACCGATTCCGGCGCTTGATGGGGGTCATGTGGTGTTCTTGTTGTATGAGATGGCATCAGGGCGCAAGCCAAGTGACCGCTTTATGGAGGTCGCTCAAATGGTTGGATTCTTTATTCTGATTGCCCTGGTATTGTTTGCCAATGGCAATGATATCTTTAAGGCCATTTTCCAATAAAGAAAATGTCAATAGTATTGACTGAACTTAAAAAATAATATATATTTGCGTCCGCTTATGCGGAGAATAGTCCTCCTTAGCTCAGTTGGTTAGAGCATTTGACTGTTAATCAAAGGGTCCTTGGTTCGAGTCCAAGAGGGGGAGCGATGAAGTAGAGACAAGCTCACTTCATCGCAGTATAGTGAGCTTGCTCTACTTTACTGCGATTTGATATTAAACCTGATGAATATTCATCAGGTTTTTTTATTTTTAAGCATGGTATTACCTTATTGTGTTTACGTTCTTCAGAGTGAAAAAGATTTTCTGTTGTATCACGGGTTTACCACCAATCTTGACAAAAGATTAAAGGATCATAACGCTGGTAAAACGATAAGTACATCTAAAAGAAGGCCTCTAAAACTTATTTATTGTGAATATTTTCTAAGTAAAGAGGATGCCATGCGAAGGGAGTCCTATTTTAAAACGACGCAGGGAAAGCGAATGCTTAAATTAATGCTAAGATATACCCTAAAAAAGATTGATTATCCAAACAGATGACCTGGGTGGCTTTTTTCGTGAGAAAATCTTGGACGAGAAGTTTATCCCGCACTTGATGCGGGAAGTCCAAGCCTGTCCTGAGCGTAGTCGAAAGGAGGTGAAGCAAAACAAGAAAAACCATCTAAGAAATTAGGTCGCTTTTTTCTTATGATTTAATAGTTATCAGCTATTTTGATTAAATCACTTCTGCAAGGCGCCTAAAAGATTTTTAAACAGCTCCATCGGCTATTTCAGCAAGTTGTTCACAACAAACGGATGGCTAACCTTTGTTACCAGGTAAAGTAATATTATCAGCGTTATCCGTAGATTCATTTTCATGTTATTATCGTTAATAGTTTTTAGTTTTTCTTCCTGATTAGAAAAGGAAAAATTGATAACTTTCCCGGTAAATTAATTTACCAATCATTCTAATTTAATATGAAAAATATATTGCTGCTATTGATCATGCTGTGCACGCTTCCTCTTAAGGCACAGCCAAAAAAGAAATCAACTTCAGAAACCACCAAATCGATCTTAGAGAAGACTGACATGTCTGGATTGAAATTCAGAAGTTTAGGCCCTGCACTCACTTCTGGTCGAATTTCAGATTTAGCGGTCAATCCTGATAACTTCAATGAGTATTACGTGGCCACATCTTCGGGTGGGGTATGGAAAACCATAAATGCAGGTAATACATATCATCCCATTTTCGATGGTCAGGGTAGCTACTCTATTGGTTGCATTACGCTTGACCCCAATAATTCGAATATCGTTTGGGTAGGAACAGGTGAGAACAATAACCAGCGTAGCGTTGCCTATGGAGATGGTATTTATAAGTCCCTTGATGGCGGTAAAAGTTGGGAACATATGGGCTTGAAAAACTCTGAACACATTGGAAAGATTATCATCCATCCAGATAACTCAGATGTTGTTTATGTTGCAGCCATTGGTCCGCTATGGAGTGCCGGTGGCGATCGGGGCCTATACAAATCAGAAGATGGTGGGAAAACCTGGGAGGCCTTACTTACTGTTGACGAGCACACCGGCGTTAATGATGTGGTGATCGACTCCCGTAATCCGGAAGTCTTGTATGCGTCAACCTTCCAGAGAAGACGTCATGTATTTACCTATATTGGGGGAGGGCCAGGTTCGGGCTTACATAAATCGGAGGACGGTGGAAAAACCTGGAAAAAGATTGAGAAGGGATTACCTTCAACCATGCTTGGAAGAATTGGGTTAGCGATTTCCCCTTCCAACCCAGAGTACATATATGCCATTGTAGAAGCTGCCGAAGGGAAAGGTGGATTCTTCATTTCCACCAATCGAGGCGCTTCCTGGGAAAAGCGAAGCAGCTATGCCACCAGTGGAAATTATTACCAGGAGATCATCGCAGATCCTGTTGATCCCGACCGTGTTTACGCGATGAATAACTGGATGCGCGTTACCAGCGACGGGGGAAGAACCTTTGATTATGTTGGTGAAGACTATAAACACATAGATAACCACGTTATCTGGATCAATCCAAACAACAATATGCATTTGCTTTCAGGGAACGACGGTGGCGTTTACGAATCCTGGGACGGCGGAAAGCACTGGTCGTTTAAACCGAATTTGCCGGTTACTCAGTTTTATAAAGTGGCCGTAGACAATGCTAAACCGTTTTACAACATTTATGGAGGCACGCAAGACAATTTCAGCTTGGGGGGACCCTCCAGAACAGTGAGTGATAATGGTCCGAACAACTTCGACTGGTTCATTACGCATGGTGGCGATGGGTTTGAGTCGCAAGTTGATCCGGACAATCCTAATATTGTATATGCCCAATCACAATACGGTGTTCTTGTCCGCTACGATAAATTGAGTGGAGAAGAAAAAGGCATCCAACCCAAAGAAAGAAGAGGCGAGAACAGATATCGTTGGAATTGGGATGCGCCTTTAGCGGTAAGTCGCCATAAACCGGGCAGGATCTATTTTGCTGCTAATAAGTTATTCAGAAGTGATGACCGTGGCAACAGCTGGGCGGTAATCAGTGATGATCTGACACGTAATCTAGACCGCAACAAGCTCTCGGTAATGGGCAGGATTTGGGGTATCGATGCCGTGATGAAGAACCAGTCCACTTCGCCTTATGGTACCATCGTAGCGTTTTCTGAATCGCCTAAAAATGAGAATCTATTATATGTAGGCACTGATGATGGATTAATTCAGATTACTGATGATGGCGGTCAAACCTGGAGAGAAGCTTCAAGAATAACTGGTGTTCCCGATCGAACCTATGTCAATGCTGTATTTGCTTCCAAACACGATGAAAATGTGGTTTATGCCTGCTTTAACAACCATAAGAATGGCGATTTCAAACCCTATGTGTATGTAAGTAGAAACAAGGGAACTAGCTGGAAGAATATCAGTAACAATCTTCCGGAAAGAGGTTCTGTTTATGCCATTGAAGAAGACCATGTTGATCCGAACCTTTTGTTTACAGGAACAGAATTTGGTGTGTTCTTCTCTGATAATGGAGGACAGGAATGGAAGCAATTAAATGGGGGCCTGCCCACCATTGCCGTACGTGATATTGCTATTCAGGAAGATCATAATGATTTGGTATTGGGTACTTTCGGACGGGGATTCTATGTGCTGGATGATTATTCAAGTTTACGTGGTATAAGCCAAAAATTAGACGACGAAGCTAATTTGTTTATCGTACGGGATGCTCTTCAATTCGAAATGGCTTATCCTTTAGGGCTGCCCAATAAGGCTTTTATGGGCGACAATTTTTTCATTGGTGACAACCTGGGTTCTGAGGCTATTTTCACATGGTATTTAAAAGAATCGATAGACAGCAAGGCAGACCAGCGGAAAGAAGCTGCAAAGAAGTTAACCAAAGACGGGAAGAATAACCCGTATCCAACCTATGAAACCCTCAAAAAGGAGGCTGACGAATTGAACCCGCAACTGGTATTCACTATAACCAACGGCAGTGGCAGTATTGTACGCAAACTATTCGCATCCCCTGAAAAAGGATTAAAAAGGGTCAAATGGGATTTGCGTTATGCCTCAAAAGAGCCGATTGATTTCCGCAAACCTGCCTTTTACAATCCATTTGGCGGAGATAGTAAAGGGGCTTTTGTAGAGCCGGGAACCTATACGGTCAGCCTTTCTAAAATAGTTGATGAGTTAGAAACACAGCTGTCATCACCTGTTTCCTTTAAAGTGATTCCGCTTAAAAATACGGTTCTTCCTGCTGATGATCGTGAAGCATTGGCCCAATTCCAGCAGGAAGTCAATGTTCTTTCGGGGAAAGTAAGGAGTGTGCAAAATTCACTTTCAGAATTGGCGAATGAGCTGAAGTTTATGAAAGAAGCGATCAAACGAGCACCAGGCGGGCATATAGACCTTTTGAAAGGATGGAAGGCATTAGATCAGGAAATGAAGGCCATCCGCATAAAACTCAATGGAGATCGCCTTGCCAGTCGTTTGGATCAGGGTACACCACCGTCCATTTCGAGCAGGGTTGGTTCTTTACAATATGAACAATCAAGCTCTACGGGTGCACCCACAGAAACTCATATAAGTACTTATACTATAGCCAAAGAGGAGTTTGAACCGGTATATGCACAGGCTAAAGAACTTGTGAATATTAAATTTGACGCTTTTAGGAAGAAACTAAAAGATTCCGGGGCTCCCTATACGCCTGGGAATATTCACTTTTTGGATTAGGAGCGATAGAAGAAAGATCATTGTAGGTCTTGGTTCAAGTCCAAGAGGGGAGCAGAATAAAACCTCAACTAATTGTAGTTGAGGTTTTTAATTGAACTATATTTTTTAATAATATTTTGCGACTCAAAGAGTCTTCAAGAATTTAATTGCTTGGGTTAGTTGA